>JBKDXM010000040.1:0-64439 GCA_046306335.1 Planctomycetota bacterium
CGGGCGGGCCGACGAGGACGGTGCTGCGGGTCTGTGCGGCCAGCGGGAGGGTGAGCAGCAGGCTGGCGGCAACGACGGAGAGACGGAGTTGCTGGTAGGTGTGCGGCATGGTTGGCTGGTTGCGGACGTCGATACGACCCATTGCGAGGCTATTTCATCCCGCCGGTCGGGTAACTGCTTCCCGCGCCCGCATCCCCGACTTCCCGCACACGCCCCGCCCGCCGCCGCGGTACCGTGCGCCCCCGCCCCATGGACTCCGCCACGCCGCAGAAGCGCTTCGCCGTACTGATCGACGCCGACAACGTCTCCGCCAAGGCCATCGAGGGCCTGATCGCCGAGATCGCCAACTACGGCGTCGCCATCGTCAAGCGCATCTACGGCGACTGGACGCTGCCGAGCCTGAAGAGCTGGAAGGACCACTTGCTGGAGCACGCGATCCAGCCGATCCAGCAGTTCCGCTACACGGTGGGCAAGAACGCCACCGACAGCGCGCTGATCATCGACGCGATGGACCTGCTGTTCCGCGCCAAGCTCGACGGCTTCTGCCTCGTCAGCAGCGACAGCGACTTCACGCGCCTCGCCTCGCGCATCCGCGAAGAGGGCCTGATGGTCATCGGCTTCGGCGAGCGCAAGACGCCGCGCGCGTTCGTGACCGCGTGCGACCGCTTCGTGCACACGGACATCCTGCGCGGCGCGGGCCCGGGGGCTGGCGTCGAGGAAGAGCGCGCCAAGCGCAAGTCGGCGAGCGAGCTGGTGCACGACCGCAAGCTGGTCGACCTGCTGCGCTGGTCCGTCGAGGCGAGCGAAGACGACGACGGCTGGGCCAACCTCGGCGCCGTCGGTGCCAAGATCATGTCGCAGCAGCCGGACTTCGACGCCCGCAGCTACGGCTACGGCAAGCTCAGCAGCCTCGTCGAGGCGACCGAGCTGTTCGAGATCGAGCGCGTCACCAGCCAGGGCGGCCGCGTCGACATCCTGTTGCGCGAACTGCCGCCGCCGTCGGCGCAGCGCCGCCGCTGACCCGCGTCCGCCGGCCTCCCCGCCGGTCGCGGCACCGAGCCTGCGGCACGCATGCGCACTGCGCGCCGCGCCCTGCGGTGGGCAAGACGCCCTGCGAGCCGTAATGCGCACGCCATGCTGCGATCCTTCGCCGGTGTCCTGCTCGCGCTGCTCGCCGTCGCCACCGCAACGGCCCAACGCGAGGGTGGACGCGGCGGCGAAGCTGGCGGCCCAACCGGCGGCCCAACCGGCGGCCCAACCGGCAATGGCACCGGCCGGGGCGGCAATCGACCGGTCGCCGGCTCGCCGGAGAACCCCGCCCCCAACGACCCGGCGTCCGGCGCTCCGGCTCGGGGTGTCCCGGCCCAAGGCGCGGACGCCGGCAAGGCCAAGGACGCGCCCCCGCCGCCCGCCGACCCCGAGGTCGTCAAGGCCGCACTGCGCGACTTCCACGGCGGCTGGGCCAAGGCCTCGCTGCCGCTGAAGGTCGCCGCCGTCGAGAAGCTCGCCGCCGTCGGTGGCGAGGACGTCGCCAAGGCGCTGGCGGCCAAGCTGACCGACCCGACCGCGCTGGTCCGCCAGTCGATCGCCGAGGCACTCGGCCGGCTGCAGCAGCCCAAGTCCGTCGGCGACCTCGGCGACGCGCTGGCGCGCGAGGTCGACGACAAGGACGGTTCGCTGCCGGCGATCCAGGCGATGTGCACGGCGCTCGGCGCGATCGGCGACGCCAAGGCGGTGCCGGCGCTGTCGCACGGCGTCTTCGCCGGCAACGACCGCGCCGAGAACTGGCTCGCCATCGTCGATGCACGGCTCGCCGCCGTCGGCCAGATCAAGGACAAGGCGAGCGTCGACGCGCTGATCGACCTGCTCGGCAAGGCGCCGACGACCGGCGGCGGCCGCCGGGCCACCGGCGGCGGTGGAAGCGGCGGCGGCGGCAACCGCCGCGTGCAGCGCCTCGTCGAGAACCCGCTGCGGAAGCTGACGCGCGAGAACCACGAGGACGCCGCCGCGTGGCGCGACTGGTGGAAGGGCGCGCGCACGAAGTTCGCGTTCTGACCGCTGGCGCGAGCGCCCCGCTCAGGCCTTGCGGTAGACGCCGAGCAGGCAGTGCTCGGGGTACGGCAGCCCGAGCGCGCGGCAGCACCGCATCAGCCGCAGTTCCAGCTCGGCCATCGACCGGAAGCGCGCGAACGTGCGGCAGTCGTCGAGCCGCAGGAACGCCGCCTCGACCATGCCGTGGCCGGCGAACAACCGCTGCAGCGCGCCGCGCGTGTTCATGCGGAAGCGCGTCGGGAAGGTGTCCTTCGGCTGCGTCCCCCACAGCCACGACTTGACGACGTGGCGCAGGCCCATCGGCGCGAGCCGCGTCAGCAGCGGCATCGGCGAGCCGGCGAACACCGTGTAGACGACGGCGAGGCCGCCCTTGCGCAGGGCCCGGTGCACGCTGCGGGCGCAGGCCTCGGGGTCGTCGATGTGCTCGGCGACCATGCGCAGCGTGACGAGGTCGAAGGCGCCGCCGCCGTCGTAGGCGTCGATCGGCTGCGCCACCTTCTCGTGCACCCACGGGTTCTCCTGCAGCGTCGGGTCGGGGTCGACGCCGACGAGGCGGGCGCAGCGGCGCGACAGCGACGCCGCCAGCGTCGGGTTGTTGGGGAACAGCTCGCGGCCGCAGCCGACGTCGAGCCAGCGCATGCCCGGCGCGATCAGGCCGGCGACGAACGCTTCGTAGACGTCGTCGGGCGTGACGTAGCCGTAGGCGTCGCGCAGCGTCGGGCCCCAGCCGCGCTGGCCGGGCGGGCCGTAGCGGAGCGCGACCATCTGCCGCAGCGCGGCAGCGTCGGGCAGGCGCAGCAGCGGCGGCGGCAGCGGTGCGGACGCGGTTGGCGAACCCAGCCGCGGCGGCGCGACGTCGTTCACGCCGGGAACTCCTGCTGCAGCGCCGCGAGCAGCGGGGCTGGCAGTTCCACGGCGACGGCCGCGAGACTGCCGGCGAGTTGCGCTTCGTCGCGCGCGCCGACCAGCACGCTGCTGACCTCGCGCGGCCGCAGGCAGAACGCCAGCGCGGCCTGCGTCGCCGTCAGGCCGTGCGCCTGCGCCAGCTGCGCGAGGCGGTGGGCCTGGCGCACGCGCTCGTCGGTCAGGAAGCGACCGACGAACTGGTTGGCGCGTTCATCGGCGGCGCGCGTACCGGCGGGCGGCGGCTTGCCCGGTTCGTACTTGCCGGTCAGCACGCCCTGCGCCAGCGGCGAGTAGACCAGCTGGCCGAGGCCGCAGCGCGCCGACGTCGGCAGCACCGCCGCCTCGATGCCGCGCTCGAACAGGTTGTAGAGCGGCTGGTTGCTGATCGGCCGGTGCAGGCCGCGTGCGTCGCAAAGCTCCACCACCTCGGCGAGGCGTTCGGCCGGCCACTGGCTCGTGCCCCAATACAGCGCCAAGCCGCGGCGGATCAGGTCGTCCATCGCCATCGCCGTCTCCAGCACCGGCGTCTCCGGGTCGAAGCGGTGGCACTGGTAGAGGTCGACGTAGTCGGTGCCCAGCCGCCGCAGCGACGCGGCCAGCGACTCGTGCACGTGCTTGCGCGACAGCCCGCGGTCGTTGGGGTCGTCGCTCATCGGAAAGAAGCACTTGGTGGCGAGCACCAGCTTGTGCCGCGGCAGCCCGCGGATGGCGCGGCCGAGCGCGCGCTCGCCTTCGCCGTCCTTGTAGACGTCGGCGGTGTCGAACAGGTTGACGCCGGCGTCGACGGCGGCGCGGACGAGGCGATCGCTGTCGCCCGACCCGAGCTGATTGCCGAACGTCAGCCACGAGCCGAGGCCGACGACCGAGACCTTGAGGCCGGACTGTCCGAGGGGGCGATACCGCACGGGCCGAGGTTGTAGCAGGAAGCCCTGCCGCGCTCACGAACCGGTCGCGGCGGATCCATCGACCGGCGCGCGGACGCGGGCCTCGATGGCGAGCGCGTCGGCGTTGCTGGCGAACACCAGCAGCACGTCGCCGCCGGCGAGCGCCGTCGGACCGCGCGCGACGAGGTGGTGGCCGCCGCGGACGACGGCGACCACCAGCGCGCCGCCGGGCAGGCCGAGTTCGGCGAGCGTGCGACCGGCCACCGCCGAGTGCGCGGGCACGGCGATCTCGAACAAGCGCGGCGGCGCGGCGGTCGCCGCGTCGCCGCCGGCGCCGACGCCCCGCACCGCCGCCTCGGCCTCGATCGGGCTGGCGCCGAGGGTCTGCAGCAGCTCGCGCGCCATGGCGTGGCCGAGTTCGCGCTCACCGTGCACCGGCCGCACACCCGCCATCGCCGCGCAGGCGGCGAACTGGCCGTCGGTGTGCACGCGCGCCAGCACGGCGAGCCCAGGTCGGACCGCGCGCGCGTGTTCGATGGCGAGGCGCTGCGTCACCGCATCGGGGGCGGCGAGCACGAGCGCGCGCGCCTGCGCGATGCCGGCGCCGTCGAGCAGCACCGGGCTGCCGGCGTCGCCATACAGCGCGCGAACGCCTTGCGCGAGCAGCCGTTCGACGGTCCGTCGATCGCTGTCGACGACCACGACCGGCACGCCGCGCGCCTGCAGGAAGCCGAGCAGGACGCTGCCGACGCGGCCGCAACCGACGAGCACGACGTGCTGGTCGATGCCGGCTGCCGAAACCGCACCGGCGCCGTCCGCGGGCCCGCCCGGCGGGCGGCCGAGGCCGGCGCGCGGCCAGCGCCGCAGCAGCCACTGCTCCAGCGCCGGCAGGCCGCGGAACAGCGCCGGGCTCGCCATGACGCTGGCCAACGCCGACGCCAGCACGAGGTCGCGGCCGAGCGGCGGCAGGATGCCGAGGCCGACGGCGAGGCCGGCGAGCACGAAGCCGAACTCGCTGACCTGGGCGAGTCCGGCCGCCACGGCGAGCGCGGCGCGCGGCGGCTGGCCGGCGCACAGCAGGACGCACGTCGCCACCAGCGGCTTGCCGACCAGCACGCACGCGCGCGTGGCGACCGCCGCCAGCGGCGCCGTCAGCAGCGCCGCCGGGTCGAACAGCATGCCGACGGCGACGAAGAACAGCACCGCGAAGGCGTCGCGCATCGGCAACGCGTCGGCTGCGGCCTGGTGCGCGAGGTCGGAGCGGCCGACGACCATGCCGGCGAAGAACGCGCCGAGCGCCAGCGACACGCCAAAGCCGGCCGCGGCGCCGTAGGCGACGCCGAGCGCCAAGGTCAGCACGGCGAGGGTGAACAGTTCGCGCGACTGCGCCCGCGCGACCACGGCGAGCAGGCGCGGCACCACGAAGCCGCCGCCCCAGACGACGACGGCGGCGAGCAGCGCCATCTTGCCGAGGCTCGCGGCCAGCGCCTGCCACAGCGGCACGGCGGCCGCCGCGCCGGTGGCCGCGCCGTCGACCGCCATCGCCGGCAGCACGACGAGCAGCACGACCGTGATCAGGTCCTCGACCAGCGACCAGCCGACGGCGATGCGTCCGGGCGACGCCGACAGCAGGCCGAGTTCGGTCATGCCGCGCACGATCACGACGGTCGACGCGCACGCGATGCACATGCCGAAGACGAGGCCGGCGCCGAGCGGCCAGCCGAGCAGCGCGCCGAGGCCGGCGCCGAGCCCGACGACGGCGCCGCTCGCGAGCACGGCACCCGGCACGGCCAGCCGCCGCACCGACCACAGGTCCGCGAACGAGAACCCGAGGCCGACACCGAACATCAGCAGCACGACGCCGACGTCGGCCAGCTGGGCGGCGAGTTCCGCGTTGCCGGTGAAGCCGGGCGTGTGCGGCCCGATCAGCACGCCGGCCAGGAGGTAGCCGATCAGCGGCGACTGGCCGAGCCGGCGCGCGAGGGTGCCGAGGACCAGGGCCGCCACCAGACCCACCGCGACCGTCGGAGCCCACGACATGGCGCCACGGTTAGCACGCCCACCGGGCGGCACAAGGCCGGCCGTGGCGACGACAGGGCCCGCATGCGATGCTGTCGGCGTGGCCAGCAAGAAGCGCATCGCCCTGATCTCCACCGGCGGCACGATCGAGAAGACCTACGACGAGTTGCAGGGCGTGCTCGACAACCGCACGTCGGTGCTCGACGTCATGCTCGCCAGCCTGCAGCTGCAGGGCATCGACATCGTGCGCATCCCGCTGATGAACAAGGACAGCCTGCAGATGTCGCCGCAGGACCACGACCTGATCGCGCGCACCGTCGGTTCGATGGCCGAGGCGCACGACGGCATCGTCGTCGTGCACGGCACCGACCGGCTGGCGGTCACCGGCGAGCGCATCGTGCAGGTGCTCGGGCAGGTGCGCGTGCCGGTGGTTCTGACCGGCGCGATGCGGCCGTACGTGATGCGCAACACCGACGCGCTGCAGAACCTGACCGAGGCGCTGCTCGCGGTGCAGGTGTGCGCGCCCGGCGTGTACGTGGCGATGCACAACCAGGTGCTGCAGTTCCCCGGCGTGGTGAAGGACAAGGACAAGGGCACGTTCGTGCGCACGGGCACCTGATGGCGACCACTGCGACGACGTCCCGGCGCGCGCCGCGGTGCAACCGCCGCAACCGGCGCAACGGCTGACGCCGCCGATGCCGCCGTTCTTCGCCAACGCCGCGCGCCAGTTGCCGCTCACCCTCGTCTGGGCGGCGGCGCTGTGGCCCGTGCTGCTGTGGCTGGTGCACGCCCGCGATCCGGTAGCCGCGGTGCGCCTCGCCCAGGGCGCGGCGGCGGCGTGGGCGGCGGTGTGGCCGTGGGCGCTCGGCAGCACGCTCGCCACGGCGGCGCTGTTCCCGCCCGCGCCGGCGTTCGTGTGGCGCGCGCTGCACCGCGCCCGGCAGGCGCTGCTGCTCGACCAACAGGCGCTGCTGCTGCGGCTCGACGACCTGCGGCAGTTCGAGACCGCCGCCCGCCATCTGGAGGTCGGCCGCATGCTGCGGCAGGCGCGCAAGCACGAGCAGGCGATCCCCCACCTCGGCCGCGCCGTCGAACTCGACCAGACCATGGCCGGCGGCTGGCACCAGCTCGGGCTGGCGCTGTTCGCGCTGCACCAATGGCCGGCGGCGGCGCGCTGCTGCGAACGGGCCGAGGCGCTCGATCCGGGCCACGCCTTCGGCGACGCGCTGCTGGTCCTCGGCCGGTGCCTCTTCATGGTCAAGGACGGCCGCGCGCTGGCGACGCTCGAAGAGCACGCCCGCCGCCACGGCGGCGGGCCGCGCAGTTGGCTGTGGCTCGCCGAGGCGCGCGCGCGCGCCGGCGACCCGTCGGGTGCTGTCGCCGCGCTGCGGCAGGCGGCGCAGAAGCCGACGGTGGCCCTGTCGCCCGAGGACGGTTGGTTCCGCGCGCTCGCGCGCGTGCGCCTGTGGGGCAAAGGCGGCCGCGCGTGAGCCGCCAACCCTCGCCCGTCGACGCCTATCCGGCGACCATCGTCGTCGCCATCGCCTGCGTGACGCTCGCGGTGGTGACGCGCATGTTCGGCCCGCCCGAGGAGTTCCAGGAACTGCTGCTGCAACACGGCCTGCTGTCGCCCGCGCTGGTCGCCGACGGCGACTGGTGGCGGCTGCTGGCGGCGGCGTTCCTGCACGGCGGCGCCGTGCACCTCGTCTTCAACCTGATGATGCTGTGGAGCCTCGGGCCGGCGCTGGAGCAGTCGCTCGGCAGCCTGCGCTTCACCGCGCTGTACGTCGCCAGCGCGGTGTTCGGCAACGTCGCCGTCTGCCTGCTGTACGACCCGCGCCAGCCGGTACTCGGCGCGTCGGGCGCGATCTTCGGCCTGATGGGCGCGGCCGTCGCGCTCAACATGCGCAGCGGCCGCCACGCCTTCGCCTTCCTCGACTTCGAAGGCCCGCGGCGGCTGCTCGGCACCATCGCGATCAACCTCGTCATCGGCTTCCTGCTGCCGTTCGTCAGCAACACCGCGCACGTCGGCGGGCTGCTGGCCGGCTTCGCGGTGACGTGGCTGTGGCTGCGACCGGGGCGCGGACCGTCGCCGGACCTGCGGCGCTGGCGTCTCGCGGTCGGCGCGCTCGCGCTCGCGCTGCTGGGCTGGAGCGGCTACCCGGTGACGCGCGCCGACTGGCTCGCCGGCGCGGTCGCCCGCGCCGCGGATCCGGGCCGCGCGCTGCAACTGACCGAGGCGTTCGCGGCGGCCGTCGGCGACGACCCGCGCGACCGGTCGCGGCCGCGCGGTCGCTGACGCGAAGCGCCGCCGGCGGTCAGAGCGCGACGTGGCTGGCGGCGGCGCGCAGACGCGCGATGCACGCGTCCTTGCCGAGCAGGAACAGCACGTCGAACAGGCCAGGGCCCTTGTCGGTGCCGGTGAGCGCTGCGCGCACCGGGTGCACGAAGCTGCCGAACTTGACGACGAGCGACTCGACGAAGGCGCGGCAGTCGCGCTCGATCGCGGCCGGCGTCCAGAAGGCGCAGGCCGGCTCGGGCGCGTCCTTCTTCGACGGCAGCGGCACGGCGGCGTCGACGCCCTGGCGGTCGGCCGGCCAGCTCGGCGGCAGGTTGGACCCCTCCAGATGCTGCGCGTACGCCAGCAGCCACTGCTTGCCGGCCGGGTCCTTGGCGAGGTTCTTCGCCGCCGCCTCGTCCATCGCCGGCAGGCCGAACAGCCAGCCGACCTTGCCCGGCAGCTCGGACAGGATGGCGATGCGCTCCTGGTAGCACGCCAGCGCGTTCTGCAGCCACGCGGCGTGCGTCGTCAGCGCCGCGGCCGGCACCGTCGGCTGCAGCCACGGCGCGCTGCGCGCCAGCAGTTCCGCCGGCGTCCAGCGCCGCACGTACTCGCCGCACATCCAGCGCAGCTTCTCCTCGTCGAACTTGGACCCGGCCTTGCCGATGGTCTCGATGCGGAAGACCTGCACCATCTCCTCGCGCGAGAAGACGTCGCGGTCGCCGCTGAAGCCCCAGCCGAGCAGCGCGATGTAGTTGAACACCGCCTCGGGCGGGAAGCCCTTGTCGCGGTAGTCCAGCATGTTGGTGTCGGCGTCGCGCTTGCTGAGCTTCTTGCCTTCCTTGTTGAGGATCAGCGGGATGTGCGCGTACAGCGGGCACTCGTGGCCGAGCGCCTCGAACAGCAGGCGCTGCTTGATGCCGTTGAGGAAGTGCTCCTCGCCGCGGACGACGTGCGTGATCTTCATGCCGACGTCGTCGACGACGCAGGCGAAGTTGTAGAGCGGCACGCCGTCGGGCCGCAGCATCACCCAGTCGTCGAGTTCCTTGGTGTTGACCTCGACGTCGCCGCGGATCAGGTCGTGCACCTGCATGACGCGCGCCTCGGGCATCTTGAAGCGCACGTTGGGCTTGCGGCCCTGCTGCTCGAACGCCGCGCGCTGGGATGGCGTCAGGCTGCGGCAACGGCGGTTGTAGCCGGCGAAACCGGCCTTCTGCGCCTCCATCTCCTTGCGCCCGGCGTCGATCTCCTCGGGCGTGCAGTAACACAGGTACGCGTGCCCCTCGGCCAGCAACTGGTCGGCAGCCTGCCGGTAGAGCCCCAGGCGCTGCATCTGGAAGTACGGGCCGTGGTCGCCGCCCTTCTCCGGCCCCTCGTCCCAGTCGATACCGAGCCACCGCAGGCCTTGCAGGATGATCTGCAGCGACGCGTCCGTGCTGCGCGCCTGGTCGGTGTCCTCGATGCGCAGCAGGAACGTGCCGCCGAGCGCGCGCGCCGCGGCCCAGTTGTACATCGCGGTGCGGGCGCCGCCGAGGTGCAGCGGACCGGTCGGGGACGGCGCGAAGCGCAGGCGCGGCGTGGGGTGGATCATGCGGGGCGGAGAGGATCGCGCATCGCCGTCCGCGAAGGAAGGCCGCGCTGGCGCGCGGGCGACGACCGGACGATGGCCGACAGGGCAGGCGGCTACGGCAGCAGCGACAGCGCTTCGAGCCGCCACGGCCCGTCTTGGCGCACGATCGACACGCTGCCCAGCGCCACGGCGTACGGGTCCGGGCCGTGGCCGGTCTCGCCCAGCAGCGCGTGCAGGCCGTGGCGCACGATGCCGCGGTGCGCGACGACGAGCAGGTCGCCCGCCCACGTCGCCGCCGCATGCTCCAGGATGGCCGCCCGCACGCGCGCCGCGAAGCCGGCGCGGCTCTCGCCACCGGGGAACGCGTCGGCGCGGCCGGCGCGATGCTCGGCCCAGAACGCCGGATGGGCCGCCGCGATCTCCTCGGCGGTCATGCCCTCGCAGTCGCCGAAGAAGACCTCGCGCAGGCGCTCGTCGACGCGGAAGCGCGCGTCCGGCAGGCCGAGCCGCTCGCCGAGGATCGCCGCCGACTCGGCGGCGCGGCGCAGCGGCGAGTGCACGACGTGCGCGAAGTCGACGCCGGCCAGCAGCGGCGCCAGCGCGCGGATCTGCGCGCGACCTTCGTCCGACAGCGCCACGTCGTTGCGGCCGTGGTAACGGATCGACGACTGGCCCTCGGTCTCGCCGTGGCGCACGAGCCAGAGCCGGCGGCCGGCGGCGGCGTTCACGCGATCAGCCGCAAGGCCAGGACGCCGATGGTGAGGATCGCCAGCATCGCGAGGCCGAACAGGACGGCGCGGTTGCCCGCCGCCGATTCCTGCACGATGCGCTGCAGCCGGTTGCTCTGGTCCTCGTGGCTCTGGCGCAGCGAGTTCATGCCCTCGGCGGCGGCGCGGTGCAGTTCGTCGGCGGCGCGCAGCTGCGTCACCTGGATGCCTTCGGTCAGGTCCTTGAACTCCTGGTCGCGCCGGGCGACGAGGCCCTGGGCGGCGAGCACGTGCTGCTCGCCGTGCGCGACCATGCGGCCCATGGCGTCCTGCACGCGATCGAGCGTGCCCTGGAAGTCGCGGACGACGGCGCTGGTGCGCTCGTCGGCGGCGGCGGCGCGGGCCAGCGCGTGCTCGACCGACTCCAGCATGCCCGGCAGCCGCGCCATCGCGTGCGCCAGCTGTTCGCCGAGCACGTTCTGCCGCTCCATCTGGGCGGCCAGCGTGCGCAGCGCTTCGAGGTGCTGCTGCGAGAGCGTCGGCAGCTGCGGCAGCGCCGACGTCGACGCGACGAGCCGCGCGAGCTGGTCGTCGACGCGCGCCTGCGAGCCGCGCAGCATCGCGGTCAGTTCCTGGAAGTGGCCGCCGACGGCGAGCAGGGCTTCCTCGCGCTCGGTCAGCTTGCGCGTCGAGCGCTGCTCGACCGGGCCGTCGAAGCCGCCCGCGGCGACGCGCTCGGCCGCGACCATCTGCGGCGCGTCGGCAGCGACGTCCCCGGTGGCATCGACGCGAACGGGACCGCGCATGCGTTCACGCAGACGCTGGAGGAACGAACTCTGCTTGACCATGTGCCCTCGCCTGGCGGCCTGCTGCGCCGCCGCAACCGCGCGTCCGCACCGGCGGCGGCATCCCGCAGCGCGCGCCGCCGCGGTCGATGCCACCGTGACCATCCGGAGGCGAACGCGGGGCAGCGTAGCGCACCGCGGCGCCGGCACCAGCCGCAGGGTGCAGCACGGCACGATGCGCCCGTGCGAGCCTGCGCCGCAGGTCGAGATCGCGCTTGAACTTGCCGGCGACGTTGTTAGTGTCTCTCGGCCTTTCCGGCAGCGCCGCTCGCGGCGACGCCGGTCGGGGCCTGCGGCAGGTTCGCCTGCGGCAGGCTGGTTCGCTGCCGCCGGAACGGGGGGAGTTAGCTCAGTTGGTAGAGCGCGACAATGGCATTGTCGAGGTCAGGGGTTCGACTCCCCTACTCTCCACCACCTCTTCCGGCAGCGCGGCGTCGAGTAGGGCAGAACACCTGTCCGTGCGCGCGTCCGCATGCGAGCTGCTACGCGCCAGCGCGCTCGCCACCGCTCACTTGCCGGCCGCCGCTCACTTGCCGGGCGAAGGGGCTGCCACCCGCGCGTGCACGAGCGACAGTCCGCGCCGGCCGACGACCGCGCCCTCGATGCGGCGGTGCAGCAGGATCGACGCCAGCGGGTGCACCAGCAGCGCCGCCGGCTGGTCGGCGAAGACGAGCCGGTGCAGTTCCTGCCACCGCTGCGCCCGCGCCTCGGCGTCCGGCTCGACGCGCGCGGCGTCGGCCAAGCGGTCCACCTCGTCGTTGCGGTAGCCGCCGAAGTTCTCCGTGCCCTCGCTGTGCAGCAGGTCCCAGGGGTCGCCCCACGAACGGAAGGACTGCAGCGCCAACAGACCATCCCAAGCGCCAGCCTGCTGCTCCTGGACATAGGCGGCGAACTCGCGCTGGCGCAGGTCGAGTTCGACGCCCGCCTGCCGGCAGGCGTCGGCGAACAAGTCGACGATGCGCTGCAGCACCTCGGTGCCGACGGGCGCCAGCAGCACGAGACGCAGCGGTGTGCCGGCGGCCGGGTCGAAGCCGGCGGCGCGCAATTCCGCGCGCGCGGCCTCGGGATCGAAGCGCGGCGGCGTCAGGTCCTTGGGGCACTCGGGCGCCGACGGCTTGCAGTGCGCCACCGCGACGGCGCCGAGCCCCTCGTTGCCCTCGCGCAAGGAGGCGACGTCGAACAGGCGCGCGAGCGCGCGCCGGACCCGGACATCGGCCAACGCGCCGCGCCGCACGTTCCACGCCACGCGATACACGCCGAGCGCGTCGTAGTCGTACGACAGCAGCCGGTAGTCGGCGGTCAGCCCTGGGCGCGCGCGCAACAGCGCCGGCAGCGACTGGCTGCTGAACCAGTCGAGCGCGCCGGCGAACAGTTCGTTGGTCGCCGCGGCCTGGTCGCGGAACAGGATGCGGATGCCGCCGAACGTCCACGCCTGCGGATCGGTCCGCCGCTGCCACGAGTGCTCGTTCCGGCGCAGCAGCAGGTCCTGGCGCGGCCGCCAGTCCTGCTGGCCCGCCGGCGCGTTGTCGAGCCGGTACGGCCCGGTGCCGGGACCGCACTCGCTGCGGATCTGCGCCAGGAGCGCGGCGAAGGCGGCGCTGCCGACGGCCGGCGGCGGATCCGCCGCCTCGCGCTAGGCGACGCGCTGGACGAAGAACCGGCGCGACACGACCAGCCACGCCTCGCCGACGATGCGCACGGCGGCGAAGTGCCGGTCGCGGAAGGTGACGCGCACGGCGCGTTCGCCGACGCGGTCGACGGTGGCGATGCGCGCCATGGCCTCGCCGACGAAGCCGAGCGCCAGGTGCCCCGCCTGCGCCAGTTCCCAAGGCAACAGCACGTCGTCGAGCGTCACCTCGCTGCCGTCGGCGAAGCGCAGCCCCTGACGCAGCGTGAACGTGCACGCGCTGCCGTCCGCGGCGACGTCGAAGCGCTCGGCCGCGGCGGGCACGAGGTCGCCGGTCGCCGGGTCGGCGGCGAGCAGGCCGTCGTGCGTGCGCGCGAGCACGAGCCGGCGCGCGACGGCGCCGGCGGCGGTCAGCGGATTGACGTCGTCCGGCGACTCGGCGCACCCGGTGTAGACGTGGTCGGCGGCGACCGGAGCGACCGCGGGCTCGGTAGGCGCGGCGGGCGACGCCGGCGCGATCGGGGCGTTCGCGGGCGAGGCCGGCGCGGCGGGTGACGGGTCGGCGCGCAGCGCGCGCGCACCGAACCATGCGGCGGCAAGCGCGGCGGCGACGCACAGGCTGGCGCGGAGTGGGCGCATCGGCACGGATCCTAGCCTCCGGCGCTGCGCAACACGCCGCCGAGCCAAGGGCCGGCGGCGAGGCCGAGCCGACCGGGCACGTGGACCGCGCCGATGGCCAGCGGCGCATCGGGCGCAGCCAGGCGAACCTGTTCGCCGAGCGCGTGGCGGGACACGGCGCCGACGCCGCTTGCGGCGGCGACGGCCAGGAGCACGGCGGTGGCCATGCGCCCGAGGCTACTTCTTGGGATAGGTCTTCGTCACCCACTCGCGCCACGCGCGGTCGAACGCCGGGCCATCGAGACCGTACAGCTCGGCCACCAGCTTCTGCGCCAGCGCGCGGATCTGCGCACCCTGCGCCTCGTACGTGCCATCGGGCGGCACGGCCTTGAGCTGCTTGAGCAGCGCGCCGAGCTTGCCGCGGTCGCGCTGCATCAGGAAGTCGACGCGCGACCAGGACTGCGCGTGCCCGTGGTAGCCGAGTTCCTCCGGCTTGCTCCACGCCGCCATGACGTCGAACGGGAAGAACGCGCCCTCGTGCTGCGCCCGCGCCCGCACTTTGGCCGGCCAGTTCGTCTGCTGCTCCTGCGCCACCGCTTCGTCGTCGCCGATCTGGACGTTGAGGAACACGCTCTCGACCTTGCGCGCGTGCCAGTGCGCGACGCCCTCGGCGAGCCACGGCGGCAGCGGGTAGGCGTAGCCGTTGTGGCCGTTCAGGAGGTTGTGCCACAGCGCGTACACCATGTGCCCGTGCACGCCGCTCTCGTCGAAGTCCTCCAGGCCCTCGGCGGACATCGCGTGCACCATCTGGAAGGTCTTCGCGTGGTAGTGGCGCGTCGACGTGTCCTCCTTGGCGCCGCAGAAGCGGTCGACGTAGCGGGCCATGTCGGACTTCTTCTGGCACTGCAGCAACAGGAACTTGCCGGGCAGGCCGAGGAAGGCGCCGTGCGGCGGCTGGCTGCCGTTCCTGGCGAAGTCGGCGTCGGTCACGCCGAGCAAGTCCTGGAACTCGGCGTAGCCCTTCTCGCAGCGGTGCGCAGCGAGGTGCAGCCGCAGCCACGGGTCGAGCTTCTTCGGCCGCTCGGGGACCTTGGGCAGCTTCTTGCGCAGCGCCTTGATCTCCTCCTGCAACTGCTTGCGCGCGTCGTTGTCCTCGGGCCAGCCGATCGACGGCAAGCTGGAGCCGATGCGGAAGTGCGCGGTCTCCAGCCACAGGAAGCGCTTCTCGCCGAGGACGCGATCGACGTCGGCGGTGGTGACGTGGTCGGCCCACGCGAACGGCCCGTAGGCCACGACGCCGGCCAGCGCCATCGCCGCCGCATCGCCGCCGGTGTACGGGTCGACGCGGCCGAGCTTCAGGATCTCGTCGTCGTCCTTCGGCGCCGGCTTGTCCTGCCCGGGAAGGAGCGGGCCGATCGCGCCCGCCGCGAACCAGACAACGGCCGGGAACCACGCGCGCAGCGACATCGCGGGCATCATGCCGACGGGCGCGGCCGTTGCGCCGCGGCGGGGCGCGTCACTTCGCGCCGCCGCCATCGGCCGGGCCCGCGTCGGCAGCGGGCTTGCCGGCCGGCGGCTTCGGGGTGCCCTTCTTGTCCCCGGGCTGCGCCGGGAAGCCGCGCAGCGCGAGGTCGCGCAGTTCCTTCTCGCGCGCCACGAGCTTCGCGCGCGCCTTGCCGACCTCGTCGAGGTCGTCGCGCAGCTTGTTGCCCTTGGGCGAGTTCGGGCCGTTCTTCTCGACCTCCTTGTCGAGCTTGCCCTTGATGAGCTGCTCCTCGGCGTCGAGCTTGTCGAACTGGCTCAGCACCTGGCGCAGCTCCTTGATCGCGTCCTTGGCGCTCTCGTCGTAGCAGCGGTCGAGGTAGCCGAACATCACCTTCCACAACTCGGTCTGCGGCTGGTCGCCGGGCAGCTCCGACTTGTTCGAGCCGTCGGGGTCGACGAAGAACAGGTGCGGGACCTTCTCGCCGTCCTTCGTCCGCGCGAACAGGTTGTAGAACGGGTGGTTCTCGGTCAGCACGTTCGGCGGCAGCTTGACGCAGCGGAACCAGTGCGCCAGCAGCACCGTCTGCTCGTTGTCGAGCGTGCGGCTGAGGAACGCGTGGTCCGTGCCCTTGCAGCGTTCGCACTCGCGCAGGATCAGCACCGGCCGTTTGTCGCCGTCGGTGACGAGTTCGTAGGCCTGCGCCAGGGGCAGCGCGCGCTCGGTCTGCTTGACGACGGTGCGGCCGTCGCCCGGCGCCGTCGGCTGGTCGACGGGTTTCCAAACCGGGTAGACCCAGTCGATCTCCAGCAGCTTCTTGGCGGACTTGCCGCGGCGGAAGTCGAGCGCGATGCCGCCACCGCGAGGACCGCCACCACCGCCGCTAGGAGTCTGCGTCACGGAACGCGCGCCGATCCGGTGCGCGGATTCGCGGCCGGGGCGAAGCCGACGACCGGAGGCGAATCGGTCGATTCGCCGAGGATCGGCGGCGAGCTCCCGGACGTGAAGACGCGTGCCGGGCGGCGCAGCCTTTCGTGACGCAGACTCCTAGGGAAAAGCCCGTGCTGCCGGCGGTGCTGGCGCGCCCGCCGTGCTGGCGCGATTGCCGGACAGTCCGGCTCAAGTCGGGGCGATGGACGGCCGATGACATCGCGGCCGCGCTGCGTGCGCGGCGGCACCCTGCATGGAATCGCCAACCGACATCAAGGCCGCGCTGACGACGCGCGCCCGCACCGCGACCCTCGACGAGTTGCGCACCGAAGGCAAACGCCGCGTGCGCGTCGTCAAGGCCGACCAGGTCGCCGCCATGATCGAGGAGTCGGTCCATCGGGCCGTCGAGCAGTCCGGGCTGCTGCCGGCGTCCGAGGTCGAGAAGCTCGTCGAGCGCAGCCGCCAGGAGTTCCGCACGCTGCTGACGGCGCGCGAGGCCGAGGCCGCGCGCGCGCAGGCGATGCAGGAGTTGCTCGACGCGCGCGACCGCGAGGTCGCCGACCTGCGGCAACAACTCGCCGCCGCCAGGGCTGCGCAGCACGCCGCCGAGACCGCGCTGGCCGATGCGCAGGTCGCCGTGGACGCCGCCGCGGCGGACGGCGAGGCCACCTCGTCGGCGCAGGCCGACATGCTCAGCTCGCTGATGAACGAGATGGCGAGCATGAAGGCGGCGCTGTTGGCGCATCCGGTCGCCGTGCCGCCAGCGCGGGAGGCCCTTGCCGTCGCGCCGTCGCCCGCGCCTGCCGGCGCCGTTGCGGCCGCCGCAGCAGCCGCGACCCCCGCGCCGATCGCAGCGGCCGCGGCAGCGCCCGCGCTCGACGTCTCGGCGGCGATCGAGAAGCTCGCCACCTCGCTCAACGACCGCTTCGAGAAGCTCGGCCGCAAGATGGGCATCAGCTCGGCGGTCGGCAACGACCAGCCGGTCGACCTCGGCGGCCTGTTCAAGGACTCCGGGCCCGGCCTCGAGTCGAACATCAACAACGTCGCGAGCAAGCAGAAGGCCGCCGGCGGCATCGCCGCGAACCTCGCCCGCCTCAAGAAGCTCAAGGGCGGCGGCTGACGCCGCGGCCCGCCACGCACTTCCAGCCACTTCCACGGGGATCAGAGCCCATGAACAAGAACGACAATCAAGTCACGAACGACCACAATGCCGACACGACCGTTGCCCTCGGCAAGGGCCTCGACGTCGGCACCGCCAACCTCGCCGCCGCCGTGCAGAACAGCGAAGGCGGCATCACGGTGAGCGTCGAACGCAACGCGTTCCTCGACATCCCGAGCGACGTCTACAGCAAGAACATGCTGACGAAGCTCAAGGTGCCGTACGTGGTGCACAACAATAAGCTCGTCGTCATCGGCGAGGCCGCGTTCGAGCTGGCCAACGTGTTCGGCCGCGAGACGCGTCGCCCGATGCAGGACGGCCTGATCAGCCCGAACGAGCAGGACGCCCTGCCGATGATGAAGATGATCATCCAGAAGCTGCTGGGCGAGCCGCGCGTGCAGGGCGAGAACTGTTACTTCTGCGTGCCGGCGCCGTCGCTGGACGTCGACAACAACGTCGTCTACCACCAGGGCCTGTTCGACAGCCTGATCGGCAAGCTCGGCTACAAGGCGCACGCCATCAACGAGGCGCACGCGGTGATCTTCGCCGAGCTCGCCGAGCAGGACTTCACCGGCATCGGCCTGAGCTTCGGCGGCGGCATGGCCAACGCCTGCATCGCCTACAAGTCGATCCCGTGCCTGTCGTTCTCGGTGGCCCGCGGCGGCGACTGGATCGACAAGAACGTCGCCCACGTGCTCGGCTGCCCGCGCAGCAAGGCGACCCACATCAAGGAGCGCGGCATCGACATCCGCGACCCGAAGACGCGCGAGGAGGAGGCGGTGTCGATCTACTACCGCAGCCTCATCAGCTACGTGCTGCAGAACATCAAGCAGCGCTTCGAGTCGGGCCAGAACATGCCGTCGTTCAACCAGCCGATCGACATCGCGTGCGCCGGCGGCACGTCGCTGATCGGCGGCTTCATCGAGGTCTTCCGCGACGAGTTCGCCAAGATCGACTTCCCGATCCCGGTCGGCCGCATCTTCCGCAGCGAAGAGGCCCTGACCGCGGTCGCCAAGGGCTGCCTCGTGGCGGCGGCGATCGGCGAAGGCTGAGCCGCGCGAGCGATGGGCTGGACGAGCACGGGGCCACGGGGCCCCGTCGCCGTTTCCGGGGCGAGCGTCGCGCCTACAGCGACAGCGTGCAGCGCACCCAGTTGGTGATGGCGCTCTCGGCCGTGCCCGCCGGCGTCAGCGTGATCGCGGCGAAGTACAGCGGCAGTCCGGCCAGGAACGGCAGGTTGGGCGCGAGCAGGTTGGCGGTGATGGCGCCGCCCGCCGGCAGCGCGCCCTGGAAGCCGAGGAAGAACGGACTGCCCGCCGTCAGGCTCGCCTCCAGCAGCAGTCCCGGGTTGAGCGGCAGCAGGCCGCCGCCCGGCAGCCACGCGCCGGGTGCGAAGCCTTCGCTGCACAGCAGCAGGTAGGGCCGTCCCGCCTCGGCCGGCAGCGCCAGTTCGAACGGAGTGAACGCGCCGAGCACCGCGCGCGGCGGCGCGCGCAGCGGTTCCTGGTCGAGCAGCCACGCGAGGCTCTGCTGCAGGAGGCCAGCGCGCAGCGTCGGGCTGGTGATCGTCTCCAGCGGAAGGCCCAACGTGACGACGCGCGCGCCGGTCGCCGGGTCGAAGCGCTGCACGCCGGCGGTCAGGCCGTTGCCGTAGCGCAGGCAGACCGCGCTCTGCAGGGTCGTCGGCACCAGCGTGTCGGGGAAGTCGACGTCGTACGTGCCGTTCGCGCCGTTGTCGAAGCCGCCCGCCGGCAGGCCGGCGCTGACCGTGCCCGGCACGCCGGCCTGCAGCGTGTACACGCCGGCGTCGTCGAGCGCGTAGGTCGCGCCGAGCACGTTGCGGTAGAAGGCGCGGTCGGCGGCGCTGCCCTGCGCGTCGAGGTCCCAGCCGACCTCGGCACCGCTGACCAGCAGGCTGCCGCCGCTGTTGAGGTACGCCGTCGCCAGCGCCTGCTCGGTCGCCGTGAACGTCTCGTCGGCGGTGCTCTCCTCGCCGAGCGACCACACCACGGCCTGGTAGGGCAGCAGCGACACGCGCAACAGGCTGACCGCCTCGTTGCTGGCGGCGTCGAAGCCGCGCGAGCCGTTGGCGTCGCGGCGGATCGCGTCGCCGACGAGCCGCGTGTAGTCGCGCGTGTTGTCGGGTCCCTTGACGTTGCGGTCGAAGCGGTCGAAGCCCTGCACCAGCAGCACCTGCGCCTGCGCGAGGTGGTCGGTGCCGGCGGTCAGGACCTCGGTCGGGAACGAGCGGCCGCTGCTGTTCCACGCGCGCACGCGGAACGACCGCAGGCTGTGGTGCGGCAGCGGGCCCGTGGACCAGTTCGTGGTCGCCACCGACGCCACCTGCACGAAGCCCTTGCCGTCGAGCGACTGCTCGACCGTGTACGTCGTCGCACCGGGTGCTGCGTCCCATGCCACGCGCAGGCCGCGGGCGCCGTCCTGGGTGACGCGCAGGGCCGTCGGCGGCTCGGGCGGGAACGGCGCCGTCGGCGCGAAGTAGCGCAGCACGCCGCGCGCGTAGGCGCGGGCGGCGAGGTAGCGGAACTCCGGCTCGTGCAGCGAGGTGTGGTCGAGCGAGCCCGGCGTGTCGTGGAACGCCAGTTCGACCAGGATGCCCGGCATCGTGCTCAGCAGCCGCACCTCGCCGAAGTTCGCCGTCTTCTGGCCGCGGTCGACCCACGCGGCGTTCCAGTTGGCGCGCAGGTCGGCGACGATCTGCGTGTGGACCGCGGCGCTCAGCGCCGCCGAGCCGGCAGTCGCGCCGCCGTTGTAGATGAACGTGTCGGTGCCTGCGCCGCCGCCGGCGTTGGTGTGCAGGCTGACGAAGGCGTCGGCCGTGCGCCACTCGGCGAAGCGCGGCCGCGCGGTGACGTCGTCGTCGCTGTCCTGGCCGCCGCTGATCGAGTCCCACACCGTGCTCGGGGCGCCGGCGAACTGCGCCCAGTAGCGCGCCGCCTCGCGCCAGCGCGCTTGCCCGCTCGTCGCGCCGCCGCGCACGAGGCTGCCGAGGCCGCCGCCCAGGCGCACCGCGTCGGCGATGACCACGCCCGGCGACGACGACAGGTTGCTGAGCGTGACGCGCGCCGGCGCTGCCGGCGTGAACCAGAAGTTGCCGAGGTGCGCCCAGGTGACGTTGTCCACCTGCTGGTCGACGACCACGTCGCTCGTGCCGCCGCTGTGCTCGACGCGGTAGCGCGCCGCCGGTGTGCGGTTGGCGCCGGTGCGGAAGCAGGCGAACACCGGGTAGAGCCCATCGCGCGCCACCGGGATCGTCCACGTCGCCGTCGCCGTCTCGGCGACGGTGCTGACGTTGGCGAAGCGGTAGCTGCCGCCGTTCCAGCCCGCCGACGCCGACAGCGACCAGCCGCCGGTCTCGACGTAGCCCGGCGCGCCGGCGTCGTTGTCGGCGAGGCCGTCGGCCGGCACTTCGCCGTGCTCGCGCGCCATCACCACGTCGGCCCCGAGGTTGTTGAGGAACGGGATCAGGTACTGGTTGGCGATCTCGGCCGTGTGGATGTCCTCGATCAGCCCGTCGATCACCCCGCGCTGCGTCGTCCAGCCGAGCGTGGTGTGCCAGTAGTAGCCGTGGCCGGGCGACACCGCGATGCGCTTGCCGGCGAGCGCGCCGAACGGACTGACGAGCCCGGCGGCAGCGGGCGCGCGCGCGGGCTGCGGCAGCGGTTGCGCCGGCGCCTGCGGCCGTTCGCCGAGCGCTTCGTGCAGCGGCAGCTCGCGGCCGTCGGGCATGCGCACCTCGATGCGCACGCCGGACACCCCGGGCGCGCGCAGCGCCGTCTTGTCGATCTGCTCGATCGCGTGCTCGCGCGAGCAGCCGGGCAGCAGTTGCAGCAACGTCGCGTCGAACAGCAGCTGCGCCTCGCCGTTCTGCACCCGCCACGCCAGCAACTGCGTTCCCGGCGGCACGTGGCTCGTGTACCCGAGCTGCGCCTCCGCCGCCGTCGGCCCCGCGCACAACCGCGCGATCGCGCTGCCGACGTCGCCATGCCACGGCCCGACCGCCGCGAGGTTGTTCTGCCGGAAGAACAGCACGTCCTGCGCCGGACACGTCGCGACGGCGACGGCGGTGGCGAGGACGGCGAGGGCGGCGACGGGGACGGCAGGGGCTCGGCGCATGGGGTGGTGGGGTGGCGGACGGTGGTGGTTCGCTGCCCGGTGCAGAGTGTACGTCCGGGGCGAGGCATGTCAGGGGGCGTGCATGGCGACGGCCGAGCGCGGTTGCTGCCCCTTGCCGTTGTGCGTGCGCGCGGTCCGCCATGGCGTCGACTCGCGCCTTGCCAGCGTCCCGTCCACCCCCGACGCTGCCCCGATGGAACTGTCCGCGCTCCTCGCCGTCTCGATCGGCCCGCCGATCGCTTCGGCGGCGTGGTTCTATCTGCGCGACCGCGAGCGCGAGCCGCTGGGGGCGGTGGTGTGGGCCTTCCTCGCCGGCGCGATCGTCGTCGCCGTGGCGGTGTTCGCGGCAGTGCCGTTGGCGCGGCTCGGCGTGCCGTTCGCGCACCCGTGGGCGCACGGGGCGTACGTCGCCTTTGCGCTGGCAGCGATCCCTGAGGAGCTGGCGAAGTACCTGTTCTTGCGGCGGCACATTGGCAGCCACCACTGCGACGAGCCGATGGATGGGATGGTCTACGGCGCGCTCGTTTCGCTGGGTTTCGCCGCCGCCGAGAACGTGCTGTACGTGCTGCAGGGCGGGCTCAGCGTCGGCTTCTGGCGCGCGTTCACGGCGGTGCCGTTGCACGCCAGTTGCGGCGCGCTGATGGGGCTCGCGCTGGCGAGCCGGAAGCTGCTGGGGCCCGGACCGGGCCGCGGCCTGCTGCCCGCGCTCGTGGTCCCGATCCTGATCCACGGCCTGTACGACTGGCCGCTGATGGCGCTGTCGCGGCGCGGCGAACCGGAGTACGCGGAGTCGCTCCTCGCCACGATGGCCAACCTCACGGTGCTCGTCCTCGCCATCGTCTGGGTGCGCATGCACTCGACGCGGCTGCGCGGCCACCAGGACATCCGGGTGGCGCGGCGCGACGCGTAGCGGCACGTACCGCGCGCTACCGCCGCGTGGGTCGCAGCCGCGCCGTCAGCCCGCCACGCCGTCCATGCCGGCGACGCGGGCCCGCGACGCGGCGAACACGGCGCGCAGGATCACCTCGACCTGCGGCCGCGAGTAGCCGTCGGTGGGCGTCTCCTGCAGCAGGGCGGCGAGCATCGCGTCCTCGCGCGCCGGGTCGGCGACGGCGTGGCCGTGGCGGGCCTTCCACGCGCCGATCGTGCGGCACAAGCGGCCGCGCGCGTGCAGGAGTTCGACCAGCTGCGCGTTCAGCAGGTCCATCTCGTGGCGCAACTGCGCGAGCGTCGGTTCGGCAGGCATGGTGCGGATGCTACTGCTCCCGGCGGCGGCGCGCGGCCGCCTCGGGAACGAAGTCAGCGGTAGTACGACACCGGCCGCGGGATCACGCCGAGCGCTGCGTAGTCGAAGCCGGTGTCGAGCGGCTGGTAGTCGCCGACGATGGCGACGCTGCGGTCGGCGGTGATCGCGTCCTCCAGGCCGAGGCACCAGTACGCGGCGTTGACGGTGACGCGGCGCACGCCCTCGTTCTGGAAGTCCGCGCCGCTGCCCATGGTGAACTGGAACACGCGCGCGGCCTTGCCGCGGTTGCCGGTCCAGGTCTTGGTCCATGCCACCGGCAGCGGCTCCTTGTCCTTGTTCGGCGCGTCGCCGGGTTGGCGGCCGACGAGCGGTTGGCCGTGCAGCAGCGCGGTGCAGCCGGCGGGCAGGCTGTTGCCTTCGCGGTAGGTGCGGTAGACGTCCGACGGGCCCCAGACGTCGGCCACGCCGCGCAGGATCGGGTGCTCGCGTTGGGTCGGCTCGGCGTACGCGCGCGTGCTGTCGGCGTGCCAGTTGCCGTGGTGGCCGAGGAACGTGCCGCCGAGCACGTCTTCGCCAAAGCGCACGCGCTGGCCCGCGACCTCGTACGGGAATTCGCCGAGGAAGCCGTGGTTGGCGGTGCGCAGCGCCAGGATCGGCTTGCCGCTGTCGAGGTAGTCGAGCACGCACGCGAGCTGCTCCTTGGGCAGCGTCAGGAAGCGACTGAACAGGATCAGCAGGTCGGCGTTGGCGAGGTGCTCGAGGCCGGGCACGTCGTGCACCACGGCCTTGTCTTCGAGGCGCGTCTTCTGCGTCGGGTCGACGAGGCCGTCCTTCTGCGCGAACAGCACCGTGCAGTGGTAGCCGTGGTGCGTCGCCAGCACCTTGGCCAGCATCGGCATCGACTGCTCGCTGCGGTACTCCTGCTCGGCGGCGACCAGCACGACGTGCTTGCCGCGGCCGGGTCCCTCGCCGCCGTCGTAGGTGAGCCAGCGCGGGTCGGCGGGCACGGGGTGCGGCGGCGGTGGGGCCGCGCAGGCGGCGAACAGCAGGGCGGCGGCGAGGAGCAGCAAGCGCATCGGGGTCACTTCGTGGGGATCACGTTGACGGTGTAGTAGGCGTCGGCGTGCAGCAGCGCGCGGCCGTCGGCGGCGCGCAGCCCGCGCAGGTCGAACTCGTGCACGTGGCCGGGGACCATGCCCGCGACGACGAGGCGGACGCGGCGGCCGTCGGCAGCCGGCTCGGCGCGCAGCACGCGCGGCGTCGTGCGGTCGACCTCGGGGCTGCCGTAGTGCTCCTGGTAGACGTGCGTGAACGAGCCGAGCCGGTAGTTCGCCGGATCGGCGGCGCGGGCGGCATCGACCGGCGCGGTGAAGTCGACCACGAAGCCGTCGGGCTGGATGCGGATGCGTTCGATCTCGAACGGCGTGCGGCCGGTCCACTCCAGGCGTTCGAGCGTGTAGCTGCGGTTGCCGCGCACCGGCCAGCCGCGGTTGGTGCCGCCGGCGACCAGCTGGCCTTCGGCGGTGAACTCGACGGCGAGGATGCCGTTGCCGAGGCCTTCGCGGAACGGATAGCAGGCGCCCTGCCAGACGCCGTCGACGAGTTCGGTCGTCGCCCGCATCACGAGGCTCAGGCTGTAGTCGCCGAGGAACAGCTGACCCGCGAACGGGCCGAAGCGCCCGCCGGTGCGGTCGGGCCGGAACGTCGTGATCGACTGGCCCATGCGGCGGTAGGGGAACACCACCGCGTACGGCACGAGCTGCGGGATGCGCGCGCTCTCGGTCGCGAGGCGCGAGGGCGTGTTCGGCTCCAGCGGCTTGCCGCCCATGCCCGCGGCGAGCGGATGGTCGTAGGCCGGGAAGCTGATCGGGTGGCCCATGAAGCCGCCTGGCTTCAGGTGCTTGAGCGAGCACGAGCCGTTCCAGGGGCCTTGGCTCTCGACGTAGAACATCGCGCCGTGCTCGTTCGGCGCGACGCCGCCGGCGCTGCGGATGCCGCTGGCGATCGGCGCCGAGCGGCCGTCCTTGGTGACCTCGAAGGCCCAGCCGCGGAACGGCGCCTTGTAGTGGTACGAGTCGGACAGGCCGAGCACGACGAAGATGCTGCCGTCGGCCGTGACCGGCGAGCCCCAGGCGAACTCGTGGTAGTGCCCGAAGCCCCAGGCGTCGCTGAGGTTCTCGAAGCGGTCGGCGCGGCCGTCGCCGTCGCGGTCGGTGACGCGCGTGACCTCGGTCTGCTGCGTCGCGTACAGCGCGCCATCGCGGTGGCCGAGGCCGAGCACTTCGTCGAGGCCGCTGGCGAAGCGCTCGATGGTCAGCTTCGGCACGGCCGCGCCCGCACCGGTGACCAGCAGGATCTCGCCGCGGCGCGTGCCGAGCGCGAGCCGGCCGTCGGGCAACGTGCACATGCTGCCGACCTCGAGCGCGAGCGCGGGCGGGATCGGCAGGTCGACGAGGCGGTAGTACTCGGCCTCGGCGCCGGCGGTGCCCCAGGCGTCGCCGAGCTCCTGCGCCGGGACGATGGCGGCGAACAGCGTCGCGCCGAGGACGCCGGCCAGCGCGGCGCGTGGACGCGCGCCGCGGGGAGCGCCGCGACGCGAGCCGGGACGGACCTTCCCGCCTACGATCGGATGCGCGCTCACTTGCCCCCTCCGCGCAGCGTGTAGTCGATGGTCAGGCTGGCACCGGTCGTCGGCACGGGGATCGCGACGCGCACTTCGCGGCCGCCGTCGCGGTCGAGCACGCGGTAGCTGCCGACGGGCAACTGCAGTTCGAGGCCGTCGCCGACCTGCACGCGGCCCGCGCCGAGTTCGTCGATGCGCGCGGCGACCGCGGCGCGGAACTGCAGCGTCGTCGATTGCTCGGCGGCGAAGGTGAACGTGCGGCGCAACCCTGGCGGTTGGTCGCTGCCCGGCGCCTGGGGCCGTTCGACCGGCGCGTCGGTGATCGCCACCGCGCCGCAGGTGTAGCGGAACGTCGGCCGCTGCTGCGCGTCGAGGTCGTAGCCGAGCCAGCGGTCGCCGAGTTCGCGGCGGTCCGCCGTCGGCCACGGCGCGTCGGGATCGGCGAGCATCGCGAACATCGGGCCGGCGGGCAGTTGCTGGCGGCCGTCGCCGAGCAGCCGCACCTCACCGCTGCCCTGGCTGGTCCACACCGGCGCAGCGTCGACGAAGCGGCCGCGCCAGAGCTGGTTCAGCGCCAGCCGTTCGGCGTCGAACGTGAAGTTCACGCCGCCGGGCAGACCGACGCTGATCGCGCGCTTGCCGGTGTGCGGGGCGCTGCGCCGCAGCAGCACGGCCTCGTCACCGACTTCGAGTTCGATCGGCGCGCGGCGGATGCCGCTCGGCTTGCCGACGTTGCGGCCCTCGGCGAGGTAGCGCCACATGGCGGCGATCTGCCGGTCGACGTCGCCGCCGGCGTGTTCGGGCCGCGTCGATCTGCCGTCGACGAAGAAGCGCGGCATCAACGTGTCGGGGCGGACGCGCACCGGATCGCGCAGGAAGTGCGCGAACCACTCCGGCCGCAGCCGCTCGCCGGTCGTGGCGACGAGGTCGATCGCCGCCATCGACCCGGCGCGGTCGCCGGCGAAGGTGTGGCAGGTGATGCAGTTCATCGCCTTGTCACCGACGAGCGTCCGGCCGAGTTCGCGTTCCTCGCGCTGCGGATCCCCTTCGGCCGGCGGCGGCAGCAGGGGGATCGGCGGCAGCGTGTCGGTCGCCGCGAGCCGCGCGGCGAGGTCGTCGGCAAGTCGCGGGCCGAAGCCGGGCATGCGCGTGCGCAGGTACGGCCGCTCGGCCTGGCCGTGCGCGATGGCCGCGCGCAGCCAGCCCGGCTGCAGTTTGGCGCCGACGCCCGTCAGCGTCGGCGGCAGCCGCCCGTCCTCGCCGAGGCTCAGGTCGGCGCTGACGAAGAACGGCTGGCGCGCGTCGGCGAGATTGGCCCAGTCGTCGCGCGTGTGGCAGGCGGTGCAGTCGTGGCCGGCGAGCAGGCGCTGCAGGGGTTCGTCGGCAGCTGGCGGCGTGGACGGCGCGGCGAGCGCGGCGGCGAGGTCGGCGCGCTGCGCGTCGGTCAGCGCATAGTGCGGCCATGGACCCGCGCGGCCGCTGAGGCAGCCGCGCGTCGGGTCGAGCGCGGCCAGCGGCTTCGCCGCCGGCGACGGCGCGCGCAGCGGGTCGGCGAGCGGATGGCAATGGACGCAGCCGCGGGCGGCGAAGGTGGTGCGGCCGGCGGCGACGCGTGCGGGGGCGGGGGCGGTGGGGCTGCGGTCGGTCGTTGCGGCGTCGCTGCTGCCAGCCAACAGGAAGTGCGCGAGCGCGTGCGCTTCCGCCGGGGCCAACCGCAGGTCCGGCATGCGCCGCGCGGGGCGCGCTTCGTGCGGCGCCAACAAGAACGCCGTCAGCGCCGCGTGCGTGTACTTGGCAGCGAGCGGCGCCAGCGGCGTTGCAGCGGGCAGCGGCAACTCGCGGCCGTCGGCGCCGCGCGGCGCGTGGCAAGCGGCGCAGCCGATCGTGTGGAACAGCGTGCGGCCCTCGGCGACCGCGGCAGCGTCGGCGGCAGGCGGTGCGGCGTCGCTGGTGGCGGCTGCGGCGCCGAACGACTGCAGGTAGGCGGCGAGGTTGGCGGCGGCCTCGGCGCGGTCGCGCGCGGCGAGCCCGTGCAGCAGGTCGGGCATCGGCGTGCCCGGCTCGACCGCGTGTGGCGCAGCCAGGAAGGCGGCGAGGTAGGCCGGGCGCACGCGGGCTGCGACGCTGGCGAGGTCAGGCCCGCGCGGCCCTGGCGCGGGCGGCGCGTCGGCGGCATCGGCGTGGCAGGCGACGCAGCCGAGTTCGTCGCGCAGCACGAGGCCACGGACGCGCGGCGCAAGTTCGTGCCGCGCCAGCGCGGCGACGACCGGCGGCGCCGACGGCGCATCGGCCACTGCGTCGCGGCACGACGGCAGCGCCAGCGCGCTGGCCAACGCGAGCAGCGGCAGACCGGGGTGGAACAGCGGGCGAGGGGGCATGGCGACGACGGTTGCGAGGCGACGAACGCGGGCGCGGGGCGGTACGAGGCGGTGCGAGTCCGTGGGCCGCGGGACGCAGGTCAGGGGCCGCTGGTGTGCTGCGCACCCGGGGCGGCGATTCTGCACGCCAACGACGGCTACAACGCCGCGCAGCGTAGCGAACGTCCGCACGACGACGGCGGCAGCGTTGCTCGAACTGCGCGGCAGAAGCGTGGCAGGTTCGTCCCGTCGCCCCGCTGGCCCTGCCGCGCCCGGGCGCGGCGACCCGCTACGCTGGTGCGGCGCTGCGCTCCTGGCACGGACGCCGTCGCCGCCTCCTCGCCACCATGATGCCTTGCCGCGGTTGCCGGTTGCTCTTCGTTGCGTTCCTCGCGGTGAAGGTCGCGGCCCAAGACGGCGCGCGTGCTGGCCGTGCGCCGGATGCGGCCGCGCTCGCCCCGTCGCCGGCCATTGCGCGCGACGTCCGCACCATCGCCGGCTGGCAGGTGCACGTCGATGCGCGGTTGCTCGCCAGCGAGGCCCCGGCGACCGAGCGCGCGCTCGCACTGCTCGGGCAGATGCTCGCCGAGATCGTCCGCGTCGTGCCCGCGCCCGCGGTCGCCGCGCTGCGCGCCGTGCCGTTGTACGTCTCGCCGGCGTATCCCGGCCAGCGCAGCGGCGCGGAGTACCACCCGGGTGCGGCATGGCTGCGCGACCACGGCCGCGATCCGACGATGGCGCGCGGCGTCGAGTTCTCCGGCGTCGCCGACTTCGAGCGCGAGATGCTGCGCATGCCCAACTTCGCGCTGCACGAACTCGCGCACGCCTACCACGACCGCGTGCTGCCGCGCGGCTTCGCCAACCCGGCGGTGCTGCGCGCGTTCGAGCAGGCCAAGGCGGACGGTCGCTACGCGGCCGTCGAACGCTGGCACGGGCCGGCGCTGCCGACGACGGTCGAGCCGGCGTACGCGCTCACCAACGCGATGGAATACTTCGCCGAGGGCACCGAGGCGTACTTCGCGCGCAACGACTTTGCGCCGTGCACGCGCGCCGAACTGCAGGCGCACGATCCGGGGCTGCACGACCTGCTGGTGACGTCGTGGGGCGTTGCCGAAGCGCCGCCCGATCCGGCGGCGAGCGACGCGGCGGTCGAGCCGGTTGCGCGCAAGCTCGACACCGCGGTCCGCGCGGCCCGCGGCACGGCCGTGGCCGTCGCCGGCGGTCTGCTCGCGGTGCTGCTCGCGTTCGCCGTGCGCCGACGGGCGCATCGGACCTGACCGTTCCCGTCGTGCGCGCGCGCCTTGCCGCTGTCGCCGCCGGCTGCATACTGCTCGCCCCCGATGGCCGCCCGCAGCCCGAAGCCCGAAGTGCTCGCCCCGGCCGGCAGCATCGCCTCGCTGCGCGCGGCGCTGCTGCACGGCGCCGATGCCGTGTACTTCGGCCTGCAGGACGGCTTCAACGCCCGCGCCCGCGCCGCCAACTTCGCGCTCGCCGAGCTGCCCGAGGTGGTGGCGCGCATCCACCGCGCCGGCGCGCGCGCCTACGTGACGATGAACACGCTGGTGTTCGAGCCGGAGCTGCCGGCGCTGGAGCACGCGCTGCGCGGCATCGCCGCCTCGGGCGTCGACGCGCTGATCGTGCAGGACCCGGCCGTCTGCCTGCTGGCGCGCGCGATCTGCCCGCAGCTCGAGCTGCACGCCAGCACGCAGATGACCATCGCCGAGCCGGCGGCGGCGGCGTTCGCGACGGCGCTCGGCTGCACGCGCATCGTCGTGCCGCGCGAGCTGTCGGTCGCCGAGATCCGCCAGTTCGCCGCCGGCACCGACGCCGAGCTCGAAGTGTTCGTGCACGGGGCGCTGTGCGTGTCGTGGAGCGGCCAGTGCCTGACCAGCGAGGCGTGGGGCGGCCGCTCGGCCAACCGCGGCCAGTGCGCGCAGAGCTGCCGCATGCCGTACGAACTCGTCGTCGACGGCGCCGTGCGCCCGCTCGGCGACGTGCAGTACCTGCTTAGCCCCAAGGACCTCGCTGGCGCGCGCGCCGTGCCCGACCTGCTGCGCGTCGGCGTGCACACGCTGAAGATCGAGGGCCGGCAGAAGGGGCCGCACTACGTCGCGACGGCGACCGGCGGCTACCGCCGCTGGGTCGATGCCCTCGCCAGCGGCGGCGATCCCAAGCAGGCCGAGCGCCAGCTCGCCAGCGACCTGCTGGCAATGTCGCTGGCGTACACGCGCGGCTTCAGCGACGGCTTCCTCGGCGGCAGCGACCACCAGACGCTGGTCGAAGGGCGCTTCCCCAAGCACCGCGGCGTGTTCGTCGGCACGGTGACGAAGAAGCAGGGCGGCGCGGTGTTCGTGCGCGACCGCGGCGACGGCCGGCCGTGGACCGGCGCGCTGGCGGTGGCGGAGCGGCCGGCCGGGCCTGAGGGCGAGCGTGCCGTCGCGCTGCCGGCGGCCGGCGACGCGGCGCCGCTGCAGCTGCGCCCGGGCATGGGCATCGTCTTCGACCAGGGCAACCCCGAGGACAAGGACGAACCGGGCGGCCCGCTGTTCGCGGTCGAGCGCGCCGGCGACGAACTCAAGCTGGCCTTCGGGCAACCGGGCCCGGACCTCGGCCGCGTGCGCGTCGGCGACCGCGTGTTCGCCACCAGCGATCCGGCGGTCGGCAGCGCCGTGCAGCGCGAGGTGCGCGACGACGGCCCCGAACCGGAGGGCCGCATCGCGCTCGACCTCGCCGTGCGCGGCGCGGCCGGCGAAGCGCTCGCCGTCGACGCGGTGGCGCGCGGCTGCCGCGCCAGCGCCCGCAGCGCGAGCCTGCTGCAGCCGGCGCGCGGCGCGGGCCTCGACGCGGCGATCCTGCGCGACAAGCTCGGCGCGTTCGGCGGCACGCCGTTCGGCCTTGGCGCGCTCGACGTCACCGGCCTCGCCGCCGGGTTGCACGTGCCGGCGAGCGAACTCAAGGAATTGCGCCGCGCGCTGCTCGCCGAGCTGCTGCCGCAGATCGAACGCGGCCCCGTGCGCACCGTCGACCGCGCGCCGGCGCTGCCGCGGGCCGAAGCCGCGCTGCCCGCGCTGCCGCCGCTCGCCGACGCGCCGCCGACGGTGGTGCCGCTGCTGCGCTCCGATGCGCAGCTCGACGCCGCGATCGCGCTCGGCTGCAGCGAGGTCGAGCTCGACTGGATGGAGTTCGTCGGCCTCGGCAAGGCGTTCGACCGCGCCCGCGCCAAGGGCCTGCGCGTCACGGTCGCGACGACGCGCATCGGCAAGCCCGGCGAGGAAGCTTTGGTCGAGCGGCTGCGCAAGCTGCAGCCCGACGGCATCCTGGTGCGGCACTTCGGCGCGCTGATGCGCTGCCGGCAGTGGCGCGCCGAAGGCGACCGCTTCGCGCTGCACGGCGACTTCTCGCTCAACGCCACCAACTCGCTGACGGCGCGCCACCTGCTCGGCCTCGGCCTCGACACGGTGACGGCGTCGTTCGACCTCGACGAAGCACAGCTGTTCGCGCTGCTGCAGCGCACGCCCGGCGCGCGCATCGCGGTGGTCGCGCACCACCGCATCCCGACGTTCCACACCGAGCACTGCGTCTACAGCCACCTGCTCAGCAACGGCCGTGACTTCCGCACGTGCGGGCGGCCGTGCGAACGCCATCAGGTGGCGCTGCGCGACCACCAGGGTCGCGAGCACCCGGTGATCGTCGACGTCGGCTGCCGCAACACGGTCTTCCACCACGCGCCGCAGCAGAGCGCGCAGTGGACGGCCCGGCTGCTGCAGGCGGGCGTGCGGCGCTTCCGCTGCGAGTTCGTGCGCGAGAGCGCGGCCGAGGTCGAGCGCGCGGTCAAGGCCTGGCGCGACCTGCTCGCCGGCCGCGTCGACGCCGACGGGTTGTGCAAGCGCACCGGCGCGGTGGGGCAGATGGGCGTCGCCCAGGGCGGCATGAAGCTGCTGACGGAGTGACGGCGCGCCGGCGGCCGGCGGCGCGGCGTCGGCGTCAGCGTCAGCGCGGCGGCGGGCTCGGCGGCTTGGGTTGGGTCGATGCCCGGCCGATCGCGTCCCACAGGCGACCGAGGAAGGCGCAGTAGCTGCCGCCGAAGGCGCAGGCGGCGTGCCAGACGGTGCGCAGCGCCCACGGCGTGTCGTCCGGCGTTCCCGGCGGCAGCGCGGCTTCGAGCATGCCGCCGAGCACGCTGGCGAGCAGGCCGACGATCACCCCGGCGAGCAGCGCGAGCACGGCCGGATTGGCGCCCGCGGGCAGCGGCGGCAGGGGCTTCGGCCGCAGCGCGCGCTTCTGGATGAGGTGCAGCGCGAAGCCGGTGGCCAGCAGCGCGGCCCATTGGTTGGTGCTCAACTCGTAGCCGCGGAAGCGCGCGACGCCGGCGAGCCACAGTAGCGCCACCAGCACGGGCGCCAGCGACAGGGCGGTCTGCGCGGGGCTCTGGCGGCGGCGGGTCGTCACGGCGGGTCGTTGTAGCGCCGCCAGCCCGCGCCGGCGACGACGGAGTGCTCGCATCGCGCGGCCTTGCTGCCTACGTTCTTCGCCTTCGTTCGCACGCTCTGCCCATGAACGTACTCGTCGTCGGCCAAGGTGGCCGTGAACACGCCCTCTGCTGGAAGCTCCGCCAGTCGCCGTTGCTGAAGCGCCTGTTCTGCGCGCCGGGCAACCCGGGCACCGCCGCGCTGGCCGAGAACGTCGACGTCGCCGCCGAGGACATCCCGGGCCTGCTGCGCTTCGCCGTCGACAACAAGGTCGACCTGACCGTCGTCGGTCCGGAGGCACCGCTGTGCGCCGGCATCGTCGACGAGTTCCAGAAGCAGAAGAAGCTCGTGTTCGGCCCGAACAAGGCCGCCGCCGAGATCGAGGGCAGCAAGGCGTTCGCGCGCGAGCTGTGCCGCCGCCACCGCATCCCTGGGCCGAGCTTCTGGGTGTACGAGGAACTCGCGCTGGCGCGGTCGTTCCTCGACAACCGGCCCGACGGCCCGATCGTCGTCAAGGCCTCCGGCCTCGCCGCCGGCAAGGGCGTGACCGTCTGCAAGAACAACGAGGAGGCCAAGGCCGCCGTCGCCGAGTGCCTGGAGAAGCGGCGCTTCGGCGAGGCCGGCGGGCGCGTGGTGTTCGAGGAGTTCCTCGAAGGCCACGAGGTGTCGCTGATCACGCTGACCGACGGCCGCACGATCCTGCCGCTGGAGCCGGCGCGCGACCACAAGGCCGTCTTCGACGGCGACAAGGGCCCCAACACCGGCGGCATGGGCGTGATCACGCCGGTGCCGATCCTGCCGCGCATCGCCACGCAGGTGGAGAGCCAGATCGTGTTCCCGACGGTGCACGCGATGAACCGCGAGAACCGCCGCTACCAGGGCTTCCTGTACTGCGGCCTGATGATGACGCCGCAGGGCCCGCGCGTGCTGGAGTACAACTGCCGCCTCGGCGACCCCGAGACGCAGCCGCTGCTGATGCGGCTGAAGAGCGACCTGTTGCCGCTGCTGCTCGCCACGGCCGAGGGCAAGCTGGAGGGCCAGGAGGCGCCGGAGTGGGACAAGCGCGTCGCCGTGTGCGTCGTCGCCTGCAGCGGCGGCTACCCGGGCGACTACAAGAAGGGCGTGCCGATCTTCGGGCTCGACCGCGTCGCGCAGGGCCCGGACCTGCAGGTCTTCCACGCCGGCACCTCGCAGCGGCCGGGCGGCGACCTGATGACGGCCGGCGGCCGCGTGCTGGCGGTCACCGCGCTCGGCGACGACGCCGCTGCGGCCCGGGCGAAGGCCTACGCCGCGCTCAAGCAGATCGAGTTCGCCGGCATGCACTACCGCACCGACATCGGCGCGCGGGCGTGAGCGCCGCGGGCCGGGTAAGGTTCCCGCCGCGTTGAAGCTCGACGACGAACACAGCCACGTGCGGCAGGCGCTGCAGCAGCGCGGCCTGCGCTGGACCGGCCAGCGCTCGCGCATCGTGCGGACGGCGCTCGCCACGCACGAGCACTACACGGCCGAGGAACTGCTGCTGCTCTGCCGGCGCGAGGACCCGCGGCTGTCGCGCGCGACCGTGTATCGCACGCTCGCCGTGCTGGAGGAGGCGGGCTTCGTCGAGGGCCTCGACGCCGGCGACGGCAAGCGGCGCTTCGAGCACGTCCTCGGCCACGAGCACCACGACCACATGGTCTGCCTGCAGTGCGGCGCGATCGTCGAGTTCCGCGACGACGAGCTGGAGCGGCGGCAGGAGGCGGCGGCGCGCCGCCACGGCTTCCGCATCGAGCGCCACAGCCTGCGCCTCTATGGCCGTTGCCGCGGCTGCCAGCGCGGCAAGGGGGGCGCGTGAGCCGGGCCGCAGTGCTGGTCGTCGACGACGAACGCGACCTCGCCGAGTCGACGGCGTACTTCCTGGAGCGCGCCGGCTTCGCCGCCGAGTGCGCGACCTCGGCGGCCGACGCGCTGGCGGCGATGCAGCGGCAGCCGTACGCGGTGGTCGTCACCGACGTGCGCATGCCGAAGATGTCGGGCGCCGAGCTGCTGACGGCGATCAAGCAGCGCGACCCGGACGTCGAGGTGCTGCTGATGACCGGCCACCCCGACCTGCAGGCGGCGGTGGCGGCGATCAAGCAGGGGGCCTTCGACTACCTCGCCAAGCCATTCGGCGAGAAGGAGCTGGTCGAGCGCGTCACCAAGGCGGCGGCGCATCGGCAGGTGCGCGACCGCAACGAGGGCCTGCGCGAGCGCCTGCGCTCGGGCAAGGCCGGGCTGCAGCTGGTGCACGCGTCGCCGGCGTTCGGCGCGGCGCTCGACATGCTGGAGCGCGCCGCCCGCACCGACGCCTCGGTGCTGCTGCTCGGCGAGAGCGGCACCGGCAAGGAGCTGCTGGCGCACCGCCTGCACGACGCCAGCGCGCGCGCGGACAAGCCGTTCGTGCCGGTCGACTGCGCCGCGATCCCGGCCGAGCTGTTCGAGGGCGAGCTGTTCGGCCACAAGAAGGGCGCGTTCACCGGCGCGATCGCCGACAAGCTCGGCCTGTTCCAGGTCGCCGACGGCGGCACGTTGTTCCTCGACGAGCTGGGCGAGCTGCCGGCGGCGTTCCAGGGCAAGCTGCTGCGCGCGATCCAGGAGCGCGCCGTGCGCCTGGTCGGCGGCCACGAGCAGGTGGCGGTCGACGTGCGCATCGTCGCCGCGACCAACCGCAACCTGCAGAAGGAGGTCGACGAGGGCCGCTTCCGCGCCGACCTGTTCTACCGGCTCGACGTCGTGCGCATCGCCGTGCCGCCGCTGCGCGATCGGCCCGAGGACGTCGAGGTGCTGGCGCGCCACTTCGTCGGCAAGTTCGGCGCCAAGGTCGGCGTCACCGGCCTGTCGGCGGCGACGCTGGCGGCGCTGCGCGCCTTCCACTGGCCGGGCAACGTCCGCCAGCTGCGCAACGCCATCGAACGCGCGTGCGCGCTCGGCCAGCGCGGCGAACTGCAGCTCGCCGACCTGCCGCCGGAACTGCGCGAGCAGCCGGCCGGCGTCGCGGTCGACGACGGCGAGTCGGTCGGCGGCACCTTCCAGGAGATGAAGGCGCGCCACGTCGCCGCGCTGGAGAGCGCCTACCTCGAAGCGCTGCTGAAGAAGCACAAGGGCAACGTCACGCACTGCAGCGAGGAGGCCGGCATGACGCGCAGTGCCTTCCAGAAGCTGATGCAGAAGCACGGCATCCGCAGCAGCGGCTTCCGCGACGGCTGAGCGCCTGCGCCCTGCGGCCGCGCGGCGGCCTACTTGCCGGCCTTGCCGTCCTGCGGCGGCTCCGCCTGCTGCCGCAGCCATGCCGCCGCCGGGTCGACGACGTCGCCCTTCCTGCCCTTGCAGGTGTCCTTGCCGGCGAAGGCGGCGAGCAGCCTCTGCGCCCAGGCGCGCTTGGGCTCGGCGCCGCGCACGGTCCGGCCGAGCGCCTGCAGGCGGCGCTTGAGGTCCTCGCCGGCGCGCTTGGTGCGCTCCGTCGCCGGCCGGTCGGCGTGCGCCGCGACCAGCGCGACGCAGTGCGCGTCGAAGCCGGCCTCGCCGCCGAGCGTGCGCCAGCAGCGCGCCAGGAGGCCGGCGTCGTCGCAGTCCTGCGCGTCGAGCGCGGCCAGCATGGCCTCGACCTCGCCGCGGTCGGCGGGGGCCGGCAGCGCGCCGATGCGCGCGTGCACGAGCGCGAGCAGCGTGCGGCGCAGCAGCGCGTGCGCCTTGGCGTCGGGCAGGGCGTCGTACGTCCGTCCCAGGAGGTCGCCGAGCCGCAGCAGGTCGGCCGGCGCGTCGAGGGCCTCGCTGGCGGCTTCGACCGCGGCGACGGCGAACGGATTGGCCGCCAGCGCTGCGGCGGCGAACGCCGACGCCTCGGCGCGGCGCTGCTCCGGCGGCAGCGCGTCGAAGGCCGTTCGCATGGCCAGCGTGTCCACGAAGGCGCGGAAGCCGTGGTTGACGGCCGCGGCGACCGACTGGTGGATCGCCATCGGCTTGCGGCCGCCGTCGTCGTCGAAGCGCCATTGCGCGTGCACCGAGGTCACTTCGTCGCCGCCGGTGGCGTACTGGTCGCCGACGCAGGCGTAGCGCCCGGTCTTCGGGTCGTGCGTCATCTTCACGACGGCGCAGTGGCCCGGCTGGCCGGCGGTCGACGACGGGATGCCGCAGATGCGGTACGTCCGGGCGCCGATGTTGCCCATCGTTCCGCACACGCCGCCGTCCTTCCACATCATCTGGATCGAGCCGTAGGCGAAGGCGAACGGGCTCGACCGGCGCGCCGACTGCATGTCGAACTGCTGCGCGATGTCGCCGATGTACTCGCCGTACGTGCGCATCTCGCCGTCGTCGCGGAAGCGCGCCCAGATGTCCTCGCGCTCGCGCAGCGGCTGGTCGTCGGCGACGAGCATCGTCAGCACCGGCCATGGCGCGTTCAGCGGGAAGCGCGGCCACTGCCTCGCCTGCTTCACGTCGGGCGGGAACGGATGGGCGTCGTTGCGCACGAACCACGCCATCGACTCGGCGAACGTCGGCGCGCGGTCGCGCTCGCGCGGCATGCGGCCCTTGCTGCGGTACGCGGCCTGGAACAGCTCGTGGGCGGCGGCGATGCGGCCGCGCAGCGCTTCGTCGCCGACGGCGGCAGTGCTGCGCCAGTGCACGACACGGTCGCCGCAGTCGATCGCCACGTCGGGGTGCCCATGCGCAGCCATGTAGGCGTTGAACTCCTTCTGCAGCGCGGCCGAGGCGATGACGTCGGCGGCGAGGAGGCCGCGCGACACCTTCTTCGTCACGGGGACCGCCTTGCCGCGCGGCTTGGCGACGCCGCGCTCGTCGTACTCCAGCGGCGGCAGTTCGCGGGTCTCGACCTCGACCTCGATCGGCGCGTGCGACTCGAGGAAGTTGACGATGTGGTCGTCGCGGTCGAGCGGCCGGTCGGCTGCGTTGGTGTCGATGCGTTGGCGCGGATCGCCGCCGATCGCCAACTGCAGCGGCGGCCGCGGCCCGACGTGCGGCAGTCCGGTCGGCGGCGCCTCGTCGCCGTCGTTCCACGGCGACGCGGCCGGCCGCTCCTGGCGGAACGACGCCTCGATGGCGAAGGCCAGGGCCAGCTGCGGGTGGCGTTCGCGCACGGTCGCCGGCCCGAGGTCGAGGTCGAGCGACCGCAGCGCCAGCAGCACCGGCAGCGGGTCGCGCCGGCAGCCGTACACCGTGGTCCGGCGGATCGGGTCGGCGTCGACCCAGCCGACGAAGTCGGCCGGCAGCACGATGCCGCGCTGCTCGCATGCGGCCAGCGTGCGTTCGCGCGCAGCCGCGACGTGCACGGCCGCGCGGGCCGACCACGCCGCCGCCGCGGGGGCCGCGGGTTGGGCCACAGGCGCGGGCGCGGCCGGTGTGCCGGGGGCCGTGCCCGCAGCGGTGGCCTGCGCGCGCAGCCCGGGCAACGCCAGCAGCACGAGCAGCAGCGAGCGCAGCAGGCGCGGTGGGGCCGGTGCATGCTGCGCGCGCCCCGTCGCAGCGGTTGGCGCGGGAGAGGTCGGCGAGGCGGGGGCGACGAAGGCGGCGGCGGAACGGCGCATCGGGCCAGTGTAGACCGGCGGCGTCATCCCGTCCGCGGCGCCTCCGCCAACCCGATCCGCCCAAGCTGCCGCCAGCCGACGCCCGCCAGCCACGTGCGTGCGTGCGCGACCGGCGGCGGGATGCCGTCGATGCCGCGCACCTCGATGGCGTCGACGAAGCCGTCGAACCACGGCGCCGAAGTGAACATGTCCGGCCCGTCGAACGCCGCGATCATGCGCCCCTGCGCCGCGTGTTTGCGGCCGTTCCCCAGCACGTAGACCAGCGCGTTGCGCACCTCGCGCGGGCTCTTGAGCGCGCGGTCGTGGTAACGGTCGGCGAAGACCTTGCCTTTGCGTCCCCAGAGCTTGTTGAGCCCGCGCGCCAGCCGGATGAGCAGCCCCTGCAGCCCGCGACTCAGCGCGGTGCGGTCCTTGGCCTCGACGACGAAGTGCAGGTGGTCGTTGAGGATGGCGAAGTGCAGCAGCCGGAAGCCGAACCGGTCCTTGCCGCGCGCGAAGTGGGTGAGCAACGCCGCGCGTTCCGCGCGGTTGCGCAACCGCGGCAGGTGCTGACGCAGCTTCACGGTGACCAGCGCGGGGTGGTAGGCCGCGTGCGCAGGCCGCGTCGTGCGCGCCATCAACGGCGCAGCGCCGTTGGGCTTGCGCCCGGCCCCAGGCCGCGCGCCGCCGCGCTGGCGGAACGGCAGCGCGCCTTGCACCGGCCGCCGCCCAGCCTTGCCCCGGGCCTTGCCCCGGCCCTTCCCCGGTTTGCAAGTCGACGCCTGCGCCAAAGGCCTCCGCGAGACCCCATGCGCCTTCTTCGACCGCAGCTTCTTTGGCGATTCACCCGACACAGTCATGCCACGCCTCGAACGTCCCAACCAACGACCGCTCTTTGAATGCGCACTAATACAACACGCCAACCCGCCACACAACCAGCGTTCTGAAGATGTCCGGGTCGGTTTCGTTCTGTCGTGGTCCGTTGCGGTGCGGTGCGGTGCGGTGCGGTGCGTTTCCGTTCTGGCTGGAGGCGGCAACTGTGGTGGTGGCGGCGGTAGTGGTGGCCGTGGCGGCGGTGGTGGTGGACCTGCGTTGCCAGTTGTCCGGGTGCCGAAGATGGCGTCGGCGATGCTGCGTGCGCTCGCGTCCCGGCAGTCCCTGCAGGTGCTTCGCCTGAGATGGAGCGGTCGAGGCCGGCTGCGGTCTGGGGTTCGGCGCGGCGTGGCATGTCGGCGGCCCTGGCCTGCGGTTGGCTGGCGCCTTGGCCGTTGGGAACCTTGGCGGCGTTGCCCCTCCGCGGCGCCGGATCTCCTTCTTCCCAGCCTTTCGAAGCCTCCCCGCTGCGGTTGGTTGCCCTGTCGCGCCCGCAACGTCTCTGGCCCCGGAGGCCGTCAGCGAGGAATCGTCCGGGTGGGGGCCAAGATGGAGCGACGCTGCGCCGACAGGGCAACCAAGACGGAGCGCTCTCGACCCGGCGACAGGGCAACCAACACGGAGCGCTCTCGACCCGGTATCCCTAGCTGCCCCGGCGCGCCCCGCCCTCCCCCAACCACCTGCTCGCCTTGCGCTTGGTCTCGATCCGCTCGCCCAGGTGCTTTCGCGCCCCGGCGAGCACCACCGCCACCGCCTCCGCGACGTCGTCGGTCACCACGATCCGCTCCAGGTCGGCGGCGTCGATCGTGCCGTGCGCGAGCAGCGACTCGCGGAAGAACGCCAGCAGGGGCCGCCAATACTCCGTCCCCATCAGCACGAGCGGGAAGTCCTCGATCTTGCGCGTCTGGATCAGCGTCGCCGCCTCGAACAGCTCGTCCATCGTGCCGAATCCCCCCGGCAGCACGACGAAGGCGTAGCTGTACTTCACCAGCATGACCTTGCGGACGAAGAAGTAGCGGAACTCGACGAAGCGATCGAGGTGCGGGTTCGGCTGCTGCTCGTGCGGCAGCGTGATGTTGCAGCCGACGCTGAGCCCGCCGGCCTCCCTCGCACCGCGGTTGGCCGCCTCCATGATGCCGGGGCCGCCGCCGGTCATCACCGTGAAGCCGGCGCGCGCGAGGCCCGCGCCGACGTCGCGTGCCATGCCGTACCAGCGGTTGTCCTCGCGGAAGCGCGCCGAGCCGAACACCGTCACGCACGGCGGCAGGAAGTGCAGCGCGCGGAAGCCCTTGATGAACTCGGCGCCGATGCGGACCACGCGCACCAGCTCGCCGAAGCGGCTGCGCGGCTCGGTCAGGAAGCGCTGCTCGCTGACGTCGCGCGAGGCCTTGCCCCAGCCATGGCCCTCGCCGTCGCCGCGCTGGCCGCCGCCGAACCTCATCGCACGAGCACGTCGACGACGCGTTCGTCGGCGAACAGCGCGCGCACGAGGTCCGCGCGTTCCGTCCCGGTGGCCGTGCGCAGGCGCTCGATCCGCTGCGGGTCGACGCCGTTGGTCTGCGGGTTCGGGCCCATCGCGCCCGGCGACAGGCTCGCGAAGGGCGTCGCGAACGCGAGCAGCCAGCCGCCGAAGCCGCCCTCGATCGCGTAGTCCTCGCTCAGCAGCGCGCGCACGCCCTGCACCGGCGCCCAGAGCGTGTCGATCCAGTCGAGCAGCAGCCCGCTGAACAGCGCGGGCACGAGCGGCGTGTCGTCTTCGCTCTCCAGTGCGCCGAACTGCCGCTCCATCGCCTCCAGATCGACGGCGCGGCCGCCGACGACCTGCACGGTCGCCGGCCGCCGCTCGATCCACAAGCACTGTCCGCACGAGGCGAACAGGAACAACCCGGCGAGGGCTACGGCGCGCAGCGGCGGCATGGCGACGGAGCTTATCCCTCGGCCTTGGCGACGCGCACCATCTCGCGGAACACCACCATGCCGTCGCCGTCCTCGGGCAGGCTGCCGCGTTCGATCTGCGTGCGGCGCCAGTCGGGCATGTGCGTCGGCAGGAAGCTGCGGTCGGGGTGCGGCATGACGCCGAGCACGCGGCCGCTGCGGTTGGTCAAGCCGGCCATGCCGAGCGGCGCGCCGTTGGGGTTGGCGGGGTACTGCTCGGTCGGCTTGCCCGCGGCGTCGACGTACAGCGCGACGGCGTAGCCCTCGTCGAGCAGCAGCTTCTGCATGGCGGCGTCGCGCGCGACGAGGCGGCCCTCGCCGTGCGCCGCCGGCCAGCGCAGCGTCAGGTCCGCCGGCAGGAACACGCAGCGCGACTTCTGCGTGCGCAGCGTCACCCAGCGGCACTCGTAGTGGTTGCTGAGGTTGTGGGTGAGCGTGACCTCTTCCTCCAGCCGGTCCTGCGTGCACGGCAGCAGGCCCAGCCGCACGAGCACCTGGAAGCCGTTGCAGATGCCGAGCACGAGGCCGCCGCGTTCGACGAAGCGCAGGAGGCGGTCGCCGAGCCGACCCTTCATCTCCTGCGCCAGCACGCGACCCGAGCTGATGTCGTCGCCGTACGAGAAGCCGCCGGGCACGACCAGCGCCCGGTAGCGGTCGAGCGCCTCGGGCTGCGCGAGCAACTGCTGGATGTGCAGGTACTCCGGCGCGCCGCCGGCGCGTTGGCAGGCGAAGTGCGTCTCGCGCTCGCAGTTGATGCCGGGCGCGCGCAGGACGAGGACCTTGGGCGAGCTCACTTCGTGCCTCCGGCGACGAGGGTCTGGTCGAGGTCGAGGGGACGCTTCCACGCCGCTTCGAGTTCAGAGACCGGCGCGGAGCAGAGCAGCGCGCCGCCGTTTCGGATCACCACGTTCGGCTCCTTGGTCACTTCGCCGACGACCGCGTGCGGCACGCCGGCGAGGTTCGCGGCGAGGTCCGCCAGCCGGTCGGGCGGCACCTCCAGCAGGAAGCGGCTCTGCGACTCGCTGAACAGCAGCTGCTCCGGCCGCAGGCCGGCGGGGGCGACGACCTTCTGCAGGTCGAGCGTCACGCCGAGCTTGCCGCCGATCGCCATCTCGACCGCGGCGGCACCCAGCCCGCCTTCGCTCAGGTCGTGGGCGCTGAGCACGGCGCGCGCTCCGATGGCGCGGTGGACGGCGCGCAGCGTCGCGTGCGCGCCCTTCTTGTCGACGCGCGGGGCGTTGCGGCCCAGCTGGCCCTTGGTCTTGTAGTAGACGCTGCCGCCGAGCTCGTCCTTGGTCGCGCCGACGAGCACCAGCAGCGACCCGGCGCGCTTGCAGTCGGTCGTGAGCGTGCGCGCGACGTCCGGCACGATCGACATCGCGGTCACCAGGATGCAGCCGGGGATGCGGATGGTGCGGTCGCCGGCGCGGAACTCGTTGTGCAGCGAGTCCTTGCCCGACACGAACGGCGTGCGGTACTCGAGCGCGAGGTCGCACAGCGCCTCGGTCGCGCGCACCAGCTCGCCGAGCGCCTGCGGGTCGCGGGTGTTGCCCCAGCAGTAGTTGTCGAGCACGACCGTGTAGTCGGGGTCGCCGCCGGCGGCGACGATGTTGCGCATCGCCTCGTCGAGCGCGCACTCGGCCATCGCCGCCGGATCGATGCGGCTGTAGCGCGGGTTGAGGCCGTTGGCGAGCAGCACCCCGCGGCGGCTGCCGAGCTTCGGCGCCAGCACGGCGGCGTCGGCCGGGCCGTCCTCCTTGACGCCGCACAGCGGCTTGCCGGCGGACGCCGCCTGCACCTCGTGGTCGTACTGGCGCACGATCCACTCCTTGCTGCAGACGCCGTAGTCCGACATCACGGCGCGCAGCGCGCCGGCGAAGTCCTGCTCGGCCGCCAGCGCCGGCTCGCTCAGCTGCGGCGCCACGTAGACGGCGTCGCGGACGCGCACCGGCAGGCCCTTGTGCAGGAACTTCAGGTCGAGGTCGGCGTGCACCGCGCCCTGGTACTTCACCACCAGCCGGTCGTCGGCGGTGAAGCGGCCGAGCACGAACGCCTCGCAGGCTTCCTCCCGGCAGACCTGCAGCGCGCGCGCCAGCTTCTCCTGCGGCACCGCGAGGACCATGCGCTCCTGCGCCTCGCTGATCCAGATCTCCCACGGCGACAGGCCGGCGTACTTGAGCGGCGCATCGCCGAGTTCGACGACGGCGCCGAGGCCCTCGCTCATCTCGCCGACCGCGGAGCTGAAGCCGCCGGCGCCGCAGTCGGTGATGGCCGTGAACAGGTCCTCGTCGCACAGGCGCATGACCGCGTCCATCGCCTTGCGTTCGGTGATCGGGTCGCCGATCTGCACGGCGCCCGAGCTGACCTTCTCGCTCTCGGTGTGCAGTTCGAGCGAGCTGAAGGTCGCCCCGTGGATGCCGTCGCGGCCGGTGCGGCCGCCGAGCGCGAGGATCACGTCGCCGGTGCGCGCCTGCTTGTGCGCGCGCGCGGTCGGCAGGATGCCGACGTTGCCGACGTAGACCAGCGGGTTGCCGACGAAGTTCTCGTCGAAGTGCACGCTGCCGTTGACCGTCGGGATGCCCATCGGGTTGCCGTAGTCGCGCACGCCCGACACGACGCCCTTGAGCAGCGTCAAGGGATGCATGCAGCCCTGCGGCAGCTGCGCCGGCTTGAGGTCCGGCGGCGCGAAGCAGAACACGTCGGTGCTGGCGATCGGGCGGGCGCCGAGGCCGGTGCCGAGCACGTCGCGGATCACGCCGCCGACGCCGGTGCCAGCGCCGCCGAACGGCTCGATCGCCGACGGCCGGTTGTGCGTCTCGACCTTGATGCACACCGAGTGCTCGTCGTCGAACTTGACGATGCCGGCGTTGTCGACGAACACCGACACGCAGAAGTCGCGGTCGAGCGTGTGCGTGACCTTGGCGATCGTGCTCTTCAGCAGGTTCTCGATCAGCCGGCCCTCGAAGCGCACGTTGCCGGTGAGCGTCTTGTGCTTGCAGTGCTCGCTCCACGTCTGCGCCAGCGTCTCCAGCTCCATGCGCGTCGGCGCGCGGCCGAGCGCCTGGAAGTGCTGCTGGATCGCCGTCATCTCGACGCCGTCCAGCGCGAGGCCGCCGTCCTTCGACAGCTTCTCGAGCCCCGCCGTGTCGAGGTGGACGAGCGGGATCGGGTGCACCGCGACGTCGGTGCGCGCCGCGGCGGTCGGCAGGCCGGCGGGCAGCGCGTCGAGCAGGACGTCCTGCACGACGTCGTTGGCGAGCGCCTTCCTGGCGGCCTGCAGCAGGCGGGCCGCATCGGCCGCGCCGCGCACGTCGAAGGCCTTGTAGGTGCCGGCGGCCACGGCGGGCAGGCCCATGTCGGCGAGCGCCTTCTGCACCGAGTGCGCGACGGGGTCGGTCACGCCGGCGCGCGGCACGACGGCCACCATGTGCGTGCCCGGTGGCGGCACCTGCGCCGTGCTGTCCGGCGCGTGCACGACGAAGTGGTCGATGACCGGGTCGCACAGCACGGCGCGCGCGAAGGTGCGCACGTGCGCCTCGGGCAGCTCGGCGGCGAGCAGGTAGCCGCGGCGGCTGCGCACGTCGGTCACGCCATCGAGGCCGGCCCCGCGCAGTGCGCGCAGCGCCGAGTTGCCCATCGGGTCTTGGTGTTCGGGGCGGACGAGGACGTCGATGCGCCAGGCTTGCATGCGGTGGTCGCGGTGGCGGCGGCGCGGCACGGCCGGCGCGGCGGCATTCGCCGCGGCCCGACGTGCGCGCGTCCGTTTGCCGTCGCGCGAGCGGCGCACGATGCAGGACGCGGCGAGCACGCGCAAGCGCGCGCCGCGACGGCGGCGAGGCGGCGGCGCGGCATCCTCTCCACAAGGCTGGCGAGAACTTTCCCCACTGGCGACGCGCACCAGGGAGGTGCGCGCCGCGCGGTCGTCGCGCGCGATCAGTAGCTTTCGTCGGCGGCCGGAAACGCGCCGTCCTGCACGTCGCGGCAGTAGCTGCGCACCGCCTCGCCGATCTCGGCGCCGAGCTGCTTGTAGCGGCGCACGAAGCGCGGCTGGAAGCGCGTGAACAGCCCGAGCAGGTCGTGCGTCACCAGGATCTGGCCGTCGGTGTGCGGGCCGGCGCCGATGCCGATCGTCGGCACCGCCGCGGCCGCGGTGACGCGCTGCGCCAGCGCTGCGGGCACCTTCTCGAGCACGATCGCGAACGCGCCGGCCTGCTCCAGCGCCTTCGCGTCGTCGAGGATGCGCTGGCCTTCGGCGTCGTCGACGCCGCGCGTGCGGTAGCTGCCGAACTGATGGATGCTCTGCGGCGTCAGGCCGAGGTGGCCCATCACCGGGATGCCGGCGGCGACGAGGCGCTGCACGGTGGGCGCGAACGCGGCGCCGCCTTCGAGCTTGACCGCTTCGGCGTGGCCTTCCTTGAGCAGGCGGCCGGCGTTGCGCAGCGCGTCCTCGACGCCGATCTGGTAGCTGAGGACCGGCAGGTCGCCGACGACGAGCGCGCGCTTGCAGCCGCGGGCGACCATCTCGGTGTGGTAGACCATCTGGTCCATCGTCACCGGCACGGTCGTGTCGCGGCCCTGCACGACGGTCGCGACCGAATCGCCGACCAGCAGCACGTCGACGCCGGCTTCGTCGAGCAGCGACGCGAACAGGTGGTCGTACGCGGTCAGCGCGGTGATGCGCTGGCGCTGCGCCTTCTGTTGGCGCAGCGTCGCGGTCGTCACCTTGGCCGGGCGCGGGCTCACGGTCACCAGTCGCCGAACGTGTCGGGCGTGTCGACGGGGGGCGGCGGCGGCGGCGCTGCCGGTCCGCCGCCGACGTCGGCCGGCGGGGGCGGCGGACGGTAGTCGTCGACCCCGTCCTCCGGCACGCGCGGCGCGCGCTTCTTCTGCCGGCCCTGGCCCTCGACGATGCTGCCGAAGGTCGGCACGCGCTTGGGGTCGAGTTCGACGTCGAACGCCGACAGGTCGAGCGCCGTCGGTTCGATCACGTCGACTTCGCCGCGGCGGTCGCGGTAACGCGGCACGACGTCGACGTCGCGCGGGCGGCCATGGCCCTGGCCGCGGTCGCGGTCGCGGCCGCGCCGGCCGCCGCGCTCGCGGCGCGAGCCGCGATCGCCACCGTGCTGGCCACCCTGTCCATGCTGCTGGCCGCGCTGCTGCTGGCCGCGGCGGTGCTGGTGCCCCTGCTGCTGGTGACCCGGCTGCTGGTGCCCCTGCTGCTGGAGACCCTGCGGGCCGCTTTGGCCTTGGCGCTGCGGTTGCTGGTGGCGTTGCGGCGCGGGCTGTGGCCGCGGCGGTTGCCCGCCGGCGTCCGCCGTCGCTCCGCCTGGATGCTCACCGCCGTGGCCCGGTTGGTCGCCGTCGTCGCGGCCACGGCCGCGGCCGCGGCGCCGCCGCCGGCGCCGCCGGCCGCCGTCGCCCTGCGCGCGCGGGCCGCCGTGTGGCTGCGCCTCGTCGTCGCCCGACTCGCCCTCGCCGTGCGCATGCGCGTCGGCCGTCGGGGCGAAGGCTTCGGCTTCGTCGTCGCGGTCGTGGCCGGCGCCGTCGGCCGCGAGCGGGCCACCGCGGCCGCGGTCGGCGTCGGCGTCCATCGGTTCCTCGCCTGCTGCGTCCGGTGCGCCGGCGACGGCGCCGTCGGTCGGTGCGTCGGGGCTGCCGTGCACGCTGTCGTTCGGGCCACTGCGGCCGCGCCGACGCCGGCGACGCCGCCGCCTGCGGCCGCCGCCGTCGCCGGGGCCGAACGCAGCGTCGTCGTCGGGGCCGCTGGCGGCGTCGGTCGCCGCCGGAGCGGTGGCGGGCGCGTCGGCGAGCGGCAGGCCGCCCTCGACGTCGACATCGGTTTCGTCCTCGACGCCTTCGGGCACGTACACGTCGACTTCCTGGGGTGCTGCGCCATCGGCGACGTCGTCGTCCGGCGCAGCGAGCGCGTCCGCCGGGGCGGGCGGCGCGTCGTCGTCGGCGCTGCCGCCGACGGCGGCGTCGGCGGGGGCCTCGTCGCGCCGGCCGCCGCGGCGCCGTCGGCGTCGCCGACGGCGGCGACCGGGTTCGCCCGATTCCCCTTCACCGGGCTGCTCCCACGGATTGCCCGGCGCGGCGTCGGCCTCGGCGGGCTCGGCCGCGGCGAGCGCGGCCTCGGTGTTGGCGCGGTCTTCGTCGTATGGCGAGGCGTCGTCGCCCACCGGTTCGGCAGGCGGTTCGCCGCCGTCTTCGTCGGCGCCGTCGTCCATCGGCGCGGCGCGCTCGAAGCGGTCGTCGTGCCGCTCGAAGCCGCCGTGCGCTTCGTTGGCCAACTGCTGCCAGTGTTCGACGAGCGCCGGTTCGAGGCCGAGCGCGTCGGCGCGCAGGGCGAACAGGTCCAGCGCTTCGAGGAAGTAGGGGCCGTGCAGGAAGCCTTCGACGCGGAAGCGTTTCTCGTCGTCGGTCTGGGCGAAGCGCCGCTGCACGCCGCAGATGCGCTTGACGCAGCCGGCGTCCTTGCGCGGCAGGCGCAGGGTCGCGCACATCGGGCCCAGCAGGTCCTCGGCGACCAGCGACGGACTGCGGTCGGGCTGGCGCGCCGCCCGCTTCTCGACGGCGCCGACGAGCAGCGCGCCGAGCAGCACGCCGTTCTGCGGCTTGTTGCCGTCCTGGATCGAGCGATCGAGGGCGTCGAGCGTGCGCCAGAAGTCGGTGCGTTCGTCGGCGTCGGCGCGATCGAGGAAGTCGCTGACGATCGGCAGCAGGCTGCGCAGCGCGCCGACCTCGCGCAGGATCTTGAAGCTGTCGAAGGCGTGGCCGCTGCGCAGCAGCCGCAGGATCTCCTCCAACACGCGCGGCGGGGCGCTGCGCACGAGGTCGTCCGACGTCTCGCACATCGCCGCGAACGTCTCGGTGGCGATGGCGAAGCCCAGGCGCGCGGCGAACTTGGCGGCGCGCAGGATGCGCACCGGGTCCTCGCGGAAGCGCACGCGCGGGTCGCCGATCGTGCGGATCAGCCGCGCCTGCAGGTCGCGCAGGCCGTCGCAGTAGTCGAGGATCGTGTCGCGCGTCGGGTCGAGGAACAGCGCGTTGACGGTGAAGTCGCGGCGCAGCGCGTCCTCCTCCGCCGTGCCGAACTCGTTGTCGCGCGTGATCAGCACGTCCTCGCCTTCGTCGGACGGCTCCGGCGGGCGGCGGAACGTCGAGCACTCCAGGATCTTGGTGTTGCCGTGGAAGTGCAGGTGGGCGAGCTTGAAGCGCCGGCCGATGATGCGGCAGTTGCGCGGGAAGACGCGCTTGACCTGCTGCGGCCGGGCCTCCGTCGCGATGTCGTAGTCCTTGGGCGAGCGGCCGAGGAGCAGGTCGCGCACGCAGCCGCCAACGAGGTAGGCCTCGAAGCCCGACTTGATCAGGCGTTGGGTGGCGCGGACCGCGTCCTCGTCGAGCAGCGACAGGTCCAGGCCCGTCGGGGAAAGGATCGTCGGTTCGATCGTCGTATTCCTGCGGTTGAAACCGTTTGAAGGTGAGCGGTGTACCGCTTCCGCGTCGCTGCTGCCAGCAGCAACCCGAGCGCTTGCGCCGCGGCGTCGGCGATCAGGCCTGCAGGCCGCCGTCGACCGTCAGCACCTGGCCGGTCACGTAGGCCCCGGCGTCGGACAGCAGGTAACGCACCATCGCCACCACGTCGTCGACGTGGCCGAGCCGGCCGGCCGGCACGCGCGGCAGCATGCGCGCCTGGCTCGCCCGGTGGCTGTGGGGGTGGTCGATCAGCCCGGGCGCGACGACGTTCACGGTCAGGCCCGCGCTGGCGACCTCGAGGGCGAGCGACCGCGCGAGCTGCACCAACGCCGCCTTGGCGGCGAAGTACGCCGGTGCGCGCAGCATGCCGCGGTCCTTGTCGACGCCGGCGGCGGCGAACAGCACGACCCGGCCGCGGCGCGCCGCCGCCATCGCCGGCACGACCGCCTGCACGGCGTGGAAGGCGGTGTCGACGTTGCTGGTGAACAGGTGGCGCCACGTCGGCAGGTCGGTGCCGAGCACCGGTTGCTCGGCGAAGTCGCCGACCGTGTGCACGAGCGCGTAGGGCGCGCCGCGGGCGGCGAGCAGCGCGTCGGTGGCGCGCCGCAGGGCGGCCGGGTCGGCGGCGTCGACGCCGCCGTGCCGCGTCCAGACCACGGCGTCGTCGCCGTAGGCGGCGGCGACGGCAGCACCGATGCCCTGGCCGCCGCCGAGCACCAGCACCGGTCCCGGCGGTCGCGTCACGACTGGCGCAGCCACGACAGGATCTCGCGCAGCTTCGGCGGGTTGCCGGTCATCAGCACGCCGACGCGGAAGACCTTGCCGGCCGCGCGCATGGTCAGCCAGATGGTGACCAGCAGCAGCACGGAGGTGCCGATGTACTCCCACGTCGCCGGCGGGCCGCCGGCGCGGTTCATCATGGTGAACGGCGTGAAGAACGGGATCCAGCTGAGGATCTTGGCGACGGTGCCGTTCGGCTCCTGGCCGATGAAGACCATCGACAGCAGCGGGATCATCAGCGCCATCATCACCGGCTGGGTCAGGTTCTGCGCCTCCTTCAGGGTGTTGCAGGCCGCGCCGATCGCGACCAGGACCGCGGCGTACAGCAGGTAGCCGGACAGGAAGTAGAAGGCGAACGACAGCAGGTAGCCGCCGTTCTGCAGCGTCATGAGCACCGCCATGATCGCGCTGCCGCCCGAGACGCCGAGCAGCGTCGGCACGGTCCACCCCGCCGCGAGCGCGAACACCACCCAGACCAGCACCATGGTCATGCCCGTGGCCGCGATGCCCCAGATCTTGCCCTGCATGAGCTGCGTCGGGCTGACCGAGCTGAGCAGCACCTCGATGATGCGGTTGCTCTTCTCCTCGACGGTGTTGGTCAGCAGCATGCTGGCGACGCCGAGGATCGCCATCCACAGGAAGTAGACGAAGCCGACCGGCGCCCACTGGTCGACGACGTTCTCCTTCTTGACGTCGGCGGTGCCGCCCTTGCTGTCGGCCTGCAGCGGCTTGCAGACGACCTGCTCCTGGATGTGCGCCGCGACCTTGGGGGCGATGTCCGCCGCCTTGATGCGGTCCTTCTGCACGACCCGCGTCAGCGCCGACTCGTAGCTCGTGCGCAGGCCGACGTCGGTGAAGTTGTTGGAGACGTAGCGGAAGTCGTCGACCGTCCTGGCGGGGTCGGCGCCGAGCACGAAGTAGGCGAACAGCTCGCCCTTGTGCACGCGCTGGCCGAGCTCGCGCTGGACCTCCTGCGGGTCCGTGGCGGCGATGCCGAGCTGCTGCGTCGACACGTACTCGAAGCGCCGGCTCGCGCCGAGCTCGCCCAGGCGCGCGAGGTCCTTGGCGTCCTGGCGGCCGACCCAGTCGAGCACCGCCTTCAGCTGGTCGGCCGACGGCTCGCCCGTTGCCGCGGCGCCGGCCTTGTCGCGCAGCTCCTGCAGCTGCGGGTCGTCCTGCATCTTGGCCGCCAGCCGCCACATCGCCTTGGCGTCGGCGCTGCGGAACTCGCGTTCGGCGCGGGCGAGCAGGTCGCCGCCGCCGAGGTCGACGACGCTGTAGCGCTGCACTTCCTTGAGCTTCTCCAGCAGCACCGAGACGCCGACGACGCCGGCGATCATCACCGGCACGATGAAGATGCCGAGCCAGAACGTCTTGGTGCGGACGTTCTCCAGGTACTCACGCTGGGCGACGAGCAGGGTCTTGTTGGCCATGGCTCAGCCCTCCTTGCCCGCGGCGGCGAGCTTGCGGTCGGCGTCCGCGACCGTGCGCACGAAGATCTCGTGCAGCGACGCCTCGCGGTAGTCGAAGCGCCGCACGGTCACGTGGTCGAGCAGCCAGCGCAGCGCCTGCTGCGGATCGCGGCCGGGGGCGAGGTAGATCTCCGCCGACTTGCCGTGGTCGTTGAGGCGCGCGAGGCCGGGCAGCTGGTGCAGCACGGCGCCGTCGCCGTCGTAGTCGAGCTGGATGCCGCGGTCGCGGCCGCGCTTGACCTCGGCGAGCGTGCCGGCGAACTGCAGCCTGCTCTTGTGGATCATCATGACGTAGTCGCAGAGCTGTTCGGCGTGCTCCATGCCGTGGGTGCTGAAGAGGACGGTCCGGCCCTGCCGCTTCATGTCGAGGATCAGGTCGCGCATGACGTCGCGGTTGACCGGGTCGAGGCCGCTGAACGGCTCGTCGAGGATGACGAGGTCGGGCTGGTGGATGATCGTGCCGAGCACCTGCACCTTCTGGCCCATGCCCTTGCTCATCGCCTCGCAGCGTTTGTCGAGCCATTCGCCGAGGCCGTAGCGGGTCAGCAGCTCGCGGGCGCGCAGGTTGGCGGTGCTGCGGTCCATGCCCTTGAGCTTGCCGAAGTAGGCGACGATCTCCGCCGTCTTCATCTTCTTGTAGAGGCCCTTCTCCTCCGGCAGGTAGCCGAGCCGGTCCTTGATCGCGGCGGCGTCGGGTTGACCCAGGACCGAGATCGTCCCGGCGTCGGGGCGGAAGATGCTCATCACCATGCGGATCGTCGTCGTCTTGCCGGCGCCGTTCTGCCCGAGGAAGCCGTAGATGCAGCCCTTGGGGACCTCCAGCGTGAGGTCGGAAACGGCCGTGAACGAGCCGAAGCGTTTGGTGACGCCGTGCAGCGTCAGTGCGTGGTCCATGTCGTGGCGCGGCCGGTGGCCGCGTGGGCCGCAACTCTGTCGGGCGGCCGGCGCACGGGCAAGCGCGGCATGCGATCACGCGATCGCCGTCGGTGGCGCGCCCGGCGCGGCCGGCGCGGCCGCCGTGTGCGGCAGCATGGCGATCTTCTGCCAGACCTTGCGCGACAGCCCGGTCGTCAGGTCCTCGACGTCGTCGATGCCATCGAGCACGACGGGGTCGGGGAACTCGGCGTACAGCGCCGCGAGCTTGCCGACGAGCGCCAGCATCTCGCTGCAGTAGTCGAGGTAGCGCGCCAGCAGGAATGGCGTCAGGTGCCGATCGGGCGACGAGGCCGTGTCGGGTCCGGGGCGCAGCAGGCGGTCGGGGTCCTTGGTCAGTTGGTGCAGGTCGACGAGGTGCGCCAGCGCGCGCAGTTCGCGCAGCGCGTGCAGGCAGCGCTGCCGCCGCGCGCGCGTCTCCATGCTCGCGACGTACACGCCGGCGGCGGTCAGGAAGAACATCGACGACAGGCTCTTCTCCAGCACGTCGAGCGTGTCGGTCCATTCCCAGGCCTCGGCGCGGGCTGCGCCGCGCTGCTGCAGGAAGACCCACGCCACGGCCCCGAGGCCGGCGGCCAGCAGCAGCCACGACGCCAGCCGCAGCGGCCAGATCGGCGCCCGGATGGCGGCGCTGCGCGCGGCGTGGCGGTCGGCCAGTTCGCACAGGTCGGCGGCGACGCCGCCTAGGCCGGAACCCGGGAACCGCTCGTCGATCCGGCGCCGCAGGGCGGCGGTGGTGGCGACCAGCTGGCCGGCGTCGAGTTCGATGCGCATGGCGCGCATCTTCCCGCGCCAGCGCGCACGTGTCATGCCGCCGCCGGCCAGCGCCCTGCCGCCGCCGTCCGGCCGCGGCGCGGATCGGCCGGGGGGCGGATTTCTCGCTGCTGCCCTGGTTTCGTCGTCGGCGCGCGCGACTATGACGGCCAGGGTGCGCGACCTACGAGGCCCGGCACGCGCGAGGCACCATGGACCAAGGCGACGTCGAAGTTCTGTTCTGCGATCTGTGCGGCAGTTCCGTGCCGCTCGGCGACGTGCCGTCAGGCCTCGCCGTGCGCCACCATGGCTCCACGGTCGGCAAGTGCTGCCTGCCGGCACTGCGGCAGTCCGGTCCCGCCGCGGCGTCGCCGGCGGCCGTCACCGCGCCGCGGGCCGTCGCGGGCGAAGGGCGCAGCACGTTGCTCGTCGTGGTGGTCGTCGCTGCCGCGGCGCTGACGATGCTCTTCCTCGATCGCCAACTGCAGCGGCTGGACCAGGCGCAGACGGTGCGTCTCGACGCGCTGCGCGACGCGCAGAAGTCCGACAGCCAGGTGCTGGGCGGCGTCGCCGTCGCGCTCGACGGGGTCGCGCGGCGCAGCGACCTCGATGCGATCGCGGCCGCCGTCGCCAACGGCGCCGGCGAGACGGCGGCCGTCCGCGTCGAAGTCGCCAAGCGACTCGACGAACTCGCCGCCGCCATCGCTGCGGCGGCGCAGCAGGCGCGCGCCGGCGTGGTCGACTACGCCCCGTTTTTCGAGGACCTGCGGCAGCGGCAGTTGCGCATCCTCGACCGCCTCGCCGCGGCACCGGCGGCGGAACCGGCGGCGGCAACGGTGCCGACGCCGACGCCGGAGCCGGTGGCGCCGGCCGCCAGTCCCGACGCGCCGGTGCTGGGCCTGCCGGCGGCGCTCGCCGAGGCGGCGCGCAAACTCGCCGCCGGCGATCCGGCCGTGCGATTCGAAGGCGTCGACGAACTCCAGCGCAGCAAGGACGCGGCGGCGGTGCCGCTGTTGCTGCCGCTGTTGCGCGACCCCGATCCATTCGTGCGCCGGCTCGTCGCCGAGGGCTTCGCAGCGCACAAGCGCGCCGACGTCGTCGAAGGCCTGCTGGCCGCGCTGGGCGACGCCGACGAGTACGTGCGCGACACGGCGTGGCGCTCGCTGAAGGACGTGACCGGCCAGAAGCTGCCGTTCGAGAGCGCCGGCACCAAGGACGCGCGTGCGCGCGCCACGGCGCGTTGGCAGGAGTGGTGGGACAAGAACAAGGCCGGCTTCGGCGCCTGACGGCCGGTCGGTCCATCGCGCCGGCGGCGGGGCCGGACGGCTCGCGCTTTCCTGGCGCGGCGCGGGCGCTACAACGTTGCGCCGCTTCGCGCCGGCGTGAGCCGCGTGCGTCGCCCGCAGCGCAATCCACCGCACCCGCACCCACACCGGCATGGCCTGGCACAACCGCACGAAGATCGTCGCGACGATCGGTCCCGCATCCAACTCCGACGCCGTCGTCGGGCAGTTGATCCAGTCCGGCGTCGACGTCTTCCGCATCAACTGCGCGCACGCCGACCACGACACGATCGCCGCCATCGTCGCGCGCATCCGCCGCATCGCGCGCCGGCAGTCGCGCGCCATCGGCATCCTGGCCGACCTGCAGGGACCGAAGATCCGCGTCGGTCGGCTGCGCAACGCCGAGCCGATCTACCTGAAGCGCAGCTCCAAGCTGATGATCGACGTCACGCCCGGCGTGGTGGGCGAGATGCTCGGCCAGGGCACGGTGCGCATCGGCACCGGCTACCGCGGCCTCGCCGACGACGTGCGCCCGGGCGAGCGCATCCTGCTCGACGACGGCAACCTGGAGGTGCGGGTGAGCAAGGTCGAGGGCCCGACGATCCACACGCGCGTCGTCTACGGCGGCATGCTGCACCAGTTCAAGGGCATCAACCTGCCCGGCAGTTCGGTGTCGGCGGCCTGCCTGTCGGCCAAGGACCTCGCCGACCTGCGCTGCGTGCTCAAGCAGGGCGTCGACTTCGTCGCGCTGTCGTTCGTCCGCACGGCCCAGGACGTGGTCGACCTGCGCCGGCACATCGACAAGGCCGGCTCGCACGCGCAGATCATCGCCAAGATCGAGCGGCCGGAGGCGGTGCGCAACGCCGCCAAGATCCTCGCCGTCGCCGACGCGTTGATGGTCGCGCGCGGCGACATGGGCGTGGAACTCGGCGCCGAAGCCGTGCCGCCGGTGCAGAAGCGCCTGATCGAGATGGCGAACGCGGCGCGCAAGCCGGTCATCACGGCGACGCAGATGCTGGAGTCGATGATCCTCAACCCGCGGCCGACGCGCGCCGAGGCATCCGACGTCGCCAACGCCATCTACGACGGCACCTCGGCAGTCATGCTCTCGGCCGAGACGGCGTCCGGCAAGCACCCGGTCCGCAGCGTGCGCATGATGGAGAAGATCATCCGCACGGCCGAACGCGACGTGTACTCGGGGGCCCGCGAACGCCGCCGCCGCGACCAGGGCTCGACCTCGACGTCGGTGACGTCGGCGACGGTGCGCGCCGCCGCGTTCGCTGCCTACGAGGCGCGCGCCAAGCTGATCGCGGTCTACACCGAGACCGGCTCGACCGCCCGGCTGCTGGCCGGCGAGCGGCCGCCGACGCACATCGTCGCCTTCACGCCGTCGGTCCAGGCCATGCAGCAGCTCGCGCTGGTGTGGGGGATCGTCGCCCGCAAGATCCCGCCCGGCCGCACCAGCCACGAGCTGACGCTCGACGGCGATCGCTTGATGCGCAACGAAGGCCTGGTCCGGCCCGGCGACCGCATCGTCCAGATCGCCGGCACGGTGCGGCAGACCGGCCTGACGAACAGCATGTGCATCCGCGAGGTCTGAGATGCTGGGCGTCTGAGAGGCTGGGAAGGGAAGGTTCGGCGGCGCTCAGGATGCCGCTGTTGGCCGGTTGCACGGCCATGCCCAGCCGGCGCGACGCATCGCGGCTCAGGCTCTGGGCCGGCTCGCCCGCGGCGCGAACCGGCAACGCCGGAAACTCGATCGCCGGGGCACGCGCGACGCACCGGCCACGGGATCGGCGCGCACCGCCCCGCAGTGTCGCCGCCCTGGCAGCGGCGCGGGGCTGGCCGGGCCGGGGCGCGCCCGCGCGCCCCGGCGGGCGCGGTCCGGTGGGCTCCACCGGGCCCGGACCGTCGTTGACATGCGCGCGCGGGGCGCTACCTTCCTGCCCCTCATTCTGCGGCCGCCCGATGCGGCCGCGCCTGGTTGACCGTCATGACGAAGACTACCCTCGCCACCGTTGCCGACCGACACAAGGCCATGAACACCTGGCATGTCGTCGATGCGACGGGCAAGACCCTCGGCCGCATGGCCACCGAGATCGCGACGCTGCTGATGGGCAAGCACCGCACGGACTACACGCCCTACATGCTCGTCGGGGAAGGCGTCATCGTCGTCAACGCCGAGCGCATCGTGGTGACCGGCAACAAGGCCGAGACCCGCGAGTACACGTACTACACCGGCTTCCCGGGCGGTCTGCGCAGCGTCAAGCTCGCCGACTACCTGAAGAAGTCGCCCGAAGAGCTGGTCCGGCTGGCCGTGCGCCGCATGCTGCCGAAGAACCAGCTCGCCGCCAAGATGATCAGCCGCCTCAAGGTCTACAAGGGCGCGGCGCATCCGCACAAGGCGCAGAAGCCCGCCGCGCGCGGCTGATCGCTGCGGCAGACCCCCAACCGAGACTTCGAGACGAGGACCTGAATCGTGGCAGTCAACAACCCGTACATCTGGGGCACCGGCCGACGTAAGACGGCGACGGCGCGCGTTCGCATCAAGCCGGGCACCGGCAAGTTCACCGTCAACGGCCGCGAGTTCGAGCAGTTCTTCGTGACCGACGACACGCGCCGCGCCGCCGCGCAGCCGCTGGTCGTCACCGAGACGCGCAACAACTACGACATCTGGGCCAACGTCGACGGCGGCGGTCCGACCGGCCAAGCCGGCGCGGTCAGCCTCGGCGTTGCGCGCGCGCTCCTCAAGGAGAACGCCAACTTCGACAAGCTGCTGCGCGACAACGGCCTGCTGACGCGCGACTCGCGCAAGGTCGAGCGCAAGAAGTACGGCCGCCACAAGGCGCGCCGCTCGACGCAGTTCAGCAAGCGCTGAGCCAGCGGGCTCACCGCCGCGGCGGCTCCGCGCCGCCGCCGCAGGATCTGCGCCTCGGCAGGCGCTTGGGTGGTCGGCTCCGGGTCGGCCACGTGGACTTCCCGACCAGCACGATGGGACTTCCCGACCAGCACGATGGCGGCCGCGGCCTGATGCCGGGCCCAAGGGAGCGAAGATGGGCGACGGCAAGCGTTGGTTCTGGGTCGGTTCCCGCACGGCAATCCGCGACGCCGCCGCCAAGGCGCTTGGCGCCGCGCCCACCCGCGAGCCGATCGCCGCGGCGAAGGCCGGCGACGTGGTTGTGGTCGACAGCCTCGCGGGGGCGGCGGACGCCGCTGCGCTGCCGCAAGGCCACGTCTTCAGCGGCGTGCGCGCGCTCAAGGAGCAGCGCGGGCTCGCCGTGTACGTCGTGGTCGACGACACCGACCGCGTCGGACCGCAGTTGGCGCGCTTCGTGCTCGCCGACGGCGTGCTGACGTGGCGGGCCGCCGCCGGCCAGCTCGATGCCGCCGCGCTCGGCGGCGTTGCGGGCCTGCCGCGGCGCGTGCCCGTCGACGAACTGCTGGCCAAGCTCGAGCCAAAGCTCGGCACGTCCGGCGGCGAGTCGAGCCTGCAGCGGCTGCTGCGCTTCGAGCGCGAGGACGGGCTGCTGCAGCGCCTGCAGGACGCCGAGACGGGCCTGTTCGACGGGCCGTACGCGACCCTCAAGCTCGACGAGGAGTGGAAGCGCGCGCACCGCTTCCACCTGCCGTTGTCGCTGCTGCTCGTCGACCTCGGCGCCGGCGTCGCCGCGCTGCAGGGCGTCGAGCGCAAGCTGGTCTTCGCCGAGGCCGCCGGCGTGTTCCTCAACGAGTGCCGCGACATCGACGTGCTGGCGCGCTTTGCGCCGACCGTGTTCCTGCTGCTGCTGCCGGGCACCGGGCCCGAGGGCGCGGAGATCCTCGGCAAGCGCATCCTCGCGGCGCTGCAGAAGCGCCTGGGCGGCCGCCGCGAGGTCGCCCCGGTCGCCGGCCTTTGCGCCGCACCGTCGAGCGACGTGCCGGATCGCCGGGCCTTCTTGGCGATCGCGGAGGCCTGCCTCGCCAAGGCCCGCAGCACCGGGCCCGGCACGGTCGGGACCAGCTGGCATGCGGGCGGCGGCGCTGCTGCCGATCCGCAATAGTGCGCCCGCCGGTCCGCATGGGGTGGTCGGTGCGCCGCAGCGGCGCGCCGGGCACCGCATGTTCGACCGCTTCATCCGCATCGCCCGCGCCGAGAAGGCCCTGCGTGAGCAGCGCTTCGAGGACGCCTTGCAGCAGGCGATCGACCCGGTCGTTGCAACGGCCCGTCGGGCGGTCGCCGTGCGCGAGGCCGCCGTCGCCGCCCTGCTCGCGCGCGGCCGCCAGCGCCTCGCCGACGGCGATTCCGCCGGCGCCCAGGCCATCGCCCGCCGCCTGCAGGCGTGGGTCGGCGGCGGCGTCGCCCTCGACCTGCTGGCTGCCGCCGATCGCGCGCTCGCCGGCACCGTTCCCGAGGCCGTGCGGCCGCCCCTGGACGCCGCCGGTCGCCGCGCCATGCTCGACCGCGTCGACCACCTCGTGCGCGTTGGCGACCTGTCGCAGGCACGGCGGCGCCTCGCCGACGTGCCCGCGACCTCGCTGCTGTTGCGCACGCGGATCCACGACATGAAGCGGGAACTCGCGCGCGCCCAGGGACTCGATGGCCCCTTCCTGCTCCGTGTCGACGAGGGCGGCGAGTTCCTGGTCGTGCGCGGCGAGTCGATCGCGTTCGGCAACCTGCGCCACGCGCGCGCGGAAGTGCCGATCCTGGCCAACCTCGCCGGCCGCCACGCCTCCGTGCGGCGGTCGATGAGCTTCCATGGCGGCATGCAGGACGTCGTCGTCGCCGAAGAGGGCGACGTCCGCGTCGCCGGCGCCGTCGTGCCGCGACACACCCTGGCCAGCGGCGATCGCGTGCAGTTGGGCCCCGCCTTCGGCTTCGTCTACGAACGGCCGTCGCCGCGGTCGCTGACGGCGCGGCTCGCGCTGCTCGGCGGCTTCCAGGCCGGCGGCGCCGATGCCGTGCTGCTGATGAAGGACCGCGGCCGCGATGGCCGCATCCTGATCGGGCCGGCGGCGGAGGCGCACGTGCGCGTCGCCAGCGCCACGGGCGAAGTCGAACTGCACGCCGGCGTCGACGGCCAGATCCGCGTCACCGTCCGCGGCGGCGGGCGCATCGACGGCGCGCCGTTCGAGGACGAGCACCCGCTCGCGGCCGGCCAGTTCGTCGAGGCGGCCGGGGTGTCGCTGCGCCTGCTGCCCTGGCGGCCCGCGCCCTGATCGGCTCGGCCACGCGGCCGGCGTTGGCGCATTCGCGAATAGTCGGTCGCGGCGGCGTATCGGACGGCCATGGTCCTGCCGCCGTCCCTGGCCTGCTGGTCGCTCTGCAGCCTCGCCCTGCTCACACAGGAGCCGTCCCCGGCGCCCGACGCCGTGGCCATCCGCGGCGCCGCCGGCCTGTCGGCGGCGGAGGCACTGACCGCGGCCCGTGAGCAGGTGGGAGAGCACGTGCGGACCACGTGGCGGCAGCGGGCCGGCCGCATCGCCGCCGAGGCGGCCCCGGCGTGGCTGCCGCAGCCGTACGTCGACGCCGTGGTCGCGAACTGGCTGCAGCAACTGCCGACCGAGCGGTTGTCGCGCGTCGTCGACCGCGACGACCGCGTCCGCGACCACGGCTTCGGCACCAGCCATCAGACGACCCTGTGGGTGGCCGAGGACCCTGCGCACCTGCGCGCGGGCGAGACGTCGCTGCGCGCCGCGCTGGCGGCCGCGCGCCGCTCCGCGCTCGCGCGCAGCGGCGCCGTTGCCATCGGTTGGACCGCGCTCGGCGTCGCGGCCGCGTGGTTCGACCGGTTGACGCGCGGCTACATGTCCGGCCGGCTGCGCCTCGCAGCCGCGGCCCTGGCGGCGGTCGTGCTGGCCGCCGCGGTGATGGTGTAACGTGAGGACGACGGCCATGGAGGTACCGAGCAACCCGACGCCCACCCCGCACGCCAAGGTCGACTGGGAGACGTTCTATCGCGACTACCGCAAGCCTGGGTACCTGCCCGGCTTCGAGATCGTCGGCAAGCTCGGCGGCGGCGTCTTCGGGCTGGTGTTCAAGGCGCGCAAGGAGTCGATCGGCAAGGACTACGCCGTCAAGTTCCTCAAGGTCGACGACGTCAGCGTGCGCGACGCGGTGCTGCGCGAGATCGAGAACGTGTCGCTGTTCGCGCAGGTCGACCATCCGAACCTCGTGTCGATCGAGGACCGCGGCGTCGTCGACGGCATCCCGTACGTGGTGATGAACTACGCCGGCCAGGAGACGCTGCAGGGCCGGCTGCGCGCCGGCCGCATGCCGCGCGACGAGGCGCTGCGCTGGTTCCAGCAGGTCGCGCGCGGCGTCGCGGCGCTGCACGACCACGGGCTCGTGCACTTCGACATCAAGCCGGCGAACGTCTTCCTCAAGGGCGAGGTCGCGCGCGTCGGCGACTACGGCCTCAGCAAGCTGGTGTCGGAGTCGCGCAACACGCTGAGCTTCAGCCGCGGCACGCCGTACTACATGGCGCCCGAGCTGCTGCAGCGCCGCGGCGACGCGCGCAGTGATGTCTACTCGCTCGGCATCCTGCTGTACGAGTGCCTCTACGGCGCCGTGCCGTTCCGCGGCGAGTCGGAGTGGGAGGTGCTCAAGCAGCACGAGACGGCCGCGCCGACGTTCCCGGCGGAAGCGCGGAGCGACGACGTCGCCGTGCTGCGACGGTGCCTGGAGAAGAAGCCGGAGGCGCGCTTCGCGACCGCCGGCGAACTGCTCGCTGCGTTGGCCGCGACTGCTGCGCCGGCTGCGCTCGGGGCGCCGGCTGCGCCGGCCGCGCTCGGGGCGCTGGCCGCGGCGCCGATTGCAGGAACGAGCCGCACCGCGGCGTCGCCTCTGCCGCTGCCCGCGGCGGCGGGAGCGCGCGACGCCAAGGACAGTCCCTATGGCATGCCGTGGCGGCAGGAGCAACCGACGAGCCCGCTCGCCTGGTTCGCCCGCGGCGTGTTCACTCTCGTCGAAGGCGTGTTCTGGCTCGCCTACACGCCGGTACGCGTCGCCGCCTTCCTGTTCGGGCCGGGCCTCGGCTGGCTGTTCGCGCTGCCGTTCCGCATCCTGGCGACCTCGGCGAAGCTGCTCGGGTTGCTCGTGTTGTTCGCCCTCGTGGTCCTGGTCGTCGTGACGATCTACTACGGCATGCAACCCGTGCCATGGGCGTACCTGCAAACGAGGTAGTTCCGCCACCGCCACCCGCGCCGATGTAGTCTCGCAAACGACTCCCGCCATGGCCTCGACCGACCCTGCCTTCGACCTGCCTGCGTTGCGCGCCCGCGACGACGCGGCGTGGACCGTCTTCCAGCAGGCATGGTTCCGCCGCATCTACTTCTACGTCAAGCGCCACGTCGCCGACCACCAGATCGCGGAGGACCTCGCGCAGGAGGTGTTCCTCGGCGCGCTTCGCGGCATCGACGGCTACGACCCGGCGTTCACGCCCGAGCAGTTCCTGTTCGGCATCGCCCGCAACCGCGTCATCGACCACCTGCGCCGCCAGCGCAGCGCGCGCGTGGTGCCGGCGGCGGGCGGCGACCCCGACGCGAGTTCGGCGTGGCTCGACGTCGTCGCCGACGCCGACGCGCCGCGGCCCGACGCCGCCGTCGTGCAGGACGAGGACGAGGCGCGGCGCCGGCGCGCGATGGCGGAGATCCTGCGCGCGTTCGTCGGCGAACTGTGGGAGGCCGGCGAGTTCGACAAGCTGATGGTGCTGGAGTTCCTGTTCGTGCTCGGCGGCCGCAACAAGGACGCCGCGGCGCGCTTTGGCATCGCCGACGAGAAGCACGTCGCCGGCGTCAAGTTCCGCGCCATCGAGCGGCTGCGCGGGCTGGCGCGGCAGCGCGACCCGAACCGCTCGCTGTTCCGCGGCCTGTGGGGGCCGGGAGCCCGCTGACCATGCGCGACGAACCTGACGACGATCCCAACCTCGCCGCCTCCGTCGCCGCCGTCTGGCGGCAGGCGCGCGTGTCGTGTCCGCACCCGGACCTGCTGTCGAGCTGGCTGCAGGGCGGCGTCGACGGCGCCGCCGGCCGGTTCCTCTCCTTCCACCTCGGCGAGAGCGGTTGCCCGGCCTGCAACGCCGTGGTCGAGGACCTGCGCGCCCGCGACGACCGCGCCGGACGGCCCGAGGTCGATGCCGCCGGCGTGCGCGCGCTGCGCAGCACGCTGACGGCCCTGCGCAGCCAGCGCGGCTGAAGCGGCGCGCGTCCGGCCGCGCGCGACGACTCGCCGGCCCGCGGCGCATGGCGTGGTGACGGTCGCCGCATCGGCGTCCGCGCACTTCCGCCAATCGGCCAAGCCATGATCCGCAAGACGATCCGTACCCTGCTCCTCGGCGGCGCCGCGCTCGCCGCCATCGGTTACCTCCTGTTCGGGCGCGCCTTCCCGAGTTACCTCGGCACCGCCGTCGACAGCGCGCGGGCGGCGGTCGCCGACCACGTGCCGGTCGACATGGAGATCCGTCGCGCCGAGGGCCTGATCCGCCAGATCGACCCGCAGATCGAGACCTGCAAGCGCGACCTCGCCCGCGCCGAGGTCGACCTGGAGGAACTGACCGAGTCGGTCGGCCGGCTGGAGAAGTCGGTCGCGACCGACGAGCGGCGGTTGCGCGCGGGCGCCGAGCGCCTGAAGGGCGACACCAAGGTCGTCGCGCTCGCCAGCACCGGCGAGGCGCTGCGTCGCACGCAGGCCGGCCTGGAGCGCGCCAAGGACAGCTACGTCAACGACGCGGCGATGCTGAAGACCCGCCGCGCGCTGGTCGACCGCCAGACCAAGGCGGTCGCCGCGGCGCGCGAGCGCCTCGAAGCGGTCCGCCTGGAGCGCGCCGCGCTCGACGACCAACTGCACATGCTGCGCACGCAGCGCCTGCACCTGGAGGCGCTCGCCGCCGCCAGCAACCGCTGCGAGATCGACGACAGCGCCCTCGGCCGCGCCAAGGAGGCGCTGACCGGCATCAAGAAGCGCCTCGACGTGGCGCAGCGCGTGCTGGAGAACGACCTCGCCTTCCACGGCGAGCCGGCGGCGGCGCCGACCGCTTCGCGCGACATCGTGCGCGAGATCGACGAGCTGTTCGCCGGCGAGGCCGCCGGCGGGGCTGCGGTCGCCGTCGAGTTCGTCGAGTCGGGCGGCCGCTGACCGGCGCGGCGGCGCCGCGAGGCGGCGCGCCGTGCCTTCCGGTCAGCCCTTCTTCTGGCCGGAGATCTGCGTGCTGTGGAAGCCGAACAGGTTGCCGAGCACGCCGAGCACCGACGTCCAGTCGGCCGGCGTCGAGCGCACGGAGATCACCTGCGCGCCCGCAGGCACGAGCGACGTGGCCTTCGCCTGGTCGTCGCCGGGGATGACGAGGCCGAAGAAGCGGAAGCTCTCGGCGTGCACCGTGAAGGTGCCGTTGGCTTCGCGCATGCCGCTGCAGCCGGCGAACGTCAGCAGGCCGAGGCAGGCGAGGGGGAGGAACTTGGAGTTGGTCATGGGTGCACCGGTCGGCGGCGGTTGGCGCGGTGGCGGCGTGCCCGCCGGCCCGGTCGACCGGGCGCGACGCGCCGCGGCGGACGCCGCGGCGACCGCTCCGACCCGAGCGCCGACCCGGTCAGCGTCGCCTGGGGGCCGTCCGCCCGCAAGCACAAGAGGGCGACCGCCGGCAACTTTGCCGCCGGCGCGATCGACGGCGGCGGGGCCCGTCGCTAGCCTCCTCGCCCCACACGCGCCATGAACATCCACGAGTACCAGGCCAAGCAGCTCTTGGCCAAGTTCGGCGTGCCCGTGAGCAAGGGCATCGCCTGCAAGACCGCCGACGAGGCCGGCAAGGCCTACACCGACCTGGGCGTGCCGCTCGGCGTCGTCAAGGCGCAGATCCACGCCGGCGGCCGCGGCAAGGCCGGCGGCGTCAAGCTCGTGCGGTCGGCCGACGAGGCGCACAAGGTCGCCGCCAACCTGCTGGGCAAGGCCCTGGTGACGCACCAGACCGGCCCCGAGGGCCGCGTGGTCAAGACGATCTACGTCGAGGCCGGCAGCGACATCGAGCGCGAGATGTACCTCGCGATCGTCATGGACCGCGGCGCGCAGGCCCCGGTGATCATCGCCGCCAAGGAAGGCGGCGTGGACATCGAGGAACTGGCCGAGCACCGGCCCGAGGCGATCGCCCGCCACCGCGTGCACCCGGTCAAGGGCGTGCAGGCCTTCCAGCTGCGCGCGCTGTGCAAGCACCTCGGCCTCGCCGGCGAGCAGGCCAAGGCCGGCGGCAAGCTGATCGCCGCGCTCGTGCAGGCGTTCATGGCGCTCGACTGCTCGCTCGCCGAGATCAACCCGCTGATCGTCACCAAGCAGGGCGAGGTCAAGGCGCTCGACGCCAAGATGAGCTTCGACGACAACGCGCTGTTCCGGCACAAGGACGTGCTGGAGCTGCGCGACGTCAACGAGGAGGACCCCAAGGAGGTCGAGGCGAAGAAGTTCGACCTCAACTACATCGCGCTGACCGGCAACATCGCGTGCCTCGTCAACGGCGCGGGCCTGGCGATGGCGACGATGGACGTCATCCAGCTCAAGGGCGGCATGCCGGCCAACTTCCTCGACGTCGGCGGCGGCGCCAACAAGACCCAGGTCACCAACGCGTTCAAGATCCTGCTGTCGGACGCGAACGTGAAGGGCATCCTGGTCAACATCTTCGGCGGCATCATGAAGTGCGACACCATCGCCGAGGGCGTCATCGCCGCGGCCAAGGAGGTCAAGCTGACGATCCCGCTGGTCGTGCGCCTCGAAGGCACCAACGTCGACCTCGGCCGCAAGCTGCTGCAGGACTCGGGGCTCAACATCCAGGCCGCGTCGTCGCTCGACGACGCCGCCGAGAAGATCGTCAAGGCGATCAAGTCCTGATCCGGCGACGCCAAGGCACACACAGGAGCACACCGATGACTGTTCTCGTCGACGGCAACACCAAGATCCTCTGCCAGGGCTTCACCGGCGAAGCCGGCATGTTCCACAGCAAGAACTCGCTCGCGTACGGCACCAAGCTCGTCGCCGGCGTCACGCCCGGCAAGGGCGGCCAGACGCTGGAGGGCGTGCCGGTGTACGACACCGTGCGCGAGGCCAAGCAGCACAGCGGCGCCACCGTCTCCATGATCTACGTGCCGGCCGCGTTCACGGCCGACGCGATCTGCGAGGCGGTCGACGCCGAGATGGACCTCGTGGTGGTGATCACCGAGGGCATCCCGGTCGCCGACATGGCCTTCGTGAAGGACTTCATGAAGGGCACCAAGTCGCGCCTGATCGGCCCGAACTGCCCCGGCATCATCACGCCGGTCACCGACAAGAGCGGCTGCAAGATCGGCATCATGCCGGCCTACATCCACCGCCCGGGCAAGGTCGGCATCGTCTCGCGCAGCGGCACGCTGACCTACGAGGCCGTGTTCCAGGTCACCAACAACGGCATGGGCCAGTCGACCTGCATCGGCATCGGCGGCGACCCGATCAAGGGCCTCGACTTCATCGACTGCCTGAAGCTGTTCCAGGACGAC
>JBKDXM010000041.1:0-37422 GCA_046306335.1 Planctomycetota bacterium
CCTGGGAGCTGGTGGGCGAGAAGTACCCGCCCGGCACCGTCATCGAGGGCAACGTCCGCAACCTCGCCAACTACGGCGCGTTTGTCGAGATCGAGCCGGGCATCGACGGCCTGCTGCACGTCAGCGACATGAGCTGGACCAAGAAGGTCACGCATCCCAACGAGATGCTCAAGAAGGGCGACACCGTCAAGTGCGTGGTGCTCGAAGTCGATCGCGACAAGCAGCGCATCAGCCTGGGCATGAAGCAACTCTCCGAGGATCCGTGGCTCAACCTCATCCCCGAGCACTACAAGCCGGGCATGGTCGTTCGCGGCGCGGTCACGAAGATCACCAACTTCGGCGTGTTCGTCGAACTGGAGCCGGGCCTCGAAGGCTTGCTGCACATCTCGGAGCTCGCCGACCACAAGGTCGACAACCCCGAGGACGTGGTCAAGGTCGGCCAGCGCGTCGAGGTGCGCATCATCAAGATCGACACCGACGAGCGGAAGATCGGCCTCACGCTCATCCAGGCGCACTTCGAGGAAGGCGAGGAAGGCGACGGCGGCGGCGGCACGGCGAAGGAGCCGGATCGTCCGCAGCCGACGGCTCCGGCGCTCGGTTCGCTCGCGAACCAGCTCAAGGGCATCGGCCAGCGCGTCAGCGCCCGCGAGGCCGCGGAGAAGAAGGACCAGTGAGGTCCGGCGCCGCCGGCGCGGCGCGGCGATGGGCCCGGGCGTGCGCCCGGTGCGCCGTCGCCGTCGCGCTGGCGGCGTGCGTCACGACGGTGGAGGAGGTGCCCCTGCTCGAAGGGCCGGCGCCGAAGCCGACGATCCCACCGTCGCTCACCATCCCGTTCGGCGCAGCGCCGGGGCAGCCCGGCCAGCAAGCGCTCGACGACGTCTACCGCAACGTCCTGCGGCAGTTGCAGGAGGCTGCGACCGAGCGCGATCCGGCGACCGGGCGGCACGACGTCGAGCGCCTCGGCGCGCTGCTGGCGCAGTTCGACCGCGACGATCTGCCGCTGGTGATGCGCGAGCGCCTCGCCGGCTATCGCGGCATCGCCCGCGGCCTGCGGTTCTGCGAGCAGCACGCCGCGCGCACCGCGCGGTTCGACCTGCTGCCGCCAGCGCCCGGGCCGGACGGCGCACCGACGCCGGTCGAAGCCGGCGCGCCCGCGCTCGGCGCGCCGCTGCGCCTGCAACTGCGGTTGCCAGCACCCCCGGAGCCGACGCGCATGGGCGCGGCCGACGACGACCAGCCGTGCGCCTTCCTGATCGAGTCGACCGTGCGCGACACGTACGCCGAGGGCAGCGAGCGCGGCGGCAGCACGATGGACGTCGTGCGGCTGCCGGACGCGTTCACGTGGGCCGGTGGCGCGGACCTGCTGCTGCCGGTCACCATCGACCTGCCGGTCGCCAACGCGGTCCAGCGCGAAGTGCAGGTGCGCGTCTCGTTGCTGCCGGGCTACGTGCAGATCGCCGGCGAGTTGGCGCCGGTGCCGCAGACCCTGCTGGCGGCGACGACGGTCGCGCAATGGCCGGTCGGGTACGGCGTCGTCGCCAAGGCTCCGCTCGCCGAATTGCAGGCAGCGCTGCGCGCGTTCGAACCGCGCGTGTTCCCGCGGGTCTGGCTGGCGGCGGCGGCCGTGCCGCCCGGACCGGACCGCGAGACGGCGATCACGCTGCTGCTCGACCAGGTGCGCTTCGGCCGCGCCGACCAGGCGCGCGTGGCGATGGCGGCGCTGCGACGCCTGACCGGCGAGTCCCTGCTCGTCGGCGACCGCGAGGCCTGGCTTGCCTGGTCGCAGACGCGCCGCTAGACAGCGGGCGTGAAGTTCCTCCCCGCCGACGAGCAGCTGGCCATCCTGGAGCGCGGTGTCGTCGACCTCGTCGACCGCGACGACCTGCGCAAGCGGCTGTCCGCCAGCCGCGAATCCGGCCGGCCGTTGCGGGTGAAGTTCGGCATCGACCCGAGTTCGCCGGACATCCACCTCGGCCACACCGTGCCGCTGCGCAAGCTGCGCGACTTCCAGCGCCTCGGCCACCGCGTCATCGTGCTGTGGGGGACCGCGACCGCGATGGTCGGCGACCCGACCGGCCGCAACAAGACGCGCCCGGCGCTGACGCGCGAGCAGGTCGAGGCCAACAAGCAGACGTACCGCGCGCAGGTCGGCGCCGTGCTCGACATCGCCGACGTCGAGGAGCGCGAGAACGGCGAGTGGTTCCACAAGCAGTCGTTCATGGACTGCATCGCGCTGGCCAGCCGCTACACCGTCGCGCGCATGCTGGAGCGCGACGACTTCCAGAAGCGGCACCGCGAGCACCAGCCGATCGCGGTGCACGAGTTCCTGTACCCGCTGCTGCAGGGCCACGACTCGGTCGAACTGCGCTGCGACGTCGAGATCGGCGGCACCGACCAGCTGTTCAACCTGATGGTCGGCCGCGACCTGCAGGCGCAGGCCGGCCAGACGCCGCAGGTGTGCCTGACGATGCCGCTGCTCGAAGGGCTCGACGGCAGCCACAAGATGTCGAAGTCGCTCGGCAACTACGTCGGCGTCGCCGAGTCGGCCTCGGTGCAGTTCGGCAAGCTCATGAAGGTGCCGAACGAACTGCTGGCGAAGTACTTCCTGCTGCTCACCGACGTGTCCGTCGAGCGCGCGGCCGCGCTCGCGCAGAACCCGCTGGAGGCCAAGTTCGCGCTGGCCGACGCCGTCGTCGCCGGGTTCCACGGCGCGGCGCCCGCCGCCGCGGCGCGCGCGGAGTACGACCGCGTCCACCAGCAGGGCGGCCTGCCGGACGTGCTACCGGAGTGGTCGCCGGCGGCCGACTTCCGGCGGACACCCGAAGGCAAGGTGCCGCTGCCGGCGGCGATCGCCGCCGCCGGCCTCGCGGCGTCGTCGAGCGACGCGCGCCGCCTGATCGAAGGCGGCGGCGTGCGCGTCGATGGCGTCGTCGTGCGCGACGTCAAGACGGCGCTCGGTGCGGGTTCGTTCGTCGCGCAGGTCGGCAAGGGCAAGGCCGCGCGGTTCGTCATCGCCTGATCGCCGCGGCGCGCCCGCGAACACGCGCGTGCCGCCTCGTGTCATCCGTCGACGAAAGTCGATACGACGCCGGCGCGCGCGGGTACCATCGCGCGCTGGACGCCGTCTCATGACGCGGCGCGAAGTTCCGGCTCGGCGGGTGATTCGACGGGTGATGCAAGGCACGACGACAACGCAGCGCAGCGCGGCAGCGGCGACCGCCGCGGCAGCGACCCTCGCGCTCGCCGCCCTCGCGGCCGCCTGCGCCGCTACGCCGCCGCCCGCCGCCCCGCCGGTTGGCGCGTCAGTCGCGCCCGCCGCCGCGTCGCGGCGCGGCGCCGATCGCGACACGGTCGCCGCGTTCCAGGACGACCTCGCCGGCCTGAAGGCCAAGCTCGCCGCCGTCGGCCCCGACGGGCGCGAGGACCGCGACGCCGCGATCGAGCGCCTGCTGACGATGCCGCGCGGCGAAGCCCACGGCGTCCTGTGCCGCGCGTTGGCCGTCGGCGACGACCGCGACGACCTGCGGGTCGCCATCGCCACCGCGCTGCAGCGCCACCTGCAACTGCCGCCGGCGCAGCAGTTCGGCGGCCTGTCGGTTGGCGCCCGCGCCGAGGTCGCCGGCGGTTACCTGCGCGCCTTGCTGTCGCCGTGGCGGACGGACGCGGCCGCCGTGTCGCCGGCGTTCGCGGCCGCGGCGCGCGTCGCGCTGCAACGGTGGCCGGCGCGCGAACTCGATGCCGCGGTCCGTGTGGTGATCGCCGATGGCGAGCCGGTGGCCAGGGTCGCGGCGCTGCGCTGCCTCGCCGATCTGCAGCAGACGTTCTACGCCGCGACGCTGGCCGATTGGATCGAGTCGACCGATCCGGCGCTGCGCGACGCCGCCCGGGCGGCGCTGCAACTGCTGACCTGCAGCGACGAGCCGATCCGCACGCGCGCCGACTTCGCGGCCTGGCAGCAGCGTTGCGGCGAACTGCGCTACGTCGACCTCGTCGAGCGCGCGGCGCGGCGCAGCGCCGAGCCGCTCGAACGCGCCAAGGCGGAGCTGGCGCGGCTGCGCATCGAAGCTGCCCGCGACGTCGTGCGCGCGCACGTGACGCGCGCCAGCGGCATCGACTGGCCGACGGTGCAGCTGCGCGGCGGCGTAGACGACGACGCGGTGCGCGACGCCTGCCTCGAGGTGCTGGTCGCCGCGCTGCCGACGAACCCCGACGACCCGGCGCCGGCGCGCGGCGCGTTCGCCCGGGCCCTGCTGCAGCGCAGCCGCGCCGAGCCTGCCGACATGGCGGGCCGCCGCGCGCGCTTGCTCGAAGTGGCGGCGTACACCGCGCGCGTCGAAGACGCGGAACTCGCCAAGGAACTCGTCGCCGCCCTGGTGGCGCAGCTCGACGTGCCCAACGAGGACGTCCAGGTCGCGGCCGTGCGGGCGCTGCGCCGCTTTCCGTCGCCGGAAACGCGCGTGCGACTGGTGGTCCTCGGCCAGCGGCTGTTCAGCGACCTGCCGGCGGCGCGGGAGCCGCTCGCGGCGATCTTCGCGACGCTCGGCGCCCGCACCGCGCCGCGCTGGCCGGCGCCCTCCCCGACCGACGCCGACAAGGCCGAGTGGCTCTGGCTCGTGGCCTCGGCATGTCGCAGCGACGAAGCCCTCGACCTGCGCCAGCCGGCGCTGGCGCTCGCGCAGACGCTCGATGCGCGCGAGCAGCGCGTGCCGGAGGTGTTCCGCCTGCTGCTCGAGCTCGTCCGCGACGGCGCGCTGGCCACGAAGTTCCGCTCCAACTGCGCGATCGTGCTGTCCGGTTGGCGCGCCGACCAGGCCTTCGCCGCCGAATGGCTGCAGGCGCAGCACGAGTTGCTGCGCGACGCGAGCCCGGAACTGCGCCAACAGGCAGCAGAGGCGTTGGTGACGTTGGTCGAGTCGGGCGACGTCGATCGCACTGCGGCGATCGGCGCGACGATCGACGTCGTCAGCGAGCGGCTGCCGGCAGAAACGGAGCCGGCGGTCTTCGGCGCGCTCGCCATGTGCCTGCAGGAGTGCGGCCGCACGAAGGGCATGCCCGGCCGCGCCATCGAGGCGGCGCGGCAATGCCTCACCGGCCTTGGCTCGCCGGTCGCCGCCGAGCAGCAGTTCCGCCTCGATCCGCTGCTGCAGGCGCTGGCGACGCTCGGCGCCGATGCCCGCGCCGATCGTCGCGATTGGCTCGCGGCGTGCGCGCCGCTGCTCGAGCACCGACGCCGCCAGAGCCTGCGGCTCATCCTCTCCACCCACGCCGCCATCGACCTCGCCACCGACGTCGTCGCCGCCGATCCGGCGGTGGCCGAACCCGCGCGCGCGGCGATGGCGGTCCTGATCGAGACCGCGGCGCTGAAGCCTGTGCGCGAGCCATGGAGCAGCAGCGAGGACCTGCTGCGCGAGGCCCGCGACGTGCGCACGGCGTTCTCGGCGCTCGACGCATTGCCCGAGAAGGACCGCCCTGACCGCGCCAGCCACCGGTTGCTGCGCCTCGCCGTCGAACTGGTCGCCGGCAAGCCGCAGGACGTCGTGCAGCGCGCAGCGGCGTGGCTCGCCGCCGGCGCCGCGGGCGGCGGCGCCAACGGCGCGAGCGGCTGGGCTGGGAGTTCGGCCGGCGGCCCGGCTGGCAGCCAGTCGGGGCCGGCGGCCGCCGGTTCGCGCGCGGGCGTCACCGAGGCCGAGAAGGACCGCATGCGCGTCTTCGCCGCCGAAGCGAGCCTCGCGCTCGGCAAGCCGGAGGCAGCGCGCAAGTTCCTCGACGAGCGGGTCGGCGACGACGGCGATGGCGACGACCCGGCGGTCCGTGAGTTGGAGGCCAAGGTGGCGAAGAACCTCGCCGCCACCGACCTCGCCGGTGCCGTGGCGCTCTACGACCGCGTGCTGCGGCGCACCGCCAAGGAGGACCCAGCGTTCCGCGGCCGTCTGGTGGACTGGGCGCGCCATCGCGTCCAGCTCGATCCGACCCGTCGCGACGAGACGGCGCAGGCGCTCGCGACGCACGCCGCCCTCTTCGAAGCCGCCGACTGCCCGGCCGACCTTCGCGACCAGTTCGTCCAGTTGCGCGCCGGCCGCTGACCGCGGGGCGAAACGGCGAATTCGCGCTTGTGCGGCCGCGTCGCCGCGCTATGTTGCTCGCCCTACCCAACGCGGGGTGGAGCAGCCCGGTAGCTCGTCGGGCTCATAACCCGAAGGTCGGAGGTTCAAATCCTCCCCCCGCTACCAGTCCTCCGGTGACGGAGGAGATCGACGCCCTGGGGCCACAAGCCCCGGGGCGTTTCTCTTTCCAGGGGCATGTTGCCGCTCCGGGTGGGCCCGCTCGCGGTCGGCCCGGATCAGGGAGCTCGGAACAGGTCGGCCGAACAGCTCGGCTGGAACAGCTCGGCTGGATCGGTGCGGGCGATCGGCGAACCGTCGCCCGCAGCGCGACCGTCGTTGGTCGCTGCCACGGCCAGCGCGATACTCGCCGGCATGGCGATCAAGCCACGCAGCTTCCGGCCGCTCGCCTTCGCGCTCGTCGCCGCGACCGCCATCTTCGGGTCGGCTTGGTGGCTGCGGTGGCCGCACCAGACGGTGGAGCGCTTCGTCGGGCACTTGGGCTCCGGGCAGTTCGAGCTGGCGGCCGCGATGGTGGCGGAACCGTCGGCGTTGCGCGCCGAGGGCGGGCAGCTCGTCGTCCGCACGGCGGATGGCCGCGAGGTCGCGGTGTCGCGGCGCGGCGCGACGCTTGCGGCCCTCGCGGCGCCCGGACGGCCGGCGCGAGCCGGACTTTCGTCCTATCTGCTCGCCGAGCAACGGTTCGCGTTCGCGATCCGGTCCGAGGCACCGGCCGGCGGCGAGGCCGTGCACGAAGTGCTTTGCTGCGCCCGTCGCGGTTGCGTCGAATTGACGACGATCCGCTGACTAGCCGCCACTGCGGCGCGCTTACTGCCCGATCGCAGGCGCGTCGTTCGCCGCGGGCCAGCCGCCGCCGAGCGCCTTGAACAGCGCCAAGCGCGCGAGCGCGCTGTCGCCTTCGGCCTGCGCCAGTTCGCTGCGGCGCGCGACGGCGTCCGCATCGGCCGTCAGCACGGCGGACCAGTCGACGAGCCCCTGCTCGTGCAGCGCGCGGCGCGACGCAGCGCGCTGCTGCTCGGCGGCGAGGGCGGCGGCGGCGAGGTCGCGGCGGCGCGTCTGCAGGGCGAGGGCTGCCAGCGCCGTCTCGACCTCGGCGCAGGCGGTGCGCACGGCGCGTTCGTGGCGGACGCGCGCGGCGTCGACCTCGGCCGTCGCCGCCGCCAACTGCGCGCGCAGCGCGCCGCCGCGGAACAACGGCAGTTGCAGTGCGGGGCCGAAGCCGAAGGTGCGCGAGCCGGCGTCGAACAACGTGTCGGTCGAGGTCGACGTGAACGCGAAGACGCCGTTGAGCGACAGCCTGGGGTAGAGGTCCGCGGTCGCCACGCCAACCCGAGCAGCGTGTGCGGCGAGCGCGCGTTCGGCCGCGCGCACGTCGGGCCGCCGGCGCAGCAGGTCGGCGGGCAGGCCGGCGGCGACCACCGCCGGGCCACGCGGGATCGGCGCCGCCGCGAGATCGTCCTGGATCGCCGCCACGGGCGCAGCGACCAGCACGGCCAGTTGCTGCGTCGCTTCGGCGACGGCGAGTGCGAAGGCAGGCGGAACTGCCGCGGCCGCCTCGCGCGCGGCGACGGCGGCGTCGAGTTCGGTCGCGGTGGCCACGCCCGCGACCGACCGTGCCTGCGCCAGCGCCGCTTGTTCGGCCGCGAGGCCGTGTGCCGCTTCGGCGGCGGACTGCCGCGCCGCGGCGACGCGCAGCGCGAGGTAGGTGCGGGCGACCTCGGCGGCGAGGCGGACGCGCGCGTCGTGCGCCAGCGCCTCGGTGGCGGCGAGGTCGGCCGCGGCCGCGTCGACGCCGTGCTGCACGCGGCCGAACAGGTCGAGTTCCCAGCTGCTGTCGAAGCCGACTTGGTACTGCGTCGCGGTGCGCACGACCGGCGGCGCGAACAGCGCGTTGCCGCTGAGACGCAGCCGGGTCGCGTCGGCGCCAGCGCCGAGCGTCGGCCAGCGCGCGGCCCCGGCCGCGCCGACGCCGGCGCGGGCCGCGGCCACGCGGGCCGCGGCTTCGCGCACGTCGCAGCCGTCCTGCAGCGCGCGCGTCACGAGCCGCGTCAACGCCGGATCGTCGAACGCCGTCCACCAGCTCGCCAGCAGCGATTCGTCGGCCGCCAGCGCGTCGGCCGACGCGGCGGCGTAGGCGGCCGGCAGCGGCGGCGACGGCGGCGCGTGCTCGGGGCCGACGCGGCAACCGGCAGTCAGCAGGGCGATGGCCAGCGCCGCGGCGGGCGCGGTGGAACGCGCGTTCATCGCGACGCCTCCGCCTCGATGAAGACGTCCAACTGCTGGCCGACGTACGCCGGCAGCGCCTTCGGATCGAAGGCGTACACGACCTGCAGCACGCGCGTGTCGACGCGTTCGAAGCTGCTGCCGGTCAGCGACTTCTTCGGCACCACGAACGGCTCGATGTGCACGAAGCGCAGGTCCACGCGGCGGGCCGGCGCGCCGCGCAGGCTCGCTACCGCGCGGGCCCCGGGCCGGACGCGGAAGGCGTCGTGTTCGTCGACGTCGACGCGCACGTGCAGCTCGTCGACGTCGCCGAGCAGCAGCAGCCGGTCGCCGGCGGCGCCACTGCTCGCCTGCGCGTGTTCGCCGGCGCGCACGTCGACCTGCAGCACGGTCGCCGCGCGCGGCGCGCGCACGACGAGCCGGTCGAGCTCGGCGAGCGCCTGTGCGACGCTGGCGGCGGCGGCAGCTTGCGCGGCCTCGGCCTCGGCGAGGTCGGGGGCCCACGTGCCGGCGCGCAGCAGCGCGAGTTCGGCCTGGGCCGCAGCGAGCTGTGCTTCGGCGGCGACGAGGTGGCTGCGGCGCTGCTGCAGGTCCTCCTGGCGCACGGCGCGCAGGTCGGTGACGGCTTCGAGGTTGCGCACCAGCAACGCCGCCTCGTCGCGGCGGGCTTGGGCCTCGGCGACGCGCGCGCTCGCTGGCGGCAGCGTCTCCGGTCGCGGCGCGGCGGCGAGCCTGGCGGTGCGCGCGGCAGCGGCGCGTTCGGCTGCCTGCCGCACGGCGAGTTCGGCGCGCAGCGCGCGGTCGTCGATGCGCAGCAGCGGTTGGCCTGCCTGCACGCGATCGCCGACGGCGACGAGCACTTCGGCGACGACGCCGGCGATCGGCGTGCCGACGGCGATCGGCCGGGTGCTCGGCTCGACGAGGCCGGCGCCGGCGACGGTGCGCAGGAACGGCGTCTGCGCCGGCGCCGTCAGCGGCGCCGCGGGCAGCAGGTTGGTGCCGCTGGTGGCGACGACGTAGGTGGCGGCGGCGACGCCGGCGATGGCGAGAAGGGGCAACACGGGCACGCGGGTCATGGCGGTTCAGGCGTCCGCGCCGGGGCGCGGCGGATCGACGATGCGTTCGACGCGGCCGTCGTCCATGTGGGCGATGCGGTCGGCGAACGGGAAGATGCGGGCGTCGTGGGTGACGACGAGCAGCGAGCGGTCGCGTTGCCGCGCGACGCCGCGCAGCAGGTCCATCACGCGCTGGCCGGTGCCGTGGTCGAGCGCGGCGGTCGGCTCGTCGCAGACGACGAGGCGCGGCTCGTGCACCAGCGCGCGGGCGATGGCGACGCGCTGCTGCTGGCCGCCCGACAGCTCGCCGGGGCGCGACGCGGCGCGCTCGGCGAGCCCGACCGCGGCGAGCGCGTCGCGCGCGCGCGCCAGCGCCTCGCGCCGCGGCCGGCCGAGCAGCAGGCACGGAATGGCGACGTTCTCGGCGGCGGTCAGCGTCGGGATCAGGTTGTACGACTGGAAGACGAAGCCGACCGTGCGGCTGCGCCAGCGCGTGCGCGCGCTGTCGGTCATCGCCTGCACGGCGTCGCCGAAGACCGTGAAGCGGCCGGCGTCGGCCTGCAGCGTGCCGGCGAGCACCGACAGCAACGTCGTCTTGCCGCAGCCCGACGGGCCGACGAGCAGCAGCAGTTCGCCGGCGGCGACGTCGAGGTCGACGCCGCGCAGGGCCTGCACGCGCTGCTCGCCGCGGCCGTACGACTTGACGAGGCCGCGGCAGTGCACGGCCGCGGCGGCGGCCGCGGGGGAGGGGATGGATGCCATGGTCAGCCCTTGAACACCACGGCCGGTTCGAGCCGCAGCACGCGCGTGATGCTGACCAGGACCGCGATCGCCGCGACCGCGAGGATCGCGGCGAAGCCGAGCAGCGGGATGCGCCAGTCCATCTCGAAGGCGAGGCCGCCGCTGGCGAGCCCGATCCCCGACAGCGCCGCGCCGCCGACGCCGATGCCGAAGCCGATCGTCGACGCGACGAGCGCCTGCGTCAGCACCATGCGCACGAGGACGCCGTTGGTGGCGCCCATCGCCTTCAGCGCGGCGTGGTAGCGCAGGTTCTCGACGACGAAGTTGTAGAGCAACTGCCCGGCGACCAGCACCCCGATGACGAACCCGAGCGCGATGGTGATGCCGAAGTTGACCAGGATGCCGGTCTTGGCCAGCACGTACGACTCCGAGATGCCCTCGAACTCGCCGCGCGTGCGCGCTGCGCAGCCGGTCGCCGCCGCGATCGCGCTGGCCACCGCGCCGACGTCGGCGCCGTCGCGCACCTTGACCAGCACGAAGGTCAGCTGCTTGCGCGCCCGCGGCGCCATCGCCAGCGCGCGGCTGTAGGTCGTGTACAGCAGCGGGTCCCAGAAGAACTCCGGCGTGCGCTCGAAGGTGCCGGCGACGACGGCGTCGAAGTCGTTGATGTCGATGCGGTCGCCGACGCGCAGGTCCCGCGGCGGTCCGTCCGCCGTGGCGCGGCGCGTGCGCAGGTCGGCGAGGCTCTGGCGGTCGACGAAGACGGCGCGGTCGCGCTGCAGGTCGGCGAGTTCGCCTTCGACCATGCGCGGCGGGCCGCCGAGCAGCGTGGCGTCGTCGATGCCGACGATGCGCGCCTGCACCAGCGTGCCGTCCCGCAGGCGCACCGGCAGGTAGCCCTTCCACATCGGCATCGCCCAGGCGACGCCGTCGACGCTGCGCACGCGCTGCAGGGTCGTGTCGGTGAGCGGCTTCTGGTCCTCGGTGTACTCGGCCTGCGGATCCATGACCCACAGGTCGGCGGGGCCGGTGTCGCGGATCCACGCGCCGATGCGGTGCGCGTAGCCGTAGAAGATCGACGCCTGCTGGGTGATCAGCAGCGAGGCGAAGGCGATGCCGACGACGAGCCCGAGGTACTTGAGCCGGTCGCCGAGCAGCATCTTGAGCGCGAGCAGGTTCACGGCAGCCGCCCCGGCGCGGCGATGCCGCGCAGCAGCGTCGCGATCATGGCCTCGGCGCGCTGCTCGACCGGCCGCCACGGCACCCAGTCGTCGTCGGCCATGGTGAGCGCCAGCGCGACGACACCGTGCACGCCGGCCCACATCGTCTGCGCCACCAGTTCGGCGTCCTGCAGGTCGGGTCGCAGGGCTCCGGCGGCGATCGCCTCGGCGCAGACGTGGCGCAGGAACGCGTAGCCGTCGCGGTGCGGGTCGCCCTGGCAGTCGCGGTCGGTGTCCGCCGGCGCCAGCGGCGGCGGGGCGAGGAACATCAGCAGGTAGTGGTTGCGGTGTTCGACGCCGAAGCGGACGTACTCCATGCCGGTGGCAGCCAGGCGGGCCAGCGGGTCGGCGATCGCGGCGACCTTGGTGAATCGCTCGGCCAGTGCCAGGAAGTCCAACCGGCACATGGTGCGCAGCAGGGCGGCCTTGTCCGGGAAGTGGTTGTAGAGCGCGGCCGGCGTGTACTCGCAGGCGTCGGCGATGCGCCGCATGGTGACCGCCTCGTAGCCCTCGGCGACGAACAGCCGGCGGGCGGCGTCCAGGATCTGGTGCTGGGTCTCGGCGCGTTCGCGCGCACGGCGGTCGGCTGGGGTCATGGATCGACGATCGGTTGGAGAACAGCGTTAACTGAACGCTGTTTATCACGCGTTCGCCGTTTGATCAAGAGCCTGGGTTGTGGTGCGCCCGACGGGCGCGCAGGCCCCGCCCCCCGACGCGCCGGACGATCCGCCGGGCCCCCGTGGGCCTGATGCGCTCACGGCATGGCGGCGCGTCGGCGCGGGCCGGGGCTGGCGAATGCGATCGCAAAGCCGAACAGCAGCGCGATCAAGGCCATGCCGAACAGCGTGCGTTCCTCGCGCACGACCCGTAGCCACGGCCGGCGCAGCGGGCCCGTCAACCGGTCGAACGCAAGCAGGTCGGCGGCGCTGGCGAGTTGGCTCAGCCGTGGCAGCCCGCGCACGGTTTCGTGCAGTCGCAGCGTGCGGTCGAGGTGGCGACGCAGGGCGAAGGCATCGACAGCGGCGGGGACGCCGACGCGCGCCATCAAGGCGATGGCGGCGCGCGTGTCCGGCGTGCTCGAAACGCCCGCGGCGACGTCGCGGCCGCAGAAGCCGCCCGCGAACGCGTCGCGCCGCTTGCTCTGATGGCGGGCCAGCGTGGCGTGCAATTCCGGGCGCAGGTCGTCGACGAGGTCGCCGCGACCGATGCCGTCGAGCCACTGCACCAGGGTCGCCGCGTCCTGCAGCGGCGAACCGAACGCATGGCCGCGCCATTGGGCGAGCAGGTTCTGCGCCAACAGGTCGCGCACCGCGGGCGTGAGCGCGTCGCTCACGCGCAGCATCGCCAACGTGCACAAGTCCGTCGTCGCCGGCAGCAGCGCCGTTGCCCGCAACCGGAACCGGATCTCGCTTCGCCACGTCGCCTCGCCGGCCAGCCGTCGCCACGTCGCTTCGTCGATCGCGCCGATTCGCGCCGCGATCGACAGCGTGGCTGCCCCGCTGTGGTCGGCGGCACTCGCGGCACGTGCGAACTCCTGCCGGACGGCCGCTGGCAACGCGACCTCGACGCCGGCGGCCTGCACGGCGGCGACGGCCACCGCGAAGTCCTGCCAGGAGACGTCGTAGACCGGCCCAGGCGGTGACGTCGCGAGCGCTGCGGCCAACTTCGTCGGCGCTGGGGTCGTCGCGGGCCATGCGAACGCATTCGTGCCGAGCCCCATCCAAACGACGAGCAGCCCGCCGGGCAGCGCGAGGCTCCAGCCGCGGACGTCGAGCCAGGCCGCCAGCGACAGCAGCATGCCGACGACGAGCCACGGCAGCGCCGGGTGCCACTCCGTCTCACCGCGCTGCCCAGCGCCAGCGAGCGCCGATGGCACGACGAAGCAGAGCACCTGCAGCAGGGCGACGCCGATCGTCGCCACCTCGCGGCGCTCGATCCGACCGCCGCGGGCGCTGCGCGCCACCCCGCAGGCGAGCAGCGCCATCGACGCCAGGATCGCCGGCAGCGCGACGTCGGTGAAGCCGGAGGTCGCGATGCCGACGACTGCCGCGATCGCGAACACGCTGCCCCACAGCAAGACCTGCAGCGCGAGCGCGAGGTGGTAGGCGTGCTCGCCGGGGCGCGGCCTCGCCGGCATGCCGGCGGCCCGGCGCAGCGACGTGCGCAGCGAACTCGCCGAACCGACGAACGTCAGCAGCGCGGCGGCCAGCAGCGCGGCCGGCGCGGTCAACAACCATGCCTTGCCGGCGCCGAGGACGCCAAGGTCGAGCGGCGCAACACCCGCCGCCCGCGGTGTCGCGACGGCGAGCGGTGGTTCGCTGGCAGCGCGCAAGCGCGCGGCGACGCCGGCGGCGAACCGCTGCGGGTCCGGTCGGCGCGGCGCGAACAGCGCCGCCAGATCGGCTTCGCCGGCGAGGGTCGTCGCGGCGGCGTCGCCGCGGTCGATCGGATCGTTGGTCGTCATGTGCGGACTCCTTGCGCCGCGCGCAGGTGGCGTTGCGCCGACTCGCGCAGGGCGCGGCGCGCGAGATAGAGGCGGTTCTCGATGGCCTTCGGCGACACGCCGAGCAGGGCGGCGACCTCGCGGGCGCTCGCGGATTCGAGGTAGTGCATGCGCAGGACCTCCTGCAACTCGGGCCGCAGCGCGGTGAAGCCCGCGTGGAGCGCGTCGAGCCGGTCGTCGGCGACCGGCGTGGGCGCGGCGGCGACCTCGTGCTCCAGCGGACGTGGACCGCGCTGTCGCTGGCGTAGGTGGGCGTGCAGCAGGTTGCGCGCGATGCCGCGCAACCAGGCGCCAACGCCGTCCAGGTCGTCGGCGGCGGCGTGCATGCGGTCGCGGCCGAGCCAGGCTTCCGCGAAGGTGTCCATGGCGAGTTCCTCGGCGACGGCCCACGAACGGCAGCGGGAGGCCAGAAAGCCCACCAGCGGACCACGGAAACGCTGGATCCAGTTCTCCAGGTCCGGCGGCAAGGGCGGCGTAGTCATCGTGCTCTGGTGCAAGGACCGGCCCGTAACCCTCGTACATTCCGGCAAGAAAGCGCCGCGACCCGCTTCCCAGCGGCCGACCTCAGCCGCCGAAGTGGTGCTGGTACCCGCCCGGCGGCAGCGGTTCGACTGCGCCGTCGGCGTGCACCAACACGACGCCGTCCGACGCCGGGGTGCAGACCCCGACCTCGGTCAGTTCGACACCGGCGAGCGCAGGCAGCGCGCGCAGGCGCAGCAAGTCGGCCGGCGCGGCGGCGAACAGCAGTTCGAAGTCCTCGCCGTCGTGCAGCGCCTGCGCGACGGTCGCCGGCGTGCCGTCGGCGCCGCGGCGGCGCGGCAGCCGGCGGGCGTCGAGGCGCGCGCCGACGCCGGACGCCGCGGCGAGATGGTGGACGTCGCGGCCCAAGCCATCGGACAGGTCGATGCACGCGCGGACGCCGCCGCTGCCGGCGAGCGCCACGCCTTCGCGCCAGCGCGGCGTGAAGCGCAGGTGGTGGCCGTCGCGGCTGCGGCCGAGCGGGCCGGTGACCACGAGCGCGTCGCCCGGGCGCGCGCCGGCGCGCAGCATCGGCGCGCGGCCGTCGAGGTAGCCGAGCGCGCTGACGTCGATGCAGACGCCGCGCGGCGAACGCGCGAGATCGCCGCCGACGAGGCTCGTCGGCGCGCCGTCGGCGAGCGACAGCACGCCGCGCAGCACGGCCCGAGCCGCCTCTTCGTCGACGTCGTCGGGCAGGGCCAGGGAGCACAGGCACGCGATCGGCCGGGCCCCGACGGCGCCGAGGTCGGACAGCACGCGCGCGATCGCCTTGCGGCCGAAGAGTTCCCACGGCGCTTCGCCGCGGGTGAAGTGCACGTCCTCGATCGTCTGGTCGGACTTCAGCACGAGGCCGTCGCCGCTCGGCGCGCGCACGACCGCGGCGTCGTGGCCGATGCCGACGGCGACGTCCGGCCCCTGCGCGGCGTGCCGCTGCAGGACCGCGATCAGCGAGGCTTCGGCGAACGGCATCGCCGCGGACGATACTGCCGGGGTCGGCGCGGCGGAGCGGGGGGGGCGGCTGGCGCCGCGATGGCCGCAGGGGCCGACGCGCCGGCCAGGGCCGCGGCCGGGCCCGCGCGGCAGGAAGTCGTAGACAACCGTCCTCTCGTCGCTACACTCCGCCGCCCGATACCCCGTGGTGTAATCGGTAGCACAGCAGGTTTTGGTCCTGTTGGTTCCTGGTTCGAGTCCAGGCGGGGTAACCAACCCCCGGCGACCGCTGCCACCACGCCAGGTGACTCGGTCGTCAAGCTCGGTCCGATGCTGCTCGCGTCGGGCTGGCGGACGGTTGGCTGACAGTTGGCTGACAGTTGGCTGACGGTTAGTTAGTGGCTGACGGTTAGCTAGCGGTTGGCCGCGGCTCGCCGATGAGTCGGCGATCAGCCTAAGATCTTTGTTGGCAACAACTTACTGCCCCGTGGTGTAACGGTAGCACAACAGGTTCTGGTCCTGTTTGTCAAGGTTCAAATCCTTGCGGGGTAACCACACTCGCGGTTCGGGTTCGCCCGGACCGCGTTTTTCGTTGCTGGCGATTCGCGACGTTGCCCCGGTCGGTCGGACCCGGGTTGGTTGGGGCGGCTGGTGTCGTGGGGCCCGGCGTTGCCGCTGCCATCCGCCGCCGGGTGCACCGCGTCGCGCCCGTTCCCGGCTCAGAGCGCCGCAGCGATGCGGCCCAGGTAGCGGTCGGTCATGCCGGCGACGTAGTCGCAGATCGCGCGGTGCAAGCCATCGCGTTCGATCCGCGCCTGCGCCGACGGCGGCAGCCGGGCGGGATCGCTGACGAGCGCTGCGAACACCGTGCGGATGCGTTCGGCGCCTTCGTGCATCACCGCGAGCACGCGCGGCGCGCGATAGAAGCGCGCGCGCAGGAACTCCAGCAGTTCGTGCGCCATCACCGCCATCGCGCCGCCGTGCTGCACGCGCGGCGGCTCGCCGCCGCTCGGCGTCGCCGCGATCGCGGCGTCCGTCGTCTCGACGAGGTCGTGGATGAGCAGCGACGCCACCTCGCTGACGATGCGCTGGCGGTTGTCGCTGCCGCACGCGCTGCGGGCCAGTTGCCACAGCCGTAGCGCCGCCGCTTCGTCCTCGGCGAACATGCCCGCGCGCAGGCCGTCGTCGAGGTCGTGGCTGAGGTAGGCGATCTTGTCGCAGTGGTCGACGAGGTGCGCTTCGAACGGCATCGGCGGCCGCGGCCGCAGGTCCGCGCTCAGCGGAAACCCCTCCGGCATGCGCCCCTTGAGCAGGCTCGCGCGCACGGCGAAGGTCAGGTTGAGGCCGTGGCCGTGGCCGTAGCGGTCCTCGATCAGGTCGACGATGCGCGCGCTCTGCGCGTTGTGGCGGAAGCCGCCGTGGTCGGCCATCGCCGCGTGCAGTGCCTCCTCGCCGACGTGGCCGAACGGCGGATGGCCGAGGTCGTGTGCCAGCGCCACCGCCTCGGCGAGATCGTCGTTGCAGCGCAGCGCGCGCGCCACCGAACGCGCCATCTGCGCGACCTCGAGCGAGTGCGTCATGCGGCTGCGGTAGTGGTCGCCTTCGAACGCGGCCATCACCTGCGTCTTGTGCTGCAGGCGGCGGAACGCGGTGGCGTGCAGGATGCGGTCGCGGTCGCGCTGGAAGGCCGTGCGCAACGGATCGTCGGCTTCGGGCAGTCGGCGGGGGCCGGCGTTGCGGCTCGGCGTCGCCCACGGGCCGAGGCCGCGCAGTTCGCGGTCCTCGTGGTCTTCGCGGCGCAGCCACACCATGCCGTGAGGCTAGGAGTCTGCGCGACGGAAGGCCACGCCGCCCAGCACGCCGCGGCAGGCGATCGGCAAGCCGCCGCAAGAAAGAAGACGCCCGGCAAGCTTGCGCCTGCCGGGCGACTGGTACCCCCTAGGGGATTTGAACCCCTGTCGCATGACTGAGAATCACGAATCCTAGGCCGCTAGACGAAGGGGGCCCGTTGCGGGGCGACCCTTGTACGGAGGCTGCAACGTCGGGTCAAGGGCTGGTCCTGCGTTTGGCGATCGAGGACGGTACGGATCTGGCCGCGCCGGGCGGCCTCGAAACGACCCATGGCCAAGTTCCTGCTGTGCCTCCTGCCGTTGCTGTTCGCCGTGCCCGCGCCCGAGGGTTGGCTTGGCATCTACCTTGATCCCGAACGCGACGAACCCGTGGTCGCCGAGGTCATCCCCGATTCGCCCGCCGCGAAGGCGGGCCTGCAGTTGGGCGACGTGATCGTCCGTTTCGGTGGCGACGTTGCGCCAAGCCGCGAGCGCGTGCGCGCGGCGCTGCTCGCCGCCCAGCCCGGCGATCGCTGCGAAGTCCTGGTGCGCCGCGGCGGCGCGGAGCAGCGCGTGTTCGTGCGGCTCGGCGAGCGACCTGCGGCGGCGGTGCCGAAGCCCGCAGCGGGTTCCGCCAAGCCGTCGCGGCCGGCCGGGCCGACCAGCGAGAGCGCGCCGCCGTCGCCGACCGCGCCGACCGCGCCGACCGCGCCAACCGCGCCGACCGCGCCAACCGCGCCGACCGCGCCAACCGCGCCGACGACCGCGGAGCGCGACCCTGGTGCTGTCGCCCGCCCCGACCCGACGGCTTCGTCCCGCGGCACGCCCACGCCTGCCGCTCCGCCGGTCGCGCCGCCGGCCGCCCAGCCTGCCGTCCGCGATGTCGACGCCGAGATCACTGCCCTGCGCGCCGAACTCGCCGAACTCCGTCGCCAGTTGGACGAACTGCGGCGCGTTCTGCGCCGGGAATAGCGGCGCCGTCCGCCACGTCGGATGGCCGGGCCGACGTTGGCGTTCGCCTGCCGCGCCCGCGATGCTGATGCCGATGCCGGTACGTCCCAGCGCTCCCAAGCCTGCCGCCGCCGTGTTGGCGCCAGGCATGCGCGTCGCCGTCACCGGCGGGGCTGGCTTCATCGGCTCGCATGTCGTCGAGGAACTGCTGCGCCGCGGCCACCGCGTGCACGCCGTCGACGACCTGTCGAGTGGCTGCATGGCCAACCTCGCGGCGGTGACGGCGCATCCGCGCCTCGCCGTGACGCTCGCATCGGTCGCAGATCCGCGCGTCGCCGCCGCCGTCTGCGGCGCAGCCGACGCGGTGCTGCATCTCGCTGGCGTCGTCGGCGTGCGCCGGCTCGCCGACGACCCGCTCGGCGTGATGCAAGCCAACCAGCGCAGCGCCGAGCACGTCTTCGCCGCGGCCGCCGCCGCCCGCATCGGCGTGTTGTTCACGTCGAGCAGCGAGGTCTATGGCCGCGGCCGCGTGCCGTTCGACGAGGACGAACCGGTCCAGCCCGGCGTACCGGCCGGGCCGCGCGGCAGCTACGCCTGCGCCAAGGCCTTCGCCGAATGGCTGGCGTTCGGCCATGCAGCGCGCGGTGGCGCCCCCGTGGTCGTCGCGCGCTTGTTCAACACCGTCGGTCCGCGCCAGACCGGTGATCACGGCATGGTTCTGCCGCGCTTCGTGCAGCAGGCGGTCGCCGGCTTGCCGCTCACCGTGTACGGCGACGGCCGGCAAACGCGCTGCTTCGCGCACGTCGCGGAGGTGGCGAGCGCGCTGCTCGATCTGGCGTCGTCCCCGGCGGCCGCGGGCCGCATCGTCAACGTCGGCAGCGACGTCGAGGTCCCCGTGCGCGCGTTGGCCGAGTTGGTGCGCGCGCGCGCTGGCAGCCTGTCGCCGATCGAAGCGACGCCGCTGGCGGCGGTGTTCCCGCCCGGCTTCGAGGACGTGCCGCGCCGCGTCCCGTCGCTCGCAAGGTTGCGCGCGGCGATCGGCTGGACGCCGTCGCGGTCGCTGCCTGCGATCGTCGACGAGTTGCTGGCCATCGCCCGCGTCGGCGCGTCGCCGCCGACGGCGTTGACCGCTGCGGATTGAGCGCGCGAGGGGCGCTGCGCGAGCGCGCAACCGCTGCGGCTGGCTGGTCGGCGCGCCCTCGTCAGCCCGAGCGCGACATCTTGTCGCAGGCCGCGAGGTTGGCGCGTGCCGCCGGATCCTGCGGCATCAGCACGACGGCGCGCTCGAAGCAGGCGCGCGCCTCGGCCAGCCGACCCTGGCGGGCATGGCAGATGCCGAGGTTGGTCTGCGCCGCGTGCACGCCGCCGGCGAGCGCGGCCTCGAACAGCTCGGCGGCCGCCGGGACGTTGCCGAGGCCAAGTTCGCAGAGGCCGCGCCAGTTGAGCACCTCGGGATCCTCGGGCGACAGCGTCTGCAGGCTGGTGAAGTAGCGGTTGGCGTCGTCGTGGGCGCCCGCGCGATAGGCCTCCTCACCGAGCCGCTGCAGCACGCGCAGCTGCTGGCCGTGCGAGAGTGCGCAGTCGAGGGCGCGATGCAGTTCGCCGCGGGCGGCAGTGGCCTCGCCGGCCATGCCGAGCGCCTGCGCCAGCAGCATGCGCGCATTGGCGTGCATCGGGCACTGGCGCAGGAACGAGCGCAGATGCGCGATGGCGGTGCGCGCGTCCGGCTGCAGCAGCGCCCCGACGGCGCGGTGCCAGTCGGCGTCGGCCCAGGACGGGTAGGCGACGGCCGCGTCGATCGCGGCATCGGCGGCCGCCGGCGCATCGGAGTCCAGTGCGGCGAGATGGGCACGGCCAGCGGGATCGTCCTGCCACTTGGCCCGGAACTGGGCGCGGCGCTTGTGCAGCTCCTGCCCGAGGTCGAGCCCCATCGAGCGGAACGTCGCGTGGCCCTCGTGGTGCAGGAAGGCGCGGCCGGCGATGCCCAGGCGGTAACCGCGCAGGCGCAGCCGCAGGCAGAAGTCGTCGTCCTCGAAGTTGCCGTGGCCGAAGCGCTCGTCGAACAAGCCGACTTCGTCGAGCAGCGCGCGCCGCAGCAGCAGGCAGAGTCCGGCCAGCGTGGTGGCGTCCTGCAGCGCCGGCGCGTCGCGCAGCGCATCGCGGATCGCCGCGCGCCCCGCGGCCGTCTTGCCGGCGTCGCCGACCGGCAGCAGCGCGTCGCCCTTCACGTGGTTGCTGCACGGGGCAACCGCGCCCATGCGCGGGTGGCCGACGAGCACGTCGTGCAGTTCGCGCACCAGGTTGGTCGCCGCTTGCGTGTCGTTGTTGAGGACGAGCACGAAGTCGCCCTTGGCGGCGCGCAGGCCTTGGTTGACGCCGCCGGCGAAGCCGAGGTTGCGCTCCTGGCGCAACACGCGCACCAACGGCGACATCTCGCCCAACGTCGCCGTGTCGTCACTGCTGCCGTTGTCGACCAGCAGGATCTCCAGGTTCGCATCGCCGCCATCCTGGGCCAGCAGACTGGTGACGCAGGCGCGGGTGAGATCGGCACCGTTGAAGCACGGAATGACGACGGAGACGTGCATCCGATGTCCCTATCTTCGGCGGTCGGGCCTCGTGACCGTGACGGGCAGTGCACGAGGGCGGTCTTGGTTGCCGGCACGGCGGCACCGGCCGTGCAGCCGCCCAACGCACCGTTGCCCGGTCGCGGGGCTGGGTTGCCATCGCCGGGCGAGCGGTGCGTGCCGAGAGGGTGCCATGGGTGCGCGCGCCCGCACTGCAACGGCCGTGCCAGCCAACGCGCGATGGCCTGTAGGTGCTGCTTTCGCTCCCGGGCGCGCCTTCCGTACGCCGGCATCGTATGGAGGATTCCCGATGCTGGGCATTGTGCCGAAAACAGGAATTGAGCACCGTCCCGCGATCGGCAAATATTTCGTCATAAGATCCGGCAAAGTCGTACGAAAAATCGGACTAGCGACTTCGACGTGGGGGACTAGAAATCCCCGTCGCGGAAGGCCACGCCGCCCGGTACGCGCCTTCGCGGCCGGAGGCTCGCCGTCCGACCCGCACCGTAGTTGCCGGTCGTTCTGCTGCCGCCCTCCGTTCGATCTGCTCTGTGCTCTCTGTGTTCTCTGTGGTTGTTCTGCTCCAGCAGCAGCAGCAGCAGCAGCAGCAGAAAGGAACCACAGAGAACACAGAGGGCACAGAGACCAGGCACCAAGAGCCCAGCAGCAAGCAGCACCCAGAAGTCGCGGTGCAGCGGGTGGCAGTCTGCGAGCCGAAGCGCCCCTGCGCGTCCGGGAGCTCGCCGCCGATCCTCGGCGAATCGACCGATTCGCCTGCGGTCGTCGGCTTCGCCCCAGCCGCGAATCCGCGCACCGGATCGGCGCGCGTTCCGTGACGCAGACTCCTGGGGGTTGGTCGCAGCGGCGCGAGTTCGTAACCTCCTCGCCGCCTTGGCCGACCCGAAGCGCCATTTCTTCGTCGTGCCGGACGACGCCGACGGAGCCCTGCTTGGCGACGTGCTCGCCCAGGCCGTGCCGGCGGCCCGGACCACGGTGCTGCGGGCTGCGATCGCCGCGGGCGAGGTGCACGTCGGTGGCGCGCCGTGGGTCAGCAACCGCAGGGTGCGCGCTGGCGATGTCGTCGAGTGGCGCGCCAGCGCCGGGCTGCCGGTCGCCAGTCCGCCGCCCGTCGCGATGCCAGCCGTGCTGTGGGAGAGCCCGACCGCCCTCGTCGTCGGCAAGCCCGCCGGCGTGCCGACGGTGCCCGACCGCAGCGGTCGCGAGCGTGGCATCCACGGTTTGCTGCCCGAGCTGCGGCCGGACGCGGACCTCCGCATCGTCCACCGCCTCGACCGCGACACCTCCGGCTGCCTGTTGCTCGGCAAGGGACTCGACGCCGCGCGCCACTTCGACCGGGCCTTCACCGACGGCGCAGTCACCAAGACGTACGTCGCGCTGGTCGCCGGGCAGGTCGAGCGCGACGAGTTCGCGATCGACGGCTACCTCGGCCCCGATCGCCGACGGCCGGGCAAGGTCGTCGCTGCCGCGCGCGAACTGCCCGGATTCCGTGCGGCGCACACCGCCGTGCGCGTGCGCCAGCGCCTGCCGCAGCACACGCTGCTCGAACTGCGTCCGCGCACCGGGCGCAGCCACCAACTGCGCGTGCACCTGCAGTCGATCGGCCGACCGATCGTCGGCGATCGCGACTACGGCGGCGAGGAACTGCTCCTGTCGCGGCTCAAGGCAGGGTACAAACTCCGGCGGGGCGTGCCGGAGCGACCGCTGTTGACGCGCATGTTCCTGCATGCCGAGCGGCTGTCGTTCGCGGACGTCGACGGCGCTCGCGCCGACGTCGAATGCCCCTGGCCGGAGGACCTCGCCGTCGCCCTCCGTCAGCTCGCCAGCCACGACGAACGGCGGAGACGACCGTGCGACTGAAGACGATCCCCGAGGACTTTTGCGTCCGTGAACTGCTGCAGTGGCCCGAGGTGCCAGGTGGCCACTACATCGTGCACCAGCTGCACAAGGAGAAGCTGTCGACGCCCGAGGCGCTGGCGCTGCTGGTCCGCGAGGCCCGCGTCGACCGCGGCGCGATCGCCTACGCCGGCCTCAAGGACCGGCAGGCGGTCACCGACCAGTTCGTGACCATCGAGCGGCAGGCGGTCGAGGTGAAGCTGCCGAACCTGCGCGTGCACCCGGTCGGGACCACCGACCGGCCCATCACGAGCCGCCAGAGCGCCGGCAACGCCTTCGAGATCGTCATCCGCGACCTGACGCCGCCGCGCGCCGCGGCCCTGCGGCGCGGCATGCCGTCGCTGCTGAAGACCGGCTTCCCGAACTACTTCGACGACCAGCGCTTCGGCTGCCTGCGCCACGGCCAGGGGTTCCCGATGCGCAGCGTGCTGCTCGGCGACTTCGAGCGCGCCCTGCAGCAGTTCATCGCCGAGCCGTCGCCGGTGGCGATCAGCGGCGACGTCAAGCTGAAGAAGACGCTGCAGCTGCGCTGGGGCGATTGGGAGACGTGCGCGCGCATCGCCCGCGGTCCCGCCTACGAGCCGATCTTCGGCCACCTGCTCGCCAACCCCGACGACTTCCGCGGCGCCCTGGAGCACGTGCCGCTGCGGCAGCGCGTCATCCACGCGTTCGCGTTCCAGTCGCTGCTGTGGACCCGCGCCGTCAGCCGCCTGCTGCGCGGCGGCGTCAACTCGGCCCAGCGGCTGCGCCTTGCGACCATCGCCGGCGACCTGCTGGCGTGGAAGTACCTCGCGCCGGAGCGCGAGGAGAAGCTGGTGGCCATGCGCACGCCGCTGTTCGGGCCCGAAGGCGACGGCGGCAGCGAGCCGTTCCGCCGCGCGATGCACGAGGAACTGCGCGCGGCCGGCATCGGCCGCGACGACTTCGCGCGCAACGCCGTGCCGGGCATGATCTGGAAGGAGGAGCCGCGCGACGTGCTGGTCAAGCCGACCGACGTCGCCGACGTGCGCATCGAGCCCGACGAGATCCACCGCGGCAAGGTAAAGGCCTCGCTGCGCTTCTCGCTGCCGCGCGGCGCGTACGCGACGATGATGATCAAGCGCCTGTTCGCGCCGAGCTGGTTCGCGCCGGAAGACCGGCAGGACGACGGCGAGGACGGCGGCCGCGGGCGCGACGAACGCAGCCGCGACGAGGACGACGCATGAGCGGGCGCACGCTGGGCGTGATCGGCGGCTCGGGCATCTACGACCTGCCCGGCCTGCAGGACCGCAAGGAGGTCGTCGTCGAAACGCCGTTCGGCCCGCCGAGCGACGCGCTGGTCACCGGCACGCTGGCCGGCGTGCGCATGGCGTTCCTGCCGCGGCACGGCCGCGGCCATCGCCTCGCGCCGCACGAACTGCCGTTCCGCGCCAACCTGCACGCGATGAAGCAGCTCGGCATGGAATGCGTCGTCGGCATCTCGGCCGTCGGGTCGATGAAGGAGCACATCGAGCCGGGACACCTCGTGCTGGTTGACCAGTTCCTCGACCGCACGCGCGGCCGCACGCAGGAGTCGACGTTCTTCGGCGACGGCTGCGTCGCGCACGCGCACTTCGCCGACCCGGTGTGGGAGCCGCTGCGGCAGCTCGCGCTGCAGGCCGCGCGCAAGGCCGGGGCGACCGCGCACGACGGCGGCACGTACGTGTGCATGGAAGGGCCGCTGTTCAGCACGCGCGCGGAGTCGAAGCTCTACCGCAGCTGGGGCGTCGACGTGATCGGCATGACCAACCTGCAGGAGGCCAAGCTCGCGCGCGAGGCCGAGATCGCCTACGCGACGGTCGCCCTGGTCACCGACTACGACTGCTGGCACGAGACCGAGGCCGACGTCGACGTGTCGGCGGTGATCGCCGTGATCCGCAAGAACGTCGACCTCGCGCGGCGCGTCGTCGGCGAGCTGGCGCAACTGGTCGCGAGCAATCCGCCGATCTCGGCCGCGGGCTGCATGCAGCACGCGATCATGACGGCCAAGGAGGCGATCCCGCCCGACGCGCGGCGCCGCCTCGACCTGCTGATCGGCAAGTACCTGGGCTGACGCGCCGCCGGCGACCATGGCGCGCGTACATCGCATCCTGCCTGCGATCGCGGCCGCGGCGGCCGCCGGCCGCCGCTGAGGTCCGAGCGATGGCCTTCCCGCTCGCCGAGACGCACGTCGTGCTGGTGCGGCCGCAGGGCGCGGCGAACCTCGGCGCGGTGGCGCGCGCGCTGAAGAACTTCGGCCTGTCGCGGCTGACGCTCGTCGACTCGCGCATCGGCTCCCTCGTCGACGCGCACCGCATGGCCGTGCACGCCGGAGACGTGCTCGCCGGCGCGCGCGCCTGCGCGAGCCTCGCCGAGGCCGTGGCCGGCGCGACGTGGCTCGTCGCCACGACCGACGCGCCGCCACCCGGCGCCCGCGTGCTGACGCCGCGCCAGCTCGTCGACGAGTCGCTGCGGCGCGGCGCGCCGACGCTCGTCTTCGGCGGCGAGCAACACGGCCTCGAGCCGGGTGAACTGCTGCGCTGCCACGCCGTCGCGACGATCCCGGTGGCGCCGCAGCAGACGTCGCTCAACCTCGCGCAGGCGGTCTGCGTGTTCGCCGCGGAACTGTTCGCCGGCTGGCTCGCCGCCGGCGGAGCCGCGGCGGGCGCGGCGCCGGCAGCGCCGCCGGCGGCCGTTCCCGCGCCCGCGCCGGCCGAACTCATGCACCGACTCGAAGCGGCGCTCGCCGCGCTGCTGCAGGACAGCGCGTGGCGCGACGCCTCGCGGCCCAAGCATGCGATCGCCGAGTTGCTGCAGCCGCTGTGGCGCGCCGGCCTCACGGAGGACGAGGTGCGCCTGTGGCTGGTCGCGCTCGGCCGGGCGGGGCAGTTGCCGCGCCGCTGACCGCGGTGGGTGGGCGCGCCGTGCCGGCCGCGGGGATGCCCACGCCCGCCGGATCCCGCCCAACGGGTCGCCGCGGGCGCCCGACTGGTCGCGCTGGCGTCTGCCGCTCGAACGCTCAGCCGATCGCCGTCGCCACCTGCGATGCCGCGCGCTCGCCGGTCTCGACCGCGCCTTCCAGGTAGCCATGGGCGTCGAGCGACGTGTGCTCGCCGCAGAACCACGCGTTGCCTTCGCGCTCGCCTTCGACGCCGGCGAACAACTGGCACTGGCCGACCCGCCAGTACGCGTAGCTGCAGCGCTGCAGCGGCTGGTCGTGCCACGTGTCATGCGCCGCGAGGCCGTTCCAGTTCGCCAGCGTGCCGTTGAACACCGGTTCGACCTGCTGGCAGAACTGCTGCGCCCGCACGGCGGCCGAGGCGCCGGCGAGGAACCGGCGACGGCCGGTATCGGTCGGCGTGGGCCGCGGCCCGTCTTGGTCGGCAGCGTGCGCGTCGGCGACGAAACGGGCGAGGAAACCGGCGAGCGGTGTGCGGGGCATGGTGGCCGCACGATAGCCGTCGCGCGCGGTTCCGGACCTCCGCGTCGTCCGCTTCCCTCCGCCGATCGTACCAGTCCGGTCGCGGGCGGCCTGCCGCATCGTCGGTGCGCGGCTTCCGCTACCGTGTGGTCGTCCTCAAAGGAACTGCCCATGCCACATCGTTCGTCGCGCCCCGTCGTGCTGTTCGTCTGCCTCGCCGGCCAGTTCGCCGCACCCGTCGCCGCACAGTCGATCGTCGCCCAGACTGCCGGCATCCCGAACCCGACACACGTGTTCGACTTCGGCGCCAACGCGTTGCCGAACTTCACGCCGGTCACGACGCAGTTCGGCGGGCTGACCATCGCGCACGCCGCGTACTTCACGACCGGTTCGATCAACAACCTCGTCGGCGGGTTCCTGACCAACGACTTCACCGCCGGTCCGCCGTCGACGCTGCGCATCCAGCTGGCGCAGCCGGTGGTGGACGCCAGCTTCGTCTTCCATCAGGTCGCCAGCGGCACGACGACCACGATGCGCGCCCTGTTGCAGGGCGTCCCGGTCGCGGCGTTCGCCGGATCGTGGAACCAAGCGCAGCCCAACAACTACTTCGGGTTCACGAACACCCTGCTCGACGAACTGCAGATCGACTTCGTCAGCGACTTCAACTTCGACACGCTCGCCGTGCGATCTGCCGCCGCCGCCTGCGTGGTCCGCAACGGCTCGGGCGTCAATCCGGCCGGCTTCGGCTGCGCGACGCTGCCACGGGTCGGCACGCAGTGGCAGGGCACGGTGGCGACCCAGGCGAACACGCTCCTGTCGGTGATGGCGTACGGCGCTGGCGGCTTCGGCGCGCCGTTGCCGTTGTTCGGCGGCGAACTGCTGCTGGACCCGTCGGCGCCGTTGCTCACCTTCACCGGCGCAGGCAGCCATGGCTTCGCCATCCCGGCCGGGACCGGCTTCCTCGGCGTCTCGCTGCCCCTGCAGGGCGCGCGCCTCGACCTCGTCGGTGGCGCGCCGGCCATCGTGCTGCTCAATGGCATCGAGCTCATCGTCGGGCTCTGAGGTCCCGCGCAGCAACCTTGCTGCGAACGCGTCCGCTCCCGTGGGAGTCTGCCTCGCGGTGGACGGAAGGATCGATCGCCCGCTGCCTCCGCTCGGACGGCACGTCCCGTCCGGCAGCGCGCCGGTCGGGTCGGAAGCGAAGCGGAACAGCCCGCGAAGGACGTGGAGGCCAGCGCCCGGGGTGACCTGGGGCAGGTTGCCGGCGGTGTAGCGGGCGATCGTGCCGGCGTCGCGTCGGGTCGCCGACGTCCATGTTCTGGAACGACCAGTGCGGACGCCCGGCCCGGACCTCGGTCAGCGGCCAGCCGCTGCCGAGCGCGGCGCGCAGGAAACCGTCGGGCGAATCCCAGTCGCCGAAGCCGCTGCCGAACGACATCGTGAACACGCCGCAGTTGTCGTCGATCACGGCGCGCTGGTCGACCGCGAACACTCGTGGCGGTACTCGTGGCACCTGTCGAGGCATTCCGGCAGCAACTGGATCTCGCGCGCCGTGAAGGCCGGCAGGTTGGCGAAGTCGGCGAGGCCGCTGGCCAGTTCCGCGTCGCTCGGCAGCGTGCCGTGTTCGAGCGTGCCGCCGCCGGGCACGGGGATCGGCGAACTCCAGGTCGACGTGCCGCAGCTGCGGCGCTGCGCCGAGTAGCCGGTCGCCGTCGGATCGGGCGGTCACGTGAAGGGACTGCCGGGCGGCGCGCTCAGGTCGACGCTGGCCGGGCCGGGCGCCTGCCGGGGACATCTGCGCCGCGATCGCCGCGACGATCAGGCAGTGCGGCGCGGTCGCGCCGAGGGCGGGGTGCATGGGCGGCCTCCGAGGGCCGCCGAGCATGCGCCTTGCCGCCGCCGGGCCGCGCCGGCGGCGGCACCGGCGTCACTGCGCGCGGATGCAGAGGTGGTCGACGAACAGGCTGTCGTTGCCCGTCACGTTCAGCCGGTCGTCCGAGTCGATGACCCGGACGGTCACCGTGCCCGACACCGTGCTCGGCAGGACGTACGTCTGGTAGACGTTGTCGTCGCTCGTCTTCGACACGGTGATCGCGTTGACGAACGTGCTGCCGCTCAGGACCTGGATGATGAACGTGTCGTTGTCGGCCGACACCGTGCGGTAGGCCTGGATGCGCAGCGTGCGCGTGCCGGTGGCCGGCACGTTGGCGATCGTCCAGTCGTACTGCAGGCTGTTGCGATTGCTCGCCGTCCGCTCGGTCAGTCGCTGGTAGCTGGCGTTGTCGGTGTGCGTCAGCGAGAACGCGCCGGTGATGGTGCCGTGGTTCGTCACCTGCCCGGTCGCGACGTAGTCGACGAACGCCGGCGTCGTCGCGCTGGCGACGTTGGAGAACGCCGAGCTGCCCGCCGCGTTCGTGGCGGCGACGCGGTACCAGTACGTGGTGTTCGCCGTGCGGCCGGTGTCCGACCACGACACGACGTTGGCGCCGAGCGTCGCGGCGAGCGCGAAGGTCGTGCCGTTCGTCGAACGTTCGACGCGGTAGCCGGTCTCCGTCGTGGCGGTATCGGTCCACGTCAGGTTGACCTGGGTCATGCCCGCCGCCACGGCGGCGAGGCTGGTAGGCGTCGCCGGCACGGCCGGCGGCGTGACGTTGAGCCGGAACGCGCCGGTCGCGCCGCTGAAGCCGCCGACGCGGATGCGGTAGGTCTGGCCGGCGGTGACGCTGAACGTCAGCGACGACTGCGCCCCGCAGGAATCGTCGTTGCAGCCCAGGCTGGTGAGGGTGCCGCAGGCGCCCGAGAACGCCTGGATGACGGTGTCCCACGTCGCCTGGCTGCACAGGCTGACGGTCAGCGAGCCCGTGGTCGTCGCCGCGTAGCTGAACCACGCGTCGTTGGCCCCCGAGCCGCACGCCCAGGCGGGCGCGGAGGTCATCGCACCGACGGTCGTGAACTGGGCGCTCAAGCCGTTGCCGAGCGCGATGGCGGCGGCGCATTCGTCGTTCGGCACGCTGCTCGTCTGGCCCGGGTAGGGCAGCGAGTGCTGGTTGCAGGCCCAGACGAGGTCGTTGTAGTTCGGCGTGCCGTTGGCGAGGTTGCCGTCGGTGTCGTCGGCGATGAAGACCTCGCGCACGGCGTCGGCCTGGTTCAGCGCGTTCGCCGCAATGGTGCTCACGACGATGTCGTTGGTGACGGCGATCGCCTGGGCGCGGTTGTTGTAGGTGGTGGCGAGCCGGTTGCGCAGCTTCCACGCGAAGCCCATCCAGGACTGGCCGGCGGTGTGCACCGCGCAGCCCGTGCACGGATACTGCGTCGTGTTGTTGCCGCTGCGCAAGGCGACGCCCGCGGTCTGGAAGCCGCTGCCGAGGTTCGGCGTGTCGAGCAGGTAGCAGCCGATGACGTCGCCCCAACCCTCGCTGAGGCCGTTCGTCTGCGAGATCCCGCCGTAGCGGTCGTCGAGGCCGTGGCCCCACTCGTGCGCGATCACCGTCGAGAACGCGGTGTTCGAGCAGCCGCCGCCGGCCTGGTAGAAGTTGATCGTGTTGCCGGTGTAGTACGCGTTGCACGACGAGGCGATGTTGATCGTCACGCCGATGTTGCTCGCGGTCGCGAGTTGCGCGGTGTTGCCGAGGATCGACCGCGCGTACTCGTTGGTCTTCTCGACCCAATACGCGGTCGTCGTGTGCGCGGCGGCGTTGACGGTCGCCGCCGAGGTCAGCAGCTGGATCGTCGTGGCGACGCCCGGGTTGACCGTGAACGACCCGCTCGGCGCGCTCGCGCCGGTGATCGGGTTGTGGTGGCGGCCGTCGAGGTTGCCGACGGTGATGGTCGTGGCCGTGGCGATGTCGATCGTGAACTGGCCGTTCGCGTTGGTCGTCACCGCGCCGATGCCCGGCACGGTGAGCACGAGGCCGGCCTGGGGCACGTTGACCAGCGGGTCGAAGGCGTCGATGCCGGTGCGCGTCCAGCCGAGCACGGTCACCGTCGTCAGCACCGGCGGCAGAGCGGCAGGCGTCGCGGGCACGGCGCTCGCGGGTGCCGCGGGCGCGACGGCGAGGTTGCAGTCGGCGAGGCCGCATTCGTGCTTGTCGTTGACGTACTGCAGCACCGCGCCGGTCCTGGCATGGACGAAGTAGCGACCGATCGGTCCGGAGCCGTCGTCGGCGACGTTGCTGACGCCGACTTCCCAAGCCAGGTGGAACGGCGACACGTCGGCCGCCTGCACGTCGCCCCAGATGACGAGGCGCGGAGCCTTGTCGGCGCCCGGCTGCACGGCGCCCGTCGGCAACTGGCCGAGCGCCTCCCATGCCAGGGCGCGGGCGACGTCGCCGTCGATCTGCGGCGTCACGTCGAAGTCCGCCGGGATCGGGAACGCCATGCTGCCGAACATGGGCACGCGCCCCTTCATGTGCACGCGCACGTCGGCGCGGCCGCCGACGACGTCGAGGCCCAGGAACGTCTGCTGGTAGGTGAACGTCCAGGTCTGACCCATGCGGCTGCCGATGATCTCGCGGAAGCCCGAGGCGCCGAGGCCGAGCAGTTCCCGGTGTTCGAGCAGCACGCGGTTGGCGTGCTGGCGCGCCGCCTCCAGCGTGTTCTCGCGCCAGCCTGCGAGCGCGATGCCCGAGCCCCAGACGGCCTTCGGCGTGCTGGTCGCCGGGTTCCACTCGACCCGCCAGCTGCCGCCCTGGCGCGCGAGGAACTGCTGCCACGGCTCCGATTGCAGCCAGGCCGATTGCCGGTAGTCCGATTCGGTCGCGTACTTCTGCGCGATGGCCGGTTGGGCGCAAAGGAATGCCGTTACCGGCAGGACGAGAGCTGCCAACGTTCCACGAAGCATGGTCTTAGACGCGCTGCAAAGCGCGCCATGAGGAGGTTGCACACGAGACGTCGCGTCCAGGCCGTCGCGAGCACGCCTCGCGACAATGGCGGTGGGAGAGGGATTCGAACCCCCGGTGCCCGTGAAGGCACAGCGGTTTTCAAAACCGCCGCAATCGGCCGCTCTGCCATCCCACCGGGACGCAGCCGCCGGAGGCTAACCCGCCGCGCCGCCGCTTGCCAACAGCGTGCCGCGCGCCGCGCATGCTGCGCAGAGGCAATGCGGGCGCTGCGCGACAATGAGCGGGCCTCGTATGTTCTTAGCGGGAAAAAACTGCGCTAAGACGGCGGACGGCGATGGCATTCATTGCGCGCATCCGGACCGGGAGGACTTGCCGGCGAGCGGGCGCTCCGCATCTGCGTCAAGGGACGCGTGCCCGTCCGTAGCGTGGGCTCGCGGTCGTGGCGATGCCTGTGGCCGCCCGCGAATCGGTGGCAGCGCCGGGCCGTGGATCTGCCGACGTTGGGCGGCGACCTCGCGGACGCGACGACGCGTGCCGGGCGGCGCGGCCTGCCGCGACGCGTGCTCCTAGTCCGAGGCGAGCGCGTCGAACACCGGCCGGGCGACGTACATCGGCGCGCCGGTCTGGACCGCCAGCGCGATGGCGTCCGAAGGCCGGCAGTCGACGCACTTCTCCGCTGCCGCCGGCGCCGACGTGCCGGCGTCGGCGGGAGCCAGCACCAGCTGGGCGTAGAAGGTGCTGTCCCGCAGTTCGTTGATCACCACCCGCTGCAGCCGGTGGCCGAGCGCGTGGAAGACGCGGCCCATCAGGTCGTGCGTCAGCGGCCGCGGCGGTTGCACGCCGCACAGCTTGCGGTTGATCTCCTCGACCTCGTTGAAGCCGATCACGATCGGGAAGGCGCGGCTGCCGTGCCGCTCGCGGAGGTGGATGAACTGCTGGTCGCCCTTCTGGTGGATGACGACGCGGGCGAGTTCGACTTCGACGAGATCCATGGGCTACCCGCGCCGTTATAGCGGCGCAGGCGCTCGGCGCGAGCGCGGCGTCGCCGGCCGTCGGCTATAACGGCGCGCGTGACCGCGCCGTCCGTCGCCCTGCCGCCGCTCGATCCGCTGCGTCCCAACCCCGTGCTCGCCGTCGCGACCCGCAGCGGCGCGGTCGAGTCCTGGCACCGCGGCGCCGTCGCCGTCTGGCATGGCGACGAATTGGCGCTGGCGGTCGGCGACGTGGATCGTGCGGTCTTCGCCCGTTCGGCGGTCAAGCCGCTGCAGGCGCTGCCGTTCCTCGAGCGCGGCCTCGCCGACCGGCTCGGCTTGCCGCCGCAGGAACTCGCGGTGATGTGCGCCAGCCACGACGGCGCCCCGGTGCACACGGCCGCGGTGCGATCGTTCCTGGCCCGCGGCGGCCTGCGCGAGGACCAGCTCGGCTGCGGGCCGCACGCGCCGTTCGACCACGACAGCCGGCTGGCGCTGCTGCGCGCTGGCGAGCAGCCGGGCAAGGTGCACAACAACTGTAGCGGCAAGCACACGGGCTTCCTGCACCTCGCGGCCGCGTGTGGCGACCCGCTCGCGGCCTACCTCGATCCCGACTGCCGGAGCCAGCGCGAGGTCAACGCCGCGGTCGCGGCGATGGCCGGTCTCGCCGGCCCCGTGCCGACCGGCGTCGACGGCTGCGGCGCGCCGACCTTCGTGCTGCCGCTGGCGGCGCTGGCCCGCAGCTTCGCGAATCTGGCGAACCCCGAACGCCACGGGGCCGTTCGAGCCGACGCATGCCGCCGCATCCTCGACGCCGTCGGCCGCGCGCCCGAACTGCTCGCCGGCGAGAAGCGCTTCTGCACGGCGCTGCTGCGGCAGTGGCCGGGCCGCGTGTTCGCCAAGAACGGCGCCGAAGGCGTCTACGCCGTGGCGCTGACGCCCGATCCGGCGCGCGCCCGCTGGCCGCAGGCGCTCGGCATCGCGATCAAGGTCGACGATGGCGCCGAGCGCGGCTACCAGCCGGTGGTCGTCGACCTGCTGCAGCATCTCGGCGCGCTGCCGCGCGACCTGCCGCCAGCGCTCGCGGCCTTCCACCGGCAGACGCTGCGCAACACCCAGAAGCTCGTCGTCGGCGAGGTCGCATGCGTGCACGGCTGGGGGCGCGCATGAGCCGCGCCCGCCATCCGCTCGCGGGCCTGCCCGAGCGGCCGCGCGACGGCCACAAGGGCAGCTTCGGCGCGGTCCTCGTCGTCGCCGGCTCCCACGACATGCTCGGCGCGGCGATCCTGTGCGCGACGGCGGCGCTGCGCGCCGGCGCCGGCCTCGTGCACGTCTGCGTGCCGGCCGCGCTGCAACCGTTCGTCGCCAGCGCGCAGCCGTGCGCGACGACGCTGCCGCGCACGCCGGCCAACCTGCGCCGCGCGCTCGCCCGAGCCGATGCGGTCGTCGTCGGGCCGGGCCTCGGTGCGTCGCCGGCGACGCAGCGGCTCGTCGCCGCCGTGCTGCGCTTCGCCCGCGGCCCGGTCGTGCTCGACGCCGACGCGCTCAACGTCCTTGCGCCGCTGCGACAGCCGCTCGCGACGCGCGTCCCCATCGTGCTGACGCCGCATCCTGGGGAAGCAGGCCGCCTGCTCGGCAGCGACGCCGCCGCCGTGCAGGAAGACCGCCACGGCGCGCTCGACGCGTTGGTCGCGAGTTCGGGCGGCATCGTCGTGCTGAAGGGCCATCACACGCTCGTGGGCGACGGCGACCGCACGTTCGAGAACCGCACCGGCAACCCGGGCATGGCGACCGGCGGCAGCGGCGACGTGCTCGCCGGCCTGCTGGGCGCGCTGTTGGCGCAGGGCCTGCCGCCATACGCAGCCGCGTGCTTCGGCGTGCACGTGCACGGCCGCGCCGGTGACCGCGTGGCTCGGCGCATGGGCGAGGTCGGGCTGATCGCGAGTGACCTGCCGGCGGCGATCGCCGAGGAACTGCGATGAAGTCGGCGCTGCGGGCCGGCGCATTGGCGGCGCTGATGACCGCCGGTGCCGCTGCGCAGGACGTGCTCAGCGTCAACCGCGGCGCGGCGCGGGATGCCGATGCGCCGGCCGACGAACGCATCGGCGCGTTGCACCTCTTGGTCATGGCGGGAGGACTCGACCCGGCGACCGGCGTTGCGGCGTTGGCCGCTGCCGACGAACGGGTCGCGCTCGCCGCCGCCGCACTGGTGCGCCATCGCGTCGCCCTCGACGACGCGTGGTTCGCGGCACTCGACGCCAACGCGGCGGCGTCGCGCCGGTTGCTCGACGAGCTGGCGATCGCGCCGCGACCCTCCGCGGACGCATGGCTCGCGCGCTGGGCGTCGCGGCCCGAGCGCGGTGCCGACGACCGTTGCCGTGCGCTCGCCGGCCGCAGCGGCGACTGGTCGACGGCCGATCGCGACGCATTCCTCGAAGCACTGCTCGCCGATCCCGCCGGCGACGGCGTGGCGGCGGCGCGGCGCGTGCTGCCGGCGCGGCTCGCCGACGGCCTCGTCGGCCGGCTGCATCTGGAACTCGCCGCCGGTCGCCTGCCGCTGGACGAAGCGCTGCGCGTGTTCGACCGGCTGTCGCCGCAGGGCGTGCGGGCGCTGCTCGGCCTCGCGCTGCAACTGCCCGAGCCGGCGTGCGCGACGCTGTTGCGCCACGTGCACGACCAGCGGCCGGAGCTCGTCGTCGAGCGCGTGGCCGCCGCGCTCGACGACGCCGCGAATCCGGTCGACGCGCGCTGGTTGCCGTACGCGTCGCCGCTGCTGGCGACGCCGGCGCGGAGCGGCCGCGTGTCGGGGGTGCTCGGCGCTGCGGCCGCGCGCGACGAGGCGTTCGCCGCGCTGCTGGCTGCGCGCGTCGTCGCGCCGGCCGTGCTCGCGTTCGCGGCGCCGGTCGACGATGCCGATGCCGCGAGGAGCCGCATCGCGCGGCTGCTGGACCGCGCCATCGACGCCGTACCGGCGGCGACGCTGCGCGACTGGCTCGCGCGCGGCGATGGCGTCGGCGAGACCGTCGCGCTGTTCCTGCCGCGCCGGCGCGAACTCGACCCCGAGCTGGCGCGCGATCTGTTCGTGCGGCTGCAGCAGGCGGGCACGGTCGACGGCCGCTTCTGCCGGCCGGCGGCGCTGGCGGTGGTCGGCGGCGGCGACGAAGAGATCGTGCGCGCGCTGTGGCCGCTCGTCCGTACGACCGCCGACGACGCGCCATTCGTCGAGGCGTTGGTCGGCCGCCGGCCCGCGGCACCGTTCGCGCTGCTGCTGCTGCGCAGCGATGCGGAGCAACCGGCGGTGGGGCTGACGCCAGCCGAGCGCGACGAGCGCCGATGGCGCGCCCTGCACGGCGCCGCCGCGCTCGGCGACGTGGCCGCGGTGCCGCAACTCGTCGCCGTCGCGCGCAGCCTGCCCGCCGACCTCGGGCGCCGGTGCGCGGCGCTGCCCGGTCCGCTGCCGCCCGGGCCGGCGCACGCTTTGCTCGACGCCGTCGGCGTGCCGCGCTACGCGCAAGCCGGCGACGACGGCGTCCGGGGCAAGGTCGTCGAGCCGGAGGCGCCGGCAGCGGACCTCGGCTCAGCGCTCGAACTGCTCGCTTGGGCCACGCGCGGCGGCGACGACGCGACCGTCGCGGCGCGGCTGCTGGCGTTCTGGCGCGATCCGTCGTTGCCCGCGGCGCTGCGCGACCTGCAGCCGGAGGTGGCGCCAGCCGTGCTGCGCGGCCCGCTCGGCGCGCCGCTGCGCGCCGAACTGCGCGCGCGGCTCGCCGCGGGCCCTCTCGACGCCGCTGCCGAAGCGCTGGCGTTCGCCTTGGTCGAGGCGTTGGCCGAACCGCTCGACGCCGACGCCCTGGCGTTGTGCGCCCAGATCGTGTTCGCCATGCCGCGAGCCGATCGCGCCGGCGAAGCCGCGCGGGCGGCGCGTTGGCCGGATGGACGCGGTGGCTTCGCGCTCGTCGGCGCCGTCGCCCAGCGCCTGCGCGGCGCCGCGCCGGACGCCGTTGCGGCGGCATTCGCGGCGGCAGCGCAAGCAGCGTGCGCCGATCCGGCAGGCGCGGCGGCGTCGGCGGCGCGGGCGCGCGCGCTGTTGGTCGCGACCGGTCGCTCGCCTGCCGTCCGTGCCGCGTTCCTGCCGGCGATCGCGCCGTGGCTGTGGACCGTTCCCGTCGACCAGGGCGTTTGGCCGGCGCTCGTCGCGGCATGGGCGACGACGACCGCGGCGTTCGACCGCGGCGACCTGGGCGGCGCCCGCGTCGGCCTCGGCATCGCGCTGCGCCTGCTGCACGAGTCGATCGGCGACCCTGACCTGCGCCGCGATCTGCTAGGCGAGCGCGACCCGGGCGCTGGTGTCGATCCGCACGCTGCGCTCGCTTGCCTTCCGCACCGTATCGCCTACATGGCTGCCGTGACCGCGGGGGACGCGTCGGCGGCCGCGCGGGCGCGCGACGACTGGCGCGAGTTCGCCGGCCGCGACGCCGCTACGATCGCCGCGCTTCCCGAACAACGCCCGGAGACCCGCTGATGACGCCGCGCCTTGCTGCCACCTTCTTCGCCCTCGCGGCCTGCTGCGCCGCACAGGGTTCCCCGGACGGCAAGCAGCCGCCGTAGGCCGCGCCCGCCGCGGCCGACCCGCAGAAGGTCCTCGCGGAGATGAAGCAGCAGTTCCAGAAGGAGGGCATCGCCTTCGACCTGGAGAAGAAGACCGTCAGCGTGCCTGCGGTCGTCAACCAGCCGCAGGATCCGATCGAGTACCTGCTGATCCACAAGAAGGGCAAACGCCACGAGGCGATGTTCGTGACGATGGCCAAGCCGAGCGTCCTCAACGCCGCCTTGCTGCTGCTCGGTCTCGTTCCCGGCAAGAACGCCACGTACGTCGAGAAGCAGCCGGCACCGACGCTCGAAGAGGTGCAGGCGGGCGCCGACCCGATCGTCGTCACGCCGCCGCAGGGCGAGCCGTTCTTCATGACCGTGCGGTGGAAGGACTCCGAGGGCAAGCCGGTCGAGCACTGCGTCGAAGACCTGCTGCTCGATCGCACGACGGCGAAGTCGATCGTCGACTGCAGCTGGGTCTACCTCGGTGGTCGCATGGCGCAGATCTATCGCAACGAGCCCGAGGTCTACATCGCGGACTTCGAAGGCAACCTGATCAGCGTTTGCTACCTGTCGCCAGACAACCACCTCGCCACGATGGTGCACAGCGCGGCGCGCGACGACCAGAACTGGTGGACGACGAGCTTGCTGCCGGCGGCCGAGACTGCGGTCGAGTTCGTGTTCCATCGGGGCGAGACGAAGTTGCACGCCGAGCGCCGGTTGCGCCTGGGCAAGGCCGCGGGGGACGCCAGGGAAACGCCGAAGGACGAAGACAGCTCGAACAGGAAGAACTGATCGCTCGATTGTTGTTCCCCCGGCCGCAGCCGCAGGCAGCGGCACTCCCGCGTGCCGCCGGCCCCTACGCGCCGACCGCCGCCGGCGCGCCCGGTGCCGCCGGTGCGCCCGGTGCCGCCGCCGCCGGCTCACCGACGCGGCGGCTGCCGTCGCTGCTGAGTGGATGGATGCTGTGCAGGCCGAAGTCCTGCCGCCACCGCTGCAGTTCGACCGTCGTCAGGCTGCGCGGGATGAGG
>JBKDXM010000042.1:0-10330 GCA_046306335.1 Planctomycetota bacterium
GCTGCCACCGAAGGACCAGGACGGCAACCAGCCCGGCGGCGTGGTCGTGCGCGCCAACGACGCGGCGAGCGAACGGCTGGCCGGCGACGCGGCGTGGCGGCCGCTGGCGGCGGCGTTCGAGGTCGGCGAGTTCCAGCGCAACGTCGGCCTCGAACTCGACCTGCACGCCATGGCCGGCAAGGCGTGGTTCCGCGCCGACTCGCTGCAGCTCGTGCGCCTGCCGGATTGAGCGCCTGAGAGGCAGCCAGTCTGCAGGCTCTCAGATCGGCCCTGGTGGCCGCGTTCGCGACCACGCGGAGTCTGAGCAACGAATGGTCCCGCAGGCTCCGAAGGCCGGCGTCAGCCGTCGCCGCCCGGCTGCAGCTCGATCGCGCCGAACGCGAGCGCGCCCGGCGACGACCAGCGGAACACGTGCGCCGAGTGGCCGGTCTTGTCGTGCAGCGCCTTCTTGATGCGCAGCGCCTCGTACCAGACCTTGCCGTGCTCGCCGAGCAGCAGCACCGCGCCACCGCCGCCGCGGCCGGTGGCCTTGGCGCCCAGCACGGCGCCGCCGGCGTCGCGGCGCGCCTTGGCGGCGGCGACCACGAAGTCGCTCGCCGGCTCGACGCGCCCGGCCTGACGGTAGCTCTCGTGCGCGGCGAACAGCAGGTCGCCGAGTTCGCGTCGGTGCGCCGGCGTCGGGTCGGCGGCCAGCAGCTGCTGCAGGCGCGCGACGTCGACGGCTTCGTCGGCGTCGGCGTCGGTCGTCGCCGACGGCACGCCGCTGTCGAGCGCGACGATCTCCAGGTCGCTCGGCATGGCGAGGCGGGCGCTGACGCCCTTGCCGTCGACGGCGAGCAGTTCGCCGGCGTGCGCGTGCGCGACGGCCATGGTGTCGCGGCGCCGGTGCGGCGCGCGCAGGATGCCGCCCTCCACGGCGGCGACCGCGTCGACCAGCGCCGCCGGCGGCAGGTCGAGGCCGTAGGCGAGCGCGAAGGCGCGCAGGGCGGCGACGGCGACGGCGGTCGACGAGGCGACGCCGCAGCGCTGCGGCACGTCGCTGTGCACCAGCAGTTCGACGCCGCGTTCCGGGCGCAGGCCGTGGTCGCGCGCCAGCACCAGCAGGCTGCCTAGCAGGTACGCCGCCCAGCGATCGCGCGGATCCGGCGTCAGCAGCGCGCGCGCCTCGTCGTCGTCGATCGGCGCGCCGGGCAGGCCGAGGTCGCCAAGGCGCATCGACAGCAGCTGCGAGCGGCTGTCGTCGCGGCACGGCGCCCACAGCCGCACGAGGTCGTCGTCGCGCTGCTGGATCGCCGCGCACGCCGCCTCCGCGACCGGGATCTGCACCGCCGGCGCGCCGGCGTCGCGGGCGAGCCCGCCGAGCACGTCGAGCCGGCCCGGCGCGCGCGTGATCAGGATGCGCCGGTCGGGCTGGAAGAAGTCGGGCACCGACTCCTCGATCAGCCGGAACAGCATCAGCACGCCGAGGCCTTCGGCGGGGTCGGTCGACGGGGTGAAGTGCTTCACGGCGGTGCGCGGTTGTAGGCCGCGCGCTGCCATGGCCGCAACAGCGGCGCTGCCGCGCCGCCCGCGGCCCGCATCGGGACGTTCGCTCGCCCGCATGCGGCACCGGACCTACACTGCACCGACCGGCATCGCGCCGCTCGTCTCCCGCCCCGAATCCGCATGCTCTCCCTGCGCGGCCTCGCCTTCCTGCTGTTCGTCGTGTCGGGCTTCTGCGGACTGGTCTACCAGATCGTCTGGCTGCGGCTCGCGTTCGCGTCGTTCGGCATCGTCACGCCGGTGCTGTCGATCCTGCTGTCGGCGTTCATGGCCGGCCTGGCGCTCGGTTCGTGGCTCGGCGGCCGGCTGGCGGCGCGGCTGGTCGGCGGCGGCGCGGGCCGCGCGGCGATCGCCTACGGCGTCGTCGAGCTCGTCATCGCCAGCGGCGCCGTCGCGGTGCCGTCGCTGTTCGGACTCGGCGAGGACGCGCTGCTGGAGTTCGGCGCGGGCGCGATGGGCGGCTACCTGCTGGCCTCGGCGCTCTGGATCGCCGGTGCCATCCTGCCGTTCGCGACCTGCATGGGCGCGACGTTCCCGCTGATGATGGGCTTCCTGCGCGCGCGGCTGCCCGGCGAGGAGCGCTCCTTCAGCTGGCTGTACCTCGGCAACGTGCTCGGCGCGATGTGCGGCGCCGCCGCCACCGCCGCGGTACTGATCGAATGCCTCGGCTTCCGCGGCACGCTGCTGGTCGCCGCCGCCGGCAACGTCGCCATCGGCGTCGCCGCGTTCACCCTGCCGCTGGCGCGCGGCGGCCCCACCGCCGCGCCCGCGGCCGCCCGGGTCGCGATGGCCGCAGCACCGCCCACCGGCCTGTCGTCGCGCCTGCGCACGGCGCTGCTGTTCGCGACCGGCTTCACCTCGATGGCGATGGAGGTGGCGTGGACGCGCGCCTTCACGCCGGTGCTGCAGACGACCATCTACGCCTTCGCCGGCGTGCTGGTGACGTACCTGTTCGCGACGTGGCTCGGCTCGACCTGGTACCGCCGCGACGTCGCGGCCGGCCGGACGCTGGACGGGCAGGCGCTGCTGGCCCTGCTGTTCGTCGCCTCGCTGCTGCCGCTGTGCGCCAACGACCCGCGCTTGCACGAGAGCGTGGCGCTGGTGCTGCTCAGCATCGTGCCGGTGTCGGCGCTGCTCGGTTACCTGACGCCGCAGCTGGTCGACGAGCACGCGCGCGGCGAACCGCGGCAGGCGGGCGCGGCCTACGCCTGCAACGTGCTCGGCTGCATCCTCGGACCGTTGTTCGCCGGCTACCTCGCGCTGCCGGCGCTCGGCGTCAGCTGGACGCTGCTGGCGTGCGCGGCGATCTATCCCGTCTTCCTGCTGGCGGCGCGGCCGACCGCCGCACAGCCGGCGTGGCCGCGCACGATCGGCTGCGGGCTGCTGCTGATGGCGCTCGGCGCCGGCGTCGTGCGCACGCACGAGGATCCGGTCACGTACGCCGGCGCGGGCACCGACGCCGCGGTGGCCGTGCGCCGCGACCACGTCGCCAGCGTCGTCTCGTTCGTCGACGACGAACCCGCCGGCGCGCCGATCAAGGAGCGCAAGCGCATGCTGGTCAACGGCGTCGGCATCACGACGCTGACCGACCTGACCAAGGTCATGGCGCACCTGCCGCTCGCGGTGCGAAGCGAGCCGCCGGCTTCCTCGCTGGTCATCTGCTTCGGCATGGGCACGACGTTCCGCTCGCTGGGTTCCTGGGGCGGCCGCACGACCGCGGTCGAGCTCGTGCCCAGCGTCGCCGACGCCTTCGGCTTCTACTGGGACGACGCCGCGCAGGTGCTGGCGCGGCCCGGCGCGAAGGTCGTGATCGACGACGGCCGGCGCTACCTCAAACGCACCATGCGCGACGAGCGCTTCGACCTCATCACGCTCGACCCGCCGCCGCCGGTCGAGGCCGCGGGGTCGAGCCTGCTGTACACGTCCGAGTTCTACCGGCTGGTCAAGCAGCGTCTGTCCCCCACCGGCGTCCTGCAGCAGTGGTTCCCCGGCGGCGAGGAGTCGATCCTGCGCGCGGTCGTCAACACCGTGGCGCGCGAGTTCCCGCACGTGCTCGTCTACCGCGCGTTCGAGGCGACCCCCGAAGTGCCGCTGCACCTTGCCGGCGTGCACGTCCTGGCGGCCGAATGGCCGCTCGAACCGCCGACCGTGGCGCAGGCGATCGCACGCATGCCCGAGGCGGCGAAGCGGGACCTCGTCGAGTGGCACCCGCAGATGCCGCTCGAAGTCGCGTGGGACTACGTGCTCAAGCAACGGCTCCCGCTCGCCGACGTGCTGCCGGGCGACCCGCGCCTTGGCATCACCGACGACCGGCCGTTCAACGAGTACTTCCTGCTCCGGCGGTTCTTCCCGTCGCTGGCGCCGGCGCTGCAGGACGTGCTGCCGCCGCGCTGACGTCGCTGCCGGCGCGCGCCGGAGCAGCCGCGTCACATCAGGCTGCTGGGATCGACGTCGAGGGTGACGCGGCACGAACGCGTGCCGAGGTCCTCGACCGTGCCGACCGCCGTCATCGCCGCCGTGAACGCCGCCGGCGTGAACGCCTTGACCAGCATGTGCCAGCGCCACTGCTCCTTGACCCGCGCGATCACCGCCGGCGCCGGGCCGAGCACCTCGACGTCCGGCAGGTCGCGCAGCGGCTTGACCGCCGCCTGCAGCAGGTCCTGCGCCTCGCGCTCCTGCCGCGCCTCGGCGAGCACGCGCAGCAGGCGCGCGAACGGCGGGTAGCCGGTGACCTTGCGGAACTGCAGCTCCTGCTGCACGAACGACGCGTAGTCGTTGTCGGCCGCCGCCCGCACGGCGTAGTTGTCCGGACAGAACGTCTGGATGACGACGGTGCCGGCCTTCTCGCCGCGGCCGGCGCGGCCGGCGACCTGGTGCAGCAGCTGGAAGGTGCGCTCGGCGGCGCGGTAGTCGGGCACGAACAGGCCGGTGTCGGCGGACACGACGCCGACCAGCGTGACGTCGGGGAAGTCGAGGCCCTTGGCGATCATCTGCGTGCCGATCAGCACGTCGATGTGCTTCTTGCGGAACGCGCCGAGCACGCGTTCGTGCGCGCCGCGCTCGGCCATCGTGTCGGCGTCCATGCGGGCGACGATCGCCTCGGGGAAACGCTCCTTGACCGCGGACTCCAGCCGCTCGGTGCCGACGCCGAGCTCGTGCATCGGCGCGTGCTGGCAGGTGGCGCACTTCTCCGGCCGGCGCTTCTCGTGGCAGCACCAGTGGCAGACCAGCCGCCCCTGGCGCGCATGCCACGTCATCGACACCGAGCAGTGCTCGCACTTGACCGCCTCGCCGCACGACGGGCACAGCAGCACCGGCGCGAAGCCGCGGCGGTTGAGGAACAGCAGCACCTGGTCGCGCGCCTTGAGCCGCTCCTCCATCATCACCAGCAGCGTGCGCGACAGCACGACGCCGGCGCGGCGCGCCTCCTTGGGCTCGGCCCGCAGGTCCTGGACGACGATCTTCGGCAGGCGGCCGGCGCCGGCGCGCTGCGGCAGGGTCAGCAGTTCGTAGACGCCGCGCTTGGCCTTGCCGATCGACTCCAGGGTCGGCGTCGCCGAGCCGAGCACGACGACGGCCTTCTCGATCTCGCCGCGCTGGATCGCCATCTCGCGGGCGTGGTAGCGCGGCGTGCTGTCCTGCTTGAACGACGACTCGTGCTCCTCGTCGACGACGATCAGCCCGAGGTCCTGCACCGGCGCGAACAGGGCCGAGCGCGCGCCGACGGCCACCTTGGCCTTGCCCTGCAGCAGCCGCTGCCACTGCCGGCCGCGCTCGGCGTCGGTCAGGCCGCTGTGCAGCACGGCGACGTCGGGGAAGCGCGAGGCGAAGCGGCCGACGGTCTGCGGCGTCAGCGAGATCTCGGGCACCAGCACGATGGCGCTGCGGCCGAGCGCGCGCACCGCCTCGAGGATGCGCAGGTAGACCTCGGTCTTGCCGCTGCCCGTGACGCCGTGCAGCAGGAAGGTGCGGTGCGCGCCGGCGCGCGCCACGCCGGCGACGGCGTCGACGGCCTGCTGCTGGTGCTCGTTGAGCTGGTGGCGGACGGCCGCCTCCTCGGGCGCTGGCACCAGCTCCTCCAGCTCCTCGGCGAGCATCACCTTGCGCAGCACGCCGTGCTTGCACAGCGTCTGCCACGGGCTGTCGCTGGTGTTGGTGCGCCGGCGCAGGTCGAGGATCGGCATCGGCGCGCCGAACTCCAGCACGGTGCGCAGCACGCGCGAGCGCTCCTGGTGCTTCTCCTCCAGTTCGAGCACCGCCTGCGCGGCGAGGTCGCGCGGAGCGGCGAGCTCGACGTGCGGCAGCAGGCGCTGGCCGCGGCGCTTGGCGACCGACGGCAGCATCGCGTCGAGCGCTTCGCCGAGCGAGCAGCCGTAGGTCGCGGCCATGCGGCGCGCGAGTTCGAGCAGCGGCTGCGGCAGCGTCGACTCGTCGTCGAGCACGGCCTCGACCGGCTTGACGCGCGCCGGCGGCAGGTCGGTCGTCGCCGCCACGGCGACCACGACGCCGCCCGTGGCGCGGCCGTGGAAGTTGACGCGCACGCGGTTGCCGGGGCGCACCTGCACGCCGGCCGGCACGGCGTAGGTGAACTCGCGCCGCAGCGGCAGGTTGAGCGCCACCTGCACGTACGCGGTCGGCGGCAGGACTGGCTCGGGCTCGGTCATCGCGCCGTCGCATCGAAGCAGGCCCGGTCCGGCGCGCAACCGCGCCGCGGGATTGTCGCGCCGGACCTCGTCCGCCGCCGCGGCGCCCCTACGCTTGCGCGGGTCCATGATCCGCCTCCTTGCCTGCACCGTCCTGTGCGCCGCCGTGCTGCCGGCCCAGGGTTCCCCCGCCCCGAAGAACGCCAAGCCGCTGGCCCCGACGCCGGCCGCCGCAGCCGCCGCCGCAGCCACCCAAGGCGCGGTGCACGCGTCGCTGGCCGCGCTGCAGCGCGACTTCCAGGAGAAGAAGGTCGCCGCGCTCGACGCCTACGCGAAGGCCAACGCCGGCGCGACCGACGCCGCCGAAGCGCTCGCCGAGGCGGCGTCGCTGAGCAAGGAGCTCGGCCGCGCCGCCGACGTGCGCCGCTTCACCGAGGCCTACCTCGCCAAGCACGGCGACGGCGACGCCGCCGGCGCGATGCGCCTGGCGCGCGCCGAATCGCTGCGCGACCTCGGCGACGGTGCCGCGGCCGAGGCGGCGCTGCGCGAGGTGATCGCCAAGGCCGGTGACGACATCAACGGCCTCGTCGAGGCGACGACGACGCTGGCGTCGATGCTGGTCGACGGCGGCAAGAAGGACGACGCCAAGGCGCTGCTGACCGAGATCGGCGAGGCCAACGGCCGCGTCCGCGGACTCAAGGAGCACTTCGCCAAGGTCGCCGAGTCGTACGACGTGCTCGGCACCGAGCCCAAGCCGATCGGCCTGCCGGACACCGACGGCAAGGTCATCGACCTCGCCGCGTACAAGGGCAAGGTCGTGCTGGTCGACTTCTGGGCGACGTGGTGCGGCCCGTGCATCGCCGAACTGCCGAACGTGATCGCCGCCTACGACAAGTACCACGCCCAGGGCTTCGAGATCGTCGGCATCAGCCTCGACGAGGACCGCGCCAAGCTCGACGCCTTCGTGAAGGCCCGCAAGATAACGTGGCGGCAGCACTTCGACGGCAAGGGCTGGCAGAACGAGGCCGCCCAGGCCTGGGGCATCCAGTCGATCCCGGCGACCTTCCTGATCGGCGCCGACGGCAAGATCGTCGCCACCGACCTGCGCGGCCAGCAGCTCGACCAGAAGCTCGCCAAGCTGCTGCCGGCGAAGAAGTGACCGGGCCGGCGCGGCGACGCGCCGGTTGACGTGGGGGCGGCCCGCGCGGCGGCAGGGGACGTTGGGCATGATCGCGGCCGGGCCGTGGCAGGATGCACGGAGCGGCTGCTGCCCATGTGCCACGAAGTCGACGGCGGTTGCGCCCGCCGCGGGCCGGCCGCGGCCTACTCTTCGCCGAAGCCCGCGGCGACGAGGTCGCCGAGCGCGCGCAGCATGGCGTCGGCGTCGGGACCGGCGGCCTCCAGCTCCAGCTCGGTGCCGCGCTCGGCCGCCAGCATCATCATGCCCATGATGGACTTGCCGTCGACGCGCTCCTCCTGGTCGACGCGGCCGACGCGCAGCGCGCTGGCGTAGGAGTTGGCGGTCTGCACGAACAGGTGCGAAGGACGGGCGTGCAGGCCGTGCGCGTTGACCAGCGTCACGCGCAACCGGCGGGGCTCGCCGTCGGTCACTGCCCCACCTTGCCCGTCATCTCCCGCAGCAGGTCCCGCATCGCGGCGTCGTCCTTGGCTTCGAGCAGGAAGCGGCGGAAGTCGGCGTTGCGCGCGAGCGTCGCGATCCAGCGCAGGCAGAGCAGGTGGTTCTCCGGCTCGCTGGCGGGCGACACCAACAGGAAGACCAGGTGCACCGGGCGGCCGTCGATCGCCTGCCACTCGATGCCCTTGCGGCAACGGGCCAGGACCAGGGTCGTCTTGGCCACTTCGTCGCCCTTGACGTGCGGGACGGCGACCGCGTTGCCGAGCCCGGTGCTGCCGATCGCCTCGCGGTCGGACAGGCGCTTCTGCAGGCCCTTCTGGGCCTTGGCCGGGAAGGCGCCGGCCGCGAGCGCGGCGGCGAGCAACTCCTTGAGCGCGGCTTCCTTCGTGGTCGCCTGCAGCTCGCCGAGCAGGGCGGCCGCGTCGATCAACTGCGGGATCATGCCGGCAGTGTCCGCCATCGGCGGCCTCGGCGCAACGGCAGCGTGGCCGGGTCGCCGGCGGCGGTCAGCCGCGCAGCGACTTGCGGACGACTTCCTCGTACGTCTCCTCGCCGTCGCCGCCACCACCGCCACCGCGGACGCGCGCGGCGCCCTTGCCGGCCCGCGCTGCCTTGACGCCGGGGCGTTTGTGGTCCTTCTGGATCTCCTTGTGCTTGCGCAACTGCGCGCCCAGCTTGTCGACCAGCAGGTCGATCGTGGCGCTGAACGAGGTGCCGCGATCCTTGGCGATCACCGGCGCGCCGCGCCGGAGGTGCGCGATCAGCTCGACTTCGGGGTTCTTGTGCGCGTGGTCGGCGACGACCTCGATGCGCACTAGGCGGTCGCTGTAGCGGGACAGGCGGGCGAGCTTCTTCACCGCGTGGACCTGCATGCGCTCGGTGATGTGGTCGTGGCGGCCCTTGAACTCGATGGTGACGGCGTCTTCGGTCATGGCATTCCTTGATTCACGGCGGGGACGGGGCGTGCGCGCGGTTGTGCCGGCAGGCCCCGGCAACGGGGATTGGACCACGTATCGGCGGTCAAAAGCCCCAGAACTTCACCTCGGGCTCCAGTTCGATCCCAGCGTGGGCTCGGACCCGGGCCTGGACGTCGTGCATCAGGGCGACGAACTCGGCGGCCGTGCCGCGGCCGTCGTTGATGAAGTAGTTGGCGTGCATCGGACTGACCTCGATGCCGCCGATGCGACGGGTCTTGCAGCCGGCGGCCTCGATCAGCCGGCCGGCGGCGTCGCCCGGCGGGTTGCGGAACACGCAACCGACGCTGCGCATCGACACCGGCTGGCTGGCGTTGCGCTTCTTCAGCGACGCCGAGAAACGCTCGAAGATCGCCTTGGGGTCGTCGGGGACGAGCTCGAAGGTCGCCTGCACGACGATCGCGTCGCCGAGGCCGCCGTCGCGGTAGCGGGCGCGAAAGCGGTCGCGGCCGTGCACGACGACGTTGCCGTCGCCGTCGACCAGCGTCAGCGACACGAGGTGCTCGAAGGTCTCGCCGTCGCGGGTGCCGGCGTTCATCGCCACGGCGCCGCCGAGCAGCGCCGGGATGCCGGTCAGCTTCTCCAGGCCGGCGAGCCCGGCCTCCTTGGCGGCGCGCAGCAGGCTCGGCAGCGTCACGCCCGCGCCGGCGGTGATGCGGTTGCCGTCGCGCTGCACGCGGTTGAGGCTCTGCAGGTGCAGCACCGCGCCGCGCACGCCGGCGTCGGCGATCACGACGTTGCTGCCGCCGCCGAGCACGCGCAGCGGCAGCTCGCGCTCGCGGCAGGCGCGCACCGCCAGGGCCACGTCCTCCTCGCCGAACGGCTCGAGGAACCAGTCGGCGGGCCCGCCGATCCGCAGGTGCATGTACGGCGCGAGCGCGACGCGTTCGCGGACGGCGCCGCGCATCGCTGCGAGGCCGGAACGGAGATCGCCGGAACGGAGATCGCCGGAACGGAGGTCCATATCAGAGGCCTGCAACGATGCCTCCCAGGGCGCGGTCGATGTCGCCGGCCCCCAACAGCAGCACGATGTCGTCCGGACGATGGCGCGCCAGCGTGAACGCCGGCGCGGCGTCGACGGCGCCGACCGCGTCGGCTTCGCCGCCCTGGCTGCGGATCGCGGCGACGAGGTCGCGCGCCGAGACCGACGCCTTGATGTGCTCGGCCTCGCGGGCGCCGTAGATGTCGACGATGTACGCCGCGTCGGCGCCGGTCAGCGCCTCGGCGAACTCCTGCAGCAGGTGCAGCGTGCGCTGGTGCTGGTGCGGCTGGAACACCGCCAGCAGGCGCCGGCCCGGGAACCGCTGGCGCGCGGCGGTGAGCACGGCGCGCAGTTCGGCCGGGTGGTGCGCGTAGTCGTTGACCAGCGTGCCGCCGCGCGGGCCGGCGTGCAACTCGAAGCGCCGGCGCACGCCGCCGAACTCGCCGACGCCGCGGCAGGCGCCTTCGAGGTCGGCGCCGGCGATCCAGCACAGGCCGAGCGCGAACAGCGCGTTGTGCATGTTGTGGCGGCCCGACAGGGCGAGCTGCACGCG
>JBKDXM010000043.1:0-5836 GCA_046306335.1 Planctomycetota bacterium
CTCATGCTCGACGCGTTCTGGGAGGAAGCCGGGCGCTCGGGGATCGCTTTGGGGTGCAGCGAGCCCGTCTCTGCTGCAGCCTTCTGCAAGGCGCGCCGCAAGCTCAAGCCGCAGCTGTTGGCTGCGCTGCTCGCCATGGTCGGTGCCGAAGTCGACCGACTGCATGGCAGGCAGCTGCTCTGGCATGGGCGTCGGATCTTCGCGGTGGACGGCATGCGCCATAACCTGCAACGGGGTTCGGAGCTCGCGGCGCACTTCGGCGTCCCGCACGGCGGCCACTGCCCGCAGATGCTGGTCTCGGTGCTCTACGACGTCTTCGGTCGCTTCTCGATCGCCGCGACCATCGCACCTGCGGCCACGAGCGAGCGGAACGATTTGCTGAAGCTGCTGCCGCACTTGCAGCCAGGCGACGTGCTGGTGATCGATCGCGGCTACCCATCGTTCGAAGTGCTGAAGACGCTGCGCGACGCTGGCATCGAGGTCGTGATCCGAGTGCCGACGTCTGGATCGTTCGACGCGATCCAGGTTTTCCACGACAGCGGCGGCGACGACTACCGGGTGCTCGTGTACCCGTCGCCATCTGCCGCTCGTGCCGGCGTCGAGTCGCTGGACCTGCGCTGCGTCAGCCTCGATGTCAGCGGCGGCGATCCCTGGACCCTGCTCACGACGCTGCGCCGCTCCGAAGTCAGCTTGTCGCAGTTGCAGCAGATCTATCACCTATGTTGGGAGATCGAGGAGTTCTACAAGCTGCTCAAGAGCGACGGATTCTCCCTGCGTCAGCTGCACGCCAAGTCAGTCGACGGCGTCGAGCAGGAGTTGTTCGCCCAGCTTCTCCTCATGGCGATGTCGCGGCTCTTGATGGTCAACGCCGCTGCCGAGCACGAAACACCTCATTGCGACCTCTCTGCCAAGGCCGGCGTCATGGCGCTTGCCAGCGGCATCGTTCGACTGCTGCTCTGCGATGATCCAGAGCGGCGACTCGAACATCACGGGGCGCTACTCCGACGGCTCGCCAGACACCGACAGCGTCGCCGTCCAGGTCGCTCCAGTCCGCGAAGATCCTTCAAGCCGGGGCTCCGATGGAGCTCCAAGGGCAAGCTCGGAGGTTAATGGCATTGGCCCCTGAACTGGGCGGGTGGCCGATGCCGGCCGCCCGATGCCCCATAAGTGCGGTTGGCTGGCTTGACGCGCCTCTCGTGGTGACGCATGCTACATATCTGCGTCGCATGGGAGGCGAAGTGTTCTACTTTCTTGACCGCAACCCGAGAGGACGATGAAAATCTTGCTCATCGCATGCGCAATGGTCGTGATCGCGCTCGTAGCTGGCCGAGGATTGCGCTTCAGTGGACCGCAAGTGGCCGGCGTCAATCTGGAGAATGGCTCGCCCCAAAGGGCGGCGACTCTGCGGTCGCAAGACGTGCCCGAACAAGCGCCGGCCGTAGCACGCACGCGGGTCGAAAGCGACACGGTGCCGAAGTGGCTTGAGGAGTTGCTCTACGGCCCTGCCGGCGGTGTGGCGGGATACACCGAAATCGTCGCGGCGATCCGCGACGGCAACTCCGAGCGTATATCTTCGCTTGCGGCCATTTTACGCGAGCTCGACTGTGACAACCGTGGCCCGGGGCGCCTGAAAAACGTCGACCTGCCGCTGGCGTTACTGCTCGGCCCCGATGAGCCCGCGCCCGCACTCATCGCCGCCAGGGACGCTTACCTCGAAGCAGACGCAGCGACCCAGCGGCATGCCGAGCTAATGGCCGGTGTTCGCGGCTGGCCAGTCTCTGAGGCGATCAGGGCGAAGATCCTCGAACTGCTGGATCTGCTGGGCGCGGCAACGACCCACGCCGACCGGGTGGCCGCGATCGAGGAGCTGCTGCGGCTGGGCGCCGTTGGCGCCAAGGCGCTTGTGGTGGAGCTGGTCAACCGCTGCAACAAGGACGGCGGCGGCACAGTGCTGTTTGTGCACGCGCTGCTCGACGCGAGCCCCGATCCGAGCGTGCTGCCGCTGCTGCTGCACGAAACCGCAGCGACGCAGGTGAGCAGTGGCCAGGAGCAGGCATCCGGCGTTGTCAACATGATCGGCATCGGGTTCCGCACCTACCTGGCGAACGAACTCGGCAGCACGGTCGACGTCCGGCGGCGCATGGCGATCCAGTCGACGTTGATGGGGCTGGCCCGCGACGATGCCGTCTCGCACTCACTCGGACTCGGCGTGACGACCGCAGTCGCGCTCGGCGGTGGCAAGCTGGACGACCCCGGCGTCGCCGACTTCCTGGCCAACGCGAGCAGGTCTTGGCCGACGCTGGCTGCAAACACCGCGCTCGTGAACCTGGGATACGCTGCTTCGCCCCAGAGCTTCCTCGCTTACGTGCCGTGGCCGCTGACACCGCCAAAGGATATCCAGCGCATGACGCGACACGCCGACTACATCGCCGGCCTCACCGTTGCGCTCAACCGGCACCCCGATGAGGTGGCGCTCGTGCTGCCTTACATCGACCAGACGCTGCGCACTTGGCGCTCCGGCCGTTACGAAGTCCTGGCCTGCGAAGATGTGCTGCGAATCGTCGAAACGATGAATATTCGCGGCGCGTCTGCTGCACTCCAGGAACTGCGGATGGCCAACGTTCCGCGGCTGTCGGAGATTGCCGCCAAGATCCTGGAGGGTTGGCAGTGATCACCATCCTCATCCGCAGAGTGTCATGCATTGGCTTTGGCGCGTGCGTGGTATTGTTCGCGCTCCATGCGGCTTGCGTGGGCAGACGATGGCCCGAGGTGCTCGACGGCTGGTTGTCAGGCGGTGGAAGCAGTCACGCGTCCAACATCACGCACGCCGCCAAGCTGCGCGGCAAGCTGCTGCGGACCGTCGGCGAACTCGACCGCAACGTCGATCCCGCGTCGACGATGCAGGTCGCGAACGCGCTGCTCGCCGCCGACAAGGACTTCGAACTGGTGGTCGTGCCGGGCGGCGGGCACGGCGTCGGCGAGTCGCCGGCGCTGGCGCGGCGGCGGCAGGACTTCTTCGTGCGGCACCTGCACGGGGTGGAGCCGCGGGGGCGGTGTGCGGGGTGGCGGCGCCGCCCCGGGCCCGGCGCGACGCCCCAGCCGGTGGAAGCCACCGCAATTCGCCGCTGGTTCGCCGTAGCCTGTGTCGGCGCTGCCAACGGCTGGCGTCGATGGTGACGGTCCGCCATGCGCGCTTCTCCCTGCAAGTCTGCCCATGCTGATGCGACCCAATTTCCCGCATGCCCTCGTCCGGTCGGCGGTGGCCGCCGCGACCGTCGCGACCGCGTTCCTTTGTGCGCTGCATGCGCAGACGCAGACCGTCGACACCCGACTCGGGCCGCTGCAGCTCGAGAACGGCTACCCGTCGCGCGCGTCGGTGGAGCGGCTCTACGACGAGATGGACTTCCAGCGCGCCACGCAGGCCTTCCTGTGGGGGCTGCCGGCGGTGGGCTTCTACGGGCTGCGCGAAGCCCAGCGCACGGTCTTTGGCGCGAGCGATGGCGACGTGGTCCTGTACCAGTCGCTCAAGGACAAGGCGGGCATGCTGACGCCGAACCTGACCACCATCTACGCCTTCACGTTCTGGAACCTCGCAGCGCAGGGGCCGCTGGTGGTGGAGGTGCCCGCGGGTGCGACCGCCGGCGGCGTCGACGACATCTGGCAACGGCCGGTCATCGACATGGGCCAGACCGGACCGGACAAGGGCCAGGGCGGCAAGTACCTGATCCTGCCGCCGGGCGGCGAAGACCTGAACCCGCCCGACCACTTCGTCGTGCGCGCCAAGACCAACCAGGTCTGGTTCGGTTCGCGCGGCCTCGCGCCGGACCCGGTCGAGGCCGAAGCGACGCTGCGCAAGCACCGCGTCTACGGCTGGAACCAGCGCGCCACGCCCGGCGAGACCAAGTTCATCCCCGTCGGCGGCCGCACCTGGGCTTCCTGGCAGCCGAGCGACATCCGTTACTTCGAGCAGTTGAAGGGCATCCTCGATCCCGAGCCGATGGAGCCGCACAACGGCTACTTCTACGCCATGCTGCGCTCGCTCGGCATGGAGCCGGGCAAGCCCTTCGCGCCCGATGCGCGCCGCAAGAAGATCCTCGGCGACGCGGCGCTGGCGGGCGAGCTGATGGCCCGCGCCAACGCCTTCGACAAACGCTTCCCCGGCGCGCGGGTCTTCGAAGGCGCCCACTGGGAGTACGCCAACATGGTCGAACTCGACCAGCAACTGCCGATGTTCTCGCAGCTCGACGAGCGCGCGTCGTGGTTCTACGAGGCGATCGGCAACACCTCGGGCATGCAGGGGCGCATCGTCGGCTTCGGACAGGTCTACCTGGAGACCGCGCGCGACCAGTCGGGCGCGTGGCTCGACGGCGCCAAGTCCTACCGCCTGCGCGTGCCGCCGAACGCGCCGGTGAAGCAGTTCTGGTCGTTCACGCTGTACGAGAACACGTCGCGCGCGCCGCTGCAGTCGCCGCAGGGCGCGGCGGACATCTCCTCGCGCCGGCCCGGGCTCGACGTCAACGCCGACGGCTCGGTCGACCTGTACTTCGGGCCGGCGAAGCCCGCGGGCGCCAACGCCAACTTCGTGCAGACCGTGCCCGGCAAGGGCTGGTTCGCCTACTTCCGCCTCTACGCGCCGACCGAGCCCTACTTCAAGAAGGAGTGGGCCTTGCCGGATCTCGTCGAGATCGGGTGACGCCGCCCGGGCGCGCCCGCCGGCCAGGATGCTGGCCCACGGCAGGCAACGCCGCCCGGCGCGCGTTCCGGCGCGCAGGCTCCGCGGGCGGTTTTGGCACGACACGCCCCCGGTCGCGCCGCCAAACTCCCGCCCCGTGACGACCATGCGCTGCGTCGTCGTGCGCGAGCACGGCGGCATCGACAAGCTCCAGCTCACCGAGCGCCCGATCCCGTCGCCGGGGCCGGGCGAGGTCCGCGTGCGCGTGCGCGCGATCGGCCTCAACCATCTCGACACGTGGGTGCGCCGCGGCGTTCCGGGTCACACCTTCCCGCTGCCGCTGGTCCCCAGCAGCGACGCGGCCGGCGTGATCGACGCGCTCGGGCCGGGCGCGTCGGGCCACAAGGAAGGCGACGCCGTCGTCGTGCTGCCCGGCGTCTCCTGCGGCGCGTGCGAAGCGTGCCAGTCCGGCGTCGACCAGCTCTGCCGCAGCTTCCACATCCTCGGCGAGAGCTGCGATGGCACGTCCGCCGAGTACGTCTGCGTGCCCGCCGCCAACATCGCGCCGCTGCCCGCCGGCCTGTCGTGCGAGCAAGGCGCTGCCATCTGCCTCGTCTTCCAGACCGCCTGGAACATGCTCGTCCGCCGCGCCGAGCTGCGCGCCGGCGAGACCGTGCTCGTGCACGCCGGCCTGTCCGGCGTCGGCAGCGCCGCCGTGCAGATCGCCAACGTGCTCGGCGCGCAGGTCATCGCCACGGCCGGCGGCGCGGCCAAGTGCGACCGCGTGCGCGCGCTCGGCGCGCACCACGTCGTCGACCACACGCAGCAGGACGTCGCCGCCGCCGTGCGCGCGCTCACCGGCAAGGCCGGCGTGCAGGTCGTCTTCGAGCACACCGGCGCGGCGACGTTCGACGCCTCGCTCAAGTGCCTCGCGCGCGGCGGCCGGCTCGTCACCTGCGGCGCCACGACCGGCGGCGACGTGCGGCTCTCGCTGCACGCGGTGTTCTTCAAGAGCCTGTCGATCCTCGGCTCGACGATGGGCAGCAAGGGCGACCTGCGCGGCGTCCTGCGCCTGTTCGACCAGGGCCGGCTGCGGCCGGTGCTCGACCGCGTGCTGCCCATGGCGCAGGTTGGCGAAGCGCACCGCCTGCTCGAAGCCCGGCA
>JBKDXM010000044.1:0-65184 GCA_046306335.1 Planctomycetota bacterium
TCGTCGTCAGGGACTCCCCCCTGCCGCCCGCGAGGATCGTCGCACGGCTTGCCATGGCGTGCCCAAGCGCGTCAGTCCTGCCCAGGCTCAACCGGCGCGAGGGGGCCGGGAGCGGGCTACCGCGAAGCGGTTTCGTTCAACGTCTTTGACGCTCAGCCGCCGGCGCCGCTTGGGGCGCCGGTCGGCTGCTGCGTCTCGTTAGCCCGTGGAGGTCGCCCACCGACGACATGAAGGGCATGCTCGTAGGCGCCTCCGAAGTCCACTCGAGTGATCTCTCGAAGAGCGTAGGCGGCTGCTCGGTGCATCCAAGTCCCGTCGGGCCGGATCTCGCGTAGGACTACGCGCCGGTCTCCGACGTCGACAACGGCGCCGATCTGACAAACGCCCGGATCGACCTGCTCCCGGTGAATGGTGACCAGAGGAAAACACCGGCCAGCCGATCGAATGACCTGGCGGAAGTCAGCCAGGCGAAGCTGTGGCTTGACAGGTCTGCGGTCGCGCCGGCGCATCAATGCGGTCGCCTTGAAGGTGGCATTCGGCTCCACTCTCAGCTTGCGAATGTCTCGGCTACGGAAGACCTGAAAACCATCGAATCGGATTGCACCATCGATGTTTAGCAGCATGCAGAGATCCGAGCTGACGCCAACGACGTACCCGGTGATGCTCCCCGGCTCGAACCGTCGCTCGAAACGCACCATGTGCCTCCGCCGCATGAAGGCTCTCAGCTCCTGCTCAGTGGCCATGGCTCATCGGGCTAAATCGTCTTCGACAGAAGTGCCGAACATCAGCACTTCCCGACCCCGGTCAGCCTAACCCCGCCGCCACCCGCCACAACCCCTTCCACCGCCGCCCCTTCTCCACACGCACCGTCCTTCGGCCGAACTGCCTAATCCCGCCCCTCCGCATCCCGCCGCACCTCGCCCCCATCACCCGCACCGCGCTCGTCTCGCCCCGCCTCGATGCCCTCCAGCGGGCTGCGCACCCCATGCGGTCCCCGGTTGAGCACATGCGTGTAGATCATGGTCGTGCGCAGGTCGTAGCCGTCCTCCAGCAGGTGCGTCGCGAACGAATGGCGGAAGGTGTGGCACGACGCCCGCTTGCCGATGCCGGCGCGCAGCACCGCCTCGTGCACGGCCTTCTGCACGGCCGATTCGTGGAAGTGATGGCGCCGGCGCTGGCCGGTCTCGGGATGCACGTAGTGCCGTGTCGCCGGAAAGAACCACTGCCACGCCAGTTCGCGCCCGGCATTGGGCAGCTTGCGCGCGAGGTTGTTCGGCAGTTCCACCCAGCCAGCGCCGCGGGCGAGGTCGTCCTGGTGCAGGCGCGCCACGTCCTCGCGCTGCTGCAGCAGCGCGGCGCGGGCCGGCAGCGGCAGCAGGGTCTGCCGGTCCTTGTCGCCCTTGCCGGCGCGCACGGTGATGGCATTGCGCGCGAAGTCGACGTCCTTGACGCGCAGGCGCACGGCCTCGAGCAGCCGCAGGCCGGCGCCATAGAGCAGGCTGGCGATCTGGCACGGCACACCGCCGAGGCACCGCAACACCGCGGCGACATCGGAGCGATCGAGGACCACCGGGATGCGCTCGCGGACCGGCGCGCGCGTCAGCCCGTCGAGCCACGGCAGCTGCACGTCCAGCACGTGGCGATAGAGGAACAGCAGGGCGCAGAGCGCCTGGTTCTGGGTGGCGGCGGCGCAATGTTCGACCGTGGCGAGGTGAGACAGGAAGGCAGTGACTTCGACCGGCCCCAGCTCGCGCGGATGCCGCATGCCGTGGAACGTGACGTAGCGGCGGTACCAGTGCAGGTAAGCCTCTTCGGTGCGCGGGCTGTGATGACGCAGGCGAAGGACGGCGCGCAACTGGTCGGCGAGTCGGGTGGACGGCATGCGGCGTTGGTGCCCGCGTGGCCGGCATGGTTGCAGCCGTACAAGGATGCGACCTCGGGGCGCCTGTCGCTGGTCCTGGCGCCAAGGCCGCGGCTGGCGGGCGCGGACCGCTGGTCAGCGCGCCCCCGCCGTCGCCGGCTTGGCCCTGGCCGCCGCTCGCCGCGCCGGCGCTGGCGCCGGCGGTGCGGGCGCCTTGGCGTTCGAACGCTTCGGCTTCGCCCGCCCGGCCGCCTTCCCCGCCGCCGTCGCCACGACCAGCATCTGTCCCACGCCGGTCGCCGGCAGTCGCGCGCGTGCATGCTGCGCCGCCGCCGTCAGCAGCGCGCGCACGTGCGGATAGGCCAACTGCTTGCCATTCGCGATCGGCAGGTAGCGCGTCGCCTTGCCGCTGCCGCGCAGCAGGCCGTGCGGGTCGGGCAGCGCCGGCCCCTGGTTGAGGTACAGCAACACGCCGTCCGGCCCCCCCGCCAGCGCCACGACCGCGTCGATGCCGCGCGCCGTCGGCGAGTAGCTGAGCACGACGAAGCGGCCGTAGTCGTAGACGAGTTCGTTGGCGGTCGGGAAGCGGCGGCGGATGGCGGCGCGCGCGGCGCGCAGCAGGCGCTGCTGCGGCAGCGGCAGGCGCGCGACGAGGGTTCGCAGCTGCGCGGCGAGGGTCGACGCGGTGCGGGGCGGGCTGGGCGTCATGCGGCAGGCTTCGACGGAACGACGGCGGACCCGGTCATCGCGTCAGGCGACGCACGCTACCGCACCACCCCGCCCCTTCCCCACCGCCGCCGCCGCGCGTATCCATGCAGCGATGCGCGCCGTCATCGTGCCGTGGTTGACCCTCGCCGCCCTCGCGCTGCCCGCCGCCGCGCAGAAGCCGGCTGCCGGCAAGAAGCCCGCCACCACCCCCGCCGGCGCGCCGGCCGCCGCCCCGGCCGAGGCCGCGCCCGCGGATCCGGTGCTGGCCGGCGACGTGACCGCGCTGCGGACGTGGCTGCAGGACTACCGCGTCGGCGCCGCGCGCTTCGTCAAGGACGGCGTCGTCGACGACGCGGCGGTGGCGACGCTCGACCAGCGCATGCAGAAGGTCGCGCAGTGGAACACGCTGCCGGCCGCGCAGCTGCTGTTCGAACTCGCGACGGTCGAGCCCAAGCCCGGCGGCGGCGGCGGCGCCGTCGAGCTCGTGGACTTCCAGCGCGAGCTGCAGCCGTGGCGCGTGCAGGCGATGGCGCACAAGCACCTGCGCACGATGACCGGCGACGGCATCCTGCCATGGCTGCTCGGCAAGCTCGCCACGCCCGGCCTGCGCGCGCAGACCAAGAACAAGGACCAGGTCGAAGCCGCCGCGACGCTGCGCGTGCTCGGTGGCCATCCGAGCGTCGAGGCGCAGCTGGAGCTGATGAAGGCCTGCCGCTCGATGCCGACCGAGCTGCGCGTGCAGGCCGTCAACGCGATGGCCAAGGACCCGACGCTCGACCTCGTGCCGACGCTCGTCGATCTGCTGAAGGACACCGAGCCCAACATCCGCATCGCCGCCGCCAACGCGATCGGCGCCGCGCTCGCGCCGCACGTCGACGAGACGCTCGGCAAGAAGCCTGACGCCGCCGTCGCCAAGACGCAGGCCGACGCCAACGCGCGCCTCGAAGAACTGCTGGTGCGCGACCAGACGTGGCAGGTGCGCAGCGCCGCCGCCTTCGGGCTCGCGGTGCAGAAGTGCAAGTGCGTCATCCCGCAGCTCATCAAGGGCCTCGAAGCCGAGCTCGGACGCAAGAAGGACCCGTGGGCGATGGACGTGCGGCTGCACAAGATCCTCGAAGGCCTCACCGGCCAGACGGTCGTGCGCGGCGGCATCGAGCCGTGGAAGCAGTTCTGGGCCAAGGAGGGTGCGTCGTTCGCGGTGCGCACGGTCGCCGACCAGAAGGCGCAGAAGCCGAAGGAGAACCGCTACGCCAAGTTCTTCGACCTCGAGGTCGAGTCCGACCGCGTGCTGTTCGTCGTCGACTTCAGCGGCTCCATGGCCGAGCCGGCGACGCTCACCGGCGCCACCACCAACGCGCAGCCGACGGTGACCGGCACCAAGGCGCAGCTCGTCGTGCAGGAGCTCAAGCGCCTGATCATGTCGCTGCCCGACGGCGCGCTGGTCAACCTCGTCGTGTTCAGCGACACGGTGCGCATCTGGCGGCAGGAAGGCGGCCGGCCGGCGCTGGTCAAGCTCGACGACACCGCGCGCGACGACCTGCTCGGCAACTTCCTCGACACGCTGCGGCCCAACGGCCCGACCAACCTCTACGACGCGCTCAACAGCGCGCTCGACTTCGGCGGCCGCGGCCTGCACGACAAGTACTACGCCGCCGGCTTCGACACGCTGTACGTGATCAGCGACGGCGCGCCGAGCGTCGGCGAGGTCGTCGACAAGGAGGAGATCCGCCGACGCGTGCGCGAGACCAACCGTTTGCGGCGGATCGCCATCCACTGCGTCACGTTCGGCAACAAGAACGACACCGACTTCCTCGGCCCGCTCGCCGAGGAGAACGGCGGCCGCCACATCCACGTGGAATGAGTCGCCGCGCCGCTTGCGCAGCGACGCTGGTTGCGATTGCATCTCTGCCCCCCGATTCCAAGCCCGGCCATGAGCATGCCCGCACCCCAACCAATGTCCGGCGAAGCGTTCGCCGTCGAACGCCTGCGCGAGAACCCCGACCTCGACTACGCCGAACTGCGCCGCCTCGCCAACGAGGCGGGCATCGCGATCCAGCCGATCCAGTACGGCCGCGCCCGCAAGCAGCTCGCCCTGCCGGCCCTGGCCAAGACGACCCGCCCGGCAGCGCCAGCCAAGGCCCCGGCGGCGGCGGCCCGGACGAACGACGACGACGGGATGGCCGACGGCGGCGACGTCGACGCGGACGCTGACGCGACCGACACCCGCGCCCAGGACGCCGGCCGCGCGCCGGCCGCTGCGGCGGGCGCGCCGCGCCGCCGCGGCTCGGACGCGTTCGACTTCCTGGTCAGCGAGTTGCGCCGCGACGGCACCCTCGCGTACGGCGAACTGCGCGCCGCGTGCGAGCAGCGCGGCTGGAAGATCGCGCCGATCATGTACGGCCGCGCCAAGGCCGTGCTCGGCCTCGTGCCGGTCAAGCCGCGTGGCTCGGGCAAGGCCGCCACGGCCACCACGGCCGCGTCTGCCGCCGCCGCGAGCGCGCCCGTGCGCGCCGCCCTGCCGCGTACGCTGAAGCAGGTCGAGTCGGTCGCCGCCGACCGCTTCCAGCAGCAGCTCGACGACGTCCGCAACGTCGAACAGCTCGTCGCCATCGTCAAGCAGATCGATGCCGAGCGCCGCCGGCTGCGCGAGCTGCTCGAAGACATCGCCGCCCGCATCGACGAAGCCCTGGGCTGATCGCTTGGTTGTGGGTGCCGGCTGCAGCGCCGCCGCCAGCGACGGTGGCCGCACGCCGCAGCCCGCCACGATCCGCCGTCTCCTACCCCCGCGCCGAACCCACCGCCGCGACGGCGCATTCGGCCGAACGGGCTGCGCCCTCGAGCGTCGCCGGCAACCCGGTGTCGGTCCAATCGCCGCAGACGAACAGGTTGGCCGGACCGTCCGGCAAGCGGCCAGGCGCTGGCCGCGCGGCGGCGCTGCCGACGGCGGCGACGAACGTCGCGCGCTGCTCCTTGCGCACGCGCACCGACGCGCCGGCGAGCGCCGCCTCCGGCACGTAGGCGGCGAGCTGCGCCAGCGCGCGGCCGGCGATCGCGTCGACGGTCTGGCCGTCGAGCGAACGATCGCCGCCGGACAGCAGCGCGCACTGGCGGGGGTCGCCGCCCGGGGTGCGCAGCACGAAGTGGAACGGCGCGCCGTCGACCAGCGCCACCACCGGGCCGTCGTCGGGCAGCGGCGGCGCCGTCGGCGCGAGCGTCACGTACGCACTGACGATCGGCGAGCCGTCGAGCCGGCCGAGCGGCTCCGGCAGCGACGGCAGCGCCGCGCGCACCGCGAACCACGGCAGCGCCGAGACGACGACGTCGCCGGGGCGAAGCACGATGCGTTCGCCGTCGGCGAGCCCGATGGCGGCGACGGCGGGCGCGGCGTCGCCGGCGCGGCGGGTGGCGGCCGGCGGCGCGCCGCGCGTTAACCCCGTCGCGGCAGGCGACCGTTCGGCAGACGCCGACGTCGCCGACGGGGCCGTTGCCGTCGCCGCCAAGCCCGCGCCCGCCGCGAGTTCAAGCGCCTGCACGCGCGCGCCGCAGCGCACCGCGACGCCGGCGGCGGCGAGCGCCTGCGGCGCCGGGTCGCCGAACACTTCGCCCCACGGCCGCGTCGGCAGCCAGAACGCCGCGCGCGCCGCGCTGCCGGTGAACGCTTCGCGCAGCGTCGCCAGGAAGTCGGCGGCGGCGCACTGTTCGGGCTCGACGTTCATGATCGCGCGGCACAGTGGCCGCCACAGGTGCGCGTCGGGCGCGCCGGTCTGGCGGTGCCGCGCCAGCCACGCGGCGAGCGTGCGGTCCTTCGGCGTCGGCAGCAGCGACATGGCCATGCCCCACAAGGCCCGCAGGCGCGCGCCCCACGGCATGCCGAAGGTGCACAGCGCCAGCGGCAACGCCAGCGGCACGGGCAGGCGCGACAGCCGCAGGCACAGCGTGCGGCCGCCGGGGGCGCGGTAGGCCATCGCCAGCGCGCGGTCCTGCTGGAACAGCGCCTCGGTGCCGAGCCGCCGCAGCAGCGCGCGCGTGGCGCGGTAGCAGCCGAGCATCGCGTGCGGGCCGTTGTCGAGATGGCGCTCGGCGGCCTTGTCGAAGGACGAGAACGCGCGGCCGCCGAGCCAGCCGCGCGATTCGAGCAGCGTGGTGCGGAAGCCGCGGTCGGCGAGGCCGAACGCCGCCGTCAGGCCGGCGACGCCGCCGCCGAGCACGTAGGCGGCGGGGGCGTCGGCGGCCGGCGTCGCGGCCGGCGTCGGCGCGGACCCAGTCGCGGGCGCCGCGGCACCAGATGCAGAGAACGGCGCCGCCGACGACGCCCCGTCCGTCGTCACGGCCGCACTCCGGCGAACACCTGCAGCGCCAGCCAGACCTTCTTGGCCTTGCCGACGCGCACGCGCGGGCCGCGCAGGTCGGCGTCGGGGGCGCGCAGCTTGGCGAGCAACGCGCCGTACACCGCGCCCATCACGCGCGCGGGCACCAGCGCGCGGCGGTCGGCGCGCGGCAGGCGGCGCAGCGCGGCGTGCGCGGCGGCGAAGTGGCCAGCAGCGGCTTCGGCGAGCTTGGCGCGGACGCGCGCGATCGGGCCACCTGGAGCGTATGCCGCCGCCGGCCCCGCGCCGGCGAGCCAACTGCGCTCGCAGCCGGCGGCGACGAGCCACGTGGCGGGCACGTAGCAGCGGCCGCCCTCGGCGTCGCCGCGCAGGTCGCGCAGGATGTTGGTGCGCTGCAGCGCGTGGCCGAGTTCGTCGGCGTACGTGCGCGCGTCCGGCGACGTCGGGCCGAGCACGTGCAGGCACGCGAGGCCGACGGCCGATGCGACGCGGTAGCAGTAGCGCGCCAGCTCGGCGTCGTCGGGGAACGGCCGCGGCGCGAGGTCGGTGGCGACGCCGTCGAGCAGGTCGTCGAGCGGCCCCGGCGGCATGGCAAAGCGCGCCATCGCCGCCTGCAGCGCGCGGCCGACGGGCGTCTGCGCGCGGCCGGCGGCGGCGGCGTGCAGTTCGCCGCGCCAGAACGCCAACCGCCCGGCGCCGGTCGCCGGATCGGGCGCGTCGTCGACGGCGTCGTCGGCGACGCGGCAGAAGGCGTAGATCGCGGTCATGCCGGCGCGCCGTTCGGCGTCCATGCAGGCGAAGCCGGCGAGGAAGTTCGAGCCCGACCGCGCCGTCACGACGGCGGGGTCGAAGTCGGCGCTCGGCGGCCGCAGCACGGCGACGTTCATCGGCGGCCTCCGGCGCTGGCAGCGCACGCCGTGGACGCGCACGCGCCGCCGAACCGGACTGCGCGGACCACTCCGCCGCAGCGTGCGCGGTCGTCGCCGGCAGCCGGCGATGGCGCCGCAGCCGCGCCCTGCGCGCGCGAGGACACGCCAGCGCGCGCACTCATCGCGGGCCTCCGACGAACGCCGGCGGCCACGGCAGCAACAGCCCGGCGAGCACGGTGCGCAGCCGTTCGCCCTTGGTCAGGTGCACGCGGCCGGCGAGCACGTCGTGGTCGACGGCGCGCAGGCGCGCGAGCACGGCGGCGGCGCCGCGCACGATCGCACGCAGTTCGCAGCGCAGGCGGCCGCGCACGGCGTCGACCAGCGGCCAGCCGGCGGCGAAGTCCGCGGCAAGGCGCGCGGCCCAGTGCGCGACGAGGGCCTTCACGCCCGGGCTCGCCGTGTTGGCCAGCAGATCGGCGTCGGCGACGCCGAAGCGCTGCAGGTCGGCGCGCGGGAAGTACACGCGGTTGCGTTCGCGGCGATCGCTGCCGAGGTCCTGCAGATGGTTGACGAGTTGCAGCGCGGTGCAGATGCGGTCCGACAGCGCGTCGAGCGCCGGGTCGCGGTAGCCGTGCAGCCGCAGCACCAGCCGCCCGACCGGATCGGCCGAGCGGCGGCAGTAGTCGCGCAGCTCCGCTTCGTCGTAGCTGGTCTGCACGCAGTCCTGCGCGAACGCGTCCAGCAGGTCGGTGAACAGCGACCTGTCCAGGCGCTGGTCGCGGATCGTCGCGGCGAGGTCGGCGAACAGCGGCACGTCGGTGGCCGCGCCGTCGACGTGGCGCAGGAAGTCGGCGCGGAAGGCGGCGAGCGCCTGCGCGTCGCGCAGTTCGTCGGCGAGGTCGTCGGCGGTGCGGGCGAAGGCGTAGATGCGGTGCAGGTGCACGCGCGCCGCGCGCGGCAGCAGCCAGCTGCCGACCGGGAAGTTCTCGTAGTGGCGGACCGCCAGCCCCAGGTAGCTGCGGGGGTCGTGCAGTGCGGCGGCGGGTGCGGTCGTCGTGGCCAAGGCAGGCGCCGCCAGCGTGCGGCGAAGTCACCCGAGAGGCTAGCCCGGACCGCGTGGCAATGCTCCTGCAGCGGCGCGGCGCGAGGCGGGACGCGGCCGACCGCCGGGCGCCCATGCCGACGCCCGCTTCCGGCGGCAGCGGCAGCGGGGGTGGCAGCGGCGGTGGCGGCGGCGGGGGTGGCAAGCGGCGGCCACCGGAACGACGCGTCGCGGTCGGGGCAGCGCCCGCGCGCGACGCGGCCGTCAAGGGATCGAATCGATGCGGCCGCGGCGGAGTTTTCGCGCGCAATCCGTAACCGCGGGAATCGGCGTGCGACTTAGCACCTGCCGACCGTCGCGTCGGACCAAGAGGAGAACACCGTGCAATTCGACTTCGACAAGCAGCGCTCCCTGACCGACTACGTCACCGTTCCCGCCGGCACCTACCTTTGCCGCATCGAGGAGGTGCGATCCGGCACCACCCGAGCCGGCGACGAACGCTGGTCGATGAAGCTCGTCGTCGCCGAGGGCCAGCACGTCGGCAAGCAGGCGGCCTGGGACAGCCTCGTGTTCAGCGCCCGTGGGCAGGCGCGCGCGCGCCTCGTGCTGCAGGCCTTGGGACTGCCGCACAGCGGCGTGGTGCAGATCGAACCGCACGACCTCGAAGGCCGCGAAGCGCTCGTCGAGGTGCGTCCGGCCGAGTACCAGTCGCCGACGGGCGGCGTCGTGCGGCGCAACGAAGTGCCGTACGACGGCTTCCGGTCGTCCGGCAACACCGCCGGTCCAAACGCCAGGAGCGGCGACGCCGCTGGCAGCAGCGGTGACGCAGGTGGCGGCAGCGCGGGCGGCCGGCCCGAACGCATGCCGCGGCGCGAACGGGCGCCCGCCAACGGCGAGGTGAATGCCGACGAGATCCCGTTCTAGTGCTCGCGGCTGGGTGGTCGGGCGGCTGGGTGGTCGGGCGGTCGGGTGGTCGGGCGGTCGGGCCTCAGGCCCATGGGCGCCGAGCGCCGGGCCCACGACGGCGGGGTACAGCGGGCGGCCAGCAGCCGGTGACCGGCCGCGACCATGGCAGCCGCCGTCCGCGTCACGGCCGCCGGAGCCGCCGTTGCCATGGGTCGGAGCGAACACGGTCGCGCCAGCCGCCGACGCGGCGCGCTCGGCCGCGGCTGGCGTTTCCACGGGGTGCGTCCAAGCAGAGTTCACCAAGCCCCGTGCGATTGCCGATCAGGCACCCATGCAAGTTGGTCAATTCCCGGCATCGGCCGCCAACTCCCTGATCGAGGGCTACTGCGAGGACTTCGTCTCCTTCGCGTCCGTGTTGGCGCAGACGCTGGAACAGATCGCGATGCGCAGCATCCCGATCGACCGCAGCCGCGAGCACCTCGCGCGCATCGAGAAGGGCATGCGCGATCTGTCGTCGGCGATCCACGAACTGGTGGAGCGCAGCACCAGCGATGGGATGCCGGCGCTGCAGGAAGGTCGGCGCCTCGAATCCGCCCGCGCCGTCGCACCGGCCGGCGCGCTGGTTGCGGCTGGCGCCACCGCCAAGGGCCTGCCGGCCGGCCCCCAGGCCGACGCGGTGCAGGGCCTCGCGGCGAACAGCGACGGCTTCAACGGCAACAGCGACAGCATGCCGCTGCGCTCGGTGTTGCAGTTCCTGGGCCGGACGCGCCGCGCGGGCTTCGTGCGGGTGCTGATCGGGGACGAACAACTGATGTTCGAAGTGCAGAACGGCTGCCTCGTGGCCGCGACGAGCAACATCTGCCTGCCGCCGGAGCGGCTGGACCTGCTGCTCATCGAACGCGGCGCCAGCACGCCCGCTGACCTGGCGCCGATCCTGGACCGCATTCCCGCGGCGCAGTCGGAGCGCTTCGCCGAGGCCGTCGTCGCCGCCGGTGTGGTCACCGAGGGGCAGATCTACGACGCCCTGGCGCTGCAGCAGAACCGCCGCTACTCGCGGGCCTGCCGCTCCCCGTCGGTCACCTACCAGTTCTTCGACGGCTTGCGCAAGCAGCCCGGCTTCCGCCTGCTGCCGCCGCCGATGCCGCTGGCTTGACCGCCGCGGCCGCCGGCGCTTGACCGTCCGGGCCAGCGGCCCTAGGACGGCGCGGGTGACGGCCAAGCAGCAGATCGAGGCGCTGCGCGCGCAGATCCGCGTCGCGGACGACCAGTACTACAACCGCGGGCACAGCGACCTCAGCGACGCCGAGTACGACGTCCTGTTCGTCCAACTGCGCAAACTGGAAGCCGCGCACCCGGAGCTGGTCACCGCCGACTCGCCCACCCACCGCGTCGGCGCGCCGCTGCCGAAGGGCGGCAGCTTCCCGACGCGCCGGCACCTCGCGCCGATGGGCAGCATCGAGTCGATCATGGCGGCCGACGACGTGCGCGAGTTCTGCGCCCGCGCCGAGAAGCTGCTGGCGCTCGGCGACGGCGAGATCATCCGCTGGAGTTGCGAGCCGAAGCTCGATGGCGCCTCGGCCAACCTGCTGTACGAGGACGGTGCGCTCGTCTGCGGCCTTTCGCGCGGCGACGGCGAGCAGGGCGAAGACCTGACCGCCAACCTGCGCACGATCCGCAACCTGCCGCTGCGGCTCGGCGGCGACGGGCCGTTCCCGGCGCGCATCGAGGTGCGCGGCGAGGTCATCATGAGCAAGCGCGGCTTCGCGGCGCTGCAGGAGCGCGAGGAGACGAGCGCCGAGGGGCAGTTCCGCAACGCCCGCAACACCGTCGCCGGCACGCTGAAGCTGCAGGACCCGCGCGTGGTCAAGCGCCGGCCGCTCGACTTCATCGCCTTCGCGATCGGCCACGTCGACGGCGCCGAGTTCGCCACGCACGCCGCGCTGCGCGCGCAGCTGGCGGCGTGGGGCTTCCAGGTGGCCGAGCCGTTCCGCGTCGTCGCCGGCGCCGACGGCGTGCTCGCCTTCCGCGACGAACTGGAGGCGGCGCGCGACGAGCTGCCGTACGAACTCGACGGCATCGTCGCCAAGGTCGATCGCAGCGACTGGCAGGGCAAGCTCGGCCGCACGTCGCGCACGCCGCGCTGGGCGCTGGCGTACAAGTTCGCGCCGCGGCTGGCGGAGACCCGCGTGCTGGCGATCGGCGCGCAGGTCGGCAGGACCGGCGCGGTGACGCCGGTCGCGCACCTCGAGCCCGTCGACCTCGCCGGCGTGACGGTGCGCAACGCCTCGCTGCACAACTGGGCGCTGCTCGCCGAGCGCGACGTGCGGCAGGGCGACCTCGTCGAGATCCAGCGCGCCGGCGACGTCATCCCCGAGGTCGTGCGCGTGCTCGTCGCGGCGCGGCCGCACGGCAGCGCGCCGGCGACGCCGCCGGCCGCCTGCCCGTCGTGCCAGGGGCCGCTGCAGGCGGAGGGCAAGTTCGTCTACTGCAGCAACCTCGACTGCCCCGACCAGCTCGTCGGCCGCATCGTGCACCTCGCCGGCCGGCGCGCGTTCGACATCGAGGGCCTCGGGCCCAAGCAGGTCGAGCAGCTCGTCGCCGCCAAGCTCGTCGCCTCGGTCGAGGGCGTGTTCGCGCTCGCCGACAAGAAGGCGCAGCTGCTGGAGCTCGACCGCTGGGGCGCGAAGAGCACGCAGAACCTGCTGCTGCGCATCGACGCGTGCAAGACGCCGACGCTGGCGCGCTTCCTGCACGGCATCGGCATCCGCCACGTCGGCGAGACGACGGCGAAGGACCTCGCCAGCCACTTCGGCTCGCTCGACGCGCTGGCCGCGGCCAACGCCGAGGCGCTGATGGCGGTCGACGGCGTCGGCGAGGAGGTCGCGGCGGCGGTGGTCGAGTTCTTCGCGTCGCCGAAGAACCGCGCGACGCTGGCAGCGCTCGCCGCCGCCGGCGTGGCGCCACAGCGGCAGGCGGCGACGGGCGGCGGGCCGCTCGCCGGCCGCGTGTTCGTGTTCACCGGCGGCCTGACGACGATGTCGCGCGACGACGCCAAGGCCAGGGTCGAGGCGCTCGGCGCGCGCACCGCGGGCAGCGTCGGCAAGAAGGTCACCGACGTCGTCGCCGGGACCGACGCCGGCAGCAAGCTGGCCAAGGCGCAGGAACTCGGGCTCAACGTCCTCGACGAAGCCCAGTTCCAGGCGCTGCTGGAGTCGCTGTGAAGCGCGCCGCCGCCCACGCGCTGCGCGTGCTCGCACTCGGCATGGCGCTCGGCGTGCTGCTTTGGGTCGGCTGGCTGGCGCTGGGCATGCTGCCGTGAACGGCGCTGCGCGCAGCTGCGACCCCTTGGCCCTGGCGCGCGCGGTCCCGGCGCGGCGCGGGGCGGCGCGATGACCGCCACCGACCATCTCGCCGCGCTCGCGTCCCCCGCCTGCTACCCGCACGCAGCGGCCGACGTACGCGTGCTGCAGACGCACCTGTCGGTCGTGTGCCTCGCCGGCGACCTCGTCTACAAGCTGAAGAAGGCGGTGACGCTGCCGTTCGTCGACTTCGCGCCGCTCGCAGCGCGGCGGCAGGCCTGCCGCGACGAGGTCCGGCTCAACCGGCGGCTGTGCCCCGATGTGTACCTCGGCACGGCTGCGCTGCGCCGGGGCGCGGACGACGTGGTGCGCTTCGCGCCGGTCGGCGACGACGACGGCGGCGGCGGCCTCGCCGACCTCGACGTCGCGGTGGTGATGCGGCGGCTGCCGCAGGCGCGCATGCTCGACGAACTGCTGCGCGTCGGCGCCGTGACGCCCGCCGCCATCGCCGCGCTGGCCGCGCACGTCGCCGACTTCCACGCGCGCTGCGAACGGCCCGCCGCAGCCGCCGCAACCGCCAGCACCGCACTGCTCGCGCGCTTCGCGGACGAGAACTTCGCGCAGGCGCAGGCGCTCGGCGACGGCGCGCTGCCGGCCCGCCTGCTGGCAGCGGTCGCCGCCGCCTCGCGCGCCGGCTTCGCGCGCCTGCTGCCGACGTTGCGCGCCCGCGCCAGCGCCGGCCACGTCGTCGACGGCCACGGCGACCTGCACGCGCGCAACGTCTGCATGACCGCGCCGCCGGCGGTCTACGACTGCATCGAGTTCGAGCCGCGCTTCCGCATCGCGGACGTCGCCGCCGACGTCGCCTTCCTGGCGATGGACCTGCGTTACCGCGGCGCCCCGGCGCTGGCGCGCGCGTTCGTCGACGCCTACGTCGCGCGCAGCGGCGACGGCGACCTGCCCGCGCTGCTGCCGTGGCTCTGCAGCTACCGGGCGATGGTGCGCGCCAAGGTCGCTGCGATCGCAGCCGTCGACGCGGCACTGCCGGCGGCCGATCGCGACGGCGCGCGACATTCGGCGCGCGCGCACCTGCGGCTCGCCGCCACCTACGGCTGCGAAGCGGACGGCCCGCGCTGGCTCGTGCTGTGCGGTCCGCCGGCGAGCGGCAAGTCGACGATCGCCGCGGCGCTGCACGCGGCGACCGGCTGGCCGGTGGTGGCGACCGACGCGGTGCGTAAACAGCTCGCCGGCATCGCGCCGCAGCAGCACGGCGATGCCGCCGTCTACACGCCGGAGTTCACCGCGCGCACGTATGCGACGGTGTTCGCCGCGGCCGCTGCGGCGACGGCCGCCGGCGCCGGCGTCGTCGTGCTCGACGGCAACTTCGCGACGGCCGACCAGCGTCGCGCGGCGGCGACCGCCGCCGGCGCCGCCGGCGCGCAGGCCATGGTCTTGCACGTCGACGTCGATGCCGCGACCGCGCTCGCGCGCGCCACCGAGCGGGCCGCGCGCGGCGGCGCGCTCAGCGACGCCGACGCCGCGGTCACCGCGCGATTGCGCGCGGCCTTCGCGCCGCCGACGCCAGCGGAGGGGCTGCCGTTGCGCCGGTGCCAAGGCGCGCTGACAGCAGCCGAGGCGGCGGATGACACGCTCGCAGCCATGTTGGCCGGTGGCGGGCCTTGACGGCGGCCGCCCCCGCCCGATGCTCGCCGGCGTGACGATCCACGCGGACCTGAGCGGCGACTGGCAGGGGCACTACGTGCAGGACGGCCGCGCCCACGGCATCTCGATGCGCGTCGTGCAGCGCGGGCAGTCGTTCGTCGGCGAGATGCGCGACGCCGACACGCTGCTGGCCGGCAGCCAGAAGCTCGACCGCACGACGATGGGCGGCGACACGATGGCCGAGCGGCTGTTCGGCGAAGTCGAGATCCTCGCCGAACTGCCCGAGCGCTCGGTCGTCGAGGGCGAAGTGCAGGGCCGCGTCGTCACGTTCACCAAGACCTACCAGGGCCCGACGCACACCAGCGTGCGGCTCGCCGGCAAGACCGAGATCGTGCTGCAGGTGACCGGCCACGCCGTGCGCTACCTCGGCACGGTCGCCACGGACGGCCGCGAGCTCGCCGGCCACTGGTCGATCGATCCCAAGGACGGCTCGCCCCGGCTGCGCGACCGTTTCCTGCTGCGCCGCGGCGGGACCTGACCACGGCGAGCGGGAGCGCTGTCCGCGCGGTCCTTCAGGGCAGGCGGCCGAAGCGCTCGCGCGCGGCGCGGGCGAGGCCTTCGCGGTGCGCCGGGTCGGCGATGCCGATCAGCGCGACGGCGCGCTGGCGCAGATTCTTGCCGCGCAGGTCGACGGCGCCGTGCTCGGTCACGACCCAGTGCACGTGCGCGCGCGTGGTGACGACGCCGGCGCCGGGGTTGAGCAGCGCGGTGATGCGCGAGACGCCCTTCGACGTCGTCGACGGCAGCGCGATGACCGGCTTGCCGCCGGGCGACAGCGCCGCGCCGCGCAGGAAGTCCATCTGCCCGCCGACGCCCGAGACCATGCGCGTGCCGATCGAGTCGGCGCACACCTGCCCGGTCAGGTCGATCTCGATCGCGCTGTTGATGGCGACGACCTTGGGGTTGCGGCGGATGACCTGCGGGTCGTTGACGTATGCGATGTCGAGCATCGCCACCTGCGGGTTGTCGTCGAGGAAGTCGTGGACCGCGCGCGTGCCCATGGCGAAGCCGGCGACGACCTTGCCCGGGTGCACGACCTTGCGCCGGCCGGTGACGACGCCGCGCGCGACGAGGTCGAGCACGCCATCGGCGAACATCTCGGTGTGCACGCCGAGGTCCTTGTGGGCGCGCAGCGCCGCGAGCACCGCGTCGGGGATCGCGCCGATGCCCATCTGCAGGGTCGCGCCGTCCTCGACCAGCGCCGCGACGTGGCGGCCGATCGCGTGCTCGACCGGCCCGAGCGCGGGCGGCGCCATCGTCGGCAGCTCGTCGGTGACGGCGACCATGGCGGCGAAGCGCGACGCGTGCACGACACCGTCGCCGTGGCTGCGCGGCATGCGCGGGTTGACCTGCGCCACGACGAGCCGCGCGGCGTCGACGGCCGCGCGCGCGACGTCGACCGAGCAGCCGAGCGAACAGAAGCCGTGGCGGTCGGGCGGCGAGCAGTGCACCAAGGCGACGTCGAGCGGCAGCACGCCGTCGCGGAACAGCGCCGGCATCTCGCTGAGGAACGCCGGCACGTAGTCGGCGTCGCCGCGGCCGACGGCGTCGCGCAGGTTGGCGCCGAGGAACAGCGCGTTGGCGCGGAAGCTCGCCGCCATGCCCGGCGCGACCAGCGGGTACTCGCCTTCGGTGTGCAGGTGGACGAGTTCGACGTCGCGCAGTTCGCCGGCGCGGGCGGCGAGCGCGCGGACCAGCGCCAGCGGCGTCGCGGCGCCGCCGTGCAGGAACACGCGGTCGCCGGAGCGCACGCAGCGGACGGCTTCTTCGGCGGAGACGGTGGTCATCGGCGGGCGGCCATGAGGCCGCCCCGCGCGGACGTTGTCCAGGGGCTGCAGTTCGGCGGCGGGTGCGCGCCGGCGACGCCGCGCCTCAACCGCCGACCGACGCGTACAAGCGCGTCAGGTCGACCTCGTGCAGGCGCGCGCGCAGTTCCTTGCAGCGGGACGCGTGCCGCAGGCCGGCGGGATCGTCGGGCAGGGCGAGGAAGGCGTGCGAACTCGCGACCAGCACGGCCTTGGTGCGCGCGCGCGACAGCGCGACGTTGATCCGGTTGAGCGACAGGTGGAAGCCGCCGCGCACGCGTGCCTCGCTGACGTCGCCGACCGTCAGCGAGACTCTCACGACCTCGCGCTCCTGGCCTTGGATGCTGTCGACGGTGTCGCAGACGATCGCCCCGCCGCCGGCCAGTTGGCGGCGATCGACCGCGGCGCGCAGTTGGCTGACTTGCGCCCGGAACGGCGCGATGACGGCGATCTCCTGCGGCGGCACGCCGTGCCGTCGCACGAGGTCCTCGATCAGGTCGCCGACGGCGGCGACCTCCTCGGGCGAACGTTGGCCGGGCTGGCGATGGTCGATGCGCAGCCACGTGACGCCGTGCGCCGGATCGAGCGCGTCGTCGAGCTTGCCGCCGGGCACGAACGGCATGCGGCGCGCCGCCGCCGCCGACGCGGGGTGCAGCCGCCCGCCGTAGAAGGTCTCGCTGACGACGCGGCACACGCCGTCGTTCATGCGGTACGTGACGTCGAGCAGGTGGCTGCCGTAGCGCTCGTGCAGGAACTCGAACACCGACTGCGCGGCCTGCGGGTCGACGTCGGCGCGCGCGATGACCGGCGGCAGCTGCATGTGGTCGCCGAAGAACAGCCAGCGGGCGGCGCGCGCCATCGCCGGCAGCGCGTGCGGGACCGGCAGCTGGCCCGCCTCGTCGAAGATCGCGTAGTGGAAGCCCTCGCGTTCGTGCAGCTTGCCGATCTGGAAGCAGGTGCCGGCGACGACGCAGCCGCCCTCCGGCGTGCGCAGCGTCTTGGCGTCCGCCGACTCGACGCCGGCGCCGCGCAGCGGGCTGCGGGCGTCGGGCGCGCCGGCGGCGAGCTTGACGAGCTTGAGCTCCGGCGCCTCGCGGCGGATCGCCAGCAGCGCATTGTCGACGGCGCGGTGCGTGAAGGCGCACAGCGCGACGCGGCAGCCGCGCGCGCACAGCGCCGCCACGACGGCGGCGAGCAGACGGGTCTTGCCGGTGCCCGGCGGACCCTGCACCAGCGCGAGGCTCTCGGTGGCGATCGCCGCCGCGCCGGCCTCGACCTGGACCGCGTTGAGGCCGCGGCCGGCCAGCGCTTCGACGGCGCGGGCGTGGCGACCGGCGTCGGCCGTGACGACCTGCCCGCCAGCGAGCGCCGCCGCCAACCGCGGCGTCGCGAACGCCGCGCGCACGACCTCGCGCAAGCGGCCTTGCTGCGTGCGGGGCCGGCGATCGACGACGTACTCGACGCCGACCTCGAAGCGCGGCATGCGGCCCCGCGAGTACGGATCGGCGGCACACAGCAGGACGCCCTTGTTGGCGTCGAATTCGCCGCAGACCAGCGGCAGGGCGCGTTCGAGGTCGAGGCCGTCGCCGACGACCAGCAGGTCGCCGACGCGGAAGCGCGACAGGTTCTCGGCGACGCGGAAGGCGTGCGCGCCGTTGCGCTCGCCGAGATAGGCCGCGCCGGCGATGCACTCGCCCTCGTTGACGCGCACGTCGATCGGCTGCGCGCGCATCTCGCGATGGTTGCGCAGCTCTTCGCGCTCCTCGCGGTCGAGCATGCGCAGCAGGCGTTCTTCGAGGGTGTTCGGCACGGGCGGTCCGGCGCGGCATCATGGCCGCAGCGGTCGACGGATCCAGTGCGCGCGCTCAGCGCCTGCGGACCAACCGGTGTCTCAGCGCGGCAGGAACGGCGCCAGCGCCGCGAGCCGCTGCTGCGCGACGCGATCCCACGTGTAGTCGGCGCTGCGCCGCGCGGCGGCTCCGGCCAGGCGACCGCGCAGCGCCGCGTCGTCGGCCAACGCGCGCAAGGCGCGGGCGATGCCGTCGACGTCGTCGGGCTCGACGACGAGGCCTTCGACGCCGTCGCGCACGACCCAGCCCGCCGACGCGGGCGACAGCACGCACGGCAGTCCTGCGGCGAGCGCGAGGTAGCTGACCAGGGGGCTGCCTTCCTCGAAGCTCGTCAGCACGAAGGCGTCGGCTTCGCCGTACACGCCGGCGAGGTCCGACGTGTGCGGCCGGAACTCCACCGTCGACTGCCGCATGCGCTCGGCGTGGCGCTCCGCGACCTCGGCGTCGACCCGACCGACGACGAGCAGCCGGCCGTCGATGCCGGCGCGCGCCCACGCGGCCAGCAGCACCGGCAGGCCCTTGCGCACCGAGCCGGTGCCGGCGAACAGGAAGGTGGGGCGTGCGCCGGTGCGGCGGACCGGCTGGAAGGTGTGCGGGTTGTAGCCGTAACTGCTCGGCAGGATGCGTTCGCGCGGCACGCCGAGCTCGGCGTAGCTGTCGGCGACGTGCGGACTGCAGGCCAACACCACGTCCGCGGCGGCGACCTTGGCGCGCTCGTGGGCGATCGCCGCCGTGTCCGGACCGGAAGGCATCGGCGAGCCGGCGGCAGCGTAGGCGCGTTCGAGCATGCGGCGGCCGCGCGGGAACGCCGCGTTGACCGGATCGTGCACGATGGTGACGCCCTTGCGGCGCAGCGCGGCGACGTCCGCCGGCGACGGGCCCGGATAGAGCACGACCACGTCGCCGGCGCGGGCCTCGGCGCGCAGACGCCGCATCGTCCAGCGCGTCATCCATTCCATGCCCAGCCGTCCCCGGACGAGCAACCGCGCGAGGGGCAGCGGCACGGCACCGCGCAGGTATCGCCGCATCGCCTCGCGGTTGGCCATGGACATCCACGCGGTGCATGCGAAGCGCCGGCGCAGGCCGGCGTCGCGATCGACCGCGTCGCAGAACTCCAGCAGGATGCTGGCGATGCCCGAGCGGGCAGCCGGCATCGGGAACACCGAGTGGATGCGCGCAATGGCCGCGACGGACCGCTCGCCGTGCGGCGTCACTCCCCCACCTCGGCGATCGCTGCGATCGCGGTGTCCGCCGTCAGGTCCCGGCACGTCATCGTGGCAACAGACGATGCAGCGTAACCGACGGCGAACGCGCAATCACCGGCGCGTTCGCCGCGAGCCACGCGGCGAACGCGCCGGATTGCCGCTCCGGCGCGGTCTCGACGTAGAGCGCGGCGCCGCGCGCCGCCAGTTCGGCCAGCCGCGGCCCGTCGACGCGGTCCGCCGGCAGCACCCACGCCCGCCGGCGCGCAAGGTACGGCAGCACGGGCTCCTCGAAGTTGGACGGCCGCTGCCACAGGGGATCGAAGGCCACCTTCGGTCCGCGGACGACGATGCGCTCGGTCGGCGCCGAATGCGCGCGGATCAGCGCCGCGGTCGCATCGTGGTTCGTCGGCGCCCGGCCTGGACGGTGCGCGATCTCGGCCAAGGTCGAATGCGAGGCGACCACGGCGATGGCGACTGCGGCGCACGGCGCGAGCCAGCGCGGCGACGGCGCCAAGGCGACAGCGCGCCCGATCCACCACGAGCCGAGCAGCGCCGCGAAGGCGTGGTAGTGCGGCCCCATGCCGGCGTCGTGGCTGTAGCGGAACGAGCCGACGAGTCCGAGCGCGACGACCGCGGCGAAGCCGACGTCGAGCCGATCCGCCCGCCGCGCCGCCAGGAGGCGCGCGCCGGCCAGGAGGCCGAGCCAACCGCACCCGTACGCCAGGGTCGAACGCGCCAGGGCCAGCCAGAGGCCGGGCCGCAGCACGGTCGCGAGGTCCGGCGTCTTCACGTCGCCGAACGTCACGCCGAAGGTCAGGCCGGTCGCGAGGCCGAGCACGCGCGCGTGCGCGATCCACGCCGCCGCGGCGGCGACGACGACCGCGAACCCGAGCCAGACCCGCGCCTGCCGCAAGCATTCGGGCCGCAGCGCGGCGGCGAAGACCGCCTGCAGCGCCACGAACTGCAGCGACGTCGGCTTGGCGAGCGCGCCGAGCGCGGTCCACGCCACGGCGAGCAGCAGGGTGCGGTCGCGGCCGTCGTCGAGGAAGCGCACGAATGCGGCGAGCCCGGCCGCGCCGAGCGCGAGGCTGGTGGCGTCGGGCATGACGCGCGTGCCGAGGTGCGCAGCCTGCGCGCTGCCGAGCAGGGCGAACAAGCCGAACCACGCGCCGCGGCGACCGCAGCTGCGCAGCAGCACGGCGAACCACGACGCCGCCAGCCATGCCGTCGCCGCCAACGAGACCAGCCTGCCAGGCCATTCGACGTCGCCGAAGGCGCGCAGTCCGATCGCGACGACGGCCTGGTAGACCGGCATCTCGCCCTCGAACTCGCCGCTGGTGTCGCCGCGCCAGTCGACGCGCGGTCGCAGCACGTCGAAGCGCTCGAACGCGAGGTTGCGGGCGATGCACTGCGTGTCGCACTCCCGCCACGACGGTCCGATGGCGTCGCCGCCGAACAGCGCCCACGACAAGGCGACGTAGGCGAGCAGCACGATCCGCAGGCGCGACCGGTCGGCAGGGCTGGCGGTCGACGGGGCAGGAGCGAGACTCGTCGTCATCACAAGGGTGCGCGCGCGCGGCGACCGCCGCGGCGCGGGGACGCGGCACCATACCGCAGCCAGCATGCGCACGACCGACATGGCGGCGCCGGCGATGCCACCGGGGCGAGCGCCACCGGCCACCGACACCGCCGACGCGCTGTACACTTCCCGGCCCGATGTTCCGCACCTCCGCCCTCGCACTGCTGGCCGCCACGACGGCCCTTGCCCAGAACGTCCCGGACGGCTTCGTCGTCGACACGCTGCTGTCGGACTCGCTGACCCGACCGACGGACCTGTGCTTCCTGCCCGACGGCCGCTGCCTGATCGCGACGCAGCCCGGCGACATCGTCGTCTACGCCAGCGGCGGGTACGGCGTGATCGGCGCGGTGCCGTCCGTTTCGTCGGGCGGCGAGAGCGGACTGCTCAGCGTCGTCGCCGACCCGCAGTTCGCCGCCAACGGCCACGTCTACGTCTGGTACACGAGCACGCTCGACGCGGCGATGCACCTCGATCGCTACACGCTGCTGGGGCCGCGCAACGCGCCGGCCAGCGTCAACCTGACGCTCGATCTCGCGTCGCGGCGGGCCGTGCTCGACACGCCGCCGAACGTGGCGGCGATCCACAACGGCGGGTCGCTGCGCTTTGGACCCGACGGCATGCTCTACGTGTCGATCGGCGACGACGCCGACAGCTGCAGCGCGGTCTCGCCGGCGAGCGGCGTCGGGTGCCTGCTGCGGCTGGCCGTCGCCGCGCTGCCGCCGACGCCGAGCGCCATCGCGCCGCCGCTGGCGCAACTCGATCCGGGTGACAATCCGTTGAGTGCGACGACCGGCTTCGCGCAACTCGTCATCGCCTACGGCCTGCGCAACCCGTTCCGCATGGAGATCGACGAGGCCACCGGCAACCTCTACTTCGGCGACGTCGGCGAGGCGCTGTGCGAGGAACTCGACGAGTACGTCCGCGGGTCCGGCACGCCGGCGCTGCGCGACTACGGCTGGAGCCGCCGCGAGGGTTTCCAGCCCGGACCGGGCTGCCCGCCCGACCCGACGACGCCGTACGTCGATCCGATCTTCGCCGAGTTCAATGCCACCGGCTGGCGATCGATCATGGCCGGGCCGCGCTACCGCAATCGGCCGCAGATCGCCGGGTTCGGGGCCGCCTACGAGGGCCACCTGTTCGTCACCGACTACTACGCGGGCGAGATCCGACGGCTGGTCGAGTCCCCGAACGGCTGGACGGTCGCGCCACCGGTCGCTGGCCAGCCCTCGCCGACGGCGTGGGGCGACGGCCTGACCAACGTGGCCGCGCTGCGGCTGGGGCCGGACGGCTGCCTGTGGTTCGTGCGCAGCTTCTTCTTCGGCGAGATCGGCCGCATCCGCCGCGCCGGCGTCCAGAACGGCCTGCTCGCCGCCGCCGGCGGCGGCCAGCGCGTCGCCGTCGGGGATCCCTTCCCGCAGCCGGTCGTCGTCCGCGCGCTCGACGGCCTGGGGCAGCCGCTGGCCAACACGCCGGTGGTCTTCAGCGTCCAGGGCGGCGCGACGCTGCTCACGCCGATGCCGACGCTGACCGACGCCGCCGGCTTCGCGCAGGCCAGCCTCGCGGCGACCGGCGCCGGCGGCGGCATCCGCGTGTTCGCGGTGCAGGCGAACAGCGGCGCGACGGCGACCTTCGACCTGTTCGCCCGCAGGCTGACGGCGAACCACGCGGCGCCGCAACTGAGCGTGGCCGTGGCCAACGCCACCGACGCCAATCCGCCGCAGGTGCCGTACATCCTGCTGACCGGTTTCCCCGGCGTGGCGTCGCTGTCGACTCCGATCGGCGCGCTGTGCATCGATCCGGCCGACGCGCTCGCCGTGGTGCTCGAAGACGGCGTCGGCGTGTTCGGCGGGGTGTCGCTGTCGGGTACCGGCGGCGGCGGTCTGCCGTCGCTCGGCGTGCAGTACCTGCTGCCGCCCGGCCTGCTGAACGGCCTGACGATGCGTTTCCAGGCCGTCGGCCTCGATCCGCTGACCGGCTGGTTCCGCACCAACTGCGCGTCGGTCGTCTTCTGAGCCGCCCCCCGCCGCGCGGTGGACCGGCGCACCGGGCGCGCGCGATCGGGACGCTGCGCAGTGGCGGCGAGGGACCCGGTGCTTCACCATGACCGCCGCGATGCATGCGACCGAAGTCCTGGCCGGCGCCGCCACGGTGGCGAGCGCGCTGCTCGCCGTGCCGGCGGCGACCTATGCGGGGCAGTGCCTGCTCGGCAGCCTGCCACGGCGACCGCGGTCGCTCGCCATCGACCCGGGCCTGCGCGTGGCCGTGGTCGTGCCGGCTCACGACGAAGCTGGCGGCATCGGCGGCACGGTCGCCGACCTGCTGCCGCAGCTCGCCGCCGGGGATCGGCTCGTCGTCGTCGCCGACAACTGCGCCGACGAGACGGCGGCGGTGGCGCGCGCGGCGGCGGCGGCGGCCGGTGGCGCAGCGGCGACGACGGTGCTCGAACGCCGCGACCCGACGCGCCGCGGCAAGGGCCACGCGCTCGCGCACGCGCTGGCGCACCTCGCCGCCGTTCCGCCCGACGTCGTCGTGTTCGTCGACGCCGATTGCCGCATCGCGGCTGGCTCGCTGCGCGGCCTCGCGACGTTCGCCGCGGCCGCCGGCCGACCGGCGCAGGCCGAGTACCTGCTGACCGCTCCGGACCAGGCTTCGCCGCTGGCGCGGCTCGGCGCGTTCGCCGTGCTGGTGCGCAACCGCGTGCGACCGCGCGGCCTCGCGCGGCTGGGCCTGCCGTGCCAGATCACCGGCAGCGGCTTCGCCCTGCCGTGGTCGCTGACCGCGCACGCCCGCGCGCTCGGCGGCGACATCGTCGAGGACCTGGCGCTGGGTCTCGCGGCGGCGGCGGCCGGCGCGCCGTGCCGCGCCTGTCCCGAGGTGCGGGTGCGCAGCGTGCTGCCGCGCGACGACGACGAAGCCGCGCGGCAGCGCCGGCGGTGGGAACACGGCCAGCTCGCGACCGCGTGGCGGCGCGGACCGGCGCTGGTCTGGCGGGGCCTGTTGGGTCGCCCGGCCCTGCTGGCGCTTGGCTTGGACCTGCTGGTGCCGCCGCTGGCGCTGTTGGTCGTGCTGCTGTCCGGCGCGCTCGCCGCGACCATCGTCATCGGCGCGGCGACGGCCGACTGGACCGCGGCGCGCATCGCGGCGACGGCGCTCGGCGCGGTCGCGGTCGCGACGCTGGCCGCCTGGGCCGCGCACGCCCGCGGCGTGCTGCCGCTGCGCGATCTCGCGCGCATCCCCTTCTACGTGGCGTGGAAGCTGCCGCTGTACCTGGGGCTCTGGCGCGGCCGCGAGACGACGTGGCGGCGCACCGCCCGCGACGGCGAGCCGCCGCGCGGCTGATCGGTCGGGGTCCGGCGCGTCTGCGCGCGGCGCGGCAGCCGGCCGTCGGCTGGTCGGCGGTCAGCGCGGCGCCACGACCGGGCGGATCCAGACGCGGCCCTGCGCGTCCGCGACGGCGCCGACGCGGCGCGCCTCGGGGTACTCCTTCTCGCGCAGGCCGGCGACGAGCCGATCGGCCGAGCCGGCGGCGTCGTGGTGCACGACGATCTTCGACGACCCGCGCTCGACGACGACGTCGCGCACGCCCGGCAGGCTGCCGATCGCGCTCCAGATGCGCGTCTCGCAGCACTCGCCGCAGACCTCGCGGCCGAGTTCGAGCTCGGTGGCGCCGCAGGGCGCGGCGGCTGCGGTCGCGGCCGTGGCGCTCGCGGCCGTCGATCCGGCCGCGCGCCAGCCCGCGGCCATGCCGGCGATGCAGGCGGCCGCAGCGGCCGCAGCCGCGGCCGCGCCGAGCCACGACAGTCCGCGCGAACTCGCCGTCGGACCGGACATCGTCGTCGCCATGGTCTGGTTCCTCGCCTTGGTCACTGCGGGTGCAGGTAGATGTAGTGCTGGCGCTTGAGGCTGTCCTCGTTGCGCCCGTCGTAGCCCCAGACGTTGAGCGCCATGCCGCCGACGGCCTGCACCCAGACGACGTTGTTCGCCGTGTCCTGCCAGATCCGCGCGCCCGTCGGGTCGGCCAGCACGTTGTCGATGCTGGTGCCATTGCGCACGAACAGGCGGGTGACGTTGGCGGCCAGCTTCTGCTGGACCGTGCGCGAGTCGGAACCGGAGTCGTAGCGACCCGCGACCGGCACGTTGCCCGGCCACGGCAGCCCGACCAGCACGCGGTCGTCGGCGCGCCACGCATTGTCGAGCGCCACGCGCAGCTGGCTCACCGGCATGCGGCCGCTCGGGAACGTCAGGCGATAGCGACCGCCCTTGGCGACGGAGAAGTAGCGCATGCCGCCGAAGAACAGCGACTGGAACGGATCGCCGATCGTGTGCTCGGCGACCTCGGCGTTCGAGTTGTTCAGGCGGCCGAGGCGCAAGGCGATCATGCTCGGACCGCCCCATAGCGGCGGCGTCTCGCCGTCGAGCACGACGTCGGCGAGGCCGTAGAACAGCGACGGCGTGGTCCAGCCGTTGCCATTGCCAGGCCTCGCCGCCTGCAGGTTGCTCAGCCCGTGCGTGTAGAACGGCCGGTCGGGAATCAGGTAGTTGCCGGCCGGACCCCAGTAGCCGTTCGGGTCCCAGTGCGCGCCGGCGAGCGACCAGTAGCGGAACCGGCCGGCGACGTTGGTGGCCAGCGGGAAGCCGTCGAAGTACGGCGGCGGCGTGATGTAGCCGGCGTTCGAATTGACCAGCTTCCAGTTCTCGTTGCGCAGGTGGCCGAGGCCGATCGACTTGTCGTAGATGTCCGACAGGTCGAACACGCCGCCACCCGAGACGAACGCGTACGACCAGTGCAGCGCCGGCCCGGCGAACTGGTAGTCGATGGCCGTGATGTCACGGATGTCCATCGTGAAGTGGTAGCTGGCGAACGCGATGCGGCGCGGATCCGTGAAGGGCGTCGCCGAGTTCAGGCTGCGGCTGACCATCAGCGAGCCGCGCTTCAGCGCGTTGATCGTCTGGCCGCTGAAGTCACGGCCGTTGTTGTCGGCCGCCGTCCAGTCGAGGTACTGGATGGTCGTGACGCGATTGAGGTAACCGCCGTCCCGGTTCTTCCAGACGCGATTGCGCGCGATCGTCGCCATCGCGGTCGGGTTGTAGAACAGGCCGCCGGTGTTGCCCGCCTCGTCGAGCACGGCGAACTCGGTGGTCGCGCCCTGCAGCAGATTGCCGTGCCCCGTGTTGTCCTCCTGCCGGAGGATGACGAGCGTGTTGGGCACGGTCGTGGCGTTGCGCGACATGCCGAAGCAGCGCTGCGCGAAGCTGTTCCAGATGCCGCGGCCGTCGCAGTCCGACGCGCTGCACCAGGTCAGCGTGTTGACCGGATTGGTGATCCAGAAGCCCGACGCGTCGGTGTCGTTGTTCTTGATCCGGTTGGCGCCCGGATTGCGCACCTGCATCGCCACGCAGTGCGTGAGCGTGTTGCGCATCTCGGAGCCGTCCTCGAGGAAGAACGCGTGGCCCTTCACGTCGACGGCGTGGACGTTGTCGACCGTGACGCCGCAGGTGCCGTGGATGGTGACCGCGCGGTTCTCGCTGCCCCAGATCGACGAGTCGCGCAGGTAGTGCGCGCCCGCCGCGACGTCGCCGAGGAAGACGCCGCCGCCGACGCCGGACTGGTTGGCGGCCGTGTACGACAGCATGTGCCAGTGGAACGGATAGCGGCCCATCGCGCGGCGCTGGCCGCAGCGGCGGAACTCGACGCCGTCGACCTGGGCCGTGCTGTTGAGGCCCATGACCATGACGTGCACGCCGAAGCCCTGGGACTGCCAGTCGGCGTCGTTGGCGCCCTGCACGACGATGCGGCGCGACAGATTGACGATCTCGGCGCGCTCGTCGAGCACCGTCGGGCTCGTGGCCGCCGGCGGCGTGAACGGTCCCTGCGACAGGCTCACGCCGACGCCGTTGACCGGATTGTCGAGCGGGTACTGCAGCAGGCCCCAGCGGAACGTCTGCAGCGGCGTCGTCGTCTGCAGCACGGCGCCATCGACGTCGCCGGCCAAGGTCAGCATCTCGGTCTGCCCGACACCGTGGAAGTCGGTCGTCGACACGGCGATGCGATCGCCCGCGCGCCAGCTGACCGTGTCGGCGAGCGCGAACTGCGTGGCGCCGGCCAGGGCATGGTTGTTCAGCTTGGTCTTGAGCAAGGAGGGCGTCTGGCCGTGCAGCCGCAGCGTGCCGCCATTCATGACGCGGATCGCGCGCTGCACGCCGTCGTTGTCGAGGGCATTGTCCTCGCTGCGCGCAGTGTGCACGCCGCGCGCGCCCGTCAGCGTGATCACGGCCTGCTGGCCGTACGGCTCCGACTCCGTGCCGATCTCGAGCAGGCCGCCGGGCAGGATCTCGATGCTGTCCGCGGTGATCGCGACGGCCACCGCCGGATCGACGCGCAGGGTTCCCTCGATGCGCAGCAGGTCGAGTTCGGCGGTCGCCGTGTCGAGCACGACGGTCTGGCCGGCGCCGATGTGCACGTTGGCGTTGGCGCCAGGGAGCACGCCGCCCGGCCACGTCGTCGGGTCCGACCAGCGCGGTCCGGTGACGACGCTGCCGCCGCCGGTGCCCGTGCCGCCGCCGGTGCCCGTGCCGCCGCCGGTGCCCGTGCCGCCGCCGGTGCCCGTGCCGCCGCCGCTGCCCGTGCCGCCGCCGCTGCCCGTGCCGCCACCGGTGCCCGTGCCGCCGCCGCTGCCGCCGCCCGGCGTGCCGCCATTGCCTTCGCCACCGCTGCCGGAGGCGCCGACGGTGCCATTGTCGATGCCGCCGCTGCTGCACGCCGCGGCCAGGAGCGACGCGGCCACGGCCAGCGTCCAGGCGAGCGCAGGGTGGCGCTTCGTGCCAGGACGGTCGCTGGCATTACCGGTTCGGCGCGCGCCAACAGCCGCTGGCGAATGGATCGGATTGCTGCTCATACACGGGCGTATCGGTCGATTGCGCCGAACGCTCGCTCAAGGAATCACCAGATTCCGCAAACCGCCATGGCGCCGGGCATCTCCCGTACCCAAATCGAGACCGGCGCTCAAGCGCACCGGAAGCGATCCGGCGGCGGTCCGGCGGCGCCCAGGCGGCGGACCCCGGCGGCGATGCGGCGACCCTGCGGCGACGGGCCGGCCGTCAGCTCGCGCTTACGGTGTGACGTGGGCGCAAGGGCGCCCGCCGCGCCGGCGGCCCACCGGCTGCCGACCCGGCGGCGGCCTCAACCGCAACCGCCGCAGCGCCGCGCACGGCGATGGTCGCGAGGGCCCCCATCAGCAGGTAGTAGACCGGGTTGACCATGCTGTTGGCGATGCAGTCGATCGAGTGGATCAGCACCGCCGTCGTCGCCCAGACGACCATCATGCCGCTGCCGCGCCACAGCCGGAGCCGTCGCCATCGCGACAGCACCAGGGCGACCGGCAGCCACACCACGAGCAGCCAGCTGCCGAGCCCGAACCAACCGTTGCAGCCGAGGGTGATGATCCAGAAGCCGTCGAGGATCGAGATGTCCTTGCCTTCCTCGTCGTAGACGCGGTTGCGGCCCCACCCGCCCCAGCCGAACACCGGCTGTTCCAGCGCCTTGACGACGAGGATGTTCTCGTTGACGACGCGCGTCCACATCGACGCGGAGCGACTCTCGCTGACGTTCTCGCGCAGGAACTCGACGAAGTTCATCGCGTCCCACCAGCCGGACGCGCGGGTCGCGATGTAGGCCGGCGTGACGCAGACGAGGGCGACGAGGATGACCGACGTGCGCAGGCGCCGCGTCGCGGCGACCGTGGCGAACGCGGCGAGCGACAGCGTCACGCCACCGAGGGACTTGCCCATCAACGGGGCGACCGCCGCGCCGGCGATCCACCAGCGCATGGCGTAGCCGTGGATCCGCCGCATCTGCAGGGCGCGCCAGAGGCACCAGCCGCCGACCGTGCCGAGCCCGAGCAGCGGCGTCAGCTCCAGCGGCGACTCCATGAAGACCGAGGCCTTGTAGCGCAGCGGGCCGTAGAAGTCGACCGTCTCCCAACCGACGCGGCCGGGCATGCCGAAGACCCACTGGTGCAGCTGCGGCGCCATGCGCGACTCGAACACGCACAGCGGCGCGTAGCAGGCGGCGCCGAGGAGCAGCGCGCGCGCGAGTTCGGCGAGCGCGGCGGCGTCGCGGAAGGCGATGCGACCGAGCGCGTACGGCAGGCCGAAGGCGATGGAGTGCGCGAGCGCGCTCGACAGCCCGTCCTTGACGCCGAGATCGTTGGCGACCGACGAGCAGAACGGCGAGCAGCAGAACGCCAACAGCGGCAGATCGAACCAGCGCAGGCCGTCGCGCAGCCGCGCCACCCGCGGCGTCTGCAGCAGCGCAGCGAGCAGCGCGCCGCACAGCAGCATCGCCTTGTCCGCCTGCGGCACCAGCGGCAGGTCGATGCGCAACAACGGCATCGCGAGCCAGCCGAAGACCAACGCCGTCGCCACGGCGCGCGGCGAGCCGCCGCGGGCGGCGACGTGCGCGTACGCCCAGGCCGGGATGCCGAACAGCGCGAGGTAGGCGAGGAGGATCATCGCGTGCTCGCGCCGGCAACCGTCGGGCGACGGCGGCGCCTACCTCCCGAGCAGCTTCTTCGCGCCGCGCCACACCACCGGCGGCACGAAGTCGCGCAGGTGCAGGCCTTGGCGCTCGACGGCCAGGCGCTCGCCGGGTCGCTCGCGGAACACGGTCGTGTGCTCGGGCGCCTGCGCGCCGTCGTCGCGGCCGTTGGTGTAGTAGTAGAGGGCGATCGACTTGCGCGACCAGCCGTCGGGGCAGGCCAACGCGTCGGGGTGGCCGTGCCAGGACTTCTCGGTGGTCGAGAAGATCGCCACGCGGTTGAAGACCGGCAGGATCTTGCGCTCGCACCGCGTCATGTCCGCGTTCCAGAGCTCGAGGTGGCCACCGTACTCCTCCAGCCAGTCCTTGTTGAGGTACAGCAGCAGGTTGAGCCGGCGGTCGATCTGGTAGGGCCCGTGCTTGTTGAAGTCGACGTGCACGCCGAGCTTGCCGCCGCGCAGGATCTGGTGCATCCCGCCGCCCGACAACTGCGGGTCGGGGATCAGGTTGTCGATGCCGGTGAGGTGCTCGAGGAAGCGCAGGAAGGCCTGCGAGTTGAACTCCCAGATCAGGCCGCGGATCACCGGCCCGAGCAGGTGCTCCTCGCGGCAGGCGAGCTTGACCTCGCGCGAGTTCTGGAAGCGCTGCCACTCGACGTCGCCCGGTCCCGGGAACTCGGCCAGCGCCGCCTCGACGACGGGGCGCGGGAAGAAGTCGTCGATGGCGATGTGCGGGAACGGCTTGGCGTTGCGGTACGTGTCGCGGAGGTCGCGGCCACGCTGCCAGAGCGTCTCCGGATCGATGCTGTAGTTCGCCATGCGGTGGACGGATCGGCGGTCGACGGATCCGCCGTTCCCGCGCCAGCAGACTATCGCCGGCCCGCGGTGAATGCGCATGCGAACACCGGCCCGGCCGACGACGCCGGCACCTTGGCGTCGATGGCATCGCCGGCACGAAGCCGGTTCCGGAGTCGGGACGGACGTCGCCGCCGAGGCCGCTCGCCTTCTACACTCGACGACGATGCGCTACCTGATGATCGTGCCGGTGCCGTTCCGCCCCGTGGACGGCGGGGCCGCGGTGGAGAGCGCGTTCGCGACGCACCTCCGGGAGCTGTTGGCCAGCCTCGCACCGCGCGTGACGTCGATCGAAGTGCTGGCCCCGACGCTGCCGCCCGATCCGCAGGCCGCCGCCGCGTCGGCGCTCGCCATCCTGCGACCGGACGTCGACCGCATCGCCTTCACCGCCGCCTACCCCGTCCGCCGCGGCCGACTCGCGACGCTGCTCGGCCTGCCCGGGCTGATCGCGCGCGTCTGGCGAGCGGTCGGGCGCGCCGGCTGGGTGCACGCGGGACCGTCGCCGCTGTTCCTGCCGTTCGAGAACGTCGGACTGCTGATCGGCTGGCTGCGCCGGCGCGTCACCGTCTACGTCACCGACATCGACCACCGCGGTTCGGCGCGCATGAACCTCGCCACCGGCACGTGGAGCCGCGCCGTGGTCCGGCGCCGGCGGCTGCTGCACGAACCGTGGACGGCGCTGCAGCACCACCTCGCGCGCCTGCTGTGCTCGACCGTGTTCCTCAAGGGGCAGGCGATGGTGCGCGACTACGGCCGCGGCCGGCCGCACGTGCACTACATCCTCGACTGCGCGCACACGGCCGATCTGCTGCTGCCGCCCGCGCGGCTCGCGGCGAAGGCGGCGGACCAGCGGCAGCGCCGCCGCCTGCGCGCGTGCTACTTCGGGCGCCTCGTGCCGTACAAGGGCGTCGACCGCATGCTGCGCGCCGTGCGCGCGGCCCGCGACGCCGGCGCGGACGTGACCTTCGACGTCTTCGGCGCGGGCGACGAGCAGGCGCGGCTGGCTGCGCTCGCCGCCGAACTGCAGCTCGGCGACGTCGTCGCCTTCCACGGCGCGCGGCCCTACGGGCCGGCCTTCTTCGCCGAACTGGCGGACCTCGACCTGCTGCTCGCCGCGCCGCTGAGCGAGGACACGCCGCGCAGCGCGATCGACGCGCAGGCGCTCGGCATGGGCGTGCTGGCGTTCGACACGTACTACTACGCCGAACTGGCGCAGCAGGGCGCCGGCGTCGCGACGGCGCCGTGGCCCGACGACGCGGCGCTCGGACGCCAGCTCGCCGCGCTGGCCGCCGACCGCGAACGGCTGGTCGACCTCGGCGCGCGGGGCGTCGCCTTCGCCGCCGCCAACACGCAGGAGTCGTGGCTGCGCCGCCGGGCGTCGTGGACGCCCGGCATCACCGCCACCGCAGGCTCGCCTTGAACCCCCGCGCGCCGCTGCCGATCATCCCCCGCGCGCCATGCTCGGCTACCTGATCAACCAGTATCCGGCGGCCAGCCAGACGTTCATCCGCCGCGAGATCGCGGCGATCGAGGCGTCGGGCACGCCGGTGCGGCGCTACGCGGTGCGCGGCTGGAGCGGCACGCTCGTCGACCCGGACGACCAGGCCGAGCACGGCCGCACGGCGCGCATCCTCGACGTCGGCGCGGCCGGCTTGCTGTTCGCCACGCTCGCCGCCGCGCTGGCGACGCCGCTCGCGTTCGGCCGCGCGCTCGCCACGGCGTGGCGGCTCGGCGGTCGCTCGCAGCGCGGCCGGCTGGTGCACTTCGCCTACCTATGGGAAGCGTGCGTGCTGCGGCGCTGGTGCGCGCGCGACGGCGTCGACCACCTGCACGCGCACTTCGGCACCAACTCCGCCGCCGTGGCGCTGCTGTGCCACCAGCTCGGCGGTCCGCGCTACAGCTTCACCGTGCACGGGCCGGAGGAGTTCGACGACCCGCACGGGCTGTCGCTCGCCGACAAGGTCGCCGGCGCGGCCTTCGCGGTCGCCATCGCGGAGCACGGCCGCAGCCAGCTGATGCGCTGGGCGCGGCGCACGGACTGGCCCAAGCTGCACGTCGTGCGCTGCGGCGTCGATCCGGCGTTCCTCGGCGCGCCGCCGACCCCGCCGCCGGCGACCGGCAAGCCGCTGCTGCTGAACATCGGCCGGCTGGTCGAACAGAAGGGGCAGCTGACGCTGGTCGAGGCCGCCGCGCGCCTGCGCGACGCCGGCCGCGACTTCGAACTGGCCATCGTCGGCGACGGCGAACTGCGCGCGGCGCTCACCGAGCGCGTGCTCGCGCTGCGGCTGCACGACCGCGTGCGGCTGCTCGGCTGGCGCACCGGCCCGGAGGTGCGCGAGCTGCTGCTGCGCGCGCGGGCGCTGGCGCTGCCGAGCTTCGCCGAGGGCCTGCCGGTGGTGCTGATGGAGGCGCTGGCGCTGCACCGGCCGGTGGTGACGACCTGGATCGCCGGCACGCCCGAACTGGTGCAGGACGGCCGCTGCGGCTGGCTCGTGCCGCCCGGCGACGTCGACGCGCTGGCAGCGGCGCTCGCGGCCGCGCTCGACGCCGACGACGCGACGCTCGCGCGCATGGGCGCGCACGGCGCGGCGCGCGTCGCCGAACGGCACGACGTCGCCGCGAACGCACGCCGATTGCTGGCGCTGGTCGCCGCGGCGCGCGCCGGGGTCGACGCCTGACGCGCGGCGGTCAGCCGCCCGCCGCGCCCTTGTACTCGATCAGCTGCCGCCGCCCGCCGCGCAGCCGCCGCCACGCCCACGTCGCCATGCCGTGGGCGCACGGCCACTTGCCGAGCACGATCCAGGTGGCGTACAGGCGCGCGTCGGCCGCGCTCCACCGCGCGCGCGCGCGGCGCGCGATGCGCAGCCACAGCACGCCGTAGAGGGCGCAGAGGCCGGCGGCGGCCGCCACCGCGAACCACGGCGCGCCCGCGCAGAGGCCGACGGCGACGGCCAAGGCGCCCGCGAGCGGCGCGAGCAGCGCCCAGAACAGGTTGCTCGGTGCCGCGCGCCAGCGCGGGTACCGCCGGCCGAGCTCGGCGATGCCTTCGGCGTCGACGTAGCCGCCGCGCTGCATGCGCCGCCACCACTGCCCGAAGCGGGTCATCGCCGCGTCGTGCACCGTCATCGGCGCGTCGATGCGCGCGATGCGCCAACCGTGGCCGCGCAGCCGCAGGCACAGTTCGGGCTCCTCGCCGGCGATGCGCGCCGGGTCGAAGCCGCCTGCCTGCTCGAACGCCGCGCGGCGCATCAGCGCGTCACCGCCGCACGCCAGCGCCTCGCCGACCGGCACGTCCCATTCCAGGTCGCAGAGGCGGTTGTAGACCGACGCGTCGCGGGCGCGCTCGCGGCGCCGGCCGAACGCCACCGCGAGCCCGCTGTCGGCGCGCAGCGCGGCGGCGGCGGCGGCGAGCCAGCCGGGCTCGATCTCGCAATCGCCGTCGACGAACTGCACGAACTCGACCGCGCCGCCGCTGCGCGCCAGCGCCGCAGCGCCCTCGTTGCGCGCGCGCGCGGCGGTGAACGGCCGCGCCGGGTCGAGCTCGACGACGGGCGCGCCGAGCGAGCGCGCGAACGCCACGCTGTCGTCGCGCGAACCGGAGTCGACGTAGACGCAGCGCGCGACGTGGGGCCCGAGCGACCGCAGGCAACGACGCAGCCGCTCGCCTTCGTTGCGGCCGATGACGACGACGCCGATCGCCGGTCCGTCGCTCACGGCCGCACGACGGCTGCGGCGGCGCCGTCCGCGCGCCGGCCCGCGGTCGCGCCCTGCAGCGCGGCGCGCAGTTGCGCCGCCAACGAGCGCACGTTGGGTTCCAGCACCATGCCGTCGTGGTCGCCGGGCACCTCGACGACCTTCAGGTCGGCGACGAACGGCGTCCAGCCGTTGTCGGGCAGCACGAGTTCGCGCGCCTTGTTGGCGAAGCGGCCGCCGCCGAGGTCGTACGTGCGGTCGAGGGCCGGCCGGAACAGCCACGTCGCCAGCGGCTGCGGCGCCACGCGGTACACGGCGAGCGCGCGGTGGAAGGCCGCTTCGATCGCCTGCGAGTGGAACGCGCCCGACGGTGCTGCGTCCGGCGCGTCGCCGAGGCCCAGGCGGCGACGCAGGCGCTGCCATTCCCAAACGCCGCGGCTCCGCGCCCACTGCCACAGGTAGCCCGGCCCCTGCCGCACGAGCCGCTGCCACTGGATGCGCAGGCGGTCGGCGCGACCGACGACGCCCTTGCTCGGCAGCGGCGTGTCGAGCAGCACGAGCAGCGCGACCTCCTCGCCGGCCGCGCGCAGCTGGCGCGCCATCTCGTAGGCGGTGATGCCGCCGCCCGAGAAGCCGCCGAGCAGGTAGGGGCCGTGCGGCTGCACGGTGCGCAGCTCGGCGATGTGGTCGGCCGCCGCCTCCTCGAACGTCGCGTGCGGCGCCATGTCGCCGAACAGGCCGCGCGCCTGCAGGCCGTAGAACGGCCGGTCGCCGCCGCACAGCTGCGCGAGGTGGCGGAGGTTGAGCACGTTGCCGAACATGCCGGCGACCAGGAAGAACGGCGTGCCGTCGCCGTGCTTGCTCGGATGCATCGCCACGAGGTGGCGGTGGCGGTGGCGCGGCGCCTCGACCGCGACGGCGCCGGTGGCGTGGCCCGCCGTCTCCGGCGCGACGCCGTCGCGGCGCAGCATCGCCGCCAACCGTTCGATCGTCGGCGCCTCGAACAGCACCGACATCGGGTAGTCGACGCGGAACTGCTTCTTGACGCGCGCGAACAGCCGCACGGCGATCAGCGAGTGCCCGCCGAGCGCGAAGAAGTCGTCCTTGACGCCGACGGCGTCGATGCCGAGCAGCTCCTCGACGAAGCGCACGAGCGTGGTCTCCAGCTCGTCGCGCGGCGCGACGTACTCGGTGTCGAGCTCCGGCCGGGCGAAGCGCGCGGCGCCGTCGCCGCCGCCGCCGGCCTGCGCCTTGGCGAGCGCCGCGACGAGGCCGGGCAGCGGCACCGGCGACACCAGCTGTTCGGGCTGCAGATCGCGGCCCAGCAGGCGCGCGAGCGCGTCCATGCCCTCGGCCGGCAGGATGCCCTTCTCGACGTTGGCGGCGAGCAACTGGCCGGCGGCCGAGGCGCTGCGCTGGCCGCCGTCGCGGGCCGCGCCGACGTCCGCGCGCGTCGGTGGCGCGGCGAGCGCGAACTCCTGGCCGGCGGCGAGGCGCTTCATCTGGAAGCCCTCGACCTCGACCAGCACGCGGCCGTCGTCGGCGCACAGGGCGAGGTCGACGGCGACGATGTCGCCAGCACCGCCGACCGGCTGCACGCGCTGCGCCACGGCGTGGAAGGCCGCCGGCAGCCGGTCGTGCACGCGCACGCTGCGGTACGCCAGCGGCACGTACAGGCGCGTCGGGTCGTAGCCCGGGATCAGCTCCATCGCGAAGCCGGTCGCCAGATCGAGGGTCGCCGGGTGCAGGCGGAAGCGTTCGAGGTCGCCGGCGAACGCCGTCGGCAACGCGATCGCGGCGACGGCCCGGCCGGCACCGTAGCGCAGCGCGCGGATGACGCGCCAGCGCGGCCCGAAGCGCAGGTGCGCCTCCTGCGGCGACGGGATCCAGTCGCCGCCGCGCGGCTGCCGGACGTCGGCGCACGCCGCCCGCGCGGCGGCGAGGTCGACGGCCGGCGGCGGCGTCAGCGGATGCAGCAGCAGGCGGGCCTCGGCGTGCGTCTGCCAGCCGCGCTGGCCGTCGTCGAGCACGCTCTCGCTCTGCACGGCGAACTCGTAGCCTTCGATGCTGCGCCGCAGCCGCACGCGCACCGGCCGGCTCTCGCCGTCGGTGACGTGCAGCGGACGGAAGAACCACAGATCGCGCACTTCGAAGGCGCCGCGTTCGCCGAGCGCGTCCATCGCCTCGGCCGCCATCTCCAGGTAGCCGGTGCCGGGCACTAGGGCGTGGCCACCCTTGGTCCGGTGTTCGTCGAGCAGCCACGTCGTCGCCGCCGCCAACCGGCCGTGCAGCACGTGCTCGTCGGCGCCTACCTGCACGAGTTCGTGGAACAGCGGCAGGCGCACCGGCTGCGGCCGGCCGCCGGCGGGTTCGGCCTGCGCGTCGGCCGCCGTCATGCCGACGCGGTTCCACGCGCCCCACTGCACGGCGAGCGTCGGCCGGCCGGCGGCCGAGCGCTGCTGCGCGTGCGCGTCGAGGAAGGCGTTGGCGGCGGCGTAGTCGACCTGGCCCGGCGGGCCGAGCACCGCGCTCGTCGACGAGAACAGCACGGTGAAGTCGAGCGGCGCGTCGTCGAGGCACTGCGCCAGCACCAGCGCGCCCTGCACCTTCGGCGCCAGCACGCGTTCGATCGTCGCCTGCTCCTTGCCGGCGATCAGCTCGTCCTGGATCACGCCGGCGGCGTGGAAGACGCCGTGCACCGCGCCGAAGCGCTGGCGCGCGGCCGCGACCACGGCGCGCATCTGCACCACGTCGGCGACGTCGGCGACGCCGACGAGCGCCTCGGCGCCCGCCGACTCCAGCAGGCGGACCTTCTGGATCAGGCGCGTCGTCGCGTCGTCGGCGCCGGCGGCGGCCACGTGCGCGTCCCATTGCTCGCGCGGCGGCAGCGCGCGCCGGCCGACGAGCACGAGCCGCGCCTTGCACGCGCGCGCCAGCCATTCGGCGACCAGCGAGCCGACGCCGCCGAGGCCGCCGGTGATCAGGTAGCAGCCGCGCTCGCGCAGGCGCGCCGGCTTGCCGCCGGGCAGCGCCGGCAGTTCGCGCGGCTCGTGGTCGCGGCGCCAGCGCTGGCCGTCGCGCCAAGCCAACAGGCCGTTGTCGGCGGCGGCGAGTTCGGTCAGCGCGGCCGCGGCCAGCGCGTCGAGCGCGGCGGCGAACGCCTTGCCGCGGCGGCGCGCCGGCAGCTCGACGCCGACCAGCGCGCTGGTCAGGCCGGCGAACTCCCGCGGCATCACGAGGCACGGGCCGAGCGCCAGCGCCTTGGCCGGCTCGGCCGGCGGACCATCGGGGCCGCCGAGGCCGTCGGCGAGCACGACGACGCGGAAGCCCGCCGGCAGGTCTTCGCCGCCGAGCGCCTGCGCCAGGAAGAACAGGCTGAAGAAGCCCTGCTCTTCGCAGCGGTGGAAGTAGCTCGATCCCGGCCGGAAGCCGCGGTCCTTGGTGACGAGCCAGCAGTGCAGCACGCCGCGCAGTTCGCGGCCCTCGGCGGCGAGGTCGCGCAGCAGCGCGTCGTAGCCCTCGCGGCCGAGTTCGGGCGACAGCGCGAAGCGCCCGGGCCCGAGCGGGCCGTAGGCGTCGCCGACGCGCACCTCGACGACGTCGACGCCGCGGGCGCGCAGCTGGTCGGCGGCGCGCGCGCCGACGCCGGCGTCGGCGACGAACACCAGCCAGGTGCCGGCAGCGAGCGGCGCCGCGGCCGGCGCGTCGGCGCGCCGCCACGCCGGCTGCCACAGCCAGCGGCCGACGTCGTCGACGCGATCGGCGGGCGCCGCCATCGCGGCCGCCGCGCCTTCGGCGTCGGGTTCGACCCAGTACCGCTGGCGGCGGAACGCGTACGTCGGCAGCGGCAGGCGGCGGAACTCCGGCGGCACGACCGCGGTCAGCGGCACGTCGACGCCGGCGGCCCATAGGCGCGCGCGCGCACCGGCGAAGTACGCGGCGTCGTCGATCCGCTCGTCCGGGTGCCGCAGCGACGCGATGGCGCTGCGCTCGGGGCTCCACGCCGGGTGCTGGCGCGTCAGCGAGCTGAGCGTGCGACCCGGGCCGACTTCGAGGAACACGTGCTTGTCGTCGCGCATCAGCGCGTCGACGCCCTCGGCGAAGCGCACCGTGCTGCGCAGGTGCGCGACCCAGTACTCGGGGTCCGTCGCCTCGGCGTCGGTGATCCACGTGCCGGTGCGGTTGGACAGGAACGGCAGCGACGGCTTGCGCAGCTCGATGCTGCGCAGGAAGGCGCGGAAGTCGCCGAGGATCGGCTCCAGCAGGCGCGAGTGCGCGGCGATGGCGATGCGCACGCGCTGCACTTCGATCTCCTCCTCGCGCAACCGCGCCGCGAACGCCTCCAGCGCCGCGTCCGGGCCCGACACGACGCACAGCCCGGGCGCGTTGATCGTCGCGAGGTCGAGGTCGGCGGGCAGGCGCTTGCGGCACTCGTCCGCCGACAACGGCACGCTGACCATGCCGCCGCCGCGCACGCGTTCGAACAACTGCCCGCGCAGCGTGACGAGCCGCAGGCAGTCGGCGAACGACATGACGCCGGCGAGGCAGGCGGCCGTGTTCTCGCCGAGGCTGTGGCCGAGCAGCGCCGCCGGCTGCACGCCCTTGTCCTGCCACGTGCGCGCCAGCGCGTACTCGCACAGGAAGATCGCCGGCAGCTGCACCGACGGCCGGTCGAACGCCGCCTCGACCGCGGCCGCGTCGAGCGCGTCGCCGAGCCACACCTCGCGCAGGTCGACGTCGAGCTTGCCCTGCAGCAGCTGCAGGCCGCGGTCGACGTGCTCGCGGAACACCGGCTCGCTGGCGTAGAGGCCGCGCGCCATGTGGCGGTGTTGCGCGCCGCCGCCGGGCAGCAGGAACACCACCTTGGCGCCGCCCTCGGTCGCGGCGTGCGTGTGCAGCCGCTGCGGCTCCTCGCCGTCGAGCAAGCGGATCGCCTCGGCGCGATCGGCGCACACCAGCAGGCGGCGGCGCGGGAAGGCCGTGCGACCGTGCGCCAACGTGCCGGCGACGTCGGCGAGGTCGGCCTCCGGGTGCTCGCGCAGCCACGCCGCGAGCTTGCCGGCGTACTCGTCGAGCGAGCGGACGTTGCGCGCCGACCACGTCAGCACGTGCCGCGCGGCCGGCGCGCGCGCCGGGACGGCCGCCGGCGCTGGTGCCTCGGCGACGATCACGTGCGCGTTGGTGCCGCCGACGCCGAGCGACGTGACGCCGGCGATGCGCGGCCGGCTGCCGCGCGGCCACGGCCTGGTCGCCGCGTTGACGTAGAACGGGCTGCGCGGGAAGTCGATCAGCGGGTTCGGGGCCTCGTAGTTGATCGTCGGCGGCAGTTCGCCGTGGCGCAGCGCCAGGCAGACCTTGATGAAGCTGGCGACGCCGGCGGCGGTGTCGAGGTGGCCGATGTTGGTCTTAACCGAGCCGATGCCGCACCACTGCCGGTCCTTGGCGCCGGCGAACGCCTGCGCCAGCGCCGAGACCTCGATCGGGTCGCCGATCTCGGTGCCGGTGCCGTGGCACTCGACGTAGTCGACGTCGCGCGGCGCGACGTCGGCGAGCGCCAGCGCCTCGGCGATCGCGGCCGCCTGGCCGTCGACGCTCGGCGCCAGGTAGCCGACCTTGCGCGCGCCGTCGTTGTTGACCGCCGAACCCTTGATCACCGCGTAGACGTGGTCGCCGTCGGCGAGCGCGTCCTCCAGCCGCCGCAGCACGACGACGCCAGCGCCGCTGCCGAAGATCGTGCCGCGCGAGCGGTGGTCGAAGGCGCGGCAGTGGCCGTCGGGCGACAGGATCTCGCCTTCGTGGAACATGTAGCCGCGCTGGTGCGGCAGCTCGATGGTGACGCCGCCGGCGAGCGCCATGTCGCATTCGCGCGCCAGCAGGCTCTGGCCGGCGAGGTGGATCGCGACCAGCGAGGTCGAGCACGCGGTCTGCACGTTGACGCTCGGGCCGCGCAGGTCGAAGCAGTACGAGACGCGCGTCGCCAGGAAGTCCTTGTCGTTGCCGGTGTGGCGCAGCAGGAACAGCCCGACCTCGTCCAGCAGCTGCCGGTTGCGCAGCACGTTGTGCGCGAAGTAGGCGCCCATGCCGCAGCCGGCGAAGACGCCGATCGGCCCGGGGAACGACTGCGGCGGGTGCGCCGCGTCCTCGAGCGCCTCCCACGCGCATTCGAGGAACTGGCGGTGCTGCGGGTCCATGATCGCCGCCTCCTTCGGGCTCAGCCCGAAGAACTCGGCGTCGAACTGGTCCATGCCGTCGAGCACGACGCCCGCCTTGACGTAGCGCGGGTCCTTCAGCGAGCGGGCCGGCACGCCGGCGGCGAGCAGTTGCTCGTCGGTGAAGGCGCGCACCGACTCGACGCCGGCCTTGAGGTTGCGCCAGTACTGCGCGACGGTGGCGGCGTCGGGCAGACGCGCTGCCATGCCGATCACGGCGATGTCGTTGTTCACGGGGGCGGCGGAAGGACGGGCGACGGCCGCGGCGACGTGGCGGCTGGCGCTTGTTATCGGTCGGCGACAGCCTACCGCCGTGCCCCTCCCGCGGCACGGCGCGCGCGACCGCCGCGCCGGTTTCGCGACCGCCCGCTGCCATCGCACGTTCGGCGCGGCGGCGCCGCGCTTGCCGACGCGGCAGCGCCACGGTACGCAAGGGCGCGCCGCACCGCCGTGAAGATCCTCGTCGTGATCGTGAACTACCGCGCCGCGGCGCTGGTCGCCCGCTGCCTGCAGACGCTGGCCGGCGAGCGCGCGGCGCTGCCCGACCTGCGCGTGGTCGTCGTCGACAATCCGGGCGGTGACGACGACGCACAGGCGCTGCGCACGGCGGTGGCGGCACAGCGGTTCGGCGATTGGGTCGAGGTGCGGGCCATGCCGCGCAACGGCGGCTTCTCCTACGGGATCAACGCCGGCGTGCAGCCCGCCATGACGGGTCCGGACGCGCCGGACGCGTTCCTGCTGCTGAACCCCGACACGTACGTGCGGCCGGGCGCGGTCGCGGCGCTCGCCGCCTTCCTCGCCGCCCGACCCGATGTCGGCATCGCCGGCAGCCGGCTCGAGGACGAGGACGGCACCGTGCAGCATTCGCGGTTCCGCTTCCCCGGCGTGCTCAGCGCGCTCGACGAAGGCTGCCAGTTCGGCCCCGTGCATCGGCTGCTGCGCCGCTTCGCGACGTGCCCGCCGATCGTCGACCATCCCCACCGCGTCGACTGGCTGTCCGGCGCGTGCATGCTCGTGCGCCGCGAGGTGTTCGCGCGCGTCGGGTCGTTCGACGAGGGCTTCTTCCTCTACTTCGAGGAACTCGACTTCGCGCGCCGCGCGCACGCGCTCGGCATCGCGTCGTGGCAGGCGCCGGCGAGCCGCATCGTGCACCTCGTCGGGCGCAGCACCGGCGTCACCGTGCGCGATCGCCGGCCGCCGCGCCTGCCGGCGTACTGGTTCGAGTCGCGCGCGCGCTACTTCCGGAAGCACCACGGCCGCCTGTACCGCGTCGCGGTCGACCTGGCCTTCGTCGGCGGCAGGCTGTTCGGCGAGGCGCTGCGCATCGCGCGGCGGCGGCCGCCCAACGCGCCGCCGCGGCTGCTCGGCGACTTCACGCGCCATCTGCTCGGCCTGCCGGCCGGCGAACGGCGCTGACGGCGGCGGTCGCGCCGCGGGCCGGAGCGCGCCACCGCGCGGGCGGGCGGGCGGGCGCCGCGCCGATCAGGCGCTCACTGCAGCACGCCGCCGAGCAGGCGCGCGCCGGCGGTGCGCACCGCGTCGATCGCCTCGCGCACGGCGGCCTTGCCGCCGACCACCCGCTGCACGACGACATGGGCCCCGTCGAGCACGCCGAGCACGGAGCGGCCCTCGGGCCGCAGGCTCACGTCCGGCAGCTCGACGATGACGAAGCGGTGCATGGCGGCGAGACGGTCGAGCAGTGCCGCGAACTGCGGGCCCGCCATCGGGTGCGGCACGACCGCCCCGACACGGCCGGCGGGCAGGTACGAGAGGCCCTGCACCGGCGTGGCGACGATCGCGTCGGCGAGCGGGAACTCGCCGCGCATCGCCTCGCTCCAGCCGCACTGATGGTCGAGGCCGAGGCGCTGACCGAGCCACGACGGTCCTTCCATGGTCCCGACGTAGCACACCTTCTCGCCGCCGTGCGCGGCGAGGCCGACGGCGAGCGCGGCGGCGGCGCGCCCGGCGCTGGCGCCTTCGCCGCACGGCACGAAGCCGATCCGCAGGCCCTCGGTCTTGCGGCGCTCGTAGGGCAGCTTGGACCAGAAGCGGGCGATGTCGTCGCGGATCTCGGCGAGCGCGGCGGGCAGCATCCACGGCATGCCGGAGCCGCCGTCGCCGCTGACGACGGCGCCTTCGTCCGGCACGCCGAGCAGGGTCAGTTCCTCGCGCAAGCGGACGCGGCGGTCGAGCAGGCCGAGCAGCGCGACGAGGCCGATCGCCGCCGCGAGGCCGCCGACGGCGCCCATGCCGAGCAGCATGCCGCGGCGCGGCGCGATCTTGACGCCGTCCATCGTGCCGAGGTGCATCACGCCGACGTTGCTGAGCTTGACCTGCTCGAGCCGCTGCACGGCGCGCAGGTTGCTGACGCTGGCCGCGAGGCCGTCGGCGAAGGCGCGCCGCTGCGCGTGCTCCTCCTCCATCGCGCGCAGTTCCGCCGCCATGCTTTCGAGTTCGTCGAGCCGCTTGCGGTTGGTCGCGCGCGCCTCGCTGGTGCGGTCGCGCTCCGTCTGCTTGGAGCGCAGCGAGACCTGCAGGTCGGCGATGTGCTCGCAGGTGCGCACGTAGACCGGGTTCTCCTCCTCGATCGGCGGCGTCTGCAGCTTGGGCTCGGTACTGGCGATGCGGCCATCGATGTCCTTGATCTGCTCCTCGAAGCGCGCGCGGCGGGCGCGCTTCTCCTCCGCGCCGCCCTCGCCGCGCTCGCTGGCGAGCAGGTCGTCGCGCAGCTTGGCGCGCGACTGCGTCAAGGCCAGGAACTCGGGGTTGTCGACCCAGGTGCGCGAGCCGCTGCTCGCCCGCGTCGGCGTCAACCGGGCGAGGTGCTCGGCCTGCGCCGCGAGCGCCGACTCCAGGCTGCGCGCCTCGATGTCGAGCTTGTCGACGAGGCGGTCGAGCTCGGCGATGTAGGAGACCAGGCGCTCGTGCTCGGTTTTGTAGTCGCTGACGCCGCGCTTGTTGCGGAACGCGCGCAGCCGCTCCTCGGCGGCCGCGAGGTCGCGGCGCGCGTTGGCGAGCTCGGCCTCCAGCTGTTCCTGCGACGACAGCTTCTCGAACACCTGCCGGTGCCAGTCGATCGCCGCGTCCAGCGCCCCGTCGACGACCTTCTTGGCCAGCTCCGGCGTGTGCGAGGTGTAGACGAACGTCACGACGCTCGCGTTGGACTCGGGGAACATCAGCAGCGAGTTCTGCAGCACCGTCGCCGCGCCCTGCGGCAGGCTGCCGCCGCCGGCGGGATCGCCGCCGCCGAACCACCACGACTGGAAGGCGTGGAAGATCTGCTTGCCGGAGCCGCTGCCCTCGGCGTCCTTGGCGGGGTCGTAGGGCGCCAGCACCACGTCGGCGCCGAGGTTCTTGACGACGAGCTCGAAGTACTCCGGGGCCGTCAGCGCCTGCAGCACGTTCTGCACCGCCTCGCGCGAGCCGCCGGTGCGCGGCACGAGCGCGCCGCCGCTGAGCACCGTGTCGGGCGACATGGCCTCGCGCACGCCCGGCCGGACGTACAGCTTGCCGATCGACCGGAACTGGTTGGCGGTGGCGAGGCCGCGGAACAGACCGAACGCCACGCCCGCGACGAGCCCCGCGACCAGCAGCCAGCGGTGGCGCAGCAGGCTGGCCAGCACCACCGGCCGCAGCAGGGCGAGCTTGCCCGGCCCCGCCGGCTCCAGCTCGTCGTCCTGGTTGGTCGGGTTCATCAGGTCGTCGGGATGAAGATCGGCAGCGGGATCATCTGGCGGATGTACTTGTCGACGAAGATGTCGACGTCGTCGATCGCCGTGTTCGGCACGAAGATGATGTCGCGCGCCTGCACGTAGATCGGCGGCGCGGCGCCCCACTGGTAGATGTCGGCGTCGAGCCGCCACGAACGCATCTCGCCGGTGGCCAGGCGACGGACGAGCACGACGTTGCGCAGGTTCGCGGTCGCCTTCAGGTGTCCGCCCGCGGCCGAGATGGCCTCGATGAGGGTGTAGGTCGGACCGGTGAGCTCGACGTTGCCGGGCCGCGTCACCTCGCCGACGATGTACGCCGAGCCGTGCGCCGGGGCTTCCCCGGAGCCGACGAGGTCGAGGCTGAGCGGCCGCTCGACCGGCACGTCGGTGTTGACCGACGCGTACAGCGTGGTGAGCCGCTCGTCGGCCTGCGCCAGGGTCAAGCCGGCGATCGGCACGTCGTCGAGGCCGAGGAAGGCGCCGTTGCCGTCCGGACGGATGCGCACCTCCTGGTTCCACTCGATCTTGTTCAGGAAGGTGACCTTCACCGTGTCGCCGGCCTGCAGCAACGCGGCGCCGACGCTGCGCGTGGCGTTGATCGACTCGGCCAGGTCGGCGATCGGGTAACCGGTCGCCGAACAGGCGCCGAGCAGGGCGACCGCCGCGCCCGCGAGCAAGCGGCGCAGCAGCGGCGGACGGCGACGGGACGTCGGGGAGTGCGCCATGGCGAATGAGGAAGGTTACCCGCGCCGACGGCGATCGACCATGGACGAAACACGGCGCGACGCCAGCGCGGTTCAGACCGTCCGGTCGCACCGGCGCAAGCCGCCGACGACTCCAATCGAGACGAGGCACCACGCGCCGGCTTCGATGGCGAGGCCGAGCGCGGAGTCGAACAGCCAGACAAGTCCCGGCAGCAGGCGGCAACCGACGAACGCGAGCGCGAGCGCGAGCCCGGCGCAGGCGATCGCCTTGTGGCGGTCGAAGGCGCGGTCGCGGCGGGCCGCCCACCAGACCGCGGCAACGGCCAAGCACGTGCCGACGGCGAGCAGCGCGACCTTCGCCAGCGGGCGTTGCGCGTCGAAGCCGAAGGCGTGCAAGGCAACGCCGGCGACTTCCTTGCCCAGGCGGAAGCAGGCGCTCTGGAGATCGAACCACTCGTCGACCGCAGCCAGCACGCAGCCGGCGGTGACGAGCCACCAACAGCCGCGCGGTCCGCGGCAGCGGGCCACCAGCGCGATGGCCGCGACCGCCAGCAGCAGCCACGCCGACTGCATCACGAGGTCCATCATGTCGCCTCCGTCGGCACGCGACCGCGGCGGACGCTCCACGCCACGCCGGCCAGGAACGCGCCCTCGGCGAGGTACCGCCCCGGCTGCGTCGTCGCGAACGCGAGGTACGACTCGCCGATCGAGAAGGTCTCGACGCCGAGCAGCGCGCACTGCAGCGCCACCGCGAGCAGCGCGACGCGGCGCTCGCTGGCGCGCACCCGCAGGAGGCAGGCGAGCGCCGCGCCGACGGCGAGCGCCAGCAACGTCGCGAGCGCGACCTTGAGCACCATGCGGTCGTCGTAGACGCCGGACGCGCGCAGCAGTTCGCGGCCGAGTTCGAGCAAGCCGATGTTCCAGCGCACCGCCCGCAGCGACGCGAACAGCAGCGCCGCCGCGGCGACGCCGCGCCAGAGCCCGCCCGGCAGCCGGCGGCGCCGGATGGCCACGGCGATGGCGAGCCAGCCGACCACCAGCGCCGCGCGCGCTGCCCAGTACAGGCCCGCGCTCACGGCCGCGCCCCCGCGCCCCGCGCGCGCGTCCCGGCGGCGCGCGCGAACAACGCCACCGCGAACGGCAGACCGTCGACGAGATACCGCCGCGCCAGCCGCCGCGGCTCCTGCACGAGGCGGTGCAGCCATTCGAGGCCGAGGCGCTGCAGCCAGCGCGGCGCGCGCTGCACGTCGCCGGCGACGAAGCTGAAGCTGATGCCCACACCGAGCCACCACGCCGCCGGCAGCGCCGCGCGCAGGTCGCGGATGACGAACTCCTGCTTCGGCGAGCCGAGCGCGACGAAGACGAGGTCGGGGCGCGCGGCGGCGAGGCGCGCGCGCAGCGCCGCCATCGCGGCAGCGTCCTGGTCGAAGCCGAACGGCGGGCACTCGATTCCGGCGATGCGCAGCGCCGGCGACGCAGCGCACAGCCGCGCCGCGGCGGCCTCGGCCGCGCCTGGATCGCCGCCGAGCAGGAAGACGCTGCGGTCGGCGGCGGCGGCGGCGGCCGGCAGGCTGCGCATCAGGTCGCTGCCGGCGACGCGGCCCTTCACCGGCGTGCCCTGGATGCGGCAGGCCCACACCACCGGCATGCCGTCGACGGTGACGACGTCGGCGGCGGCGTAGACGTCGCGGAACGGCCCCGGCTGCTGCAGCCGGCGCCCGTGGTCGAGGTTGGCGGTGGCGACGACGCCGCCGCGACCGGCCGCCAGTTCGCCGAGCACGTGCGCGATGCACTGCGCCTCGTCGATCGCGTGCAGCCGCACGCCGGCGAGCGTGACGCTCGGCAGCGCGGGCGGTGCGGCGGTGGCGGCGGCAGGAGCGGCGGGCACGGTCATCGCAGGGGAGCAGCATCGCCCCGCGCCTGCGCAGCGGCAACTGACCGGACCGCGGCGCGCGCGAACGCCGGCGCGACGGAGCGCCGGCGAGCGGCAGGGCGCGGCCGCCGCGCGCCGGGCGCGGTCAGTAGCCGGCCGCGGCGGGCAACTGCAACTCGACCGCGATCGGCGGTCCGGCGACCGCCTCGATCTTGCGCAGCGTGAGCCAATGCGCGGCGAGCGGGTCTCTGTCGCCGCGGGCATTCGCTTCCCGCCAGAGCGCCTGCTGCGCATGCGGTTCGGCGAGCGCCTTCGGCAGCACGCGCAGGGTCAGCGTGTCGGGCACGACCTCGGTCACGGTGACGCCGGCAGCGTCGGTCGGCGTCAGGCGCGTGCCATCGCCGGAGCCGCGCAGGAAGACCGCCACGCCCTCGACCGGTTTGCCGGTCGCGCCGAGCACCGTGATGCGCAGCGCGGCGCTGGCGATGGCGAACGTCTGCGTCGTGGTCTGGCCGCGCACGACGTGGACGACGGTCGGGCACGGCAAGCTCACCCACTCGCCCGACGGCGTCTCCTTGTAGGCATGCACGCGGTACTCGCCCGCGAGCAGGTCCGCCCGGAAGCGCCCCTCGGCGTCGGTCTTCGCGTTCGTCTGTTCGCCGGCGCCCATCAGGTGGACGACGCCGCTCGCGAACGGCTGGCCATTGAGGAACACAAGGCCTTCGAGCGCGCCGGGCAGCACGAAGGAGAGATCGAGGTCCTGCGTCGTCGTTACGTCGTCGGCGAGCTGCACCTTGGCGCTGCGGAAGAGACGGATGTTGGCGGTGTTGCCGCTGCGGATCCAACCGGTGACTTCGACCTGCCACTGGCCGGGCGGCAGGCCGGTCGCGTCGAAGGCGCCGTCGTCGGCGATGCGCAGTGCGGCGAGTTCGTCCGTGCCCCCCTGGTTCAGCGGGAAGCGCCGCCATTGCTCCGTGGACAGCGACAGCCGTGGCCGATACCCCACGGGGAAGGCGTCGCTGGCCACGCCGTTGGCGAGGCGGCGCAGTTCGGCGACGGCCTCGGGCGGCACGATCTTGCCGACGAGCCGCGCGCCGCGGCTGACGCGCACCACGAGTTCGCCGTCGGCGTCGAGGCGGATGCCCGATTGGCGCAGTGGCACGTGCCCGGGCCCGGGCGCGTACAGCGCGAGGTCGCGATCGCCGGGCCCGCGCAGTTCGACGCGGCCGTCGGCACCGGTCGTGCCCTCGCTCAGCACGAGTGCGCACGCCGCATGGCTGTTCATCACCCACTGCTCGCGCCGCAGGAGCATGCGCTGCTCGTCGAGCGGCGCGCCGAACGGATCGCACAGTTGCACCACGGCGCCGGCGACCGGCGCGTCGTCCGTCGCGATGACGCGCACCGTGCGCCGCGCCGCCGGCAGCGCGCGCAGGTCCATGCGCCGCGGCCCGCCGTCCTGGCGGAACGGCACGTGCAGCGACTCGAACCCGGTCGACGCCGGGAAGTCGACCATCAGCAACCAGTCGCCGCGGTTCAGCCCGGGGACGACGACCGTGCCGTCCTCGTGCCTGCCTTGCGCACGCGCCCGCAGTTGCGAAGAACTCCAATGGCCACGATCGCGCGGGACGAGGTACACCGCGAAGGCCTCCACCGGCGCGGCCGCCGCGTCCGTGACGCGCAGCGTCAACGCCGGCGCGCGCACGGCGCGCAGTTCGACGTCGACGCTGCCCCACGGCACTTCGCGGCGCGCGGACGCTTCGTCGACTTCGAAGTCGTCGGCAACCACGGTGAGGACGGCGATCTTCGACCGGCCTCGCGGCTCGTCCCTCTGCCGCAGTTCGAACGTGCCATCCTCGTTGGAGTACGTGCGGGTCGAGCCGATCCTGTCCTCGACGAGCACGTCGTGCACCGGGGCGCCGGTCTCGTCGAGCAAGCGGCCGCGGATCGTCGCGACGGCACGCGGCTGCGCCACGACGACGGTGAGAGACTCCATCGGCCGGTCGGCCGCCAGCGTCACCTGCTTCGGCGACTGCAGCAGGAGGTGTTTGGTGCCGACCTCGTACTCGCCCGCCGGCAGGCAGTCGCGCGCGGTGAACGTGCCGTCCGGGCCGCTGACGACCTGCGTACCCCAGTTCGGCCCGACGCGGTCGAACTCGTTGGCTTGATCGAAACGGCGAGCCAGCGTCACGTACGCCTTCGCCATCGGCGCCCCGCTGGCGTCGACGACGCGGCCGGTGACCAGGATGCCCGGCGCCATCACCACGTCGCCGACGTCCGTCGTCGAGCCCTCCGCGAGCGTCCTCCAGCGCCCGCTCATCCCGCCGCGCCCATCGCGGCGCACGCTCAGCGCGAACTGGAACGGCGGCGGCGGCCAGAACGTGAAGGCAAAGCGCCCGTCGCCGTCCGTCGTCACCGCGGGCGGGGCCTGCCATGCGGGTGCTTCGGCGTGGTCGCGCATCCACTCGTCCATGCGCAAGCTGTTGGCCTCCCAGCCGGAGAGGCCGACCGTGCAGCCCGCGAGCGGCGCGCCCGACGGGTCGACGCAGCGGCCGCGCAGCGTCGCCTGCTTGGTCGACACGGTCGGCGCAGCGACGCGCTCCGCTTCGGGCGACGCGGCGTCGGCGCTGGCCGACGCCACCGGCGCCGGCGCCGCGGGCACGGCGAGTGGTTCCTCGCTGGGCAGCGCCGGCGCCGCCGTGGCGGGTTGCGCGCGCAGCGCGTCGCTGGGCGGCGGGACGCTGTCGCGCGGGCCGAGCAGGGTCCAGGCGACGACGACCGCGACGGCGAGCAACACCGCGACGACGAGGGAGCGACGGGTCGTGTGGGTCATGCGAGCAGCGCCAAGCAGGACGGGAAGGTGGCGAGCGAGCCTTCCCCGGCCGCCGCCGCCGCCATCATGCCATCCGCGCACGAACCCGCCATTGGCGCGGGGCGTGTCCGGCGGGATTGCGGGTCGCTGCCCGGCGGCTGTCCGGCTGCTGCCTGGCCGTTCGCGCCGCCCGCGCGCGTCAGTTCGCCGGCACTTCGCCGACGAAGCGATGGCCCTGCGCTTGCAGCGCCTCACGCGCGGCGGCGAAGCGCGGCGCGGAGACCAGCAGGTAGTCGGTGTCGTAGGTCGAGACCACGAACACCGGTACCGCCGCGTCGGCGAGCGCGCGGCACAACGCCGCGAGGATGCCGACGCTGGTCATCGGCACGACGCCGACGATGCCGAACGCCACCTTGTCGCGGTCGTGCTGGACGTCGGCCGGCACGTGCCGCTGCGCGCAGACGACGCTGAGTTCGTGCGCGGTGCGCGAGACGGTGACGAAGCCGCCCTGCGCCCACGCCGGCACGGCGGCGGTCGCCGGCAGGCGGCAGATGGCGAGGCGCTCGGGGTGCACGGCGAAGTCGAACGTCGGGGCGGTCATCGCTGCGATCGTCGCGCGCGGCGCGCACGCATGCCACGCCGTGGCGGGCGATCGCGTCCAGCGCATGCCGCCGCCGCGCTGCGCGACCGGCGATGGCCGCGGCCGCCGCGCCGCGCGCACGGCGCCGACCGCCGCCCGCGATCGCACCGATTCGCCGCGGCGTTCGCGTTCGGCCGGAACCACCCGGCGCGTCTCGGGATCGCAAAGCCGACGTCGCGGCGCAGGCCGCGCCCTCGCGCCACGACGACCGCCGGTATCATCCTGCGCCGTATCGCCCCGGCGACCGCAGTCGCCGCGCCCCGTACCCACGCAACCCAACCATGCGCTACGCCCTCGCCTTCACCGTCCTGCTCGCCGCTGCGCCGCTCGCCGCGCAGAACTACTGGTTCCCGAGCAACACGCCGACCACCGGCACCTGCAACGCCATCCCATTCGGGACGGCGAGCCTCGGCGGCTTCAGCAACTGCCGCATGCAACTGCGCTTCACCGCCGCCGAGCTCGGCGGCGTGGCCAACCTGATCACCGGGCTGGGCTTCGCGCCGTGCGGGACCGGCCGCGCCAACTTCGGCGCGCTGCGGGTCGTCGTCGACCACATCCCGGCGCAACAGTCCTTGTCGACGACCTTCGACGCCAACCTGACGCCGGCGGCCGTCACCGTCCTGGCCGGCGCGAACTACGGCTGGAACGTGACCGCCGACACCTGGAACGAGATCGGCCTGCAGACGTTCTTCGTTTGCAACGGCGTCGACGACGTGATCGTCGACATCACGACCACCGCCGCGACCTCGCCGGGGAGCTTCCGCCGCGACGTGCGGCCCCGGCTGATCGCCTTCACCGGAACCGGCCCGGTGCCCGCGACCGGCAGCATCTCGAACACCGGCACGAAGATCGAGGTCAGCATGCTGATGGCGCGCACGTCCTCGCACGGCGCTGGCTGCGCCGGCGGCAACGGCGTGCCGGCGCTGGGCTTCACCGGCAGCGCGCAGATGGGCGGCGCGATCACGTTCCAGGCGAGCAACGGCCTGCCTGCCGGCATCGGCCTGCTGGCGTTCGGCTTCACCAACGCCGCGCCGTACCCGTTCGACCTCGGCGTCCTCGGCGCGCCGGGCTGCTCGGCCTACAGCGACCAGTCGGTCACCGCGGCGCTGCTGCTCGGCCCGACCGGTGCCGCCGCGCTGCCGTTGGCGATCCCCGCCAACCTCTCGGGCTTCCGCTTCTTCACGCAGTTCGCAGCGCTCGACCTCGGCGCCAACGCCTTCGGCTTCACGACCAGCAACTACCTCAACGTGCTGACCGGCAACTGACCGCCGGCGCGCAGCGCGAGCGTCGCCGCCACCGCGGCGCCGGCGAGCCAGAACGGCGCGCCGGCGCCGAGTTCGTCGTAGGCGAGCCCATAGGCGAGCGGAGCCACCAGCCGCGCGACGCCGCCGAAGGTCTGCTGCAGGCCCATGTACATGCCGCGCTCCTCCTTGGGCACGACCTTGCTGAGCAGCGCGGTGACGCACGGGAACGTCAGCGCCATGCCGACCGGCAGCAGCGCGGTCGCGGCGGCGAGTGCTGGCAGCGAGCCGGTCGCCGGGATCGCGGCGAGGCCGGCGGCGAGCAGCACGATGCCGACGCGCGACAGCCGCGCCTCGCCGAGCGCATCCACGGCGCGGCCGAGCAGCAGCGTGCGCGCGAGCACCGACAGCGCGCCGATGTACATGAAGTACCAGCCGATCGTGTGCTCGGTGACGCCGAAGCGCGCGCCGAGGAACAGCACGAGCGTCGGGTTGACGCCCTGTGCGGCGCCGATCGCGATCGCATAGGTCAGGATCAGGCGCGAGGCCGGCAGCCGCGGCTGCGCCAGCACCAGCCGCACCGCCGCGCCGGGCGTCGTCGCCGGCTTGGCCTTGGGCTGCTGGTCCTGCGACTCGGGCAGGAAGCGCCACGCGAACACGACGTTGAGCGCGCACAGCAGTGCTGCGAGCACGCCGGGCGCGGCGCGGCCGAGCGTCTGCGCGCCGTCTTGCGGCGACAGGTCGAGTTCGCCGAAGCCGATCGCCGCCGAACCGAGCACCGGCCCGAAGGCGACGCCGAGGTTGGTCGCCGCCGACAGCCAGCCGAGCGCCTTGGCGCGCTGCTCGGACGGCACGGCGTCGGCGACGTAGGCCTGGATGACGCCGACGGTGCCGCCGCCCGCGCCCTGCACGAGCCGCGACAGCACCAGCAGCCACAGCGACTCGGCGAAGCCGAACAGCAGGAACGCCGCCGACGACGCCGCGAGCGCGACCATCAGCGCCGGCCGGCGGCCAAAGCGATCCGAGAAACGCCCCCACCACGGCGCGCTGAGCAACTGCGCGACGGTGAACGAGATGACGACGAGCCCGGTCAGCGCGCCCTCGCCGATCGGCACGCCCAACAGCGTCGATCCGGCGCCGAGCTGCCGGACGTAGAACGGCAGGATCGGCAGCACCATGAACAGGCCGACCATGTCGAGGAAGGCCGCCGCCATCAGCACGAGCAGCTTGCCCGGCACCTGCCGCAGTTCGCGGCCGACGACCAGCAGCAGCACGGCGGCGAGCCCCGCCAGCGCCCAGCCGACGGCCGGGTCGAGCGCGAGCGTCTCCTCCTGGGCCAGCATGGCGGGGATGGGCGGCCGCGGAGGCCGCCCGCGCGGCGGTCAGCGCGCCAGCGACTTGGCGTGGTGCTTCTTCGCCTGCTTGATCAGCGCGTCCGCGGCCTTCGGGTCCGACTGGCACTCCAGCAGCGCCTGCAGCATCAGCGGGGCGACGATCGTGGCGTCGGACTCGACGACGAACATCGGCGTGTCCTCGGTCAGCTTGTCCCAGGTGATCTTCTCGTTGGGCGTCGCGCCGGAGTAGCTGCCGTACGACGTCGTCGAGTCGCTGATCTGGCAGAAGTACGCCCACGGGCGGACCTTCTCCTGCAGGTCGTACTTGATCGACGGCACCACGCAGATCGGGAAGTCGCCGGCGATGCCGCCGCCGATCTGGAAGAAGCCGATGCCCTTGCCCTGCGACAGGCGGCGGTAGTCGTCGTACAGCTGCGCCATGTACTCGATGCCGCTCTTGACGATCGAGGCGCTGCACTCGCCGAGCTTGACGTGGCTCGCGAAGATGTTGCCGAACGTCGAGTCCTCGTGGCCGGGGACGACGATCGGCAGGTTCTTCTCGGCCGCGGCGAGCAACCAGCAGTCGTCCTTGTTGCCCTCGTGGAGCTTGGCCGGCAGGCGCTTGACGAGGTCGTAGAAGTACTCGTGCCAGAAGCGGCGCTCGCCCTTCTTGGTCGCCTCGACCCACATCGGCACGAGGATCTTCTCGACGGCGCGGAAGGCCTCGTCCTCGGGGATGCTCGTGTCGGTGACGCGGCGCATCCGCTGCTCGAGGATCTTGGTGTCGTCGTGCTTGGTGAAGTAGCGGTACTCCGGGAAGTCCTTGTAGGAGTGGTGCGCGACCAGCCGGAACAGCGACTCCTCCAGGTTGGCGCCGGTCACCGACAGGCCGTGGACCAGGCCGCTGCGGATCGCCGGCGCGAGCGTGATGCCGAGCTGCGCCGACGACATGGCGCCGGCGACTGCCCAGTACATGCGGCCGCCGCTGCGGACGTGCTCCCAGTAGGCGTACGTCGCGTCGCGCAGTTGGCGCGAGTTGAAGTTCTTGTAGTTGCGCGTGACGAACTCGAGGATCGGGAGCGGCATACGGGCGCGGTTCTTTATCACAGCGTCGTCGGGGATGCGCGCTCGCGGCGGGCAGAACGGCGCGCGCGGCGTGGATCGTCCGCGGATCGTCCGCGGTGGTCCGCGGTGGTCAGAGGTGCACGACGAGCCCGGGTACGCGGCGGCCGAGTTCGCGCAGGCGTGCTGCGGTCTCGACGAGCGCGCCGTCGGCGACCGGCGCGGCGAAGCGGTGCAGCTTGCGCAGCCCGAAGGCCGACGACACGCCGGTCCACTCGGCGAGCGCGCGCTCGGCGAGGGCGAGCAGCGCTTCGTCGTCGGCATCGGCGGCCTCGGGGCCGGCGAGTTCGACGCGCCAGAGGCACCGACCCGGCTGGGCACGGCCAGGGAACACCTGCGAACAAGCGATCGCCTCGCGCACCGGACCCGGCAGGTCGTCGGCGGCGAGGATGCCGGAGCCGAACGAAGCGTCGGCGGGCCGGGTGTCGCCGCCGAGGAAGGCGAACGCCGCCGGGCTGGCGGTGATGCGGTTGGCGGTGGCCGGCAGCGCGGGATCGCAGCCGCCGAGCAGCGCGCCGGCAACGGCGGCGGGCAAGGCGACGTGCACGCTGCGCGCCGTGAGTTCGGTCGGCACCTCGCCGCCGAGCAGCACGCGAAACCCGCCGCCGGCGGCCGCCGGCGCAATGGCCGTGACCGGCCGGCCCAGGCGCAGCGCCGGGCCCAGCGCGCGGCGGCAGGCCTGCGGCAGTTCTTCGTTGCCGGTGCGGAAGGTCAGCGGCTCAGGGTCGACTGGCGCCGGCAGGTTGCCGGCCGGAGTGCGCAGCCAGCCGGCGCGCGCCGCTGGCAGGCAGGGCAGCGGGCTCGGGGCCTGCGGCAGCATGGCGAGCAGCGGCGCGAGGTCGGCGGCGGCGAAGGCGAACGGGCCGAGTTCGCAGACGTAGCCGTTGGTGCGCTGGGTGCGGATCGAACCGCCGGGGGCCGGCGCGGCGTCGACGACGAGCAGGCGGGGTGGCACAGCGGTCGAGGCCGCGGCGGCCGCGCGCAGGCGCAGGGCGGCGGCCAAACCGCGCCCGCCAGCGCCGAGGACGAGCGCGTCGAAGTCGTTGTCGAGATTGGACATGCGCTCCGGAAATGGCCGGAGGCGGGCACTGCCCGCCTCCGCGTCCTACGCGATCAGGATCGCGTCGTGGGGTTGGTGTTGCTCAGAACACCAGCTGGAACGCGATGCCGAGGATGTAGTCGGTCGTGTCGGTGGTGCCGGTCGCTTCCGGCTCGTTGTCGCGCTTGGTCAGCTCCAGCTGCGTCTTGCAGTTGTGGCCGTGGTACAGCGCGTTGACGACGACCGAGATGTCCGTGATCTCGGTGCCCGTCGCCGCAACCGCCAGGTCCGTCGTGTCGACGAAGCTGTAGCGCAGGCCGACGGCCCACTGCACGCCGGAGTCCCCGGACTTGCCGAGGGCGTAGGTGCCCTGCAGGTAGTAGCCGTTGACGTCGGCGCTGGTCGCGACGTTGTCCGTGTCGGCGCTCGAGTCGAACCACTCACCCATGACCTGGAAGCCCTGGATGCTCCACGCCGTGTTGACGTTGATCACGGCCGTCTCGACGTCGGCGCTGGCCGGATTGCCGGCAACCGACTTCGTGTTGTCCATGCCGTAGCCGGCGCCGATCGTGCCCTTCAGGTTGCGATCGCCGTCGCGCAGGTCGCCCTGCTGCCACCACTCACGGCCACCGGCACCGAAGTAGTCGCCGAGGACGTCGAAGTTGGCCGTCGCGACGAGGCCGAGCTCGGCGTCATCGTTGGCCGTCTCCTCGTTGCCGAGGCCGTTGATCAGGCCGATCGACCAGCGCAACTTGCTGTCAAGGTTCGTGCCCATCAGCCACGCGCCGCGGGTACGGGCGTTGTCGACGCCGCTGCCGTCCGAGAACCTCTGCGATGCGCCCGACCGCTCGGTGAACATCGTGCCGCGGATCGTGCCCGTGTTCTCCAGGCCGAGCTGGGTCTTGCCCTGGCCCATGCGGACGCCGACGCCGTCGGCGAAGTTCCAGTGGACGTAGGCGTCGCGGACGATGCTGTCCGAGCCGTCGTCCTGGTAGTCGACCTGCAGGACGTAGTTGATGTTCTTGTTGAAGGCGTGGCCGCGCAGCAGCGTGCGGGTACGCGGAACGTCGAAGCCGTTGTCGTCCTTGCCGAGGTCGTCGTTGGTACGCTCGTTCTGCGTGTACGCCCAACGCGCCTGGACGAAGTTCAGCATGTTGATGCCGAACTGGTCGCCGCCGTCGTAGGTGATGCCGCTGCCCGCCTTGGCGCTCCAGCCGCCGGCGGGCTTCTCACCCTGCGCGACGAGGAGGGACGACGAGACGGCGAAAGCCAGGAGACCGTACGTGATCGACTTGCTCATGCGTGGTTTTGGAACTCCTCCCTTACGGGATGCCTAGGGTGGGCGACTCGTTCGTGCGGCGGCGGACGGGGGAGTCCGTTTGGTTGTTGCCGCACTCAGAACCGCCCAAGTGCCCCATCACCCTAGAAAGCCACCGTCGCCGCCGTCAAACCAGTTCTCCACCAAAGGTCCGATGCCACCGGACGATTGTGGAAAAGTGGGGAATGCCCCGCTGGCCTCGCCGACCATCCAACCGGTTTGTGCAAACGGCGTCAAAACCGCCGAAAGGACGCGCTACTCGCGCAAACCAGGCCGCCATGCCTCGCCAGCGCAACCGTCGCTGGCGGGCCCGGCCCGACGGCCCGGCGGCGGCGAAAAAAAGTGGCCGCGTCATCGAACTTTCTTCGCCAGTCCGGGCCGTCGTGGTACCGATGAAGGCCCGGAAGTGCCCATGCGATGGCCCCGATCGGGGCCTGATTCGCCCAAACCGGAGCACGGTTCGCCGTCGCCATGACGACCCAGATCCTGCATACGACCTGCAATCGCGACTGCCCGGATGCCTGCGGCATCCGCGCCGTCGTCGAAGACGGCAAGGTCACGCAACTCACTGGCCAGAAAGAACATCCGGTAACTCAGGGGTTCTTGTGTTACCGCACGAGCCACTTCCCGGAGCTCGCCGCCTCGGCGCAGCGGCTGCGGCAGCCGCTGGTGCGCAAGGATGGCGTCCTGCAGCCGGCGTCGTGGGACGAAGCGCTGACGCTGATCGCACAACGACTGCTGCAAATCCGCGCCGAATCAGGACCTGCGGCGATCTTCCACTACCGATCCGGCGGCTCGCTCGGGATCCTGAAGCACCTGACCGACCTGTTCTTCGACCAGTTCGGCCCGTGCACGGGCAAGGTCGGCGACATCTGCTCGGGCGCTGGCGAGGCCGCGCAGCAGGCGGACCTCGGCGTCAGCGACAGCAACGACCTGTTCGACCTGCTGCACAGCCAGCACATCGTGCTGTGGGGCAAGAACCCGGCGGTCAGCAACACGCACCTCGTGCCGGTGCTGCGCGACGCCAAGCAGGCTGGGGCCCAGGTGGTGTTGATCGACCCGATCCACCACAAGTCGGCGGGCCTCGCCGACGAACGGCTGGCGCTCGCGCCCGGCCGCGACCTCGAACTCGCCCTCGGCGTCGCCCGCTGCCTGTTCGACACTGGCAAGGTGGCCGCCGACGCGGCGGCGTTCTGCGACGGCGTCGCGGCCTTCCAGCAACTCGCCGCCGCGCGCACGGTCGCCGAGTGGGCGACGCTGGCCGACGTGCCGGAAGCTGCCGTGCGCGCGCTCGCGGCCCGCTTCGCCGACGGCCCGACGGCGATCCTCGTCGGCTGGGGCATGCAGCGCCGCCAGCGCGGTGGCGCCATCGTGCGCGCCCTCGACGCGCTGTGCGCGCTGTCGGGCAACCTGTTCCGCTCGGGCGGCGGCGTGTCGTTCTACTTCCGCCGCCGCAAGGCGTTCCAGCCGTTCGGGCCCAAGGTCACGCCGCCGCGCGTGGTGCGCGAGCCGCTGCTCGGCCAGGACCTGCTGGCCGCGCGCGATCCGCAGATCCGCTGCCTCTGGGTCACGGCCGGCAACCCGGTCGCCATGCTGCCCGACGCCGCGACCGTGGCGCGGGCGATCGAACAGACCGAATTCGTCGTCGTCGCCGACTGCCTGCTGACCGACACCGCGCGCCGCGCCCACGTCGTGCTGCCGGTGCCGACCCTGCTGGAGGACAGCGACCTGCTCGGCGCTTACGGCCACCACTGGCTCGCCGAGTCGCGGCCGGTGGTGCCGATGCCGCCCGAGGTCCGGCACGAGGTGACGATCTTCCAGGACCTCGCCAAGCGCGTCGGCCTCACCAGCTTCCCGCAGGAGCCGATCGACCAGCTCAAGCGGCATGCCCTCGCCGGCGTCGCCGGCCAGGGCGCTGGCCTGGAGTCGCTGCGCAAGCACGGCGCCGTGCGCAGCCCGGTCGCCGACGAGGTGCTGTTCCCGCACGGGCGGGTGCTGACCGCCACCGGCCGGGTGCAGTTGCTCGACCGCGCGCCGCCGCCGCCCGACCTGCCGGCACCGCCGGCGCGCACCGGCGCATCGGCGCCGCTGTGGCTGTTCTCCAACTCGACCGAGAAGAGCCAGGCCTCGCAGTGGGCCGGCAAGGGCCTCGGCGAGCGCCTGTGGGTCGCCGTCCACCCCGACGCCGTGCCGGGCATCGCCGACGGCGGCAAGGTACGCATCGAGAGCGTCGCCGGGTCGCTCGCGGCCGAGGTGCGGCACGATCCGGCGCAGCGCCGCGACGTCGCCATCGTGCCCAAGGGCGGCCACTTCGACCGCGGCCAGAGCGCCAACGCCATCATCCCGGCGGTCGCCACCGACCTCGGGCTCGGCGCGGCCTACCTCGACTGCCTCGTGCGCATCGTGCCGGAATGAGCGAGCCGCGCCGCATCACCGGCACGCACGTCTATTCCTACGTGAAGTGCCCGCACCTCGCGGCGCTCGACCTGCACCTGCCGCGCGCCGCCCGCCGCGCGCCGCACCCCTGGGAGGAGTTCGCCGCCCAGCGCGGCCGCGACCACGAGACCAAGCTCGTCGCCACGCTCGCCGTGCAGGCCCCGGCCTACCCCGACCGCGACTTCGCCGCCGGCGCGGCGGCCACCCTGGCCCTGCTCCGCGGCGGCGCGCCGCTGGTCCATCAGGCGGTGCTGCTGGCAGACGACCGGCTCGGCCTGCCCGACCTGCTGCGCCGGGTGCCCGGCGGCAGCGACCTCGGCGACTTCCACTACGAGGTGCTCGACGTGAAGTCGTCGGGCCGCATGCGCGGCGACCAGATCCTGCAGGTCGTCTTCTATGCGCAACTGCTGGCGACGGTGCAGGGCCGCCTGCCCGAGCACGGCGGCATCCTGCTGAAGGACGGCCGCGAGGAACGATTCCGCATCGCCGACTACGGTGCGGCCTGCGACGAGGTGGTCGCAGCGCTGCGGCGGCTGCGCGGTGACTTGTCGGCCTCGCGGCCGACGCTGCAGGCCGGCTGCAGCCACTGCTACCACGACCAGCGCTGCCTGCCCGAACTGGCGGCGCGCCGCGACCTGTCGCTGGTCGCCGGCATGACGCCCGGCGCGCGCGCGATCCTCGAAGGCGTCGGCTGCCGCACGGTCGAGGACCTCGCCGCCTTCCATCCCGACGGCCCGCGCGCGCGCGGCCACCTCGACACCGCGCTGGTCCGCCGGCTACGGCGCGCGGCCGAGGCGACGTGCGCCGGCGCGCCGCTGCCCGAGGCCCGCCCGCGCTCGCCGGCCGAGCGCCTCGACCAGGGCGCGCTCGTGCACCTGCTGACCGACCCGTACGCCGACCGCGTGCTGGCGATCGGCGTGCTGCACCCGGCGACGGCCGACGGGCGTTTTGCCTGCGAGCTGCCCGGCAGCCGCGACGAGGAGTGGCCGGCGTTCGAGCGGCTGGTCGCCGACCTGCCGGCCCGCGCGCCACTGCTGCACTTCGGCCCGGCGCTGCCGCACTGGTGCGAGGAGCGCACCTACGCGCACGAAGCCGACCCCGCCGTCGAAGCGCGCTTCGTCGACCTGCACAAACGCCTGCGCGGCGCGGCCACCTACCCGCGGCCGGTGTTCGACCTCGCCGACCTCGTGCGCGTGGGCCTCGGCCGCGATCCGCTGCGCGCCGGCCACGCCGGCGCTGCGGGCATGTGGGCCGGCGAACCCGACGGCGCCTCGCGGCTGGCGGCGAAGCTGCGCGCGGACCTGCTCGACCTGGCGGAACTCAAGGCGCGCCTGCTCGACGCGCACGCCGCGACGCCGCCGCCAACCGCGACCGCGGCTGCGGCCGGCGAGTAGGCCGCGGCGGCACGCGCAGCGCACCCGGCGGCGTACCCGGCAGCGCACCCGGCGGCCCGACCGGCCATGACGACGACTTCCCGGCTGCCCGCGGCCGCATCCTTGCCCCGTCGCCCGCGCTGCTCGTCCGGCGTACCGTGCCCCGCCTCACACCAAGGCAACCCCACCCGTTCCCATGCCCTCCAAGGCCAAGACCGTCGCCGAGTACCTCGCATCCCTGCCCGCCGACCGCCGCGAGGCGATCGCCGCGGTGCGCACCACGATCCTCGCCAACCTCGACCGCGGCATCGAGGAAGGCATGAGCTACGGCATGATCGGCTACCACGTGCCGCACGCCGTCTTCCCGGCCGGCTACCACTGCGACCCCAAGCAGCCGCTGCCGTACGCGGGCCTCGCGTCGCAGTCCGGCCACATGGCGCTGTACCTGATGGGCGTCTACTTCGACCCGGCCGACGCCAAGTGGCTGGCCGACGCCTGGAAGAAGACGGGCAAGAAGCTCGACATGGGCAAGTCGTGCATCCGCTTCAAGAAGCTCGACGACGTGCCGCTCGACGTGGTCGGCGCGGCGATCCGCCGCATGCCGCTCGCGAAGTACGTCGGCATGTACGAGGCGCAGTTGGCGCAGATGGGCAAGGGCAAGGCCGCGAAAGCCGCCAAGGCGGCGAGCAAGCAGCCGGCGGCGAAGAAGGCCGCCGCCCCGGCCAAGGCGGCGGGCAAGAAGGTCGCCGCAAAGGCGGCTGCGAAGAAGGCGTAGGCCGCCCGGCAGCCCGGCAGCCCGACCCCGGCCGCCTACGGCAGCCGCCGCAGCCGCAGGTTGCGGTACTCGACCTTGGCGCCTTCCGACTCCAGCGCCAGGAAACCCGTCGCCGGCTCGCACTTGCTGCCGCCGGTGACCTCCTCGCCGTTGACCCACAGGCGGATCTCGCCGTTGACGGCGCGCACGTAGTAGTGGTTCCACTCGCCGGCCGGCTTGACCAGCCGCTGGCGCGGGAAGCTGCGCGAGCTCTTCGGATTGCCGACCGTGTACGTCTCGCCGCCGGGCAGCGTGTACGTGCGCTGCGGATCGTGCGCGACCATCTTGGCGTTGCCGACCGGGAAGACGTCGCCGTGGCTGGTGAACCAGTCCGAGCGTTTGCCGTGCTGCTGCAGCCACTGGTCCTCCAGGCCGAGGTCGAGCACCTGCACCTCGATGCCGTGGCGCGGCAGCGTGCCCTTGGGCAGGTCGGTGAACGCCGCCTCGGGGCACCAGACGAACAGGCCCGAGTTGCCGGCGAAGACGTGGTGCTTCCACTCGACGACGAGTTCGAAGTTGGTCAACGCCTCGCCCTTGAGGCGCGCACCGCCGTTGGGCACGCCGGTGCAGACGATGACGCCGTCCTGCTCGCGCCACGTGTCGGCGTCGCCGTTGACGTTGTGGAAGTCGGCGAGCGTCAACGCCTGCCAGCCGGGGCCGTCGCCGTCGACAAAGGCGCGCGGCAGCGGCGCGGCGAGCGTCCAGGCCACCGTGCACGGCACGACCGGGGCGGCGACGAAGGCGAGGACGAGGAACGACGCCGAACCGGCGGACGATGCCATGGCCGGAGTCTAGGCATTTGCGCCACGGGACGCGCGTCGATCCGGCGCGTGGATCCGCCCAAGAGCGGCGGCATGATCCGCGGGCGCAACGCATGGAACCGAGTCCGCAGACCAACCCCGCCGCGCCGGCGCGCATCCTGATCAGCGGCTGCGTGATCGCTCACAATGAGCACGATCGCATCGCCGACTGCCTGCGTTCGCTGGCGTTCTGCGACGACGTCGTCGTCGTCGACAGCGGCAGCACGGATGGCACCGACCGCATCGCCCGCGACCTCGGCGCGCGCGTCGTCACCAACGCGCCGTTCCCGGGCCACAAGGAGCAGAAGCAGTTCGCGGTCGAGCTGGCGCGCCACGACTGGGTGTTCTGCCTCGACGCCGACGAACGGGCGTCCCCGGCGCTGGTCGCTCGCGTGCGCGAACTCGCCGCCGCCGCCGCGCTCGCCGGCGCCGGCTACGAGTTCCCGCGGCAGAACTACTACCTCGGCCGCATCCTGCGGTTCGGACTGCACGTGCCGGACCGCAAGCTGCGGCTGTTCGATCGCCGGCGGGCGCGCTGGGGCGGCCTGAACCCGCACGACCACGTCGAGCCGGCAGCCGGCGCGGCCGTCGCCCGGATCGACGCGCCGATCGTGCACCTGAGCTACCGCGACGCGGCCCACCATCGCGCGACGCGCGCCAAGTTCGCCGACATCGCCGCGCAGGCGCTGTTCGCGGCGGGCCGGCGGGCGACTACCTACGACCGCTTGGTGCGGCCGCCGGCCGTGTTCTGCAAGTCGCTGCTGCTCAAGCTCGGCTTCCTCGACGGTTGGCGCGGGCTGGCGCAGGCGGCGACGTCGGCGCACTACGTCTGGCTGAAGTACCGCCGGTTGGCGGCGCTCGCCGACGCAACGCAGGCCCGCGCCGCGGCGGCCGGTCAGCCGCCGAGCGCGCGGCCGTAGACGGCGAGGTGCTTGTCGACGTACGCGCCGGCGCGGAAGCCGTCGTCGAGGCGCGCCGCGCCGCCAGCGGTGAGACGCGCCGTCAGCGCGGCATCGCCCGCGACGCGCAGCAGCGCGGCGGCGAGTCCGGCGTGGTCCTCGGCCGCGAACAGCAAGCCCGACACCTCGTGCTGGATCAGCTGCGCCAGCCCGCCGACGCGGCTGGCGACGACGGGCTTGCCCGCGCCGAGCGCTTCGAGCGCCGCGACGCCGAGCCCTTCGGCGCGCGATGCCAGCACGAAACAGTCGCACGCGGCCAGCAGGTCGCCGATGTCGGTGCGATTGCCGAGGAAGCGTACCGCTCCGGCGACGCCGAGGCTCGCCGCGAGCGCCTGCAGCCGGACGGCCTCCGGTCCGTCGCCGGCGACGACGAGCACCGCGTCGCGGCCGACGGCAGCGTCGCGCAGCGCGGCGAACGCGCGCAGCAGCACGTCGACGCCCTTGCGGTGGACCAGCTGCGCTGCGGTCAACACGACCCAGTTGCGTACGTCGACGCCGAGGGCGACGCGCGTCGCGGCGCGACCGCGCACCGGCGCCGCGCGCGCTTCGTCCAAGGCGTCCGGGATCAGCGTGATGCGGTCCGCAGCGACGCCGCCGGCGACGAGGCAGTCGACGACCGCCGGCGAGATGGCGACGACGCCACGGGCGACGCGCTCGTAGACGAAGCGCGTGCGCCAGCCGGCGCGGACGCGGCGGTCCATGCGCCGGGTGACGACCGCCGGCGCGCCGGCGAACCACGCCGCCAAACTGCCCAGCCACGCGGCCTTGCCCGTGTGCAGGTGCAACAGCGCGGCGCATCGGGCGATGCGGGCGAGTCGCCACGCCGAGAGCAGATCGAACGGATTGCGCAAGCCGAGCGCGCCAACCGCATGGCCGCGTTCGCGCGCCGCCGCGGCGATCGCGCTGTCCGGCGGCGCGACCAGCGTCTGCGGGATGCCGAGTCGGGCGAGGCCGTCCATCAGCACGAGGACCTGCACTTCGCCGCCCGAGAAGCCGCGCTCGGTGTCGACGTGGACGACGCCGCCGCCCGCACGCAGGGCGCTGACGACGGTGGCCGTGGAATCGCTCGGGTGCACGCGGTCGACGCGACAGCCTAGGACTCTGCGCCACGGAAGGCCACGCCGCCCCCCCCGCGCCCCGCAGCAGCTACCGGTCGTCTGTTGCCGCCCCTCCGTTCGCTCTGCTCTGTGGTCTCTGTGTCCTCTGTGGTTGTCCTGCTTCTGCAGCAGCAGATTTGAACCGCAGAGAGCACAGAGGGCACCGAGACCAGACACCAAGAGCCCGGCCGCAAGCAGCACCCATCAGGCGCGGTGCAGCGGGTTGCAGTCCGCGCGCCGGCGCGCGCCTGCGGGTCCGGACGCTCGCCGCCGATCTCTGGCGAACCCACGGCTCCGCCTGCGGTCGAAGGCTGCGCCCCGACCGCGAGTCCACGCACCGGATCGGCGCGCGTCCCGTGACGCCGCCCCCGTGTCCCGGGCCGCACGATCGTCGGCTGTTGCGCCGACTGCGACCGCCCAAGTCCGCGGGACGCGGTGGCGACGCGGGTGGTCGGGCCGTCGGCTCAGCGCGGGGCGGCGGCGGCGGACGAGGGCCGGCGGCACAGCGTGAACTCGCCGCTCGTCGACAACGCGAAGGGCTGGCCGCGCATGGCGGCGTGGAAGACCGCGAAGCCGTCGCCGAACATCGAGTCGGCGTGCAGCTCGATGGCGATGGCGTCGACGCGGTCGAGCCACGCGTGGCACGACGGCCCGAACAACACGACCTCGGCCCCTTCGATGTCGCACTTCAGCAGCGACACCCGGCCGATGCCGTGTTCGTCGAGCAGTTCACGCAGGCCGACGCCGCGCAGCGCGCCGGGGTCGCCGACCGCGCACTCGACAACCTGCCGCGACCACTCCAGGTTGTCGCGGTACGGCGCGTCGGAGATGCGCAGGTGGCAGGAATGCGACCAGACGCCGGCGTGCACGCAGACGGCGCGGCCGCCGTACGGGGCGAGGTTGCGTCGCAGCGCGGCGAAGTTCTCCGGGTCGGGCTCGACGGCGACCACGCGGCAGCGGGGATGGCGAGTCAGGAACCAGGCCGCGGCGTAGCCGACGTTGGCGCCGAGGTCGACGACGACGTCGACGTCGGCGAGGTCGCCGAGCGGCGCGTACTCCTGCTTGCGGAAGATCTGCCGGAACACCGCGAGGTCGGACGTGCGCGGTCGCAGCCACAGCGGATGCTGCGCGTGCGGGGTCGGGCATGCGATCGGCTCCGGCCCGCGGTGCAGCCGCCACGCGCGGCCGACGCCGACGGTGCGCGCATCGCGCCAGAATCGCCGCAGCCGCCGCAATGGGCCAGGTCGCCGTGTGCCGCCATCCGCCGTCTGCGCCATGGATTCCGTCCTTATCGCCGGTTCGCTCGGGCCGGCACCGACCGCGCCGGGGTGCGCGGCCGCGGGCGGACGATGCTAGGAGTCTGCCTCAAGGAAGGCCACGCCGCCCGGCACGCGTCTTCTCGTCCGGGAGCCCGCCCCCGCCGCGAATCCACGCACCGGATCGGCGCGC
>JBKDXM010000045.1:0-2874 GCA_046306335.1 Planctomycetota bacterium
TCGGCGGCGAGCTCCCGGACGTGAAGACGCGTGCCGGGCGGCGCAGCCTTTCGTGACGCAGACTCCTAGGGGAAGTCCCGACGCCGCCGGAAGTTCCATGCTGCCGCCCTCAACCTCCGGCGCGCGATCTGCCGATGCCGCACGCCGGCACGGATCATGAAGTCAGGCATCGCCAGACAGGACCTGTTGCGCCTGCTCAACGCCTACCTGGGCAGCATCGCCTTCGGGGTGTCGTTCGTGGCCGCGTCGCTGCTCGGCGTCGATGGCCTGACGGCGCTCGGGCGCAGCGTCCTGGCGCTCGGCCTCGCCCTGGTGGCCGGCCAGTTCCTGGCGCCGCCGGTGGTCGACGTCGTGCTGCAGGCGATCGCGCGCGACGAAGCCAAGCGGCTCGCCGACCAGGAGAAGGTACGCCGATGACCGCGCTCGGCTCGAAGACGCTGCGCACGCAGGAGGAACGCGACCGGCTGGTCGAGCAGTTCCTGCCGCTGGTGCGCTACGTCGTCGCGCGGCTGCCGGTGACGATGCCCGGCGCGCTCGACCGCGACGACCTCTTCTCGGTCGGCGTGATGGGCCTGATGCACGCGGCGACGACGTACGACGCCGCGCGCGGCGCGTCGTTCAAGTCCTTCGCCTACACCGCGATCCGCGGCGCGATCCTCGACGAAGTGCGCAAGCTCGATCCGGTGCCGCGCCAGCGGCGCGACCGGCTGCGCAAGCTCAACCGCGCGCAGGCCGAACTCGCCGCGCGGCTCGACCGCGAGCCGACGATGCTCGAACTCGCCGACGCGCTGCAGTGCAGCGAACAGGAGATCGACGAGGACCTGCAGGCGCTGCACACCGCGCGCACGCTGTCGCTCGACGACGGCCGCGGCGGCGACGACGACGGCGAAGGGGAGGGCGGCGGCGCGACGCTGGGCAGCCTGCTCGGTGCCGACGACACCGTCGATCCGGGCGATGCGGCCACGCACCGCGAGCGCCTGCACCTGCTCGCCAAGGCGATCAGCGAACTACCCGAGACCGACCGGCACGTCGTCGTGCTGTACTTCCACGAGCAGTTGTTCCTGAAGGAGATCGGCCAGATCCTCGGCGTGACCGAGTCGCGCGTCAGCCAGATCCTGACGCGCGCGACCGAGCGACTGCGGCTCAAGCTCAGGGAGCAGGAGTAGCGCATGGACGCCGTCCGCCGGTTGCCGGACGTGCGCCGCGACTACGCCGTCGGCGAACGGCAGGGCGGCAAGCAGCAGGCCGACGCCTTCCGCCGCGCGCTCGGCCAAGCGGGCGAGGACGCCACGGGCGACGGCGACGGCCAGTCGGGCGGGCGCACCGCCGGCGGCAGCCCGCCCACGCCATCGCGACTTCAGCGCCAGGCCGCCGCCGGCCGAAGAGAGGACGTCGGCGTCGTGCACGTCGACGTCTACGCATGACCGACCCCGCCCCCAATCCAGCGCCCGCCACCCCGCGGCCGCCCGGCATCCTGCGCCGCGACGCCGTCCGTCTCGCGTCGCAGGCGGCGATGGTCGAGTGCGGCGCTGCCAGCGCCGGTCGGCCGGCGCACACGCTCGTCGTGGTGCCGTTGCTCGACGGCGATCGGCTCGCCGGCTTCGAGGTGCGCTGCGGCTGCGGCGCGTCGGCGGTCGTCGAATGCGTCTACGCGGAGGAATCCTGACATGCGACCCACCACCCGCTCGTTCCGCTCGTCGCTGCCGCTGCGTTCGTTCGCCGGCGCGGTGGCGCTCGGCCTGTTCGCCGCCTGTGCGACCCACTCGGGCGGCCTGCTCGAACCCAAGGCCACCGATCCGCTGGACGGCTACAAGGGCAGCTACGCGGAAGCCGGCGTCAACACCGAGGTCGACTGGGGTCCCAAGCAGAACCTGCTGCTGACCGAGTACACCTCGCTGAAGGAAGCGCACCAGAAGCTGCAGCGCCGCGTCGAGCAGCTCGTCGCCGAGAACGCGAACCTGACGACGCGCATCGGCAACGAGGCGACCTCGCTCGAACGCGAGAAGTCGCTGCGCGCGCAGGCCGAGGCCGAGACCGAACTGCTGCGCAACCGACGCCGCGAGCTGGAAGCGCGCATCCTCAACCTGTCGATCGAGAAGGCGCGCCTGGAGCAGGCCGAGCTGAAGGCCCGCATCGACGCGCTCAACGCCGCCGCTGCCGCCGCCGAGGGCGCGGAAGCGGCCCAGTCCCCGCCCGCGGCGCCGCCGCGCAACCGCTGAGGCCCGCCATGCACAAGCGCCTGCTTCCGTTCGCCCTGCTCGGCCTGCTGACCGCGTGCTGGGGCACGCCGCACGAACCCAAGGCGATCAACTCCTGGCTCGCCGAGCCGACCGACCTCGCCAGCGTGCGCCGCATCATGGTGCTGCCGTTCGGCCAGGAGGCCGGCGTGCAGGCCGACTGCAACAGCGTGCGCGACGCCTTCGTCGGCGAACTGCAGAAGCTGCGCCGCTTCGAGGTCGTGCCGCTGCCGAGCGACGCGCTCGAAGACGACGTGCTGACCAAGTCGCTGACCCGCGGCCGCCTGTCGAGCGACGCGCTCGTGCGCCTGTGCACGCGCTACAGCGTCGACGGCGTGTTCGTGGGCACCGTCACGTCGTGGCGGCCGTACCAGCCGCAGCGGCTGGGCATGCGCACCCACCTCGTCTCGGTCCACTCGGGCTCGCCCATCTGGGCCGTCGACGCGATCTACGACGCCGCCGAGCGCACCACCATCGGCGACCTACGCCACTTCGTCGAGCACACGCAGCGCGACGACGGCAACCTGCACGGCTGGGAGATGAACCTCATCTCGCCCGGCAAGTTCACGTCGTTCGTGGCCCACCGGTTCGTGGGCACGTGGGTGGAAGGCGTCGCGGAGCAGTAGGCGACGGGGCG
>JBKDXM010000046.1:0-26598 GCA_046306335.1 Planctomycetota bacterium
GGCTGCCGTCGCTCGCATTGCGGCCCGGTCGGCCCTACACCTGCGCACCCAAGCTTCTGCCGAGGAGATCCCCCCCGATGAGGTTGCGTGCCGTTCCCGTCGCCCTGTTCCTGACGTCCCTGCTCGCGGCCCAGGCCGCGGCGCCGACGCCGCCCGCCGCCAACCCGCTGCCCGACGCCGTCGCCGACGCGATCGCCAAGGAAGGCATCGAGAACAGCCAGGTCATGCGTCTGCTGCGCGACCTGTGCGGCAAGGTCGGCCACCGGCTGACCGGCTCGGACAACTTCACCAAGGCGTGCGACTGGGCCAAGGCCGAGTTCGAGGCGATGGGCCTCGAGGTCGAGTTGGAGAAGTGGGGCGAGTGGAAGCTGGCGTGGAACCGCGGCGCCTGGATCGGCCGCGTCACCAAGCCGGTCGCCATGGACATGTACGTCGCCACCGACGCGTGGACGGCGGGCACCAAGGGCCTGCAGCAGGGCGCGGTCGTCAAGGCACCGAAGGCCGACGACGCCGAGGCGGTGAAGGCGACCGCCGGCAAGTGGACGATCAGCAAGGGCAAGCCCTCGGCCGCGGTGCGCAAGGCGATCGAGGCCGCCGGCGCGCTCGGCTGCGTCTACCGCGCCGGCGACCCGGACAAGAAGTTCCCGACGCGCGTGCGCGTGTTCGGCAACCAGCAGACGGCGATGAAGGCCCTCGCCGACGCGCCGACGTTCCCCGAGATCGCCGTGCAGGCCGACCACTTCGACGCGCTGCTGGCGATGGTCGACGAGGGCAAGGACGTCGCCTGCGAGTTCGACATCCAGAACAGCTTCCGCGAGGGCCCTATCGAGCTGAACAACGTCGTCGCCACGCTGAAGGGCAGCGCGAAGCCGGACGAGGTCGTGATCGTGTCGTCGCACCTCGACAGCTGGCACCAGAAGCAGGGCACGACCGACAACGGCACCGGCTCGACGACGACGATGGAGGCCGCGCGCATCCTGACCAAGCTCGGCATCAAGCCGCTGCGCACGATCAAGTTCTGCCTGTGGGGCGGCGAGGAGCAGGGGCTGCTCGGCAGCCGCGGCTACGTGCAGCGCCACCGCACCGACATGACCAAGGTCTCGGCCGTGTTCAACCACGACACCGGCACCAACTGGGCGCAGTCGATCGGCGTGTCGCAGGCGATGGCGGACCAGCTGGCGCCGCTGCTGGCGCAGGCCAACCGCGTGCTGAAGGCCCCGGACGCCGACTGGGACAAGCCGGTGTTCGAGTTCAACGTGCAGCAGCGCGTCACCGGCGGCGGCGGCAGCGACCACGCGTCGTTCATCGCCGCGGGCGTGCCCGGCCTCAACTGGAACCTCAAGGGCCGCAGCAACTACTTCGAGTACACGTGGCACACGCAGTGGGACACGATCGACGTCGCGATCGAGGAGTACCAGCGCCACACCGCGACACTCATCGCGCTGGCGGCGCTGACCACCGCCAACCTGCCGGCGATGCTCGACCGCGCGGCCGTGTCCGCGGGCGGCGGCGGCGGCAACCAGTCGGCGGCGTTCGCGGCGGCGTGGTTCGAGGCCGAGATGGAGGAGTTCACCTTCAAGTCGGTCAAGGAAGGCGGTCGCGCCGCCAAGATGGGCGTGCAGAAGGGCGACGTGCTGAAGAAGGTCGGCGGCCAGGACCTCGAGCGCCTGCGCCAGATCTTCCAGTTCGCGCGCGAGACCGAGGGCGACTCGGTGACCTTCACGTTCCAGCGCGGTGACAAGGCCTTCGAGGCCAAGATGAAGAAGGACGACCTGCCGCAGCAGCAGGGCCGCGGTGCGGGCGGTGGCGCTGGCGGCCGCGGCGGCGACAACACGCCGCGCGACACGGTGCCGCCGGCGGGCGGCGGCGGTGCCCCGCGCAGCGGCGGCGACTGAGCGGCGGCGGCTCACTCCGCCTGCGGCGTTCGCGACGAGGTGGGCAACGACGAGGCGCGTTGGCGCTGCTGCCGCACGCTCGCGCAAAATGCCGCGCGCAGCACGTCCGCCGCGGAGCCGCGCCGCGACGGCCAGCTCGCCATCGCAGGCGGAATGCGGCGCGGGCGCGCCCGAGCTGGCGCGATTCGCGGGCGCGTGCTTTGGCATGGGGCCGGGCTTTGGTCCGCAGGCCGCGACAGGCCTTTTGTCACGAGCTTGTGTCGCCGCGGCCGGTCCGGCTCCGCCGGTGCCACCGGATGTTCGACGCAAGATGCTTCGCCATTGCGCATTGCGGCAGGCGAAACGCCTGATTGCGCTCGCCGTCTGCAACCGTCCGCGCGGTGGGACGGACGGTAAGGCCTTGACGAACTCGCGAGTCGGGCGATTGTTCCCGTGCCTCGTCGTTTCTCCGCGCATCCGCGCGGAAATCTGCCATGCACATCGATCCCATATTCCTCTTGCCGCCGCGTCCACGCTCCGCCTGGACGCGCCGCGGGTTCCTGTTCGCGAGTGCAACCTTCGTCGGCGGCGCTTCCGTCGGCAGTGCGTGTGGCTTCGCCATCGCGTCGCGTCGTCCCGAACTGCCCCAAATCGCCGAGCCGACGGCGACCGGCGACGTGGAACTCGACCAGTTGCGTCGGCTGGCGGCTCGCGGCACCGATGCGGAACTCGTGCAGCACCGACTGCTCTTGGTCGCGTCGACGTTCAGCCACTACAGCGCGGATCCGGTGCTCTGGCACGGCATCGCGCGCCTCGCCGACCTCGTCGTCGCCGACGTGGCGTTTCCGGACCGCGCGGTGTTCGCGCGCGCGCTCGTCGGCGTCGTCGAGCGCGCCGACTCGGCGCATGCCGACGCGGCGCGGCAACGCCTCGCCGACCTGCGGGGGGTCCGATGAGTCCGCAGGGCGGCGGCAGCCTCCGCGTCCAGGGTCCCGCCATCCAGGGCGGCACCATCCGCGTCGAAGTCGGCTCCAACGTCGATTGCGTCGAGATCAGCGCCGGCAGCGCGTCCGAGACCATTCGCCACGAAGTAGAGCCCGGCAAGGTCAGCGAATTGCCCGTGCCGCCCGTCCCGGGGGGCACCGTCCTCTGGATCTCCGTCGGCAGGGGCCTGAACCGACGGGTTGTCCTGGTCGAGGTCTTGGCGCCGTGAGGGCAGCGACGCCACACGACGCCGGTCCGATTCCGTGCGCGATGCAACCAACCGAATCCGCTTTCCCGACAGAGAAGGAGCTGAACAAACCATGAACCAAGTCTCCATCCTTGCGGCTGCGGCGCTCGCCGCCGCCCTCCCTGCGCAGGCACCACAGCACCTCGTCGTGCCGGCGGCCGCCGCGTCCTCCGACGCCAACTCGTTCGAGTGGCTCGCCGGCGCATCCGCGCCGCTGCGCCAGCAGAACCTCGTCGCCGCGAGCCACCTGACCGCAATGGTCGGGCGCACGCTCACCGCCGTCGAGTTCCGCCGCACGGCTGCCGACGAGGCCTACGGTGGCGCGTCGATGACACTGCAGGTGACGCTGTCGACGCCCCCGCATGGCCCGCTCGAAGCGCGCAAGGACTACGCCGCGAACGTCGGCTCCAACGCCACGCTGGTCTTCCAGGGCACGGTGGCGCTGCCGGCCTCGCCCGCGGTGCCCGGCGGCCCCGGCGCCGCCGTGGCGTGGGCGGCCAACAACGTGCTCCGCATTCCGTTCACGACGCCCTTCGTCTACCAGGGCGGGCCGTTGTGCATCGACGTCGTCGGCGCGCCGGTCACCGGCCAGGCGACGGCGTGGTGGATGGCCGATGCGGTGTTCGAGCCGATCGCCGGCAGCGTCGCCGACCTCGGCGGCGGCTGCGGTGCCTACGGCGGTCCGCAGCGGCGCTGGAGCCACGTCAGCGCCCGCTCGCTGCTGCCCGGCGCCTACGCGCAGTTCGAGGCGTACGGGCCGCCTGGCAGCCTCGGCCTGTGCGCCTTGGGGCCGCGGGCGCCGCAGCCGATCCCGCTGGCGCTGCTCGGCTTCCCGGCGGCGGCGAGCTGCGAGCTGATGCTCGGCTCGATCGACATGCTGCTGGCGGCGCCGTTCGTTCCCGACGCGGATCCGGGCTTGCTGCACCGCGGCGGCCTCGCTTCGGTCGAACTGCGGGTGCCCAACTCGCCGGCGGTGTTCGGCGTCACGCTCGCGACGCAGTGGTTCGAGTGGACGCAGCAGGCGACCAGCAACGCGCTCGAGTGGACGATCGCCGGCGCGGCGCCGACGCTCGGCATGGCGCTCGTCGAGGGCCACCCGCAGGAGCCCGCCGGCGTCCTCACGGTGCACCTCGCCCACGTGCTGCGCTTCGAGTCGCAGTAGCGCGCGCAGGCGCGCTCCGCCCGTTGCGGGCCGCACGGCGGCGACCGTAGCCGCCGCGCCGCCCGCCGCCGCTCAGGCGCCCGCGACGGCGAGCGCGCGGCCGGTGAAGAAGTCGAGGAACTCAAGCTTCGAGTCGTCGCCGACCGGCTGGCCGAGCAGCTCGAAGCAGCGCTTGCGCGCCTTGGCGAAGATGCGCATCGACTCCATGTCGACGTCCTTCTTCATGCGCATGCCGACCTCCTTGGTGAACATCACCGAGGCGAGGCCCTCGCTGAAGCGGCCGAGGTTGTTGGCGCGGTAGTCGCCGCGCGCGGTCACCGCCTTCTCGGTCGCCGCGAACAGCGCGCCGAACCGCTCCAGCGACTTGACCACGTACGGCTGCTGGCGCAGCTCCATGCGCAGCTTGTCGAGGTCGAGGTGGTGGTCCTGCATGTAGCCGTCGACCCACAGGTTGTAGTAGCTGGCGACGTCGAAGTCCCACTTGATGGACAGCAGGTCGTAGCTGCCGAACAGCTCGTACTGGTCGCGGTACAGCGGCAGGTTGGCCGCGTACCGGTACTGCATGTAGCCCTCGTACAGGCGCTGCCGCTCGGCGATGTCCTCGCCGTCGTGGGCGCGCGCGATCAGGTCGGCGGTGAAGTCGTTGCCGAGCGTGATGAAGTCGCTGCCGGGGCTGTAGAACGGGTCCGAGAACGCCGCCGCCTCGCCGACCAGCGACCAGCGGTCGCCGAACCACGCCTTGCTGCCGTAGGCCAGCTGGCCGTAGCCGCCGAAGTCGAGCCACTCGGCGTCGGCGATCAGCTCGCGGCAGGCGCGGTGGCCGTGCAGGAAGCGCTTGAGGCCGTCCTCGGTGAGCACCTCGCGCGACAGCCGGCGCGCGTCGCCGACGACGCCGATGCTGGTGACGCCGCCCTTGAGCGGGATCAGCCAGATCCAGTAGCCGCGGTGCACGAAGTGGATCGTCGACAGGCGGCGCGCGGTGTGGCGCACGCGGTCGCGGAACTTCGGGTCCATCGCCGGGCCGTCGACGTCGACGACGTTGCGCAGGCGCGCCCACGCGGCGAGGCACTTGTGGTCCTTCACCGGCACGCGCAGGTCGAGCTTCTTGGCCAGGACGCTGGCGCGGCCGGTGGCGTCGGTGACCCAGCCGGCGGTCACCGTGCGCTGCTGGCCGGCGAGCTCGAACGTGACGCGGTGGTGCGGCTGGCCGAGGTCGACGGCGAGCACCTTGGCGCCCTCGACGAACTCGGCGCCGAGCCCGCCGGCGGTGTCGCGCAGGTGGCGTTCGAGCGCCTGCCGGTCGAGCTGGAAGCTCGGGTGGTAGGGCAGCGAGCAGCTGCCGACCTCGCTCATCGCCGTCAGCGGCGCGGTCTTCTCTTCGTTGTCGAAGAAGAAGCGCAGGCCGTTCTTCGGCAGCTGGTGCTCGTACAGGTACGTCGACAGCCCCAGCTTGCGCAGCATGTAGTTGGTGAACAGCTCGACCGTCGCCTCGCCGACCTTGAAGTCGGTGGTGGCCGAGCGCTCCAGGCACAGGACACTGAGGTCCGGCCGCTGCAGGCGGAGCTGGCGGACCAGCAGGCCGCCGGCGAGTCCGCCGCCGAGGATCACGACGTCGTAGTCGGGCTTGTTCATGGCGCGTGCAATAGGGTCCAGGCGGCGGCGCCGCCGCCGGCGTGGGCAGAGAGTAGCGCGGTGCGCGCCGGTTCGGCGCGGGGGGCGACGTGGATGCGCAGCGCCGGATCGGGCTCGGCGCACGCGGAGGGGGCGGCGAACGGCGCGCCGAGCACGGCCAGCACGCCGGCGGCGAGCGTGCCGCCGCCGTACTCGCCGTGCACCGCCTTGGGCGCGAGGACGGCCGGCAGGCGCGGCAGCGCAGCGTGCAGCACGGCGGCTTCGAGGGCGTCGCCGGCGCGCGTGCCCGACGCGCCGCTGACGACGACGTCGACCCGGTCCAGGTCGTCGCCGAAGCCCGCCCGCAGCGCCGCGGCGAGGCCCTGCGGGTCGCGGCCGAAGCCGGCCCGGGTCGCGGTCGGGTCGAAGGCGCGCACGGTCTTGCCGACGCGGGCGAGGATCGAGGCGCCGCGGGCGCGGGCGCGGTCTTCGGCTTCGAGCACCAGCATGGTGGCGCCGGCGGCGGCCAACGCGCCGTTGCGGCGGCGGTCGAACGGCCGCGGCAGTTCGCCGTCGGCGGTCGGCCGCGCGATGGCGCGGAAGCGGTCGAGGATGGCGTGCACCAGCGGGTCGATCTCGTCGGCGGCGCCGGCGAAGCACAGGTCGGCGCGGCCGCGCGCGATCTCGGTCGCACCCTGCGCCAGCGCCAGCAGCGGTCCGGCCTCGCGCTGGCAGATCGTGACGTTGGGGCCGCGCGCGCCCAGGTCGATGCCTGCCTGCCCGGCGGCGGCGTTGGCGACGCAGTCGGTGAACAGGAACGGCGAGGCCGCCTTGCCGCCCTTCTCCAGGATCTGCCGCGCCAGCTGCTCGGTGAAGCCGCCGGGGCCGTGCGCGGTGGCGACGACGATCGCGGTGCCGTCGCCGCGCACGTCGGCGAGGCCGGCGTCCTGCATCGCCATGCGGCAGGCGGTCACGGTGTACTGCGACAGGTCGCTCATGCGGCGCGCGGCCTGCGGCGACAGCCACGGCGAGAAGTCGAGGCCGGTGCAGCGGCCGGCCAATTGCGCGGCGTGACGGCGGTGGTAGCCGGTGGCGCGGTCGACGGGCGACGCACAGGGCACGCCCGCGGCGAGCGCCGCCGCCAGGGCCTGCCGGCCGAGGCCGTACGGGCCGACGCAGCCGATCCCGGTGACGACGACGCCGCGGCTCATGCCGGGAAGCTCCGCAACAGCACGACGGCGTTGTTGCCGCCGAAGGCGAGGTTGGTCGACAAGCCGACGTTCTGCGCCGGCAGCGCGCGTGGCGCGCCGGTCGCGACGTCGAGGCCGAGTGCTGGATCGATCGGTTCGTCGCCGGCGGTCGGCGGCAGCAGCCGGTGCACGATCGACAGCGTGGTCAGCACCGCCTCGATGCCGCCGGCGGCGCCGAGCAGGTGGCCGACGAGGCTCTTGGTGGAGGTCAGCGGCAGCGCGCGCGCGCGCGCGCCGAACACCGCCGCCATCGCCTTGCTCTCGGCGTCGTCGTTGTGCGGCGTGCCGGTGCCGTGCGCGTTGACGAACGTGACGTCGTCGGCCTGCAGGCCGGCGTCGCGCAGCGCCATGCGGATCGCGGCGACCGCGCCTGCCCCGTTGGGTTCCGGCGCGGAGACGTGGTGCGCGTCGCACGACCGGCCCGCGCCGGCGAGTTCGCACAAGATGGCCGCGCCGCGCGCGCGCGCGTGCGCTTCGGTCTCCAGCAGCAGCACACCGGAGCCTTCGCCCATCGACAAGCCGGCGCGGCTCTTGCGGAACGGCCGGCTCGGCTGCGGGTCGATCGCCCGCAGGCTGTTGAAGCCGGCGTAGGTGATCTCGCACAGCTCGTCGGCGCCGCCGGCGATGGCGACGTCGACTTCGCCGCTGCGCAGGGCGTCGAGCGCGTCGCCCAGCGCGACGTTCGCCGAGGTGCAGGCGGTCGAGTAGGTCAGCACCGGGCCGCGCACGCCGAGCGCGCGCGCCACGGCGGTGCCCGGGCCGTCGTTCTGCACCGTGGCGAGCAGGCCGAGCGATGGCTCGTCCTTGCGCAGCAGGCCGGCGAGGTAGCGCTCGCCTTCGAACAGCGCGCCGGTGCTGCTGCCGAAGAACACGCCGGCCCGGCGGCTCCGCAGCGCTGCGGCCGGCAGCCCGGCCACCGCGTCGCGCGCGGCCTTGACGGCGAAGCGCTCGGCGGCGGCGAGTTCGCCGAGCGTGCGCGGCAACGCCACGGCCGGCGCTTCGCACGCGATGGTCGTGCGGTGGCTCGCGGTCGGGAACAGCTTGAGGTCGGCCACGCCGCGGCGGCACGCCAGGGCGGCCTGCCACAGCGCGTCGGGATCCTGGCCCAGGCTGGAGACCGTGCCGAGCCCGGTGACGACGACCGCGGGAGCGGTCACGCGCCGGCGCCGCCGGCCGCGACGCGGCGGGCGTTGATGAAGTCGCAGAGCACGCGCGCCGAGGCGAAGGCTTCCTTGCCGACTTCGGCGTCCTGGATCTGGATGCCGTACTCGCTCTCGATCGCCAGCACGAGTTCCAGCGCGTCGACCGAGTCGAGGCCGATGCCTTGCGGGCCGAACAGCGGGCCGTCGTCGGCGAACGACTCCGGCGTGACGGCCTTGAGGTTCAGCCGGCGGACGATCATCGCCTTCAGGTCGGCGACGGAAACCTGCGTGGTCATGGGGGCGCGGAGTGTAGCGGCAGGGGCGGTGTGCGGCAGCGGTTCTTGTCCGTCGCGGCGCGCGCTGCGACGGTGGCGGCGTCCGGATCGCGACGGCGACCCGGCTTCGCCGCGGCGGCGCAGGCGGTTGCACGCCTGCAAAGATGCGTTCGCTTGCCGGCCCCGGCCCTGGCCGTAGGCTTCGCCGCTCCCCCGATGCCGTCCTCGCTCGCTGCCGCCTTCGCCGCGTCGTGCCGTGCCGAACCCGGAGCGCTGGTGGCGTGGACCAAGGCCGGCGCCGTCACACGGGCCGAACTGGCGGCCGCCGCCGACGCCGTCGCCACCGCGCTGCCGCTGCCGCGCGGTGGCCGCCTCGCCGTCAGCGTGCGCGATCCGCTGCGCTTCCTCGCCGTGGTGCTGGCGGCGTGGCGCGCCGATGCGGCGGTCGTGCTGCTCGACGCCGCCGATCCGCAGGGGCCGCGCCGCGACCTCGCGCCGCGCTTCGGCGCGGCCGCGCTCGCAACCGACGCCGCCGCCGCGTGCGGCGTGGAACTGGCGGAGCTCGGACCCGGCGAACGGGCCGACGGCTTCGCCGCGGTCAAGCTGACGTCGGGTTCGACCGACCTGCCGCGCGGCATCGGCGTGTCGGCCGCCGCGCTGCGCGCCGATGCCGAGCAGTTGGAGGCGACGATGGGCATCGGCGACGGCGACCGCGTGTTCGCGGCCGTGCCGATGTCGTTCAGCTACGGCGTCGGCAACCTGCTCGTGCCGGCGCTGGCGCGCGGCCGCGCGCTCGTGCTGCCCGACGCCAGCAACCCGCTCGGCTTCCTGCAGGCGATGCGCGATGGGGCGCCGACGGTGCTGCCCGCGGTGCCCGCGCTGCTGCGCGCGCTGCTGCAGCACGCGCGCGAACTGCCAGCCTCGCTGCGTCTCGTGCTGTCGGCCGGCGCCGTGCTGCCGCCGGAGGTCGCGCGTGGCTTCCGCCAGCGCTTTGGCCTGCCGGTGCACTCGTTCTACGGGTCGACGGAGTCGGGCGGCATCTGCTTCGACCGCGTCGGCGATGCCGCCGAGCGCGGCTGCGTCGGCGCGCCGGTCCAGGGCGTCGACGTGACGATCGACGGCGACGGCCGCGTGGTGGTGGCGAGTCGCGCGGTCGGCGAAGCGCTCGCCGGCGGCGACAACCCGCGCGGCGGCGTGTTCCGCGCGCCCGACCACGGCGAACTGGTCGACGGCGAACTGCGTCTGCTCGGCCGCGCCGGCGAGGCCTTCGACGTCGGCGGCCACAAGGTGCACCCGCGCGAGGTCGAGCAGGTCGTCGCCGAGGTCGCGGGCGTCGCCGAGGCGGTGGTGGTGCCGTGGCGCGACCGCGACGGCCGCGCCACCGTCGCCGCGCTGGTCGCCGCGCGCGGCGTAGACGCCGCGGCGATCCGGCGCCACTGCGCTGCCAAGCTGCCGCCGGCGAAGGTGCCGCGCTGCCTCTGCGTCGTCGCCGAAATGCCGCGCAGCGAGCGCGGCAAGCTGCAGCGCGCCGTGGTGGAGCAACTGCTCGCCGCAGCCGACCGCGGCGAGGCCGGCTCGTGAGCGGCGACGGGCTGCTCGCGCGCGCGTTCCTGGCGCCGCTGCGCCACCCGCGCGCGACCGTCGCGGTCGTGCTGCTGCTCACCGTGCTCGCGGCCCTGGGTTGGCGCCGCGTCGCCTTCGCGCCGGACCTCGCGCGCTTGCTGCCGCAGGACCATCCGGACGTCGCCATCGCCGATCGGCTCGACGAACGGGCGCGGCCGGCGCGTTCGCTCTGGGTGCTGCTGACGGGCGCTGTGGCCGCGGACGACGACGCCATCGCGGCGCGCGCCGCGACCTTGCGTGCTTCGCCGCTGGTCGCCGACGTCGCGGCGACGACGAACGAACTGTTCGGCGCCGGCGCCGGCGCCGCGCCGCTGTGGGGCCTTGGCGACGCGCAACTGCAGGAACTCGCCGATGCCGTGAGCCAGCCGGCGCGGCAGCGCGCCATCGCGTCGCTGCGCGAGGCGCTCGCCGACGATCCGCTGGCGGCGCGCGAACTGGTGGTGGCCGATCCGCTCGGCCTGCGCTGGATCCTCGCCCGCGGCGACCTGTCGGCGCAGCTCGGCCTGCGCGCTGACCGCCGCCACGCGGTGCTGGGCGATGGCGAAGCGGCGGCGGCGGTGCTGCGGCTGCGCGGCGTGCGCGATGCGTACGACGCCGACTTCAGCGCGCGGCTGATGGCGCATGTCGAGCACGCACTCGCCGGCGCGGACCATGCGTGCTATGGCGGCTACGCGGTCGCGGCGGCGGACCAGGCGCGCATCCGCGCCGACTTCGAGCGCGCCAGCACGTGGTCGGTCGTCGCCATCGCCTGCTACCTGTGCTGGGCGATGCGCGGCCTGCGGCTGCCGCTGCTGGTGCAGGTGCCGGCGGCGCTGTCGGTGGCGTGGGCGATCCCGTTCGGCTGCGCGCTGCTGGGCCCGCTGCCGACCGTCGCCGTCGCCGCCGTCGCCGTGCTGACCGGGCTCGGCGTCGACTTCGCGATCCACTATGCGGCGCGGTACCGCGAAGCCCGGCAGACGCTCGATCACGCCGCGGCGATCGTCGACGTGCAGCGGCGCACTGCGCCGGAACTGCTGATCGACATGGCGACGACGGCGGCGACGTTCGTCGCGGTCGGCTTCGGCCAGCGCGGCGGACTCGCCGCCTTCGGCTGGCTGCTCGCGCTCGGCCTCGTCGGCAGCGTCGCGCTGACGACGACGCTGCTGCCGGTCCTGCTGGCGTTCGCGGGGGAACGGCGCGATCCCGAGCGTTCGTGGCTCGCCGGCCTCGCCGACCGCTGGTGCGCGCACCGGGCCGCGCGCCCGTGCGCGTACGGCGCGCTCGCACTCGCCGCGATGGTCGCGCTGGTCGTCGCCGGCCGCGGGTTGCCGCTGACGGCGGATGGCGAGGTGCTGCGCCCGGCGGGCGATCCGGTGACGGCGGCGCGCGGCACGGTCGAGGCGCGGCTCGGGTTCGCGCTGACGCCGTGCGTGGCGCTGTGGCCCGTGGACCGCGATGCGTCGCCGCTGTGGCAGGCGCTGCACGACCTGCAGAAGGCAGGCGCGGTGCGCTTCTGGACGGGCCTCGACCGTTCGGACACCGAGGCGGGCCGGGCCGCTGTGGCGACGTTCCGCCGCGCCACGGCCGGCTTCGCCGACGCGGCCCGCGAGGAACTGGCCGCCGCGGGCTTCGCGGCAGCGGCGTTCGCGCCCGCGCTGGCGCAGCTCGACGCGCGCTTCGCCGCCGATCCGGTCGCGCCGACGGCAGACGTGCTGCGCCACGGCGACATCGCGCACCGCGTCGTCGCCGTCTGGCCGACGGCCGGTGGCGGCCGCGCCGGCTTCCAGGCGCTCGCCAAGGCCGTGGAGCAGCGCGCCGGGCCGTCGGTCGTGGTGCACGGCACACCGACGCTGACGCAGGCGCTCGAAGGCATGCTGCGCGCGGACTTGCACCGCGCATGCGCCTTCGCCGCAGTGCTGGCGTTCGCCATGGTCGCGCTGTGGCTGCGCTCGCTGCACAAGGGGTTGCTGGCGCTGGCGCCGAGCGCGCTCGGTCTGCTGGCCACGCTGGCGCTGCTCGAACTGCTCGGCCTGCCGTTGACCATGGTCAGCTTCGTCGCCGTGCCGTTCGTGCTCGGCATCGGCGTCGACGAAGGTGTGCACATGGTCGGGCACTTCCGCGGCGGCGCTGCGGCCACCGGAGCGACGGGCGTCGGCGTCGTGCGCACCAGCGTCGGCACGGCGCTCGGGTTCGGCGCGCTGGCGACGGCGGCGAGCCCGGGTCTCGTGCAACTCGGCGGCCTCGTGGCGTTCGGCGCGCTGGCGAGCATGGCTGCGTGCCTGTTCGTGCTGGCGCCGCTGCTCGCGACGCGCGGGAGGCCGACGTGAGCGGGCGCGCGCATGCTGCCGCGGCGACCCTGGCGCTGCTGCCGTGGCTGGCCGCCTGTGCCGGCTTCGCTCCGCCGTCGGCGGTGACCGCCGCCCGCCTGCGGCCGATGGCGCTCGCGGACGGCGTGCCGGGGCGTTGCGAACTGGAGATCGAGTCGCCGGGACTCAACGGCGCCTTCGACGCCGTCGTCGCCGTCGACGAACGCGCCGTCCGCCTGCAGGTCTTTCCGGACGTGGGCGGCAAGCTGATCGACCTGCGCGTGGCGGCCGACGCGATCACCGCCGACGTCGGCGGCACGGCCTACCGCGCGTCGCCGCCCTACGGCGAGGCCGAGCCCGGCATCGCCTTGGTGCTCGGCGCGATCGTCGGCGAATTGGCGACGCCGGTCACGTCGGCGCGGTTGCTCGGCGAGCGTCGGCGCGGTGACGCCATCGAAGTGCTGCTGGCCGCTGGCCGCGGTGGTTCGCCGGTGCGCGCGACGCTCGCGGCCGACGGCCGCGTCGCGGCGATGGCGTGGCACGACCTGCGCGTGCCGTTCACGCTGCGCGCCGACGGCACGTTCGCCGGCCCCGGATTCCGTGGCCGGATCGCGCCCGCCCAGCAGGGAAGTGGCCTCCCGCGGTAGCCGGGTCGGCGGCGTCGTGCTATAGCTGGACGCGCGGCGACCATCCGATGGCATCGTCCGATGGCATCGGCGGTTCCGCGCCGCGCGGCCTCGCCGCGCCCGCGGGCGCGCAGGTGCGTGCAAGTGCCGCGCCTGCGACGGTCGAAAACCGTTCACGCTCGTCGCCCGCTGCCCGTCGACCGCATGTTCCGCCGCAAGGACCAACCCGAGAACGCACCGCCAGCAGGCGTCGCCGGCGGCGGCCTCGACGAGATGATCGTCGTCGTCGAGCAGGCGGTGAATCCGTACCTCGTGCTCTTCCACGAGCCCGCGGGTTACCGCGCCGAGCAGGTCCGCGCGCTGCGCAACCGGCTCGTGGCGATGAACCCCGATGGCGAGCCCAAGACGCTGGTCGTGACCTCGGCCGTGCGCGGCGAGGGCAAGACGGTGACGGCGATCAACCTCGCGATGGCGCTGGCCGAGCTGGAGCGCCAGCAGGTCGTGCTGGTCGACGCCGATCTGCGGCGGCCGGGTTGCGAGCGCTACCTCAACCTCAACCCGGACATCGGCCTCAGCGACGTGCTGATGGGCCGCGCCGCGGTCGACCGCGCGCTGCGGCCGGCGGGCCACCGCGGCCTGATGCTGCTCGGGCCCGGCACGCGCGTCGACAACCCCGCCGAGGTGCTCGGCTCGACGCGCCTCGACGAACTGTTCCGCCGGCTCAAGGAGCGGTTCCAGTACGTGGTCGTCGACAGCCCGCCGGCGCTGCCTTCGACCGACGCCGGCGTGCTGTCGGCGCGCGCTGACGGCACGCTGCTGGTCGTGCGCCTGGAGAAGTCGCTGAAGAAGCAGTCGCGCGACGCGCTGCGGCTGCTGCAGGACATGGGCGGCAACGTCATGGGCACGTTCGTCACCGAGCTGCGCGGCACCGACCCCGACAGTGACCCGCGGTTGGCGTACGAAGCGCGCGACGGCGACGAGGACTGACCGTGGGCGGCCTGAAGGACTCGCTGCGCGACGCCATCCGCCAGATCGCGTTCCGCACGTCCGTCGATCGACTGCGCAAGCAGGGCGTCAAGCAGGTCAGCGTGCTCGGTCTCGACCGCATCATCGCCCTGATCGACGCCGCAGTGCATTCGAGCCTCAAGTCGCGCCTCGTCGGCGCCGACCGCGAGGTGGTCGCGGACGCCACCAAGGCGGAGTTCCTGCGGCTGCTGCGCAGCAACGAGGACCTGCAGCGCGAGAAGAGCGAGGTCGAGAAGGTGCGCGAGCGCACGCAGGACGAACTCGACGCGCTGCGCCGCGAGCTGGCGCAGCAACAGAGCGCCCTGCGGCTGCGGCTGGAGCGGGACGACCTCGGCGCCGCCGCGCGCTGGCAGGGCGAGGACGCCGCCATCGCCGACAAGGTCGCGGCCGTGGTGCGCGAGCTCGCCGGCGCCGGCGAGGGCCTGGTCGCGGCCTCTGCCTTGGAATCGCGGGTCGTCGAACTCGTCCAGGACGTCGTCGCCGACGAGCGGCGCGCGGGCGAGGTCGTGCGCAAGCAGCTCGCCGACCGGGAGGTAGGCATGCTGCAGCAGCGCATCGACAAGCTGTCCCAGGCGCTGGCGCTGACCGAACACAAGCTGCAGCAGGTCTCGGCCCAGCGCAGCCTCGACGCCGGCATCTCGTCGATCTACCGTGAGGTGCAGGGTCTCGCCGTCGACGACACGCGCGTCGACGCCAAGAAGGGCATGATGGCGGCCATCCTCGCCGAGAACCTGCGGCTGCAGAAGCGCGGCACGGCCTGAGCGCCAGCCGCACCAACCGATCCAAACCACGATGAGCGACTCGAAGAACCTGGACGCCAAGAAGCACGGCGTGCTCTACATCGGCATGGACCTCGGCACGTCGCGGACGTCCGTTTCGGCCAGCAACGGCGTGCGCGAGACCGTGTTCTCGGTCGTCGGCTACCCCAAGGACGTCGTCAGCCAGAAGCTGCTGAAGAAGGACGTCCTCTACGGCAAGGAGGCGCTCGACAAGCGACTTTCGCTGCGCATGTACAAGCCGCTGGAGAAGGGCGTGCTGAAGTACACCGGCGAGGCCAAGGACCCGGAGGCCAAGGCCAACCTGAAGGCCGCGCAGGACCTCATCGGCGAGGCCATCCGGCTGGCGCGCCCGCGCGCCGACGAGCTGGTGTACTGCGTGATCGGCGCGCCGGCCGAAGCGTCGGTGCGCAACCGCGAGGCGATCGTCGAGGCCGCCAAGGCCCACGTCGACGCCGTGATGCTGTGCAGCGAGCCGTTCTCGGTCGCCTACGGCATGGACATGCTGGAGGACGTGCTGGTCGTCGACATCGGCGCCGGCACGACGGACCTGTGTCGCATGCACGGCACCATGCCGGAAGAGGCGGACCAGGTCATGTTCGACGTCGCCGGCGACGCCGTCGACGCCGAGCTGGCGCGCCGCATCGAGCAGAGCTGCGCGGGCGCGCAGTTCACGACGCAGATGGTCAAGGAGATCAAGGAGCGCTGGGGCTTCGTCGGCGACGCGCCGGAGAAGTGCCTCGTCGACCTGCCCGTCGACGGCAAGCCGACGCAGTTCGACCTCACCGACCAGATCCGCGCCGCGTGCTCGATCCTGATCGACCCGATCTGCAAGGGCATCACCAAGCTGATCGCGACCTTCGACCCGGAGTTCCAGGCGCGGCTGAAGAACCGCGTCTTGCTGGCGGGCGGTGGCTCGATGGTCCGCGGACTCGACTCGGCGATCGAGAAGGCGATGAAGGAACGCCTCGGCGGCGGCAAGGTGGTCCGCATCGAGGAGCCGATCTACGGCGGCGCCAACGGCGCGCTGAAGATCGCGCACGACATGCCCGCCGAGTACTGGGAACAGCTCAAGTGACGCGGCCGTGGCCGGCCGCGGGGTGAGCGGCCCGCGGGGGCTGCGCGCGGGCGCTCGACGGCCTCGCGCGGACGTTCAACGCACGCCGTAGTCGTCCTGCAGCAGCCGCCGGAGCTCGAAGAAGTCGCGGATCTCGTGCTTGGCGTTGGTGGCGCCTTCCTCGGCGGCGTGCCGGCCGCTGCGGCGGATGCGCACCGTGGTCCAGCCCTCGCGGTTGCACGGGTCGATGTCGTGCGTCGGGTTGTCGCCGACGTAGATGCAGCGCTGCGGCTGCAGCGACAGGCGTTGCAGCACGCGCCGGTAGAGCTTCGGGTTGGGCTTGCTGAAGCCGACCTGGTCGGTGAAGAAGATCGCCGCGGGCGTGAGGAACTCCAGGACCTCCAGCCGGATGAGCTTCTCGGCCTGCTTGATGGTGATGCCGGCCGAGATGATGCCGCGCACCATCGGCGTGCCGGCCAGCCACTTCAGCACCTCGTACACGTCGTCGTAGACCTTCAGTTCGCGCCACTTGGTCGCGTGGTAGGCGACGACGCCGGCGGCGACGATCACGGCGCGGTTGTGGCCCTCGAAGGACTCCGGCCCGAGGCGGTCGAGCACCTTGTCGAAGTGGCCGCCGTAGTTGCTGGAGAACTCGGTGATCACGTCGTCGAGTTCGCGCGTGGCGTCGGCCCGGTCGGCGCGCAGGCCGGCGCGGATCATCGCGTCGACCGCCGCGCGCCGCGCCTTGTCGGCGAACACGGTGGTCGAGAAAAGCGTGTCGTCGATGTCGAAGAAGATCGCCTGAGGTGGCTGCGTCACGCCGCCAGTTGACCGCAACCATGCGGGGAGCCGCAAGGTGGTGGGTGGGCGACCCGGAGAGGACGTCGCCATCGGCGTTCCCGGAAACGCCGACGGGCCGCCCGATCGTCGATCGTGCGGCCCGTCGGGGCGTCCGCGTCCGCCGCGGCGGTCGTCGGCGGTCGACCGGCTCAGCGCATCGCGCCGCTCGGGCTGTCCTGCACGATGTCCGTGATCTGCGCGCGGACCATGACCATCAGGCTGCGCGACTCGTCGGCCGTGCCCTCCTGCTTGAACAGCAGGCCGATCAGCGGCAGGCGCTCCAGCAGCGGGATGCCGGCGCGGCGCTCCTTGTTGAGCACCTGGCGCAGGCCGCCCATCAACACCGTGCCGCCGTCCGGCACCGTGACCGTCGTGGCGAAGTTGGTGACGGTCAGGTTGGGCAGCTGCAGGGTGACCGGCAGCGTCGAGCCGGCGAGCGACGTCGTGAACGTCCGGATCGGGCGCTCCAACTCGGCGACCGTCGGGTTCAGGTTCAGGATGATGTACTTGCGGTCGTTCAGGATGGTCGGCTGCACGTCGAGCACGAGCCCGTCCTGGACGACGTCGACCTTCGGGTCGGCGATGAACGCCGCCTGGGCGACGTCGACGTCGAAGTCGCGAACGTAGGTCGTCTGGTTGGTCACGGCGACGTGGCCGCGGCCGCGGTTGACGATCGAGAGGATCTGGCTGTAGACGACCTCGCCGTCCTGCCGCTTCTCGACCGCCGTCAGGATCATGTTGAGCTGCGAGTCGTCGAGCAGCGTCCAGCCGGCCGTCAGGCCGCCGCTCGGGCTGAGCACGCGGCCGAGGTCGCTGGCGAAGTAGTTCTCCGTGCGTGCGCGCACGTCGCCGTCGCGGCCGTCGTTGTAGTAGATGCCGGCCAGCGGGTTGGCGGCGGGGTCGCCGGTGCCGCCGTTGTCGAGGCCCTGCGATGCGTTGTTGACGAGGCCGTTGGTCACGTCGTCGAGCGACACCACCGAACCCTTGTTGCCCGAGCCGCCGAGGCCGCGGAAGTCGATGCCGATCTCCTGCAGGAAGTTGCGCGAGATGGTCAGGAACTTCGAGTCGACCGTGACGATCGGCGTCTGGTTGCGCCGCATGTCCGTCAGCAGGCTCTCGATGCGGGCGATCATCTCCGGGCTCGCCTTCACCGACAGGATGCCGGAGTCCTCGGGTTGGATGGCGACGCCGTCCGTCTCCCAGTACTTCGGATCGCTGGCGTCCTTCAGTGCGGTGACGAGGTCGGCCAGTTCGATGCCGGCGACCGGGTCTTCGCCCTCGCCGCCCGAGCGTGGCGTCTCGGGCGCCTGCTCGCCGGGGATCTCGCGCAGCACCGGCGCCTGGAACTGCGTCTGCTTGAAGACGAGGTCCTTCACCGGGATCACCTTGGTGATGATCGTGCCCGCGGCCTGCGACTTGTTGCCGATGACGACGACGCCGTTCTTCACCGTCCACGCGAGGTTGGCGCTCTTGCCGACCATGTGGTTGAGGAAGTTCTGCAGCGTCATCGACGCGACGAGTTCGATCTGCAGCTTCAGGTTCTCGCTGCCGATGATCTCGCGCGCCTCGGGCGTGGTGATGATCTGCACGCCGGTGAGCAGGTTGAGGTTCTTGACGACCTCGTTGTAGTCGCCGGTCTCCTCGGTGTAGCTGAGCCGACCGACCTGCGTCGTGCGGACCTGCTCCATCACGGCGGCGTCCTGCGGGTCCATCGCCGCGACCTTGCTGGCGGTCTTGGACCGGCCGCTCGCCCTCTCCCAGGTCTCCGGGTCCATGCGCAGGATGGCCGTCTGCGGGATCTTGAGGTCCTCGTCCGCCTCCATCATCTTGCGGATCGCGCTGGTGCGGCTGCGCCAGTAGTCCTCGTTGCTGCTGTCGCGCCCGGCCTTCACCGCCGCGTTCTGCATCTCGTAGGCGATCGCGTTGTTGGGTTCGATCTCCAGCGCGCGTTGCGCAAGGTCCTGCGAGCGCTGGAACTGGCGCGACTCGAAGGCGAGCTGCGACTGCAGGATCAGCGCGTCCACGCTGGCGCGCTTGCGGGCCTCCTCTTCGGCGTAGCGGCGGCGCAGTTCCTCGGCCAGCCGGGCGTTGACCTCGGCCTGGCTCTGGCGCTGCTGGTCGTCGTAGGCTGCCTCGGCCTTGGCCTTGGCGGCGTCGACGTCCTGCGGCAGGTTGGCCCAGTCCATGTCCGACTTGACCTGGATCGTCAGCGCGGCGATGCGCAGTTCCTCGATGGCGCCGGCGAAGTTCTTCTCCGTCGACATGTCCTGCGCCTTGCGCAGATGGGTCTGCACGGCGGCCCGGGCGCGGTCCTCGCCGATCGCGCGCAGACGCACCGACTCGTCCGCGAAGTCGTTGATGCGACCGACCGGCTCGCCGAGCTCGGCTTGGACCGACGCCAGCAGCGTCAGCACGTCCTGGTTCGTCGGGGCCAGCTCCTTCGCCTTGAGCAGCTCGAACTTCGCGGCCGCGAGGTCGCCGTTGCTGCGCAGGGCCTGGGCGTTGCGGACGTAGTTGTCGACCAAGGCCGCGCGGCGCTGGGCCTGGACGAGGTCGCCGCCCGCGGCGGCGGGCGCTTGCGGGTCCTGCGCGTTTGGCGCGGGCGCTTCCCCGCCGCGGGGCGCGGGCGGCGCGTCGGACGACGACGTCGAGCATGCGGCGCCGAGGACGGCGGCGGTCAAGGAAGCAGCGAGAAGGCGCGAGTTTTCGAGAGCCATCGGTTCACGCTGAAAGCAAACGAGTCCAACCGGCGCCGCACGCGCGGCGCCGCCGTGCTGGCTGACGCGAACAAGCGATCGGGGCAACATTGCGGCGCATACCGCGCCGTCGCTGGCGAGGGGACGAAGCCACCAGCGACCGATCGAGAGGGACTTGTCGGCGTCGACAGAACGGGCCACCAGCCCGGGTCCAAGCCCGTCTGGAGGGAGCGGCAGGGTAGCCAGCGTGCGCAGGGCGTGCCAGCGCATTTTTCGGGGCTGGCGGGCCTGCCGACGGCGAGCGGACGGCAGGATGCGGCGAGGAAGTTCGCTCGGGTTCGCGCGTACGGTCGGCAGTGGGTTGGCGGCGTGCGGTTGGTGGCGGATCGACGGCGGCGGGGCGGAGCGTCCCCGCCGCGTCGGTTCCACCCCGCTCGCCGGGCGCGCGCCGTCGCCGCTGGTCCGGCCGCCGCACCCACCCGCGCCGAGCTGTCCCAAAACGCCGATCGGCCTGCTGCAGCGAGTGGCTGCGGCAGGCCGATCGGTGGCTGGCGCGGCGTGGCGCGCGCCGGCTCACGGCTGCATGCCGATCACTTCTTCGGGCCGAGGCCGCCGCCGAAGTTGATCTCGACGAAGCCGGCTTCGTTGGCGGCGTCGGCCGTCTTGGCGACGTCGTCGTAGTACGTGCCCGGGTAGGCCTCGATCACGCACGACATCAGCTTCTTGCCGCCGGTCTTGGGGTCCTTGACCTGGCTCGCCGGATCCCTGGCGATGCGCGTCAGCTCGGCCTTGACGTCGTCGAGCTTGTACAGCGGCTTCGGGCCGACCTCCCACTTGATGCGGTGGTCCTTCATCACGAAGCGGTACGGGCGCTTGGTGTTCGGGTTGATCACGCCCGGGCCGCCGCCGCCCTTGCTGTAGTCCGGCGTGCCGGCGTTGTCGACGTAGATGCGCACGGAGAGCTGCTCCTGCGGCTCGACGACCGTGCTCTGGCTGCCCTTGTCCTTGGGCAGGTAGGCGGGGAGCTTCGACTCCAGCACTTTGAAGTCGATGCAGATGAAGAAGATGATCATCAGGAACACGACGTCGATCATCGGCGTCATGTCCGGCTTGACCTCTTCCTGGGCGTCGTCGAGCGCGCTCATTGCTTCTGGCCTCCCAGATTCTTGTTCTTCTCGCCGGTCTCCTTGTCCTGCTCCGACAGCGCCAGTTCGACCTTCCAGAAGGCGATGTCCGGCATGCTGCACTGCTTCATCACTTCGCCGACGTAGTTCCACTCCGTCCACTTGTCGGCGCGGATCAGGATCGGGTCGTCGATCAAGGAGATCTTCTTGCCGCCGCCGATGTCCTCCTCGACGAGCTTCAGCTTCTTCTCGTTGAGGCCCTGCGTGCGGATCGCCAGCAGCAGGTCCTTGATCGGCTTGGCCGTGTTCGGGTTGCGGAAGTCGCGGCCGTGCTCGTCCGGGTCGTAGAAGACCTTCTGGTTGTAGACGACGCTGCCGTTCTGCAGCACGTTGATGACCGGCCGGTTCTCCGGCGGCTTGTCGTCCGGCTCCTGGAAGACCGCGCGCGGCAGGATCAGGTCCTCGAGGTTCTTCTGGCTCAGGTCGATGACCAGCACGAAGAAGATCATCAGCAGGAACACGCAGTCGATCATGGGCGTCATGTCCATCTCGACGTTCTGCTGCGCCAACTTGGATACGTCAGACATCCGGGTCGCTCCGTTCCGCGCCGTCGCTAGCGACGGCGCGAAGAATGGTCAGGTGTGGGTGGGAACGTGCACTGGCGGCGACGGTTCAGGCCGTCGCCCGTGCGGTTCGCGCCGACGCGCAGGGTGCCGCCGCGGTTGCGCGAAGCGCGCAACCGGCAGGTCGGGCGGCGTTTGCGGTCCGGGCGCGGCGGCTCACTTCTTGGCGCGGAAGCGCTCGAACAGGTTCTCCGTGATCGCGTTGATCTCGGTCGACACCCGGATGACGCGGTTGCGCAGCGTGTAGAAGGCGACACCGACGGGGATCGCGACCGTGAGGCCGAAGATCGTCGTGATGAGCGCCATCTTGATGCCGCTCGCGAGCTGCGCCGGGCTGACCGAGCCGCCGGCTGCGGCGATCGCGCTGAAGGTGAAGAACATGCCCGTCACCGTGCCGAACAGTCCCATCATCGGCGCCGTTGCCGACAACAGCGACAGCCAGCCGATCTTCTGGAACAGCTTGACCGTCTCCTCGGTCTGCATCTCGCGCAGCGAGGTCTGCATCGTCTCGAAGGCGTGGCCGAGCTTCGACAGGCCGGCGCCGACGCAGTTGGTCAGGTAGTTCTTCTCCTGCTCGCACAGCTCGACGGCCTCCTGGAAGTTCTCGCCGTCGAACAGCGCCTCGATCTCGTCGAGCAGATCCGGCGGCGCGAGCTTCTCGCGCTTGATGTTCATGAAGTTCTCGATGATCAGCGCGCCGGCGATCACCGACATCAGCACGATCACGTAGCCGATCGTGCCGCAGTTCTTGTACGCAAAGATCTCCTCGATGGTGCTCGGCTGCTCCGCGGCGGGGCCTTGTGCGGCGAGCGAGCCGGCGATCAGGAGCGGGGTGGCGACAGCGGCCAGACGGACGAACGAAGGCTTCAGGGTCATGGACGGATCGGCCTGCGCGGCGGCAGGCGGGTGGGAGAGGGGCTGATGCGGAACGGGTGGGGAAGTGTGCGCAGGGCGGCGCGTGCTGCAAGGCCCCGCGCGCAGAAAAACGGCCGTGCAGGCGCCGCGGCGGTCGGTCACTTGGCCTGTTCGGCCTTGGCCAGCGCGGCCCAACGCGACGTCGGGTAACCCTCGACGACGATCTGGAAGTAGGCGTTGGCGCGCTGCTTGAAGTTGTCGCCTTCCTTGTCGGCGCCGAGCGCGATGAGGCTGCGACCAAGGTAGTAGTTCGCCTTGGCGCTCGCTTCGCCGCCGACGGCGTCGGAGACGCTGGCCTTGGCGAGGCTCAGCTGGGCGCGGCGGATGTCTTCGCTGCGATTCGCCGCGACGGCATTGAGGAACACCGACTCGCCCTCGCCGGCGAGGCCGGCGGCGACGAGTTCCGGCTGGTTGCTGCCGGCGAGGCCGCGGAAGAACGTCTCGGCCTTGGCGAAGTCCTTCTCGGCGAGGAACGTCTCGCCTTCGCCGACGCGCGCCAGCGTCTTCAGCGTCTTCAGTTCCGCCTCGTCGCCCGACGGCGTGCCGAGCGCGGTGTCGGCCGCGGCTGACGCCGACTGGAAGGCCGTGCGGGCCTCGCCCGACTTGCCCTGGGCCAGCAGCGTCGCCGCGAGCTCGGCCTTCGCGCGGGCCGACCAGACGGCGCCGAAGGCCTCGCGGGTAGCGCGGTCGTCGAGGTCGCGCAGCGTCGCTGCCGCGGTCGCCGCGCCAGCGAGGCGCTCGGCGCGGCCGCACAGCAGCAGCGCCTCCGGCGTGCGCCAGTGGTTGGCGTTGGCGTTGAGCCACTTCCGCGCGTGCTCCGCGGCGGTCTCCGCGGCCGCCTTGTCGACGCCGATGCCGCCGACGGCGGCCTTGACCTTGAAGAACTCGGCGTCGGCCTTGACCAGCGCGCGGTCGCTCTGCACGTCGCCGAGCAGTTGCGCCGCCGTCTTGAAGTCGCCGCGGTCGAGCGCCGAGCGGCCGGTGACCAGCGCCTCGGGGGCGTTGCTCCACTCGATGCCGACGACCTGGTGGGCAGGCACCTCGAAGGCCTCGGCGCCGCGCTTGCCGCGGACGCCGGTCAGCGTGAACTCGGTGACCTCGACGCCGCGCAGGCGCGAGCCGTCCTTCTTCTGGACGACGTCGTTGATCTTCGCCGTCTGGGCGACGGCGGCCGGCGCCAGCAGCGCGGCGGTGAACAGCAGGGGGAGCGTGCGCATCGGTGGTTCGGGTCGGAGGTTCAGCGGTTGCTCTGGAAGTAGCGGAACAGCAGCAGGCCATCGGCGCCGAGGTTCTTCAGCGTCGCGAAGTCGTCGGTCGACCGGGCCTTGCCGTAGATCGTCGCGGCGATGTCCTTGTACTTGCTGTCCTTGGCGCCGGCCTGCTTGCAGAACCAGTAGGTCTCCCAGTGGAAGCGGTACCATTCGAGGCTGTACTGCTTGACCTCGGGACGCAGCGCCCAGACGCGGTACGCCTCGTTCTTGTCGCCGTAGTACTTGATGTACGCCTCGACCGGCTTGTCGAGGCCGGCGACCTTCTGGCCGGCGCCCGTCTTGTCGAACTCGAACCAGCCGCCGAGCGCGCGCGCGATCTGCCGCTTGAGCTCCCACAGCGCCGGATTCGCCTTCTCGGCGGCGACCAGCATGTCATAGGCCTCCTGGAAGCGGCGCTGCTGCAGCAGCGCTTCGCCGACCTTGGGCCGGACGATCTGGTCGACGACCTTCTTGGTCGCGTCGGTGGTGTCGGCGGCGTAGAGCGCCAGCGTCTTCTGCGCCACCTCGTCGACCTTCGCCCAGTCGCGCAGCTGTTCCCAGCTCAGCAGCGTGCCGACCAGGATCGCGAGCTGGGGCTTTGGCGCGCCGGCGATGTAGTCCATGCCGAGTGCGACGAGCTTCTGGCGCATCGCGGTGAGGTCCTGCGTCGCCTTCTGCATCTGCGCTTCATCACCGTTCTTGGCGATGATCGCGTCGAGCTCGTCGCTGCGTGCCTTGACCTGGTTCTGGTACTCCTTGAACACCTCGGTGGCGAGGCGCGAGGCCCGCGTGGGGTCCTTCTCCTTGAGCTGCACGTAGGCGGCCTCGGCGAGGTCGAGCTTCGCGAGGTCCGTGTTCATGCGGCCGATGTACTCGAACGTCAGCGGCAGGTTGCGCTCGCCGTCCTTGGCGAAGTTGGCGACGAAGGCCTGCGCGCGCTCGAGCGCCGCCGGGTACTTCGTCAGGTCGCGCTTGATCTTGAACTCGTCGCTGCCGCGCGCCTCGAGGTAGGCCATCTGCACCTCGGCGAACTCGGCGTCGGCGAGCGCGGCGTTGCGCACCTGCTGCTTGCCGGTCTCGCTCGCCGGCAGACTGGTCTTGGCGGCGAAGTCCCGGTAGTCGGCGAACGCCTTGCGCGCCTCGGCGAACTTGCCGCCGGCGGCGTGGGCGCGGCCGACGTTGACCAGCGCCTGCTCGTAGTAGGTGAAGTCGGCCGTGATCTTGCCGTACGACGCGATCGCCTCGGCGTACTTCTTCTCGTTGAAGCGGTCGTTCGCTTCCTTCCAGAACAGCTTGCTGCCGGCGGAGACGCTGCTCGCAGCGATCGCCTCGCCGGTCGTGCGGTAGAAGTCCGCGAACGCCGGATCGTTCTTGGTCAGGCGCTTGTGCACCGACAGCGCGCGGTCGGCGGCGTCGGCGACGTCGCTGGCGCGCTTCTCGTCGGTGCTGCCGAAGCGCTTGAGGCCGTCGCTGAAGGCGAGCATCGCCTCGAGGTAGCGGTCGCTCAACGCGTAGGCCATGCCGAGCATCTCGTACGTCTGCAGGCCGAGCTTGGCTTCCTCGTCCTTGCTGAGCGCGGCGATCGTGCGGCGTGCGCCCTTGACCGCAGCCTCGTAGTTCTTGTTCTGCAACTCGCCCTTGGCGATCTCGAACAGCAGCGTGCCGGAGACGAGGTTCTGCTGGAACGCCAGGATGTCGCGCAGCGCCGACTTGGCGCGCACGCCGACGAAGTCCGCCGGGTGCTTGTCATTGATCCTCTGCGCCATCGCGAGCGCGTCGCCGACCTTCTTGGGGTCGCCCGATTCGGCCTGGAAGCGCGCCTCGGCGAGCAGCATGAGGTGGCCGTACTGGTCGCTGACGACCTCGAACAGGTCGGTGTTCTTCTCGCCGAACGCGGTCATCTGCTTGCGGAACTCGGCGAACAGCTCGGCCGTGCCCGGCGCGCCCTCGCGCGCCATGACCCCGGCGGTCTTGACGTAGACCTCCTGCAGCATCTCGAACAGGTATCCCTGCAATTCGCCGCTCATCTCGAGTTCGCCCTTCTGCGCCAGCTCCAGCGAGGACGCGATCTGCTTGATGGTGCCCTTGTAGCTGTCGATCGCGTCGGCGACGTTGCCGTCGATCTCGCGGCACTGCGCGATCTCGAACAGGCCGCGCAGGCCGATGGCGGTCTCCTCGCCACGATTCAGCACCAGTTCCTCGAGCTCGGTGATCGCGCGGTTGATCAGGACGTTGCGGTTCTCCTTGTCGGCGCGGGCCTGCTCGCGCGAGAGCACGGCCTTCTTCAGCCACATCTGGTAGTACTCGTTGCTCTTTTCCTCGTCCTTGGAGTCCTTGAGGGCGTCCATGACCTTGCCGCAGGCTTCGATGCCGGTGGTGAAGACCTTGGCGGCCTCGTCGGCGATCTCCTTCACCTTGTCCGGCGTCTCCTGGCGGGCGATCTCCAGCTCCTCGACGAGGAACTTGCCGAAGTCCTGCGAGGCGTTGGCGAGCGTGGCGCGCGCCTCCTGCTGCACCGCGGCGTTGCTCGACGCGTCGATCAGTTCCTTCGACTTGGTGACGGTCTCCTTGAACAGCGTGCGCTGCTGGGCGCGGTCGCTGCGCGAGCGCGCGCCGTAGTAGGCGATCTCGATCGCGAGCTGCGCGATCTTCTCCTGGTCCGCGCCGGCGACGTTGTTCTTGGCCAGCGCCTCCGCCTCGATGCGCGCGAGCTCGATGAAGCGCATGTCCTTGGCGAGGGCGCGCACGAAGGCGATCTCGCGGTCGAGCGGCTGGTTCTGCGCGACGAGCGTCGGCGCCAGGGAACCTAGGGCGAACACGAGCAGGGTCGGAGCGCCGAGGCGCGCCAAGGGACTACCGGTCACGGGCGGACTCCAGTTCGGGGGAACGTCGTTGTCGGAAGCGGACGCGCGCGGCGTGCGGCGCCGGCGCGGTGGCGGATCGGCAGTCGCGTCGGCGGACGGCGCGGCTGCGCAGAGGGGAACGAAGAGTATAGCGCTGCGTTCAGGTGATCCAACGCCGCTGGCGTCACGCGGCCCGCGGCGACGTCGCGCCGTGCCTTGCCGGCAGAAACGGCCGCGGGGGGGGCGGCCCCACGGGGGGGTGGACATGGCGTGATCATGCGCGCCGGGGGCGCCAGGGAGCAGCGGGGCGGGGAAGAAGGGCGGGTGGACGATTGGACCGATTAGACCCCCGAGAGGCAAGTCAAGGCA
>JBKDXM010000047.1:0-98329 GCA_046306335.1 Planctomycetota bacterium
GCTCGCGGCAGCCCTGGATGTCGCCGACGAAGATCCTGCGGCCCATGGTGTGGATTGGCCGGCGTCGGCTTGCCCGGCGCACGGCGGCGTGGATGGTTGCGCGCGCCGCGGCGGGCACAACGGGCCAGGGCGCGGTCCCACGACGACTTCATGAGCCGCCTCGTCCGCGCCGCCGGTTCGATCTCGTTCTTCACGCTGCTGTCGCGCATCGCCGGCCTCGTGCGCGACAGCTTGATGGTGCAGGTGCTGGGCGCTGGCTGGGTGCAGGGCACGTTCCTGCTGGCCTGGACGCTGCCCAACCTGATGCGCCGGCTGCTCGGCGAAGGCGCGCTGTCCGCGTCGCTGGTGCCGGCCTACGCGCGCGCGCGGCGCGACGATCCGGCGGTGGCGCGTACCCTGCTGGCGCAGGTCGTCGGTGCGGTGGTGGCGATCCTGACGCCGCTGTGCGCAATCGTCGCCGTCGCCAGCCTGCTGGTCCCTGCCGAGTGGCTGCCAGCGCCCGACGACGGCGGCGTGCCGGCGATGCGGCTGTTGCTGTCGCTCAATGCGATCCTGTTCGCGTACGCGCTGCCGGTCTGCCTGACCGCCGTCTACGCGGGCGCGCTCAACACGCTCGGGCACTTCGCGCTGCCGGCGGCAGTGCCGATCGTGCTCAACCTGTTCTGGATCGCGGCGCTGCTGGTCGCCAAGCCGCTGGGCTTCACCGTCGATGTCGACGTCGCGCACTTCGCGGCGTGGTGGCTGACGGTCGGCGGCTTCCTGCAGCTGGTGCTGGTGGTATGGCCGCTGTGGCGCCGCGGTGAGCTGCTGCGGCCGCCGCTCGGCTGGCCGGCGAAGGGCACGCCGGCGCGCGCGGTGTTCGTCGCGATGCTGCCGACGGTGCTCGGCATGTCGCTGAACCAGATCAGCAGCCTGCTCGACCAGCTGATGGCGTACTACCTCGTGTCGCCGGGCGCGGTGACGTACGTCTACCTCGCCAACCGCCTGCTGCTGTTCCCGCACGCGCTGACGGCGATGTCGGTGGCGGTCGCGGTGTTCCCCAAGCTGGCGCACGAAGCGCACGACGTCGACCGCACGCAGATGCGGCGCACGCTCGACCTCGCGGCCGCGGCGACGATCCTCGTTACCGTGCCGGCGGCGGTCGGGCTCATCGTGCTCGGCGAGGACGTCGTGCGCGTGCTGTTCGTGCGCGGCAAGTTCGGCGAAGACGACGTCGGCCCGACGGTGTGGACCACCGGCTGCCTCGTCGCCGGCCTGCCGTTCCTCGGCCTCGCGCAGCTGTACGCGCGCGCCTACTACGCGATCGGCGACATGAAGACGCCCGCGCGCCTCGCCGCGTGGCTCGTGCTGCTCAACGTCGCGCTCAACGCCGTGCTGGTGACGACGACGTCGCTCGGCACCGCGGCGCTGACGTTGTCCAGCAGCCTGTCAGCGCTCGCCAACGCGGCCTTCCTGGCGTGGGGCCTGCGCGCCCACGCGCCCGCCGCGCACGACCTCGGCAAGGCGTGGCTGCGCACGCTGCTGGCGACGGCGGCGATGGCGGCAGCATTGCCGCTGTGCCAGTTCGCCGCCCCGGACGGCAGCCGCATGAGCAAGGCGATGCTCGACGTCGCCGTGCCGATCGTGGCCGGCGTGGTCGTGTACCTCGCCGCGCACGCGGCGATGCGTTCGCCGGAGCTCACCGCCGTGCTGGCGCGCGCCCGCAAGCGCGGGACGCCGGCGAAGTGACCAGCGGGCCGCAGTCGCCGCTCGGCGGCGACGATCGCGGCGGCGGTCGCGGCGTCGATCACGACGGCGCATGGTCCGCGCCGCGAGCCAGCTTCTCCGCCGCGAGCCTGCCGCTCACTCGATGCGTTCGAAGTCGAGCCAGTTGCGGTTGTCCTGCCAGATGCGGATGCCGCCGGGGATGACGTCGACGCGGCGACGTTCGTTCGCGCCGGCGCGTTCGGCCACGACCTTGCCGTCGAGGTCGGTGTACCAGCCCAGCTCCACAACGCCGTCGACGAACGTGTCGGCGGCCTTCCAGGTGCGCACGCCGGCGCGCAGCAGCGGCATCTGCGGCGTCGGGCCGGGCGACGCGAAGCAGAGGAAGAGGTGTCGCTGCGTGATCGCGACGAAGCCGCGGCTCTGCTGCCGCTCGGCCTTGCCGTCGAGCATGCGCGCGCGCAGCGCATAGACGCCTTCCAAGGGGTGCGGCGTGCGCGCAGTGCCCGGGGCCTTGTTGCGCGGCGCATTCGCTGCGTTCGCCGACGGCGTCGTCGCCGGCGCGGCGTCGGCGGGACCGGGCGCTGCCGGCGCCGGCGTTGGCTCGGGAACCGGCGTCGGTGCGGGCGCGGGCGTCGGTGCAGGTGTTGGAGGCGGCGCCGGATCCTGCGGGCTGCAGGCTGCGGCTGCGGCGACGGCGCCAGCGGCGCGCAGGTGCGCGGTCGGCATCGCCGTCAGGGTTGCGAGCACGCCGGCGAACAGGCCGAGCAGCAGCGAAGTCGGGTGGTTCATGCGGAAGGGGGCTCAGCGGTCGGTGACGACGAGTTCGACGCCGTCCACGGTGGCGCCGGGCGCGAGTTGCAGACGCCGCGCCGCGAGCCACTTGTGGCGCCGCCGGCGGCCGTCGGTGGATTCCCACTGCGCCTGCACGGCGACCTCGCCGGGTAGCTGGCTGACCAATTCGAAGCAGCCGTCGTCGTCGGTGCGCACCGCGTCCTGGTCGCCGATCCACACCAGCGCGCCGGCGGCCGGCTTGCCGATGGCGGACCGCACCCGGCCGCGCACCATCGCGGCCTGCACCAGCTCGATGCGGACCGGGGCGTTGGCGGCGGCGCTCGCTTCGCGGTGCGCCAGCGTCGGCGGCACGCCGAGCAGCAGCAGGCGCGGTTCGGTGCGCTCGGGCAGGTGGTCGAGCGTGAAGCGGCCATCGGCGGCGGGCCGCGTCTGTACGCCGGGCAGACCGCGGGCAAGCACCAGCAGGCTCCCGCAGTCGAAGCCCGGGGGCGCGGCGATGAGGCCTTGCCGCTGGGCGCCTTGCTCCAGCGCGACATCGCCGGCCGTCAGCACGCCGACGCCGTCGGGCTGGAGCGCGGCGTGGGCGAGTGCGCAGCCTGCGGCGCGCACGCGCAGGCCGAGGCCATCGCGCGTCGTGTCGATGCCCGCGATGGTGAAGGTCCCGTCGGCGGCGGTGCGTGCGACGCCGAGGTCGATGCCGATGCCGCCGCCGGTCATCACGGTGACCTCCGCGTCGGCGACGGGCCGCAGGCCGGCGCAGCGCCAACCGTTGAGCCACACCGCGGTCGGCGCGACGACGCGGCCGCGGGCGATGCCGGGTGGCTGCAGCGCGATCGCGGGCATCGGCTGCCCGAGCTGCACGTGCACGCACCCGGCACCGATGCCGTCGCCGCGAAAGCGCACGACTGCGTGGCTGGACACTTCGTCGGCGGTCAGCGTCAAGGCCGCGTCGGCGGCGAGGGTGAGTTCAGCGAGCGCCTGTGGCGGCGATGGCGCGGTGACCGCCGATACGTCGGGGAAGACGGTCAGTTGCAGCGGCGTCGCCGGTCGCGCGGCGTCGCCGACGTGGAAGGTGAGCGTCACGCGGCCTGCGGCCCAGCTGCGATGGCCGACGACCGCGAGTGCGCCCATGGCGACAACGCCGAGCGCCGCCGCGATGGCGCGGGCGTTCGACCCGCCGGCCGCGCGGCGCCCGCGTGGGCTGGGTTGGCGCGCAGCCTTGCTGGTCGGAGCGGCGGACACGCCGCGCACGATAGCAGACGCACGGTGCGCACGGTGCGCACGGGGCGCACGGTGCGCACGGTGCGCACGGGGCTGGCGGGCGCGTCGCGCGCTCGCCAGCGCCAGCATTGCAGTGGCGGCTGCCGCCTGCTTCGCTGCCCGCGTGCACATCCACCTGCTCCGCCACGGCATCGCCGAGGACGCGGCGCCGTCGGGCGCCGATGCCGACCGCGCGCTGACCGACGAAGGCCGCAAACGCCTGCGCAAGGCCGCCGAAGCGTGGCGTGCGGTCGTCGAGCCGCTCGACCTCGTGCTGACCAGCCCGCTGCTGCGCGCGCGGCAGACGTGCGAGATCTTCTGCGCCGCGGTCGGCTTCACCGGCGAGGTGCGCGTCTGCTCCGAACTCGTGCCGAGCGCCGCGCCGAGCCTCGCGCTGCAGTTGTTCGAGGGCGAAGCGCTGTCGGGGGCGAACGCCATCGCCGCCGTCGGCCACGAGCCGCACCTCGGCTACCTGTTGGGGCTCCTGCTGACGGGCCAGGGCCGCCTGCCGGTGCCGTTCAAGAAGGGCATGCTGGTCGGCGTCGAGACCGCGTCGCGCGCGAGCCTCGTCGGCCAGTTGCGCTTCGCGCTGACGCAGAAGCTCGCCGGCGAACTCGGCTGAGCGCGGCAGCGCAAGACCGCGGCTGGCGCGGCGTTTCCCGCCGCCGCCGCCGCCGCCGCCGCTCAACGCGGCGGCATGACCTTCTTGGCCCCGGGCGTGAGCACGACGTCGGTCGCGCCGGCGGGCGTCACCACGAGTTCGCCGAGGTCGTACTCGTCGTTGCCGTTCTCGTTGCCGACGTAGAGCGTCAGCACGTAGCGGCCGGTTGACAGTTCATTGGTGCGGAACTCGCCGGTCTTCGCGTCGACGCCGAAGCCGCTGCTGATGCTCTCGCCGTCCACCGCGGCGCCGCCCTCGCGCCGCGCCTGCGCCCAGGCCCAGCGGCGGTCGCCCTGGCCCAAGCGGGCGAGGTCGACGCGGCCCTTCACCTGGATCGTCGGCTGCACCACGAGGCGCACGCCGACCGCCGGCACGCCGCCGGCGACCTCGATGCCTTTGACCTCGCCGCGACCCTCGCCGCGGTTGGTCCGCACGCTGAGCTGCCACGTGCCGGCGGCGATGCGCGCGAAGGTGAACTCGCCCTGTGCGTTGGTCGTCGTCGTCGCGTTGGTGCGGCGGCCGGCAGTGGGCACGTTGCGCGCGCCGGCGCGGTCGGCGAAGCGGCCCTCGGCCCGCACCATCACGCCGGCCACCGGATTGCCGGCGGCGTCGACGCAGACGCCGCGCAGCGACGACGTCAGCACTTCGATCGCCTCGTCGCGCGCCTCGCCCTGCTGCAGCGTCATCGCCCCCGACCACAGGGTCTCCATCGGGCCGAACGCCGCGTCCTCGGCCCGCGGCAGCACCGACAGCGAGAGCGCGCCCGCCGGTAGCTGGCCGAAGTCGAAGCGGCCGCGCTCGTCGACGCGGGCCGAGAACATGCGGTCCTTGGCATAGGCCGTCAGCGCGTAGCCGGCGCCGAGCTGGCCATCGACGGTCAGGCTGCCGGTCAGCGTCGCCGTCGGGCCGTCGATCGGCTTCTGGCCGGCCTCCAGCGCGACCTCGGCGACCTCGCCCGAACGCACCTGCGCCGTGGCCCGCGCCGTGTCGCGCGTCAGGAACGCCGTCTGCGCCATCGCCATGATGCCGCCGGGGGTGCGCATGGCGTCGAGCGCAGGAATCGCCGTCAGCCGCCAATCGCCTGGCTGCAGCGCCTTCGACGCGAACGTGCCGTCGAGGCCCGGCGTCAGCAGGATCGGCACCGACTCGACGGGGCCGCGTTCGCCGCCGCGCTGCTCCAGCACGAGCGTGAACTTGCCCGGCGTCGGCGGCGCGCCGTTCTCGCGGATCACGCCGCGCAGCGAGCCGGGCTCGACCATGCGCAGCGTCACGGTCCCGTTCTTCTCGACCTTGCCGTGCGCGACGCCCCACTTCGGGTGCTCGGCGCTGACGCGCAGCTCGTCGGCCTGCAGCGACTCGATCCGGCGCACGCCGTCCTTGTCGGTGCGGCCGCACGCCATCGGCATCTCGACCAGCGTGTTGCCGCGCGGCTGCGCGACGACCAGCGCGTTGCGGATCGGCTCGTCCTTCGGGCCGACGACCCGCACCGTGAACGCGTACGGCGCGACGAGCGCGATGGCCGCGCTGGTGTCGCCGTCGGCGACGTCGATGCGCGCGCTGGCGACGGCGTGCCCGGGCGCGTCGACGACGAGCGCGTACGAGCCCTTGGCGAGGTTCTCGATGCGCCACTTGCCGGGGCCGGCCGGCTTGCGCCGCTCGCGCAGGTCGATCGGCTGCGTCACGCCGAGCAGGAACATCTCGGCCGCGCCCTCGCTCGGCCGGCCCGGCAGCAACTGCAGCCGCGCGGCTGGCGCCGGTTTGCCGTCGGCGAGCGTCACCGTGACCTCGACCGCGTAGAGCGTCGGCAGCGTGACGACGACGTCGCCGAGTACCGACTGCGGCTCGGCGAGCGTCCACGACTGGCCCTTGCCGCGGCGCGCCGCGACGGTCACGCGGCCCGGGCTGAAGCCGGTGCCGCGGAAGCGCCCTTCGGCGTCGGTGCGGCCGATGCGGCTGGCGAGGTCGACGGGCGCGATGGTCAGCGTCGAGCCGGCGAGCACTTCGGCGTCGGCGATCGGCTTGCCCTTGCCGTCGACGACCATGCCGACCAGCTCCTCACCCAGACGCAGCTTGATGCGGCCGACGTCCTTCTCCTGGCCGGGGCGCACGGGCACGCTCGGCTTCACGTCCGACAGGTAGCCCGCCATCGTCGTCGCCAGCAGGTTGCTGCCGGGCGTCACGCCGACGAGGCGGAAACGGCCATCGGGGCTGGTGTACGCGGTCGGGATCGGCAGCTTGGCGAACAGGTCCTTCGCCCACGGCGGCATCTCGACGACGTTCATCGGGAACGCCGGCTCGCGCACGAGCAGCGCGCCCTCGGGGTCGATGCGCTCGGCGGGGAACAGCGCGGCGAGCGTGCCGGGCAGGTCGACGGCGCGGACCAGCGCGCCGGCGAGCGGTTCGCCGTCCTCGCCGACGACCTCGCCGGTGATCACGCCAGCGTGCGGCAGCACGAGGTCGCCGAGGTCGACGATCTCGCCGGGCGCCGGATGCTGGGTGACGATCTGGTGCATCGGCGCGTCGGTGCCGATGCCGGCGAACAGCACGTAGAAGGCGCGCGGCCAGACGCCGGTCAGCTGCCACGTGCCGTCGGCGGCCGTGCGCACCTCGCCCGCGACGATCTGCGGCGGGTTGTCGATCGCGGCGGCGAACAGGTCCAGTTGCTGCGGCAGCACGCTGTCGAGCGCGCCGCGGTAGACGCGCACACCGCAGTCGCCGACCGGCAGCTTCTGGTGGTCGACGACGCGGCCCTTGAAGCCCGACAGGCCCGCCCGGATCTCGGGGTCGGCGAGCGGGTCGTCGTCGCGGCCCGCGGCCGCCCGTGCGCTCGCCGGCATGGCGCTGCCGTCGGTGACGCCGGTGATCGGCGCGGCGTTGGCGTCCGTGCCGTCGGCCCCCGCGGAGGCCGGCGCGGCGTCGGACGGCGGCGGTGCTGGCGGCGCGTCGGCGAGCAGCCACCAGAGGCCGAGTGCGGCGGCGGCGAACAGGACCAGGGCGGGGAGCAGCGGGCGTGGCATCGGCTTCGCGGGTCGTGGTGGTGGCGCGGCGGGCGGACGGCCGCAGTCGGCCCCCGTGGCCGCTCCGCCGCGCATCCTGCCGGCAGCGGCGCGCGCGCGGAAGGGTCCCCTACCTGATCGCTTGATTGTTGTTGCCCGCCGCGGCCGCAGGTCGCGCGCGAGGTGCGCCGCGGCAATACCCATAAGGCAGGGCCGGAAGCGACTTCGGCCGGGATTTCCGGAAATCGGCTCGCCTGCGCGTGCCGTTCGTCCGGCGCGCGCCGCCGGCAGGGTCGGCGACCGCGGCGTGCCGCGCCGCGTGCCCGGCGCTGGGTGCGAACAACAACCAAGCGATCAGGTCGGTCCGTCGGCCGCGGCGCGGGTGGCTTGGTGCGCGCGCCAGAAGGCCAGCGTCGCCAACACGATGGCGTGCTCGATCTCGCCTGCGGCGACGCGCTGGTCGAGTTCGGCGATCGGCACGGTGACGACCTCGATGTCTTCGCCGGGGTCCATCTTCAGCTCGCCGATGCGCCGGCAGCCGGTCGCCACGTAGCTGAAGCAGCGGTTGGACATCATCGACGGATTGGGGTTCATCACCCCGATGCGCTCGATCGCCGCCGCTTCGTAGCCGGTCTCCTCGCGCAGTTCGCGCGCGGCGGCGGCCGCCGGATCGGTCTCGTGCGCGTCGATCAGGCCGCCGGGGATCTCCAGCGTCACGCGCTCGCAGCCGTGCCGCCACTGCTTGACCATCACCACGTGGCCGTCGTCGGTCAGCGGCAGCACGTTGACCCAGTCGGGCGTGTCGAGGAGGAAGAAGCCGATCTCCGCGCCGGTGCGCGGCGAGCGGCGGCGCGCCTTGCGGACGTGGAAGACCTTGTAGTGGACCAGCGTCTCGCTGCTGAGCTGTTGCCAGGGTTGCGGCGTCATCGGGTAATGCGGAGTCCGTTCGTGGCGCGGCCGGCGACGGCGGTCGCGTCGACGCCGCGCTCGGGGGAGCCGGCGACGTGCAGGCGGCCGGGGCCGAAGGCCATCGTCTCCAGGCCGAAGCTGCCGTCGGGACCGGAGCGCACGCTGCGCGGCAGCAGCAGCGCCCCGCCGGCGAGCACCCGGCGGCCGGTCGGCAGCGCGGCGGCGGGCGGCTGGGTCGGGGTCCACTGCACGTCGACGTCCGCGAGCGGCGCGCCGGCGGCGTCGACGGCCACGCCGCCGAGCAGCGCGGTGACGCCGGCGGCGACGCGGGCTTCGACGGTGCCCGGCCACAGGTCGTAGTCGGCGAACGGCGCACCGGGGCTGACCAGCTCGGTGTAGGCCACGTGGCCGACGGCGGTGATGGTCAGGCGCGCGGGCTGTTTGCCGGTCGCCTGCAGCAGGAACTCGCCGTCGGCGCCGCTGGTGGCGGCGATCGGGTCGCCGCCCTCGGGCTTCCACACCCCCGCGGCCTGCGCCAGCGGCTGCTGGCCGGGTCGCGTGCGCCCGCGACCGCGCAGCGGCGACTGCGGCAGCGGCGTCAGCGTGAGCACGACGGCGTCGGCCGGCGCGCGCAGCGAGTCGACGACGGCGGGCTGATGCAGGCCGTGGCGCACGTGCAGCGGCGCCGGTTCGCCGGCGAACAGCGGCGCCAGCACGAACGCGCCGTCCGCGTCGCTCGTCGCCGTCGGCGGGTCGGGTTGCTCGGTGCTGGCCGTCACCGTGGCCCCGGCGATCGGGCGGCCGGCCGGGTCGACCACGCGGCCGCGCAGCGCCGCGCCGGGCGCGAAGGCCAGCGCCACGTCCGGACCGCCGGTGCGCGGCGTCGCCGTCGCGCGGTACGTCGCGCGCGCCAGCCGGCCATCGGCGGTCGCGGCGACGAGCGCGTACTCGCCTTCGGCTTCGAACCGCAGCACGCTGCGGTCGGCGCACGTGCGTACCGTCACCGGCGCGACCGCGCCCGCCGCCGGCACGAACTCGCTCGCCACGCCGATGCGCGCGACATTGCTGTTCTCGACCCAGGCGCGCTGGCCGACCGCATCGTTCTCCGGCACGGGGCTCGGGATGTGGCGGCGGGCGACCTTCGGGGCGATGCGCACGCGCGCCTCGGCCACCGCGCTGCCGTCCGCGGCCCGCAGCGCGAGCGTGCGCGCGATCGACCACGCGTCGCGGACCATCGGCACGTCCTGCGGCGCAGACTCGCTGCTGCCCGGGCGCGTTGGCGCCATGCGCGTCAGGTAGCCCGGCGCTGGCAGCGCCAACTGCTCGGGACCGGGCAGCGGCACCGGGGCGAGGCCGCGCTCGTCGGTGAACGCGATCGCCGTGCCGTCCTTGCAGCGATAGACCGGCACGCCGTCGAGCGGCGCGCCGGAGTCGCGGTCGATGGCGCGCAGGCAGGCCGTCGGCCGGTCGGCGAGCGGTTCGCGCGGGGGCTCGGTGGCGGCAGGCCCGGTCGTCGCCGCGCGGTCGCCCGCCGCGGCGCGCGCGCCGCCGCCGCCTTGCGGCCCGACGGGCGCCGGCGTGCCGCCGCCGTCGGTCGGTGCGGTCGCGGGCAGTGGCGCGGGGGCGGCGTCGCCAAACCACCCGGCGGCCCACGCAACGCCGAGCGCGGCGGCGGCGAACAACGCGACGGGCAGCAAGGCGGAGCGAGCCATCGGGCGAGCGAGCATAGCGCCGCCTATGCTGCGCCGCCGATCCGATGCCGGCCTCCGCCCCTTCGAACGACCGCGCCGCTGCGCGCGCGCCGGCGCTGCCGCCCGCCGCCGCCAGCGTCGCCGCCGCGCGCGCGTGGTGGCTGCCGCTCGTCGCTGGCGTCGTCGCGTTGGCGGGCTTCGTCTGGGCGGTGGCGCAGCGGCTGCCGTACCCGCACGAACTGGAGTGGATGGAGGGCGCGCTCGCCGACCACGCGTGGCGCGTGGCGCACGGGTTGCCGCTGTACTGCGCGCCGACGCCGGAGCACGTGCCGTTCCTGTACGCGCCGCTGCTGTTCTGGCTCGGCGGCCTCGGCATCGCGTTCGGCCTCGACGGCGTCATGGCACTGCGGCTCGTGTCGCTCGGCTGCACGGTCGCGACGGCGATGCTCGTCGGGCACTGGGTGCGCATGGCGAGCGGCCGCTTCCTGCCGGGCTTCGTCGCCAGCGGGCTGTGGTTCGCCGGCTACGGCTGGCTGGCGTGGTGGTTCGACCTCGCGCGCAACGACACGCTGTTCGTATTCCTGTGCGCGATCACCACGTACACGCTGTGCCACGGCGGGCGGCTGGCGTGGTTGTGGGCGGCCGGGCTGGCGACGCTGGCGCTGCTCGCCAAGCAGACCGCGCTGATGTGGCTGCCGGCGGTCGGCGTCGGCGCGCTGTGCCTCGACTGGCGTCTCGGCCTGCGCTTTGGCGCAGCGTGCGTCGCGCTGATGGGCGCAGCCGTCGGCGCGCTGCATCTCGGCAGCGACGGCTGGTCGACGTTCTGGCTGTTCGACATGCCGCGCAGCCACGGCTGGGTCGGCGACCGCAAGCTCGGTTTCTGGACCGAGGACCTGCTGCCGATGACGCCGCTCGTGCTGCTGGCGCTGGTCGGCTGCGCGCAGCAGTGGCGTGCTGGCGGCGCGGCGCGGCGCGAGGCGCTCCAACTCGCGGCGTTCGGCGCCGGCGGCTTGCTGGCGTCGTGGTTCTCGCGGCTGCACGTCGGCGGCTTCGACAACGTGATGATGTACGGCTTCGCGACCGCCTGCGTGCTCGGTCCGCTGGCGGCAGCGCGGTTGTCCGGCCGCGCGCAGTGGCTCGGCCTCGCCGTGCTGCTAGCGCAGTTCGGCTGGCTTGGCGAACGCGCGCTGGCGCGCGACCCGGCGCGCACGCTGCTGCCGTCGGCGGCGCACCGCCGCGCGCACGACGAATTGCGCGCGTTCGTGCAGGTCCAGCCCGGACCGGTGTGGATCCCGGGCCACGGCCACGTGTCGACGCGCGCCGGCAAGGGCACCGGCGCGCACGGGCAGGCGGTGTTCGACCTGCTGCAGCTGCTGCCGAAGCTGCCCGACGGCATGTTCGACCTCGCGTCGCTGGTCGACCGCAGCCGCCTGCAGGGGCTGTCGCCGCGCGGCCAGCAGGCGGTCGCAGCGCTGCTCGACGGCACGGCGGTGGCGCTGCGCGAACGGCGCTTCGCCGCGCTCGTCATCGACGAAGTCGGCACGCACGCCTTCGTCGCCGTGTTCGCCGCCGGCCTCGCCGGCACCGACGGCGTGCCCGGCACCGCCGACGATCCGTACGCGCGCATGCCCGGCCCGCTGCTCAGCAAGCCGGCGGCGATCGCACCGTTGCTCGGCTTCGACGTGCACGCGCCGTACGCGCTCGCGCCGCGCTGAGCGCCTGAGCAACAGCCGTTCTACGGGCCCTCGGGTCGCCCCTGTTGCACACCGGGAGTCTGCCTCACGGGACGCCACGCCGATCCGGTGCGCACCGCAGCTGCCGTTCGGCCTGCTGCCGCACCTCCGTTTGCCCTGCCCTGGTCTGCCCTGCCCTGCCCTGCCCTGCTCTGCTCTGCTCGGCTCTGCTCTGTGCTCTCTGTGTCCTCTGTGGTTGTCCTGCTTCTGCTGCAGCAGCAGCAGAAAGGAACCACAGAGAACACAGAGAACACAGAGACCGGACACCAAGGGCCCAGCAGCGAGCAGCACCAAAGGGACGCGGTGCGGCGGATTGCAGTCCGCGGGCCGAAGCGCGCCGGCGCGGTCAGTCGCGCGGGATCGGCACCAGGATCTGCTGCGCCTTGCGCAGCTTGGCCAGCTGTTCCGGCGACAGGCCGCCGTCGCGCTCGATGGCGCGCATCGCGTCGATCTGCGCGCGCAGCGCGGCGGCGGCGCGGCCCTTGCGCATCATGCGCATCGTCTTCTCGGTGGCGTCGACGGGCGTCGCGAAGCCCTCGGGCGCGCGCGCCGCGGTGGCCGCGAGGATGCCGCGCACGCGTGCTGCCGCCGCTTCGTCGAGGCCGAGGTCCTCGGTCAGCCGGTTGGTGGCGAGGCGCGCGAAGTCGGCCGGGTCCTTCGCCGGCAGCGCCGCGGCGTAGGGCCGCATCATCAGGCCCGTGCCGAACAGGTTGGCGCCGTCGTACTCGGGCATGTCGCGCGGGTAGAGCATCGCCTGCTGGTCGGGCGTCAGACGGCTCGTCACCTCGGCGAAGAAGCGGTCCTTCAGCTCGGCCTCGGCGAGCAGGCGCTCCAGTTCGAAGCCGCGCGGGGCGGTCGTCAGCGCCTCGTTCTCGGCGGCGAAGGACTTCACCAAACCGTCGATGGCGGCGAGCTGGTTGCCGTCGAGGGTCTTGCCGCCGGCGACGAGCGTCGCCGCCAGCGAGTTGGCGACGAACAGCGGGTGCGTGTACGCGCCGTTGGGGCCGAAGCCCGGCACGCCCGACTGCATCATCGCCGGCACCTGGGTGACGAGCTTGCCGTTGAGCTCTTGCAGCTTGAGCGCGAGCTCGGGGGACGGCTTGCCGGTCGCCGCCGCCTGCTGCAGCAGTTCCACCAGCATCGGCTGCATCGCCTTGGTGACCTCGCCGATCTTCGCCCAGTCGATCTTGGCGAGCACGTCGGCGTAGCGCGCATCGACGAACGCCGCCCCGGCGACCGCCGGTGGCGCGGCGGCTGCGGCCGCAGCGGGGGCGGGCGCGGCGCTCTCCGCGGCCGGCAGCGGCGGCGCCGCGGCGCGGTCGTTCTCGGCGTCGGCTAGGCGTTGGCGCAGGCGCGCGACCTCGGCTTCTAGTTCGGCGGTGCGATCGACCGGCGCGGGCGCGACGTCGGCACTGGCCACCGCGACCGCGCGGTCGCGCAGCAGGGTCCACGTCGCCACACCGACGGCGGCGGCGATGGCGAGGGCGCCGCTGAGCGCGGCGAAGGCGGGCAAGGTGACGCGGGTGGCGGCGGCCGGCATGCTCGCCCTTGTAGCCGACCGGCGCGGGCCGTCGTCAGTGGCCGTGTGGCCCGCACGGACATCGCCCGCATCCGCGCCGTCACCGCAGCGAACCCCGCTCCCATGCCCGCCTTCGTCGATGCCCTGCGCGCCAGCGCGCCCAAGAGCCGAGCGCGCCGCCGCTGGCTGTTCGTGCCCTACGACCAGTTGCACGACGGCATCGGGCCGCTGGCGCACGAGCCGCCCGGCGAACTCGGCGTCGTGCTGGTCGAGAGCCGCGCCAAGGCGGGCCGCCGGCCCTACCACAAGCAGAAGCTCGCGCTGGTGCTCGCCAACCTGCGGCACTTCGCGCTGGAGCAGCAGGCGCGCGGCGTGCTGATCCGCCACGTCGCGACCGACGGCGGCTACGCCGATGCGTTGGCGCCGTTGGCCAAGGAACTCGGCCCGCTGCGCGTGCAGCGCCCGGCCGAGCGCGAACTGCGCGCCGAGCTGGCGCCGCTCTTCGCCGCCGGCGCGCTGGTCGAGGTCCCGCACGACGGCTGGCTGTCGACCGCCGAGGACTTCGCGCTGTGCAAGGGCCCGCCGTGGCGCATGGACGCGTTCTACCGGCAGGTGCGGCAGCGCACCGGCGTGCTGATGGAGCGCGGCAAGCCGGTCGGCGGCAAGTACAGCTTCGACGCCGAGAACCGCAAACCGTGGCGCGGCGAGCCGGCGGCGCCGACGGAGCTGGTGTTCCGGCCTGACGCGATCACGCAGGAGGTCGGCGAGCTAGTCGCGCGCGATTTCGCCAAGCACCCGGGCGAACTGCGGCTCGACCGCCTGCCGGCGACCAGGAAGGACGCCGAGCGGCTGTGGCAGTGGGGCCTGCGCGAGTGCCTGCCGCAGTTCGGGCCGTACGAGGACGCGATGACCACGCGGTCGACCGGCCTGTTCCACACGCGGCTGAGCCAGGTGATGAACCTGCATCGCGTGCTGCCGGCGCGCGTGCTGCAGGACGTGCTCGCCGCCGACCTGCCGCTGCCGAGCCAGGAGGGCTTCGTGCGGCAGATCCTCGGTTGGCGCGAGTTCGTGCGGCACGTGCACGAGGCGACCGACGGCCTGCGCCGCGTCGGCAAGGCCAAGCTGACGCAGGACGCGCTCGCCGCCGACCTGCCGCTGCCGGCGACGTTCTGGGGCGGCGCGCCGTCCGGCATGAACTGCCTCGACACCGTCGTCGGCGACGTGTGGCGCGAGGGCTACAGCCACCACATCACGCGGCTGATGGTCCTCGGCAACCTCGGCGCGCTGCTCGGCGTGTCGCCGCGCGAGCTGACCGACTGGTTCTGGGCCGCGTACGTCGACGCGTTCGACTGGGTGGTCGAGCCCAACGTGCTGGCGATGGCGACCTACGGCGTCGGCGAGCTGATGACGACCAAGCCCTATGTCGCCGGCTCGGCGTACATCGACAAGATGAGCGACTACTGCGACGGCTGCGCCTTCGACCCGAAGTCGACGTGCCCGGTGACGCGGCTGTACTGGGCCTTCCTGGCGCGCAACAGCGAGCGCCTGGAAGGCAACCAGCGCATCGCCATGCCGCTGCGCAGCTGTGCCAAGCGCGCCGCCGCCGAGCGCGCGCGCGACGCCAAGACGCTGGCGTGGGCGCGCCGCGAACTGACGGCGGGCCGCGCGCTGCGGCCCGACGACGCGCCGTGAGGCGGCGCGCTGCGATGCCGCGCGGCGGGATGCCGTGCGACGGGATGCTGTGAGACGGGGCGGCGGGCGAGGCGGCGTCGGCGCGCGTCGGCGCAGGTTCCACGCGCGGTCGGGGCGACGGGCCGGGCGGCCGGCGCGGTGCTGCGTCAGGGCGCGGCAGGCGGCAGCGGCAGGGGCGGCAGGTCGATGCGGCGCACGCTGCCGGCCTGACCCGCTGCGGGACCGCACGCCACCAGCAGCCGGCGGCTCGGCTCGGCGAACGCGAGCGCGCGCGCCGGCGGCAGGTCGGTCGGCGTCGGCACGCGTTGCCACGCGCCGCCGTCGCGCCGCCAAAGCCGCAGCGCGCCGTCTTCGTCGAGCGCCGCGATCGCAGCGAGCGCCGCGGACGCGACCACGCAGGCCATGCGCGCGCCGTCCGTCGCCGGCAGCGCCGTCGTTGCGCCGGTCGCGGGGTCGTGGCAGTGCACGCCGTCGTCGCCGGCGACGACGAGTTCCGAACCGCTCCAGGCCAGCGCGTGCGCACCGGGCGCGGCGAGCGCGAAGTCGGGCGGCGGCGAGGGCCCTTCGACGGCCGCGCGGCCGTCGGCGCGGGCCACGGTTGCTGCCGTATCCGCGTCCAAGCTGGCGATCGCGCCATCGGCGAGCACGTACCAACGCCGCGCGACCGGATCGACCGCGAGCGCGCGGACGTGCGCCGGGGCTGGCGTCGGCGTCGCCGGCCGCAGCTCCACCGCCGCCGCCGTGCCCGCCGCGGCGTTCGCGCCGAGCACGCGCGCGCCCTGCAGGTCGCCGGGGAAGCTGGCGAGTAGCGCGTGCAGCCCGACCGGCGGCGTCGCCGTGGCCGCAGCAGCGTCCGCGGCCGCCAGCACGCCGATGGCGGTGAGCGGCCGGTTGCGCGCGGCGAGTTGGACGGCGCGTTCCCAGTCCGGCGCCTTGGCGTCGAGCAGCAGCGCCGTGCCGTCGTTGCCGCCGATGGCGAACCAGCCCGCCGCGTCGACGGCGGCGCAGGTCGGGGCCAGCGGTGCGACGCCGGCGACGAAGTGCGCCTGCATCGCGGCCGCATCGAGGACCACGAGCGACGCGTCGCGCAGCACGACGAACACGCGGTCGCTCGCTGGCGCAGCGACGGCGAGAACGGGCGCAGCCCCGAGGTCCAGCCGGTCCGGCGCGGGCGGGGCGCTGGCGCAACCGGCGAGCAGCAGCGCGCCGAACAGCGCGCGGGCGAGCAGCGGGCGGGGCGTCACGGATGCTCCACGAGGGTCAGGCGGCCGTCGGCGGCGCCGACCAGGGTGCGGCGCGGGCCGTCGCCGCGGGCGGCGAATGGACCAGCGAGGCAATCGACGACGCGGCCCTGGCCTTCGGGAATCGCGATCGGACGGAGGGCATGCGGACCGGTGATGCGCACCGTGCCGTCCGCCGTGGCGAGCGCGAAGCCGTCGGCGAGCGCCGCGCACGACAGCGCCGTCGGCGTCGCACCGACGCCAGTGGCCAGTTCGGACCAGTCGAAGCCGTGATCGGCCGCGGCAGCGCGCACGCCGCGCCAGACCGCGCCCGTGCGCGTCGCCACCAGCACGCCGTCGTCGGGCTGGCCAGCGGGCACGGCCATCGCCACGACGTCCGCCGGCGCGTCGCCGACGACGCGCCACGCCGTCGGCTGCGGGCCGACGCAGTGGGCGACGCCGCCGCCCGCCAGCAGCGCCACGAAGCCGCCGCCGTCGCGGGCGAGCTGGCGGGCGCGCTGCGGCGGCGCGGCCAGGCCGTCGGCGTCGCGCTGGCCGTGGACGAGGCCGATGCGCGCCGCGCCGCGGTCGGTCCACAGCAGCGCGCCGAGGTCCGGCTGCCAGACGATCGCGTCCGGCTGTTCGCCGCGGCGCACGGCCCGCTGCGGCGGAGCCAGCGCCGACCACGCGCCATCGTCGGCGCGGCCCCACGCGGTCACGTAGCCGCTCGCGTGCAGCACGACGCACCGGCCCACCGCCGCCGTGTCGGCGGCGACCGGCGCGCCGAGGTCGCCGAGCGGCGCGCTGCGTGCACGGCCGTCGCCGTCGAGCCAGCGCAGCGCCTGCTCGTCGCCGACCAGGGCGCCGGCCGCGCCGGCGAGCAGCCAGCGGCGGCCCGCGGTGGCCGACGGGGCGCCGAGCAGCGAGCGCCGCACGGCGACGCCGCTGACGACGTGCTGCCGGCTCGCGTTGCCGAGGCGATCGGCCATGGCGAACACGCGCGCGAAGGGCCCGACGGCTTCGACCGGGCGCAGTTGCAGGCGCGGACCGTCGACGCCGAGGACGTCGTGGTGCGGGCCTTCGGCGAGCGCGCCGAGCGCCTCGCCGCACGTCACCACGAGCGGCGCGCCGACCTCGACGACGGTCGGCGGGTACTGCGTGACCTGCGGCGGCGTGCGGTCGCAGACGAGGTCGGCGAGGTCGGCGTCGCGCACCCCGGCGGCGTTGCTGGCGCGCAACCGCCAGCGCAGCGTGCCCTCGGGCAGCGGCAGCGTGCCGACGAAGGCGTCGCCCGAGCGCGCCAGCGCGCCGACGTGCCGGCCGTCGGCGCGGTCGAGCACGGCGATGGCGTCGGCGCCCGCCGCGACGGCTTCGAGGCGCAGGCTCGGCGCGTTCGTGGCCGCCGGCGGCATGCTGCGCACGCGCAGTTCGCCGGGCGGCGTCAGGGGGCCGGCGGCGATGGCCGCCGCCGTCGGCAGCACGCGCACGGTGGCGCGCAGCGGCGCGCCGACTTGGCCGCAGAAGTCGCGGGCGCGGAGTTCGATCGTCGCGTCGCCGACGGCGAGGCCGGTGGCGCGCACCTGCCACGCGCCGGCGGGCAGCGCCGTCGGCGGCTCGCAGCGGACGACGGCCGAGGGGTCGGCGACGAAGGCGATAGCCGGCGCCGGATCGCCGCCCGCCGCCTGCGCATCGTCGACGACGAACGTCAGCGCCGCGACGGCGCCGACCACGAGTTCGAAGGTCGGCGCGCCCGGCGCCGCTGGCGACGACGGATCGACCGCGGCGGCCGGCAGCCAACGCGCGGTCGGCGGCCGGTCCTTGCGCCGCAGCGGCGCGGCCGCGACGTACGCGGCGCCATCGCGGTGGCGGCAGACGACGCCGACTTCCCCGGGCGCGGTGTCGGCGTCCTCCGCGAGCGCGTACGACCAGCTCGCGGCGGCATCGGCCGCCACCGGCGCGCCGTCGCGCTGGCGCAGGCCGTCAGCGGCGCGCACGAAGCCGCGGGCGGCGACTTCCTGCCGCAGGCGCGCCGGCACGCGGCCGGCGGCGGCGTCGGCGACCGCCGCCAGTTCGGCGACCGGACGCGTCGCCGCGGCCGTCGCGTGCAGCAGGTCCGCATCGGCGTCGTCCCACGACCGGGCGCGGCCGGCGATCGTCGCGAGCGCGGCGCGGCCGGCGTCCGCGGCAGCGTGGCGCAGCACGAGCCGCCGGAAGGCCGCGTCGGCGTCGGCGAAGCGCCCGTCGGCGAACGCGCGCGCGCCGTCGGCCAGCGCGCCGCGGTCGCTGCGCACGATCCAGGCCAGCGCGCCGCCCGCGAGCAGCCCGCCGATGGCGGCCGCGCGCAGCAGGCGGCGGCGCCACACGGCGCGCCGGCTGCCGCGGATGCGCGCGGCGAGTTCGTCGGCCGCCTCGTCGTCGAGCCCGACGGCGCGCGCGGCGCGCAAGGCAGCCTCGGCGGCGCGCGCATCGCCGGCGCGCAACTGCGCCGCCACCGCTTCGGCGCGCGCGCTGCGGGCGTCGGCGGCCGCCGTCGCCAAGCGGCGGCCGAGGTTGGCGCACACGGCTTCGTCGGTCGCGTCGGTGGCGAGCCCGCGCAGTTCGTCGAGTAGGCGTCCGGCGGCGGCGAGGTTGCCGCCGGCGAGGTTGCGTTCGGCGTCCGCGCGCAGTCGCGTCGCGGCGTCGCGCCGCGCCTGCGCCGACAACGCCGCGTGCGACAGCACGACGCGGTGGCCGCAGGCGGCGCACTGCTGCTCGCCCGGTCGCCGCGGCGCGGCGCAGACGGCGCAGGCCGCCGTCGCCGCGGGGCCGCATTGGCCGCAACGCGTCGCGCCATCGGCCATCGGCTGGCCGCAGTCGGGACACGGGATCGGCGAGGGCGAAGTCACGCTTCGGGGGCGGCGCGCGTTCCGCGACGCAGACTCCTAACCCAGCGTCTTCAGCGCGTCCTGCACCAGCTTGCCGTCGGCGAGGCCTTTGTACTTCGCCATCCACTCCTTCATGAAGCGGCCGGTGTCCTTGCCGCCTTGGTAGCCGATCGCGGCGGCGACCTCCTTCACCTTGGCCGTGACCTCGGCGGCGTCCATCTGCTTGGGCAGGTAGCCGGTGATGACGTCGATCTCGAACTGCTCCTTCTGCGCGATGTCGGCGCGGCCGGCGGCCTTCGCCTGGGACACCGAGTCGGCGCGCGTCTTGATCGCCTTCTGCAGCACGGCCGCCTCCTCGTCGTCGGGGAGGTTGTCGACCTTGGCGTCGATCGCCTTCTTCTTCAGTTCGCTGATGAGCATGCGCAGCACCTCGAGGCGCGGCTTGTCGCCGCCCTTCATGGCCGCCTTCATGTCGTTCGTGAGCTTCTCGAGGTAGTTGGCCATGGCTTGGGTCACTTCTTGTCGGTGGCGGCGGCTTCCGGGGCGACCGGCTCTTCGCGCGGGATGACCGCGACGCTGACCAGCTTGTCGCCGTCGTTGAGGGCGATGCAGCGCACGCCCTGCGTGTTGCGGCCGACGACGCTGATCTCGGCCACCTTGGTGCGGACGATCTGGCCGTCCTTGGTGATGAGCATCACCTCGTCGTCGTCGGCGACGGCGAGCAGGTTGACGACCTTGCCGTTCCGGTCGCTGGTCTTGATGTCGATGATGCCCTTGCCGCCGCGGCTCTGCGACCGGTACTCCTCGACCGGCGTGCGCTTGCCGTAGCCGTTCTCGCAGACGGTGAGCAGCGAGCCGGTGCCGTCGGTGACGACCATGTCGCGCACCTCGTCGCCGTCCTCGAGGCGGATGCCCCAGACGCCGACGGCGCTGCGGCCCATGGCGCGCGCGTCCGCCTCCTCGAAGCGGATCGACATGCCGTCGGCGGTGCCGAGCACGATCGACTGGCCGGCGCGGCAGAGGTTGACGCCGACGAGGCTGTCGCCGTCCTCCAGGCCCACGGCGATGATGCCGCCGCTGCGCGGCCGGCTGTACTGCTCCAGCGCCGTCTTCTTGATCAGGCCCTTCTTCGTCGCGGTGACGAGGAAGCGGTCGTCGAAGGACTCGACGCGCAGGATCGCGGTGATCTTCTCGCCCTCCTGCGCCTCGACGACGTTGGCGAGCGCGCGGCCCTTGGCGGTGCGGCCGAGGCTCGGCAGCTCGTAGACCTTCTTCCAGTAGACGCGGCCCTTGTCGGTGAAGAAGAGCAGGAAGTCGTGCGTGCTGGCGACGAACAGGTTCCACAGGAAGTCGCCTTCCTTGGTCTCCGCGCCGCTGACGCCCTTGCCGCCGCGGCCCTGGGTCCGGTACTGGTCGAGCGCGGTGCGCTTGATGTAGCCCTGGTGCGTGACGGTCACGACCATCATCTCGTCGGGGATGAGGTCCTCGGCGACGAAGTTGCCGACCTCCTCGTCGCTGACGATCGTGCGGCGCGCGTCGCCGTACTGCTCGACCATCTCCTTGAGGTCGTCCTTCATCAGGCCGGCCAGCACCTTCTTGTCCGCCAGGATCGTCTTGTAGTAGGCGATCTTGTCGGTCACTTCCTTGTGCTCGGCGTTGAGCTTGTCGATCTCCAGGCCGGTCAGCTGCGACAGGCGCATGCTGAGGATCGCGCGCGCCTGGATCTCCGACAGCTTGAAGCGGGCGACGAGCCGGCGCTGCGCTTCCTCGGCGTTCGCCGACGACTTGATGATCTCGATGACCTCGTCGATGTTCTGCACCGCGAGGCGCAGGCCGTCGAGGATGTGCAGGCGCTCCTCGGCCTTGCGCAGCAGGTAGCGGGTGCGCCGCTTGATCACGTCGACGCGGTGATCGCGGTAGCACTCCAGCATCTGCTTGAAGCCGAGCGTGCGCGGGCGGCCGTCGACGATCGCGAGGTTGATGATCGAGAACGTGCTCTGCAGCGGCGACAGCTTGAACAGCTGGTTGACCGTGACGATCTCGTCCTCGACGCCCTTCTTGAGCTCGACGACGAGGCGCAGGCCGACGCGGTCGTTGCTCTCGTCGTTGGCGTCGGCGATCGAGTCGATCTGGTCGGACTTCACCAGGTGGTCGATGCGCTCCAGGATCGTCGTCGTCTTGATCTGGTAGGGCACCTCGGTGAACACGAGCTGCTTGCGGCCCTTCTTCTCCTCGACGTGGTACTTGGCGCGCACCACGACGTTGCCGCGGCCCGAGGCGTAGGCGTTGCGGATGCCGCTGCGGCCCATGATGGTGCCGCCGGTCGGGAAGTCCGGCCCCTGCACGACCTCGAGCAGTTCGTCGAGCGTGACGTCGGGGTTGTCGAGCAGCTTCTCGATCGCCTTGGCGACCTCGCGCAGGTTGTGCGGCGGCAGGCTCGCGGCCATGCCGACGGCGATGCCGGTCGAGCCGTTGCAGACGAGGTTGGGGAAGCGGGCCGGCAGCACGACCGGCTGCATGCGCGTGCCGTCGTAGTTCGGCGTCTCGTCGACCGTCTCCTTGTCGAGGTCTTCGAGCAGGTGCATCGCCGGGTAGCCCAGGCGCGCCTCCGTGTAGCGCATCGCCGCGGGCGGGCTGCCGTCGATGGCGCCGAAGTTGCCTTGGCTGTCGACCAGCGGGTAGCGGGTCGAGAACGGCTGCGCCATGCCGACGAGCGTCGGGTAGACGACCGACTCGCCGTGCGGGTGGTAGTTGCCCGACGTGTCGCCGCAGATCTTCGCGCACTTGCGGTGCTTGCTGCGCGGCCCGAGGTTGAGGTCGTTCATCGCGACCAGCACGCGGCGCTGGCTCGGCTTGAGGCCGTCGCGCGCGTCGGGCAGAGCGCGACTCAGGATCACGCTCATCGAGTAGTTGAGGTAGCTCTCGCGCATCTCCCGCTCGAGCAGGAGATCGGTGATGCGGCCGTCGGCAGGCGGGATCTTGTCGGTCATCGGGGCGGTCGCGGCGGACGGGGGTCGGTGCGGACGAAGGGGGCCATTCTGCGCCCTTTTCCCGACGCTTCAACAACGCCGGGGGGCGGCTAGCATGCGATTTCACGGGCGGTCCCGGACCGCCCGGCCGCCTCCCTCGGCGCACCCCCTCGGGACCGTCCCCGGAGCCTTCTTCCTTGTTCGACAAGAGCGTCATCGTCCTGGTCGTTTCCCGCGAGATCCTCGAAGGCTCGGTCGTCGACCGGAACGCCGCCTTCATCGCCAACCGGATCGACGACATCGGCTACCGCGTCCGCACCATCCAGGTCGTCGACCGGGTCGAAGCCGAGGTCACCGCCGCCATCAAGTGGGCGCTGGAGCAGAAGCCGACCTTCGTCCTGCTCACCGGCGGCATGGGCCCCAACTGGGACGACAGCTCGCGCGCCTGCCTCGGCCGCGCCGCCGGCCTGCCGCTGGCCGAGGACCCGAAGGCCCTGGAGCACGTCCGCAGCTCGTACCGCCGGCTGCACGCCAAGGGCGCCGTCGACGACGAGACGATGACCGACGAACGCCGCGGCATGGCGATGGTGCCCTCCGGCGCGGTCTGCCACGAGAACCTCGTCGGCACCGCCCCGGCGGTGCAGCTGCGCGTCGGGCCGACGACGGTGTTCCTGCTGCCCGGCGTGCCGGCCGAGATGCAGCGCTTCTTCACGCTGCACGTCATGCCGGTGATGAGCGCCGAGGGCCCCAACACGGTGCGCGGCGAGCGGCAGGTCGACTACCACGGCCACGACGAGTCGGTGATCAGCAAGGCGCTGGTCGAGCTGACGCGCAAGCACCCGTTGGTCAGCATCCGCACGCGCGTGCAGGGCGTCGAAGGCGCGCGCACGATCCGGCTCAACCTCGTCGCCGAGCAGGAGGACCCGGTGCAGCTCGCCGACCTGCTCGACAAGGCCGAACAGGACCTGCGCGAACGCCTCGGCATCGAACTGCGCAGCCGGCCGACCGACGCCAGCATGCTGGGCGATTGAGCGCGCGTCCGATGCCCATGCCGATCCGCCGCGGCCCGGGTCCGTCGCGCGCCGCGCGGAGCGGGCGCTGACGATGGCGCGCCGGGCCGCCGACCCCGCGCCGTTCGCGGCGCGGCTGCTGCGCTGGTTCGCCGCCGCGCGCCGCGACCTGCCGTGGCGGCGCACGCGCGACCCGTGGGCGATCTGGGTCAGCGAGATCATGCTGCAGCAGACGCGCGTCGAGGCGGTGAAGGCGCCGTACCAGCGCTTCCTGGCCCGCTTCCCGACGCCGGCGAGCTTCGCCGCGGCGAGCGACGACGAACTGCTCGTGGCGTGGCGCGGCCTCGGCTACTACCGCCGCGCGCGGCTGCTGCGCGACGGCGCGCGCGCGGTCGTCGCCGCCCACGGCGGCGCGGTGCCCGCCGACGCCGGCGCGCTGGCCGAGCTGCCCGGCGTCGGCGCCTACACGCTCGGCGCGGTCGCCTCGATCGCGTTCGGCCTGCCGCTGGTCGCGGTCGACGGCAACGTCGAGCGCGTGGTCGCGCGCCACCGCGGCGTGCGCGAGCCGGTCGACGCCGCGCCGGGCCGCCGCGCCGTGCGCGCCCAGGCGGAGGCGTGGCTCGACGGGGCGCGGGCGGGCGACTTCAACCAGGCGATGATGGAGCTCGGCGCGACGGTGTGCACGCCGACGTCGCCGCGCTGCGGCGACTGCCCGGTGGCCGACGACTGCGTCGCGCGGGCCGAGGGCCTCGCCGGCGAGCTGCCGCGCAAGAAGCCGCCGCGCCCGGCCGTCGCGATCGAGGCGCGCGTCGCGTTGGTGGTCGGGCCGCAGGGCGCGCTCGGCCGCCGCAGCGCCGCCGGCGAGCCCAACGCCGGCCAGATCGAGCTGCCGGGGCCGGGCATGCTGACGAGCATCGACGCCGACGGCCTCGCCGCGGACCTGCGCTTGCGCTTCGGCGCGCGCCTGCTCGTCACCGACGTCGTGGCGACCGTGCAGCACGCGATCACCCACCACCGCATCACGCTGCGCGCGCACGCGGCCACCGCGGCGACGCCGACGGCGATCGGGGCGCTGCGCTGGCACGCGCTCGACGGCGACACGCCGTGGACGACGCCCTCGCGCAAGGTCTTCCGCGCGGCGCTGGGGGCCGACGGCACGCTGCGCGCGTGACCCGGCGCGGCCGTTCGCTATCGTGCGCCCTTTCCGCACCGCATCCGCTAAGTCAGAACGAGGCAAAGCATGGGTCTGATGTCCGGCAAGAACGTCGCCGTCTTCGGCGTAGCCAACAAGCGCTCCATCGCCTGGGGCATCGTCCAGGCGCTGCACCGCGAGGGCGCGCGCATCGCGCTGAACTTCCAGAACGAGCGCATGGAGGAGCCGGTGCGCAAGCTCGCCGCCGAGCTGCCCGGCGAGACGTTCCTGGCGCCGTGCGACGTCACCGTGCCCGGCGACATCGACAAGTTCTTCGCCGGCGTCGGCAAGGCGTTCGGCCACCTCGACGGCCTCGTGCACTCGATTGCCTTCGCCAAGCGCGAGGAGCTCGGCGGCCACTTCGCCGACACCTCGTGGGAAGGCTACGCGCTGGCGCAGCAGGTCAGCGCGTGGTCGCTGATCGGCCTCGTCAAGGGCGCGCTGCCGCTGATGGCGGGCCGGCAGGCCGGCGTCGTGTGCCTGAGCTACTACGGCGCCGAGAAGGTCGTGCAGAACTACAACGTCATGGGCGTCGCCAAGGCGGCGCTGGAGTCGAGCACGCGCTACCTCGCCGCCGACGTCGGCGTGCGCGGCGTGCGCGTCAACGCGATCTCGGCCGGCCCGATCAAGACGGTGTCGGCGATGGGCGTGTCCGACTTCGGCTCGCTGCTCGACACGATGGCGAAGAAGGCGCCGCTGCGCCGCAACGTCGACCAGGCCGACGTCGGCAACGTCGCCGCGTTCCTGCTTTCGGACCTGTCGGCGGGCGTCACCGGCCAGACGATCTACGTCGACGCCGGCTACAGCATCCTCGGCGCGTGAGCGCGCCGCGGCGCGGGCGCCGGCGGCGCAGCCTCAGGGCCGCGCCAGCCGCCGGCGCAGCCGCTTGCGCTCGGCCTCGGTGAGGCACGGCGCTGCGGCGTCGGCGTCGAGCGCGCGCTGCAGCAGGGCCGTCGCCATGGCGGCATCGCCGGCTTCCTCGGCCAGTGCCGCCCGGTGCAGCAGCGCGCCGGCGTGGGCCGGCTGCCGCGCCAGCGCTTCGTCGTAGGCCTGCGCCGCGGCGATTGGATCGCCCTGGCGCTCGGCGGCGACGCCGAACAGCCACCACGGCTCCGGATCGGCTGGGAACCGGCCGGCGAGCGCGCGCGCCTGCGCGCTGGCGGCGGCGAGCGCTGTCGCGCGTTCTCCGGCGGCGTCGCGTTCGGCCGCGAGGTCGGCGGCGCGCAGCCAGGCGGTGGCGACCCCGCGGCCGGCCTCGGCGTCGTCCGGGCGCAGTTCGAACGCGCGCTGGAACGCGCGCGCGGCGGCCTCCGCCTGCCGTTGCGCCAGCAGGAACGAGGTCGGCGCCGGGCCCTCGGGCAGCGCGGCGATCGCCAGCTGCGCGCCGCCCAGCCGGTAGTGCATCCCGGCGTCGTCCGGTCGCGCGGCGACGTACGCGAGCAGGTGCGGCAGCGCGGCGCGTTCCTCGCCGAGTTCGTAGCGGCACGCGGCGGCGACGGCGAGCAGGTCGACGCGGTCGGCGGCGTTGGCGGACGCAGCCCCGCCGAGCGCGGCTTCGGCGGCCTCGGCGGCGGCGCTCAGGTGGTCGACGTCGCCGAGGAACGTCGCCAGGGCGAGGCCGGCGAAGGCGTCGGCCGGCGCGGCGGCGACGGCGCGGCGCAGCGCGGCCTCGGCGGCGTTGGCCGCCGTCAGCGTTGGCGTGCTGTCGCCGTCGGCGGCGGCATCGGTCTGCGCCTGCCGCCACTGCAGCAGTGCGCGCACGGCCAGGGCGCGGCCGCAGCGTGGATCGGCCGCCAGCGCGGCGTCGGCGGCGGCGGCCGCCTCGGTCGTGCGCGTCGCGCGGTAGGCGGCGACTGCCGCGTCGGCCGTGGTCACGGCCGCAGCCCGCGCGGCGGCGTCGCTCGCGGCGGGCGGCAGGTCGTCGACCGTCGCCGTGCGCGGATCGGTGGACACGCCCGCACAGGCGGCGGCGAACAGCGGCAGCAGCAGGCACCAGCGACCCTCGCGCATCGCCGCATCATCGTCTGGCCTGCACCGGCGGCCAAGCTACGCTTGCGCGTTCCCGCATGGCCGACGATCCGCAGCGCCGCGCCGCCGAACTCCTGCCGAAGGTCGAGACCCTGCGCGCGCAGCTGCGCGCCCAGGTGCTGGGCCAGGACGCGCTCATCGACGATCTGCTCGTCGGCCTGCTCGCCGGCGGCCACGTGCTGCTGGAGGGCCTGCCGGGCCTCGGCAAGACGCTGCTGGTGCGCTCGCTGGCGCGCGGCCTCGGCCTCGAGTTCGCGCGCATCCAGTTCACGCCCGACCTGATGCCGAGCGACGTCACCGGCACGCAGGTCATCGACGAGCAGGGCGGCGCGCGCCGCTTCCGCTTCCAGCCCGGCCCGGTGTTCGCCGGCCTCGTGCTCGCCGACGAGATCAACCGTGCGACGCCGAAGACCCAGTCGGCGCTGCTGGAGGCGATGCAGGAGGGTTCGGTCACCGTCGCCGGCGTCACGCACGCGCTGCCGCAGCCGTTCCACGTCGTCGCGACGCAGAACCCGGTCGAACTCGAAGGCACCTTCCCGCTGCCGGAGGCGCAACTCGACCGCTTCCTGTTCCGGCTCGAAGTGACCACGCCGTCGAGCGACGCGATGGCGGCGATCCTGGCGGCGACGACCTCGGCGCCGGTGGTGCAGGAAGTCACGCGCATGGCGCCCGCCGATCTCGGCGCGCTGCAGGCGCTGGTGCGCGGCGTGCTGTGCGGTAGCCACCTGCTGAAGTTCGTCGCCAACCTCGTGCTGGCGACGCATCCCGACCGGCCGGCGAGCGGCGAGCGCACGCGGCGCTTCGTGCGGTACGGCGCCAGCGCGCGCGCCGGCCAGGCGATCGTGCTCGGCGCCAAGGCGCGGGCGCTGCTGGCGGGCCGACCCGCGGTCGTGCGCGGCGACCTCGACGCTTGCCTGCAGCAGGCGCTCGGCCACCGCGTGCTGCTCAACTTCGAAGCCGAGGCCGAGCGCGTGCGCGTCGCCGACCTGCTCGCCGAGTGGCGCGCCGTCGCCGAACGCGGCGGCTGAACGGCAGCCGCGTCGACGCCGGCGCGCGGTGCTCGGGACATCCCCCGGACAACTCGCTACGGCGGATGCCGTAGTCGGCGGCGGAACTTCGGCTGCGGTCCGCCGTCTGCGCCGAAAATTCGCGCAGGCTTGGAACGAATCGCCGGCTCGAACGTCTACGTGTCTGCATGGGACGAGTGTCCCGGCCGCGCGGCGCTGGCAACCGCAAGGAAGCCAGCGCAGTCGAGAGGGCAAAAGACGCGGCCGGGACCCGTGGCCGGCGATTCTGGGAGAGAATCGCCGGCCACTCTTTTTTCAAGCCCCTGCGTCATCTGCTGCGCCGCGACGTCACGTCGACGCCGTGTTCCCCTGGCATGCGCCGGGTCGTCGTCCCACGATGGGCGCCATGACGGCGAGCGGCAACGCGGACTTCCTGCAGCAGGCCGATGCGTGCTTCCGACGCATCGTCGCAGCGCTGGATCGCTTCGATCCCGACGAACTGGAGGCGGACCTGGCGGGCGGCGTGCTGAAGATCGCCTTCGCCGACGGCAAGAACTGCGTGCTCAATCGGCAGGCAGCGGCCAACCAGCTCTGGCTGGCCGAAGGCGCGTCCGCCTGGCATTTCGCCCTGGCGGAAGACGGCCAGTGGCTAGACACCAAGGGCCGCGGGCCGTTGCTCCAGGTCCTCGCCGACGTGTTGTCGCGGCGCCTCGGCCGGCGCGTCAGCGTCTGACGCGGACCGCGCCGTCGTCCCCGACCCCTCGGCTCGCGATCCGGCCGGCCGCAGGCGTCAGCTGGCGGCTTCGCTGCGCGCGGCGCTGACCGGGAACTCCAGCCGGAAGGTCGTGCCGCGCCCGACTTCGCTGGCGACCGCGACCGTGCCCCGGCTGCTGCGCACGAAGCGCGCGACGGCGGTCAGGCCCAGACCGGTGCCTTGCCCCGGCGGCTTCGTCGTGAAGTAGGCCTCGAAGATGCGCGCGCGGACGTCCGGCGGCATGCCGCAACCGCTGTCGGCGACCTCGATCCAGGCGCCGCGCGCCGTCTCGCCCGCCCGCACCGTGATCGTGCCGTCGCCGTCGATCGCCTGCCGGGCGTTGATGACGAGGTTCCACAGCGCGTGCAGCAGGCCTTCGCCGTCGAGGTGCGCCGTGTGCCGGAACGTGCCCACGTCGCCGACGAGGCGGACGTTGCTCGGCAACACGAGCCGCGCGTGTTCGAGGAAGCGCCGCACCACGTCGCCGAGGTCGACTTCACCGGCCTGTCCGTCCTCCGGGTGCGACATGCGCATCAGGTGGTCCAGCAGCGGCTTCGCTTCCTCGACGGTCCGCTCGATCAGCGCGAGGCGGTCCCGGCGCTCGGCATCGTCGGCGATGGCGCCGAGCGTCGCGTGCCCGAGCAGCACCTGGAAGGTGTTGCGCAGCTGGTGGCAGACCATGCCGGCCACCTCGCCGACGGTGTCGACGCGCAACGCGTGGCGCAGCAGCTTCTCGCGTCGCCGCAGCACGTGGCTCGATTCGAGCGCATCGCGGCGCTCGGTCTGCGCGGTCAGCACGGTCAGGTACAGCAGGCGGTTGGCGAGCGCGCCGACGAGCGCGAGCCCGAGCACGAGTCCGGCGAGCCCGAAGGCGAAGGCGAGCTCCGCGGCGGCGGCGGTGGTGGTGGCGGCCGCAGGGCCGAACCGACCGGCCAGCAGGGCGGCCGCCGCGCCGAAGATCGCGATCGGCAGGCCGCGCAGCACGCCGAATCCGAAGGCGGCGAGCAAGGCGATGGCCGGCAGCGCCAGCCACGTGATGTCGCGAACGCCGCGCGGCCAACCGGCGAGCACCGTCAGCAGCAGGAGGGCCACCGTCAACCACGAGCCTGCGCGCCGGACGTGCTGCCGCCGCGCGTCCAGCCACGCCAGCAGGAACCACGGGGTCGCGGTCAGGGTCGGCAGCGCGCCGGACAGCGGCAGGTGCTTGGCCCAGAAGCCGTTGGCGTCGACCAACAGGCTCGCTGCGCCGAGCAGCCCGCAGAGCAGCGCGCCGCCGAGCGCGAGGCGCCGGACCCAGTCGCCGACGCGCGACACCAGCGGCAGACGGGTGCTGGCCAGGAAGCCCAGCAGCGACCGCTCCGAGAACTCGATGGGCACCCTCACGCTGGGCGCGAGTCTACGACGCCGCCGCGCCACCGGACGCCGGGAAATCGCGCGCGGCTCAGGGCGCCAGGGCAGGCTCGGGCGGAGCCGCGAAGGCCACCTCGACGCCCGAGAGCGGATGCGCGAAGCGCAGTCGCCAGGAGTGCAGCATGACGCGCGGGAAGCGTTCGTCGCTGCGCGCGCGGAAGCCGTACTTGCGATCGCCGGCGAGCGGGCAGCCCAGGGCGGCGAGATGGGCGCGGATCTGGTTGCGGCGGCCGGTCTCCAGCCGGCAGAGCAGCAGGGTGCAGCGGCCGCGGCGGTCCAGGGTCTCGTAGTGCGTGACCGCCCGTTCGCCGCCGCTGCGCACGACGCGGACGATGCCCGCGGCGTCCTCGGCCAACTGCGACTCGATGCGGCCGGCGGGCGGCGACGGCGCCGCCGACGCGAGCGCCAGGTACTCGCGGGTGACGGCGTGGCGGCGGAACAGCTCATCGAGGCCGGCGCGGGCCTCGGCGTCGAGCGCGAAGACCATCGCGCCGGTGGTGTCCTCGTCGAGCCGGTGCACCGCCTGGACGCGCGTGCCCAGTTGCCGCGTCAGCGCGTCGACCAGCGTCGGACCGCGCCGGCCGGGCGCTTCGACGACCAGGATTCCCGCTGGCTTCGCGACCACGACGAGGTGGTCGTCCTGGTGCAGGATCGGGATGTCGCGCATCGCCGGCACGATAGCTGCGGCCCGGCGCGATCGCGCCAGCGCCGCTGCGACCGCGGTCGCGGACGCGATCAGCGCAGCGGTAGGTGGTACTGCTGGATCTTGCGATACAGCGTCGCGCGGCCGATGCCGAGCAGCTGCGCAGCCCGCCGGACCTGGCCCTTGGTGGCCCGCAGGGCGCGGGCCAGCAACCGCTTCTCTTCCTGCTCGAACGGCAGGATGTCCGATTCGCCCAGCTCGCGCTCGGCGACTTCGGTCGCGCGCGGCGCCACCGGGTCGGCGGCGTGGGCGACGGGCGCGGTCAGGTGTTCGCGGCCGATGGGGCCGCCGTTGGCCCGCAGGGCGGCGCGCTGCACGGTCGCCTGCAGTTGGGTGACGTTGCCCGGCCAGGTCATCGTCGCGAGATGGGCGATCGCATCGGCCGCGATCGGACCGCACTTGCCGCCGGTCGCGCGCGCCAATGCGTCCTGCGCCAGCAGGGCGAGGTCGTCGAGTCGTTCGTGCAGGCCCGGGACCGTGATCGCCAGTCCGTGCAGACGCACGTAGAGGTCTTCGCGGAAGGCGCCGCGCGGCACCAGCTCGTTGAGGTGCGCGGCAGTCGTGGCGACGAGGCGCGGCGCGGTCGCCCCGGCCGGACCGCTGCGCTCCTTCAGGTGCTTGACCAGTTGCGCCTGGCAGCCGGTCGGCAGCTTCTCGACGTCCTCGATGAGTAGCGTCGAGCCGCGCGCCGCTTCGATCGCGCGGAGCAGCTCGTCCGTCGAGGTCGCAGCGCTCGCCTGCAGCGCGACCAGCGGCTTGTCGGCACGCCGGCTCTTGGCGTGGACCATGCGCGCGACGAGCGACTTGCCGGACCCCGTCGGGCCGTTGATCAGCACGGTCGTGTCGCAGTCGGCGGCGCGACCGATCGTCGTCTGCAGACGGCGCACGACCGGCGTCGCGCCGACCAGCGCCGAGCCCGTGTGCATGCCCTGCACCAGCGCTTCCAGTTCGTCGCAGCGGCGCGTCGACTCGTGCAGCGCGACGGCCAGCGACAGGATGGCGTCGAGCCCCGACGCGATGGCCTCGGGCGTGAAGGTCGGTGCCGCCGCCGTCGCGTCGTCACCGACGAACAGCACCGGACAGCCGTTCGACGGCGCCCCCGCCGCCACGTCGATGTCGCAGAGGACGAGGTCGAACGACGTCGTCCCCGTGCCGGCGACGTCCTGCCAGGACGCGCCTTCGACCAGCTCGTGGCCGTCGCGCGTCAGGGCGACGGCGAGCGTCGAGCCTTGGGTCTTCGTCACCAGGGCGACCCGGGCCTTGCCGCCCGTCGCGCCGCCTCTTCCCGCGGTAACCGTGTTCATGCCGTTCCCGCCCTGGATCGGCATTCGCCGCGTCGGCGATGAAGCCCTTCGCCGGAGGTCGCCGTCGCGCGCGCAGGCGGTCGGCGACGGCGTCGGGAACGCCGCCTCGCCACCGCCCGGAGCGCGTCGGGCTTCAGCTGCCCAGCAGCTTGCGCGCGAGCTCCTCGAAGTCGACGCCGAGCACCTGGTCGCGCGTGATCGGCTCCATCGTGCGGAACTTGCGGTACTCGTCGATGCTCGTCAGCTCGACGTAGTCGCGGGCGCTCATCGAGGGCTTGGCGGCGGCCTTCGTCGCCCGGGCCTGCGGCTCGACCGTCTTGTCGAGCGTCAGCTTGGCGCGGCTGCAGATCGACAGCGTGTTCTCCAGGTTGGCGCGGATCTTGAGGAGGCGATCGCGGTTCGCCCCCGGCACGTCCACGCTCTTGGCGATCTTGCCGATGGCCACCTCGAGCACGGCGATCAGGCAATTCAGCTTGGTCGCGAGGCGCGAGCGGTATTCGGCGGAGGCGAGCATTTCGGGGGACTTGGGGGCGTCGGGATTCGAGTGTTCCATGGCGAGCAACCGTGTTGCGTCCTTGGAGCACGCCACGTGCCAAGCCGCGCGCGCCGCGCCGCCGCCGGCGCCATGGCCGCTTCCCGGCCGCTCGCAGCGGTTTCCGCGCGGCGCCGTCGACGCGGCGCGACGGCGATCGTCGCGGTTCTGCGACGGGGTCGCACCGTCGCGACGGTTGTCGCGGGCGCGCTCAGCGCGCGCGCAGCGCCTGCCGGTAGACGTCGCGGGCGAGCGCGTCGAGCCGGCGCAGCGAGCCGCGTCCGGCGACCTGGAAGGAGACGCCGCCCTCCCAGAACACGAGCACCGTCATCGCCGGATCGCGATAGCGACCGATCACCGGCGTGCGGCTGGACTTGCCGGGAAGCGTCGCGAAGGAGTCGGTGGTGCCCGGCGTCTGCACGATGACGAACTGGTCGATGCCGTCGGTGTACGTCATCGTCATCTGCCACTGGCCGTTCAGCGGATCGTTCTGCACGTCGATCCGGTCGAGCTCGTACTCGCCCGTCACGCCGGTCACCGGCGCGATGACCTTGCGCGGATTGCCCATCGTCGCCAGCGCGGTCTGGAAGTCGGCCACGGTCGTCGTCGGCTGCGACTGCAGCGGCAGCGAGGTCGTCCCGGGCGTGAACTGCGTCGCCTCGACTTCGGACAGCAGCCGCAGGTGCGCATCGAACTCGGCGCTGTAGAGCGGCAGCTTCGTCGCGTCGTCCGTCTCGATCAGCCAGATGGATTTGTCGAAGGCGTTCGGCAGGACGACGAGCCGATGCGCGCTGCGGCCGGCGCGGACCGTCGGACCGAAGTCGTGCACGGTGTAGTTCGCATCCGCCGAGTCGACGTTGGCGACCCGGAAGCTGCCTTGGGTGAAGAAGCGCCGCCCGTGCCGGGCGTAGGTCTGCTGCCACCGTACGTGCAGCGGCGAGCCCGCCGGTTCGCCTTCGACGCCGAGGAAGGTGATGGCGAAGTCCGGGTTGCTCGTGCCGTTGGCGGACACCTGCAGGCGCTCGCGCACGCTGGTGATGGCGCCGTTGGCGTCCGCGATCCGCCGCACCTGCTCGACCGTGTAGTTCCACTGCCGGATGGCGCCGTCGAGCGCCGTCATCGCCGGCGAGCCGGTCGTCGGCCCGTCGGTCTGCGCCACCGCGTGCGCGACCGGCAGCAGCGCGCCCAGGGCGGCGAGCGCCAGGGCGCCGGCGCGGCAGGCGGCGGCGAGGTTGCGGACGAGGCGCATGGGACGACGTGACGGAGGTTATCGGAAGTCGGGGACGTTGGGAATCACCGCGGGATGCCGCCGCGGAGCACGGTGAACTCGCCAGCCGGCGCTCGATCGAGGTCGGCGAAGGCGATGTCGACGTTGTCGACGTTCGGCGGCGCGGCCAGTTCGATGACCAGTGGCAGCACGGCGGCGAGCGCCGCTGCCCCGGCAAGGGCGAACAGGATGCGGGCGCGGCGCCGGCGCGCTCTCTCGCCGCCGATGCCGCGGATCCCGGTGATCACGGCCTCGCGCACGTCGGACCATGCCGCGGCATCGGCGCGCGGCGCGTCGGCGAGGGCCTGCGCCAGGGTCGGCAGCAGCGCCGGCGTCGGCGCTGCGATGGGCGTCGCGGCGCGCTGCGGCGTCGCCAGCGCGGCGACGAACCCGCTCGTGCGCTCGACGTCGGCGACGATGCGCTCGTGGACTCCGGCCAGGAACGCCGGCGACGACAGCGCCGCCGGGGCGCTCGGCGGCGTTCCGATCGCCGCGCCGAGTCGCGTCCGCAGGCGCAGGCGCTGGGCGCACGCCGCGCAGCCCTGCGGATGGTCGGCAGTCGCTCCGTCCGCGGCGGCGAGGAACGCGCGGCAGGCCGGTGGCAAGGCGTCGAGGTGGGTCTTCATCCGGCGTCTCCGGTGGCGCGGCGGGCGGCGAGGTCGATTTCCAGGTGCGGGAAGTGCGACCGGACGACTGCTTCGAGGGCGAGGTGGGCGCGCGACATGCGCGACTTCACCGTGCCAAGCGACAAGCCGAGCGTCGCGGCCAGCTCGTCGTAGGACATGTCTTCCAGGTAGCGCAGCGCCAGGATGGCGCGCAGCTTCGGGCTCAGCAGCCCCATCGCCGCCTGTACTTGGTCGCCGACCTCGAGTGCGCTGGCGCGGTCCGCGGGCGACGGGGCTTCGTCCGCCGGACCGTCGTCGAGGTCGTCGGCCATCGGCACGGCGTGGATGCGGCCGCTGCCATCGCGCCGCCGGCGCTGGTCGATGCTGCAGTTCACGACGATGCGGAACAGCCACGTGCTGAACAGCGACGCGCCCCGGAACTCGTGCAGCTTGCGGAACAGCAGCGCGAAGCTCTCCTGCACCACGTCGAGCGCGTCGACGCCATTGCCGACGACGCGGAAGGCGATCGCGTACACGCGGTCGCGGTAGCGGCCGAACAATTGCTCGAAGGCCGACTCGAAACCCTCCGCGCCCGGGTCCCGGCACGCGGCAACGAGGTCGGCGTCTGGGTCGCGCAAGAGTTCCACGCTCCTCAGACGGTCACGGCAGTCGTGCGGTTCCCTTGGGGACACCGAGGTGGTCGATTTCTGGCTCCTGCGGAGCCGCCGCCCGGCGGCGAGGTGTTGGTGTATTTCCCTGCCCCGAAATCACTTCGAGCCGGTGGGCGCCGGCAGCATGGCGTCGCGGTGGGTCGGGCACGCCGCCCGATCGGCGCGCCGGCGTTCGGCGCCGGGGCTGCCCGCGACGCACCGCCGCGGCGGGGCGTCAGAAGTTCGCGCCGAGCGATGCGGCGCCGCCCGGGATCGCAACGATCCAGCCGATCGACTGCCGGCAGTCGAGCAGCACGCACTCGACGTCGTTGCAGTCTTCGCACGTCGCATCGACGACGCTGTAGAGCGTGCCGGTCGGGCTGGCGCCGATCTCCTGCATGTCGAGCACGCAGATGCGGTTGGAACTCAGCGCGCCGGCCGTGTTGGCGAGCGGCGGTGACACGGACTGCACCGCGAGCGAGTTGCCGCCGAACGGCGTCAGCGTCGCCAACACGCCCTGCACTTCGATCAGCTTGTTGCCGCTGGTGAGCGTGCGGCCACCGACGACGGCATCGACGCCGAACGAGCACGGGGCGATCGTCTGCAGGAGCCCAGCCTGCAGCAGCGGCACGGAGCAGCGCACCCACGCGCAGCCGTTGCCGGCGTTGCGCACCGCGAGTTCGACGCCGGGCAGGGCGAACGGGTCGAAGTTCAGGCGCACGCCGGGCAGACCGGGCAGATCGACCCACGCGTCGACGCCCGTCACCTGGGCCGCGGCCTCTGCCTTGAGCAGGAAGATGTGCAGCCAAGCCATCGAGTCGCCGCTGCCAGGACGAGGCCCGACGACGGCGATGCGCAGCTCGTGGTCGATCGGCAGCGGCGCATTCGCCCGGCGCGGGTCGCCGCACTGCACGAACTCGACGAAGTCGGCGACGCTGTCGCTGTCGGTGTCGCCGTTGGTCGCGCTCGTCAGGGCGACCCACTCGACGCTGTCCGGCAGGAAGTCGCCGTCGCTGTCGGCGAAGGCGCCGTGCTCGGTCGCGTGCACGACGCCGGCGCGGTGCGGCCAAGCCACGGTGGTGGCGGCGAGCAACCCGACGACGGCGCAGGCGCAGCGAATCTTCATGATCTCGACGGCATCTCGACGGTTCCGGACGCGGCTCCGAGGCGTACTAGCCGCGGCGATCGCCTCGGTTGCGGGAGAGGGTACGAGCAATTCAACCACGCGCCCACCGCTCCGCAACTGCCCCCCGTCGTTGGTGCGTCGACGGTACGTCGTCCAGCCCAGGGCCCGCCGCGGCGCGGCGCGGCCTGGAACCGGGGTGGCCCCGGCGTTGAGTTCGCCGCGATGTCCCAGTAAGACGGGCACAGCGCGCGCCCGTAGCTCAGTTGGATAGAGCGGCGGTCTCCGAAGCCGCAGGTCAGAGGTTCGACCCCTCTCGGGCGCGCCAGTTTTCCACACCGTAACTCCACGCTGCATCGCGCCGGGCCGCGGCGACCGATCGGCCGCCTTGGCGCGTTGTCCGCGAGTTGGAACGCCTTGGCGACACTCGACTACCGGCTGGACGTTCGCCATCCCGCAACGCGTGAGATCGGCCTGGAACTGACCGTCTCGCCGGCCGCGTTCCCCACCGCGTCGCCGGCGCCTGGGGAGTTCGAACTGTTCTTGCCGACGTGGACTCCGGGCAGCTACCTCGTCCGGGAGTACGCCCGCCACCTCTCCCGCGTCGTCGCCCGGGACGCCGCCACCGGTGCGGACGTGCCGGTTCGCAAGGTGGCGAAGAACCGCGTTCGCCTGGTCGGCCTCGCGCCGGGGCAGCGCGTCGTCGTGGCGTGGTCGGTCTACGCCCACGAACTGAGCGTGCGGACCGCCGACCTGACGCACGCGCACGCCTACTGGAACCACGCGTGCCTGCTGCTGTGGCCGGTCGGCGCGCGGTCGGCGGCCGCGCGGCTGGCGATCGCGCACCCGCCGGCGTGGGAACTCGCATGCGCGCTGCCGCGCGTCGACGACGGCAGCGCGCCGGGCGCCGCCGTCCTGCACGCCGACGACCTCGCGGCGGCGATGGACGCGCCGGTGCTGCTGGGGGAGTTGCAGCGGCTGCGCTGGGACGTCGATGGCGTCGCGCACGAACTCGTCGCCGACGGCCTCGGTCCCGTCGCCCTGCCGCCGCGCCTGCGCGACGACCTGCGCGCGGTCGTGACGCAGGCGCAGGCCGTGTTCGGCGGCCCGCTGCCGTATGCGAGCTACGTGTTCCAGTGCCTGTTCGCCGCCGATGGCCACGGCGGCCTCGAGCATGCGGCGTCGACCACGCTGCTGATGGCGCGCGCGGCGCTGGCCAGCGACGCCGGCTATCGCGAATTCGTCGCGCTCGCGGCGCACGAGCACTTCCACGCCTGGAACGTCAAGCGCATGCGGCCCGCGGAGTTCTGGGACTACGACTACGAGCGCGAGAACCACACCGAGTTCCTCTGGCTCGCCGAGGGCTGGACCGCCTACTACGACGACCTGCTGTGCCTGCGCGCCGGCGTGTTCACGCGCCAGCAGTACCTCGAAGCCGCGACGAAGAACGTCCAAGGCATGTTCGCCGCGCCGGGCCGCATGCGCCTCAGCCTGCGCGAGTCGAGCTTCGACGCCTGGATCCGGCTGTATCGTCCGGACGAGAACACGCGCAACTCGTCACAGAACTACTACGGCAACGGCGCCGTGGCGGCGATGTGCCTCGACCTGTCGCTGCGGCGCGCGACCGGCAACGCCGCATCGCTCGATCACGTGCTGCGTCGGCTCTACGCCGCGACGTTCGCCGCCGGCCGCGGCTACACGCCGGCCGACGTGCAGCGCGCGCTCGCCGATGTCGGTGGCGAGGGCGCGGTGGCGATGCTGGAGTCGCTCGTCGCCGACCGGCTCGATCCGCCCCTCGCCGAGTTGCTCGGCGCGTTCGGATTGCGGCTGACGTTGCGCGACACGGAGCGACCGTACCTCGGCATCCACTTCGAGGGCGCGTCGACGATCGTCGCGTCCGTGCAGCGCGCGACGCCGGCGTACGACGCCGGCGTTCATCCCGGCGACGAACTGTTGGCGGTCGACGGGATGCGCGTCGACGGCGCGCGCTGGAACGACGTCTGGCAAGCGGTCGCCAAGGTCGGCCGACCGGTCGAGTTGTTGCTGGCGCGCCGCGGCCTCGTGCAGCGCATGGCCGCGACGCCCAAGGCGGCGCCGGGCACCGCCGCGATCGAGGTCGACGACGGCGCTTCGCCGGCCGCCAAGGCCATGCTCGCCGGCTGGTTGCCGGATGCGCGCGGTGCGGCGAACCCCGCCGACGGCGCCAAGGCATAGCGTCCCACCGCAGCCGCGCCGGCGCGACGACGCACTGGCTGCGGCGGGAGCATCGGCTGCGCCAACTGCACGATTCCGGCGAACTGTTTCGTCGAACTGTTTCGTCGAACTGTTCCGTCACACCGACCTGTCACACCGATCCGTCGCCGGCGTCGCTGCGGTTGTGTGCGCCGTCGCAGAACGGTGGCGTGCCCGTCTTGCCGCACGCACACCACGCCACGCGCTGCGGCGTCGCGAGCGTGATCTTCAGCGGTGCGATCGGGCCTGATCCCGTCTGCTGCGCGTCCGACGGCGGTGGCGCCGCAAGGCTGCGGTGCGAACCGTCGCACAGGGGGTACGTCGCGCTGCGCATGCAGCGGCACCATGCGTGCTTGCCGGCGGCGCAGTCGACGATGTACGGCGCGCGGCGAGGACGGCCTGGCGGCAAATCGTCGGCGGGCGGCATGGTGCGGTGCGCTCGACGGCCGCGCGCCGTCAGCGGAAGCGCCGGATCACACCGCGCACGATGCCGCGCAGTTCGACCCGCGAGGTGAACAGGGGGGCCATCTCGGCGTTGGCCGGTTGCAGGCGGATCATGCCGTTCGGCTCGCGGTAGAAGCGCTTGAGCGTCGCCACCTCGTCCTCGAGGATCGCCACGACGATGTCGCCGTCGTGGGCGGTTTCGCGGCGTTCGACGACCACGAGGTCGCCATCGGCGATGTGGTCCTCGATCATCGAATTGCCGCGGACACGCAGCAGGTACATGCGATCGCCGGTCGGCACGAGGTCCGTCAGTTGGATCTCCTCCCGATCCTCCAACGCCTCGATCGGTCGACCCGCCGCGATCCGTCCGACCAGCGGAATCGTCGGCTGCACGCCCTGCGGCTCGCCGGCGGTGGGGGCGTCCGGGTCGTAGAGGATGGCCACCGCCCGCGCCTTGGCGCGGTCGCGGTGGATGGCGCCCTTCTTGGTCAGCTGGTTGAGGTGCTCGTGGATGGTGATCTTGCTGACGCCGAGGGCGCGCGCAGCCTCGTCGAGGGTCGGCGCGATGCCGCGCTCGCGGCGGTAGTCGCGGAAGTACCGCAGGACGAGGATTTGCTTCTCCGTAAGCATCATGTTCATCAAGGCACCGTTCGCGCTTCGTTAGAGCAGGAGGTCAGGTCCGTCGCCGCAGCCGGCGGTAGACTACCCGAACAGCGCTAGAACAAGGAAGCCGAGAAGCATCACGCCGGCACCAATCTGCTCGGCGACCGACTCGCGGGCAGGGGCCCCAGTCGCCGCAGGGGCCGCAGTCGCCGCAGGGGCTGCAGTCGCCAACGCGCCGGCGGCACAACGCTGCGCGCCAGCGATCGGCATGCGCGGCAGCGGCACGGCTCGCGCCACCTGGACCGGCGCGACGAGGCCGCGGCTGCAGCGGGCGTTGGCCGAGGGGCAGGCGAGGGGATTGCGCAGGTTCGTTCGGGCGAAGTTCATGGTCTTGGTTCGGCTCCTGTTTCCCCAAAGGTTAGGGAAATAGTTTCCACGAGTCAAGCGGTGTTCGTGAAAAGTTTGGGTCCGGTCCGCAGCCGGCGCCGGTTGCCCTGGTGCCGGCGCGAAATACCAGCGCCCGCGGTCGGTTCCTCTTCCATGCGGCGCAGTGTCGCAACGAAGCCCCGGCGGATGCAGCGCCCCACGGACAACCTCCGCCTCGACCACGCCCTCGTGGGCCGCGGCATGGCGGCGCTCAGCGCCCTCGCGGAGGGCGTGCGCGCCGGCGCGGCCTTGCCGCGCGCCGACACCGTGCTGCTGCTGCGCTTCCTGCGCGAATTCGTCGTCGGCGTGCACATGCGCAAGGAGTCGCTGGTCGTCTGTCCGGCGGCGGCGATGCACGGCGACGATGCCGTCGCCAGCGAGATCGGCGACGTCCTGCGCGTGCACGCCGAGATCGAGGAACTGGCGCACGCGCTCGTGCTGTTCTGGGAGCCCGCCGGCGAACTCGCTGCCGCCGAGCGCCAGGGTTTCGCCGACACCGTCGCCGCGATCCACCAGCGGCTGGCGCGACTGACCGAGTTGGAGGAAGGGGCGCTGTTCCCGCTCTGCGAGGCGCAGGTGCCGGCCGACGACCAACTCGAATGGCTGGCGCAGTTCGAGACGCTGGAGCGACAGCGGACGTCGCGGCGCAGTTGGGAACGGGAACTCGCCCCCATCTGCCAGCGCTGGTGCGCGTGATCGCCGCCGTCGGCGCAGATCGCGCCGCGCGCCCCGGGAACCGGCCGGACGGTCGCCGTCGCTCGCTATAACCACGCGGCAATGACCCTCGACGTCCTGCACGTCACGCACCAGTTTCCGCCGGAGAGCCGCAGCGGCACGGAGTCCTACGTGTTCGACCTGGCCCAATGCCAGCGCGCGCGCGGACTCGCCGTCGAGGTGCTGACGGGCAGCAAGCACTGGCGCGAACGCGTCGTCGTCGACCAGGACGCCGTCGAGGGTCTGCCGGTGCACCGCCTGCACCGCGACGACCAGTACTTCGACCATCACGTCAAGATGTGGCACCCCGGCGTCGAGCGGCGGTTCGCCGCGCTGCTCGCCGAGCGGCGACCGCGCTTGGTGCACGTGCACCACTGGATCCGGCTGACGTGCAACCTCGTCGAACTGTGCGCGCACGCCGGCGTGCCGGCGGTGGTCACGCTGCACGACTACTACACCAGCTGCCCGCGCGTGTTCCGCCGCCGCGCCGGCGACGAAGCCTGTCGCCGACCCCTGTCGCCGGCCAGTTGCCGCGACTGCGTGCCGCGCTACGGCTACGAGCCCGCGCACGAACTCGACGCCGGCATCGACCTCTACCGCGACCACTACCGGGCCGAACTGTCGCAGGCCGCCGCCGTGCTGGTCGCCGTCGGCAGCACCGCCGACCTGCTGGCGGCGACCACGGGCGTGCCGCGCGATCGCTACGCCGTGCTGCCGCTCGGCTACCGGCCGCGCTTCCGCGGTTTGCCGCCGCTGGCGCCACCCGCGGCCGGCGCGCCGGTGCGCTTCGCTTTCTGGGGGGCCGTCGGCCGTCACAAAGGCGTCGACCTGCTGCTGCGCGCCTTCCGCCTGCTGCACGCGGCGCGGCCGGGCCGGGCCGAGCTGCACGTCCTCGGCGACATCGAGTCGCCGGAGTTCGCGGCGGAACTGCGCGCGCTCGCCGACGGCTTGCCGGCGACCCTGCACGGCCCGTTCGACGCCGGCGCGCTGCACGCGGCCGCGCCGCACGTCGGCGTGTTCCCCAGCACGTGCCTGGAGACCTTCGGCCTCGTGCTCGACGAGTGCTTCGAGCTCGCCCTGCCGTGCATCACCAGCGATCTCGGGGCGCTGCCCGAGCGCGTCGGCGCGGCCGGCTTGCGCACCCGCGCCGGTGACGACGCCGACCTCGCCGCGGCGATGCAGCGGTTCCTCGACGAGCCGGAACTGTGGGAGACGCTGCGCAGCCGGCGGCCGCCGGCGTCGCCGGACATGGCGGCGCACACGGCGGCGCTGGCGGCGATCTACGCGCGCGCCGGCTCGGCGCCGCCGCCGCCGCCGTTCTGCCCGCCCGTGCCGGCCGATCGCCGCATCGACTTCCTGCAGTTGCAGCGCGAGACGGCGTTGTCGCGGGCGATGCCGCAGCCCGGCCCGCGCTGATGGCCACGGACGGCGGCGCAGCGGACGGTGACGTCGGCGCGCACCTCGCGCTGTCCACCGTCGCGGCGCAGGACCGCCCCGACTCGCCGTGGAACCGCGCCGCGATGGCGGTGGAGCACGGCGACCCGTTGTGCTGCCGCACCGAGTGGCAGCTGTCGGCGCTGGCGACCTTGCACCCGACGCACGAGCCGTTGATCGGCGTCGGCGGCGCCGCCGTGCTGGCGCTGGCGTGGCTGCCGCACCCGCAGTTGGGTCCGATGTTGGGACCGTGCGAAGCATCGTGGACGTACGGCTGTCCGTTGCTGGGGCCGGACGCCGTCGAACTGCTGGCGCATCTGCTCGATCGCCTCGCGCGCCGCCGGCGGCGGCCGGCGGTCGCCATCACCGGTCTCGCGCCAGGTTCGCCGACGCTGCGCGCGGTCGAGGCGTTGCCGCACCACGATTGCTGCGAGACCAGCGACGTGCGCGAGCAGTGCGCCGCCTCGCTCGCCGGCGGTCTCGATGGCTTCCTGTCGCGTCGTTCGTCGCACTTCCGTCGCCACGTCCGCCAGCAGCAGCGGCGCGCACGCGCGCACGGCATCGTCCTGGAGCGCGTCGCGCCGACCGACGCTGCGGCCGCGGACGCAGCGTATGCGCGCATGCTCGCCATCGAGGCGCGCAGCTGGAAGGGGCGCGATGGCTGCGGCATGGACCGCGAGCCGGCGCGCGCGTTCTACGGCCACATGCTGGGCCGGCTGGCCCAAGGCGGCCACGCGCGCGCGATCTTCGCCGTCCGCGACGGCGTCGACCTCGGCTTCCTGTTCGGCGGTTGCGTCGGCGGTGTCTTCCGCGGCCAGCAGTTCAGCTACGACGTCGACTGGTCGCACGGTTCCCTCGGCAACGTCATGCAACTCGAGCAACTGGCGTGGCTCGCGGAGGAGGGCGCGCGCCGCTACGACCTCGGGCCGATGATGGCCTACAAGGCGCGCTGGGCGGAGCTGCGCACCCCGCTGCAGACCCGCGTGCTCTTGCCGACGTGAGGGAGCGGCGCCGCGGCGGCCGTCGTCCGGCGCCGGCGCGCGCGCGAGCGAGGCGGAATTGCCGACGCCGCTTCGTTGCACATACCTGACGCGCGCAGCGCGCGGCGGCGACGAAGTTGCGGCTATTCGTGGGCGAGCGTGCGGCGCGCTCGCCGCTCCGCCCGCCCCGCGATGCACAAGCTGCGCCATCGGTTCGCCGTGCCCGTTGTCGCCAGCGCGCTCGCCTTGGCGGCGAGCTGGGCCAGCCTGGAGTGGACCGACGCCGTCATCTGGCACCATCGCGGTGACGACGGCGCGAGCTACCTCGCCGTGCGCATGCTGCTGCTCGCCGTCGCCGTCGCCGCCGCGATCGCTGCCGCGCTCCATGGCGTCGCCGGCGCGCGCCTGCCGCTCGGCTGCCGCCGCGCCCTCGTCGCCGCCTGCGCCTGCTTCGCGTCCGTGCTGCTGCTGGAGATCGCCTTCACCTTCGTCGCCCGCAGCCACGGCGTCGGCTACACGCTTGCGGGCCGCGTCTGGCACGAGCGGCACTGGTCGCCGATCAACGCCCTCGGGTACCGGGACGCTGCCGGGACGCCCGCTCCTGGCCAGCGCGTCGTCTGGTTGCTCGGCGATTCGTTCACCTCCGGGCACGGCCTCGCGGACGTCGCCCAGCGTTTTGGCGACCAGTTGGCCGCGCTGCGGCCGGATCTCCACGTGGTCAATCTCGGCCAGTCAGGCGCCGACACCGCCGAGGAACTGCGGCGCCTGCGCGCCTACCCCGGCCGGCCGGACCTGCTCGTCCTGCAGCACTTCGTCAACGACTTCGACGGCGCCGCCGAGCGCGTCGGGCGGGCGATCCCGTCGTTCGCGCCGTATCAGGACCTGCAGTCGACCCGGCTGCGGTTCCTCGTCCGCGGCAGCTACCTCGCCAACTTCCTCTATTGGCAGTTCGCGCACGGCGACGCCGAAGCCTACGAGCGCTTCGCCCGGTCGGCGATCGCCGACGAAGCGGTGGCGCGGTTGCACGAGACCGACCTGGCCGCCGTGCACGAATGGGCCGTGGCCCACGGCGTGCCGCTGTACGTACTGTTGGTGCCGAGGCTCGAGGACCCGGAGCGCAGCCGGCCAGCCGACGAACGCGTCCGCCGCTTCTTCGCCGACCGCGGCGTGCCGACGATCGACGCCGCGCGCTGCCTCGCCGACCTGCCGGTCGCCGCGCGCGTCGTCAACGCCCACGACGCGCACGCCAGCGCGCTCGCCAACGAGCGCATCGCCCGCGAACTGGCGCACACGCTGGCGCACTGACCGTCCGGCGGGCGATCCCCGCACGCGCTCGGCGCGCGCCGTGCGCAGCCGTCACACGCCGAGCGTCAACGCGACGCCGTTCGACGTCACCATGCCGGCGATGTTGGCGCCGATGGCGAAGCCGATGGTCTGGCCGAACATCCGGTAACCCATCAGCGACGGCACCGGCGGCACGATCATGCTGTACGTCGCCGTGCTGCCGGCGACCGGGATGGTGTACGGCGACGCCAGCGTCGCGTACTGCGCGCAGCCCGGCATGCCGAGCGCGGCGAGGTCGACGCCCGGATCGACGCGGATCGGGCTCAGCACCTGGATCGCGACGCCGGCGGTCGGCGACACGTTCGTCGTGGTGAACGTCAGCGTCGAGCCGAGGATCGGCGGCGTGCTCGTCAGCGTCAGCGGCAGCAGGTTGAGCGTGCTGGTCGTGAACGTGCCCGGCAGCGTCGCCGACAGATCGCGGCTGCCGACGTCGGCGTTGGGCTGCGCCGCGGCGAAGCCGACGAGCCAGCCGTTGCCGGCGATCGCGACGCTGCCCCACGCGAACGTGACGTTGCCGCTCGGCCGATGGAACTGCAGTTGGAACGTCGCCGGGCTCGTCGTGCCGTAGCTGTGGACGCCGTCCCAGGTGACGTACGAAGTGCTGCCGATCTGCTCGAACTTCACCTTGCCCGAGCCGGCGGCAGCGGGGTTGAAGTCGTGCCAGCAGCCCCAGCGCGCCTGCGGCGACCCGTGCCAACCCGACGCCGTCGGCGTGTAGGCCGACCCGTTGCCGGGCCCGGCGCTGACGAAGCCGTTGGAGCAGACCTCCAGCATCGACGTCGTGCCGCCGGGGTACGCCAGCGGGCTCGCCAGCGCGATGCTGACCGACGCGTCGTCGGCGAGCGTCAGGATCGTCGCGGCGGCCGTCGGCGCCACGTAGCTGCCGGCGGCCGACGCGACGTAGGAGCCCGCCGCGTCGTAGGCGAGCCGCATGCCCGAGGAAGCGAGGTCGAACACGCCGGCCGGGAACTCCTCGTAGAACGCCTTCGACAGCCGGTAGCAGCCAGCGCCGTATGGCACGCTCGCCGCGGGCACGAAGGTCGGGCCGTTGACGTCGAGCTGGAAGCTGCCCGAGGCGCCGTTGTAGCCGCCGACGCGCACGTAGTACGTGCCGGGCACGACCGCGACGCTGACGGTCGACTGCAGGCCGCAGGCGTCGTCGTTGCAGCCGAGGCTCGTCAGGCTCGCGCACGTGCCGGCGAACACCTGGATGGCGGTGTCCCACGTCGCCTGCCCGCACGTGCTGACGGTCAGCGTGCCGCTCTGGTAGGCGGTGTAGGTGAACCACACGTCGCGCCCGCCCGCGGCGCACGGCCACGCCGGGGCAGACGTCGTGGCGTCGGCGGTCGTGAACGGACCGTACAGGCCGTTGCCGACGGCGATGGCCGCGGCGCATTCGTTGTTGGCCGGGGGCAGCGCCGGCACCGGCAGCGAGTGCTGGTTGCAGGCCCAGGCGATGTCGGCGAAGTTCGGGGTGCCGTTGCCGAGGTTGCCGTCGTTGTCGTCGGCGAGGAACACCTCGAACACGGCCGCGGCCTGGTTCTGCGCGTTCGCCGGGATCGTGCCGAGCACGATGGCGTTGCTCAGCGCGATCGCCGCCGACCGATTGCCGAGCGTCGCCGCCAGCCGTTCGCGCAGCCGCCACGCGAAGCCCATCCACGACTCGCCGGCGCTGTGCACGCCGCATCCGGCGCATGGGTACTGCGTCGCGTTGTTGCCGCTGCGCATCGCGACGTTGGCGGCCTGCAGGCCGCTGCCGAGGTTCGGCGTGTCGCACAGGTACATGGCGACGATGTCGCCCCAGCCCTCGCCGAGGCCGTCGCCGACCGCGTTGCTGATGCCGCCGTAGCGGTCGTCGAGGCCGTGGCCCCACTCGTGCGCGACGATCGTCGCGGTCGCCGTGTTGGTGCAGCCGCCCATCGCATGGAAGAAGTTGATCGTGTTGCCCGCGTAGTAGGCATTGCACGGCGCGGCGATGTTGACGTTCACGTCGATCGTGCTCGCCGTGGCGAGCTCCGGCGTGTTGCCGAGGATCGCGCGCGCGAACTGGTTGCTGCGGTCGACCCAGTACGCAGTCGTCGGATGCGCGGCCTGGTTCGACGTCGCCCCCGCCGTCAGCAACTGGATCGTCGTCGCGACGCCCGGATTCACCGTGAACGAGCCGCCCGGCGCATCCGGTCCGGCGATCGGGTCGTGGTGGCGGCCGTCGAGCGCGCCGACCGTGATCGACACCGGCGCGCCGAGGTTGACGGTGAACTGGCCGTTGGCGTCGGTCGTCACCGCGCCGATGCCGGGCACGGTGAGCTGCAGGCCGGGCAGCGGCGTGTTGACGAGCGCCGAGAAGGCGTCGATGCCGGTGCGCGTCCAACCGCGCACGGTCACCGTGGTGTTGATCGGCGGCACGGCGGCCGCCCGCGGCGCGTCGGCCACCGCCGCCCCAGCCTCGCCGCCGTGCGCGCCGGCGGCGCAGCCGGCGAAGCCGCATTCGTGCTTGTCGTCGAGGTAGTGGACGAGCGCGCCGGACGTGGCGTCGACGAGGTGGCGGCCGATGGGGCCGTTGCCCTGCTGGTCGACGTTGCTGATGGCGACTTCCCAGCACAGGCGCGGGGCCTGCGGCGTCGCCGCGGCGACGTCGCTCCAGATCACGAGCCTCGGCGCGTTGACCCTGGCCGGCTGCGGCGCGCCGGTGGGCGCGCCGACTCGCTGCCAGGCGATGGCGAGGGCGGTGTCGGCGTCGAACGACGGCACGACGGCGAAGTCGGCGGGGACGGGCACGGCCTTGGCGCCGAACATCGGGACGCGGCCGACCACGTGGACGCGGACGTCGGCGCGGCCGCCGAGGACGGGCAGGCCGCGGAAGTGCTGGTCGAAGGTGAAGGTCCAGACGCGGTGCATGCGCGCGCCGATGGCCTCGCGGAACTCGCTGGCGCCGAGGCCGAGCAGGTCGGCGTGCTGGCGCAGCAGTTCGTGGGCGTGGCGGCGGGCCTCGGCGAGCGAGTTCTCGCGCCAGTCGGCGAGCGGTAGGCCGCTGCCCCAGATGGCGCCGGGCGTGCCGGTGGCGGCGCACCAGTCGACGCTCCACTCGCCGCCGGCGGCGTCGAGGAAGGTCCGCCACGCGGGCGACGACAGGAACGCCGCACGCGGCGCGATCGCCTCGTCGGCGTGCTTTTGCGCGGCGACCGGCCCAGCGAACGCGAGCGCAGCAGCGAGGGGGATGGCGACGAGGGAACGACCAGGACACGAAGGACCGGCAACGCGGATTCGGCGCATGGGCAACACGGCGGGTGCATGGCGCGTCCCGTGGTGCGGGCGCGCCGGGAGTCATGGGGGCTGCCCCACAAGGCCCATCGCCCGCGCTGCGCACGCGGATTTTCCGCGCGCGCGCCGATGCCTGCGGCGCGCCGGCCCCATGCGCCGTGCGGACTCCGCCGTTCCTCAGTCGTCGTCGTCGTCGTCCGCGCCCGGCGCGATCGCCCACTCGGGATACGGCACGCCGGTGCCGCGCATCGCGCGCCACAGGATGCGGTTGAACAGGTCCTCCGGCGCGCGGTCCATCTGCGACAGGTCGAGCCCCGCCGAGGCGATCGCGTCGGCGCGCAGCTGCGGATCGGCGATCGCCGCCGGGTTGGGGTTCATCTCGTCGAGCGGCACGTTCGCTGGCAGCGCGGCGAACGGCGTGAAGTCGGGCGCTTCCGTGAAGCAGTCGAACATCGGCGTCGCGCTGGCGTCGAACACGTTCATCGGCCGCAGGCCGAGGATCTGCTCGATCGTGCGCAGCACGCTCGTCGTGTTGTATTGCGTCGACACCACCGTGCCGCGGCGCGCGTACGGGCTCGCGACGTAGCAGGTCGTGCGGTAGCCGCTGACGTGGTCCCAGCCGGCCTGCGGGTCGTCCTCGATGGCGAAGACCGCCATGTCCTTCCAGAACCGCGACTTCGACAGGCCTTCGACGATGCGGCCGAAGGCGAGGTCGTTGTCGGCCATGCACGCCGCCGGCGTCGGGCAGTCCTTGCTCGTGCCGCTGGTGTGGTCGTTGGGCAGGCAGATCAGGACGAGCTGCGGGAAATCGCCCTGCTGCTCGAACGCGGCGAGCTCGCGCAGGAACACGTCGGCGCGGTGCTGGTCGGGCACCGACATGTTCCAGCCGACGTAGCCGGTCGGCGAGTGCGGCGCCAACGGCCGCACGCTCGCCTCGCTGGCGAACACGACGTCGTCCGTGCCGTCGCGCCACGCGCGGTAGCAGGCAGTGAAGTCGGGCGCGCCCTTCTTCTTCGGGTCGCGCCAGCGCACCTTCGGCCCGCAGAACTCGCCGTAGTTGCGCAGCGTCACGCCCTGCGCGATCGCGCGGTCCCACAGGAAGCCCGCCGGCGAGTACGACAGCGCGTCCTTCTCGTCCTCGCCCATGCCGTCGGGATAGCTGCGCGGGAAGCCGGCGAACGCCCGCTCCAGGTAGTCGGTCGCGAACGCCGCCGTGCTCCACTGGTGGCCGTCGGCCGACAGGATGCCGCTGCAGTACGTGTTGTCGAGCAGCACGAAGCGGCGCGCGAGCGCGTGTTGGTTCGGCGTGATGCGCTCGGGGAAGATGCACAGCTGCGCGTCGCCGTTGCCGCCCGCGACGTCGCCGAGCACCTGGTCGTACGTGCGGTTCTCCTTGATGACGTAGACGACGTGCCGGATGCGGCTCGGCTCGCCGATGCGCTCGGGGATCGCGCGCGGCGGCTGGCCGGCCCGCGCCGGCAGCAGCGCCTGCGCGATCGCGTCGCGCCGCAGGTTGGCGTCGACCTGCGCCGACAGCCGCGGCAGTTCGTCGTCCTCGTCGGGCAGCGGCAGGAGCGAGAGCGAGCCGTGGTGCTGGTGGCTGTTGAACTCCGGCGCGCCGCCGTCCTTGCGCGGCCGGCCGAAGCCGAGGCCCTTCACGTTGGCGACGACCAGCCGTTCGCGCTGCTCGTCGAGCAGCAGCGCACCCGGGTACCAGCCGACCGGCACGAAGCCGAGCAGCCGGCTGTCGCCGCGGTCCTCGGGCTCGAACCGGAAGACCGCGACGGCGTTCATCGTGCCGTTGGCGACGTACAGCCGTTCGCCGTCGTGCGCGAAGCACACCGCGTTGGGCGAGGCCTGCAGCAGATCGCTCGGCTTGCTGCGCGCCCACAGCGTCTCGACCAGCGCGCCGTCGCGGTCGAGCACGCTGACGGTGTCGCTGCCGGCGTTGGCGCAGACGATCCAGCGGCCGTCGGACGAGACGGCGAGGTCGCTGGCCAGCCGTCCGGTCACCGTCTCGCGCACGAGCGCGCCGCTCGCGAGGTCGATCACCGACACCGAGCCTTCGCTGGCGACGTCGGTCGTCGGATCGACGCGCACCACCGTGCCGCGGCCGGCGGGGCCGACCGGATCGTCGGGTCCCGGCCGGCGGCCGCCCTGGTTGCTGACGTAGGCGCGGCCGCCGGCGAGCACGACGTCGAAGGGGGCGGTGCCGACGGGGAACGTGCGCAGCACGGCGCCGGTCTGCGCGTCGAGCTCGAGCAGCGTGTTCGACAGGTTGCCGCAGACGTACAGCCGCGCGCCGTCGGCGCGCACCGCGATGCCGTCCGGGATCTCCGCCTCGCGCCGCGGCGCCTTCGCCGGCGGCAGCGCGAGCGTGTGCGACGGCGCCACCGTGCCGTCCTCGCCGACGGCGAAGGCCTTGAGCGAGCCGCGCACGTTGGCGAGCCAGATCGTGCGACCGTCTGGCGACACGGCGAGGCCGGTGCAGCTGATCTGGCCGTCCTTGTCGGGCTTCTGCTCCTTGCGGTTGGGGTCGCCGGCCGGCGTCGTCTGCTTCTCGGCCGGCAGCGGCACCTTCTGCGCGATTGCGCCGGTGGCGGCGTCGAGCACGACGAGCTCATTGGTCTTGCCCGCCGTGTAGACGCGCGCGCCGTCGCGCGAGCTCGCCAGCGCCAGCGGCCGCATGCCCGGCAGGTCGACGAACACGCCGTGCGGCGTCAGCGTCTGGTTGACCGGCGTCTGCTGGCGGCTGCCGTCGGCGGCGCGGCCGACCGGCCCGGTCGGCGCGGCGAGGCGCTCCGGAGCCGAGCAGGCGGCGAGGAACAACGGCAGCGAAGCGGCGAAGCGGACGAGGCGGGCCATCGCGCCATGCTGCCGACGACCGCGCGACCGTCAAACGAAGCTTCGCAACGTCGTCGTGACGATCGCGGCGCGCGCCGTCAGCGATCGCGCGGCCGGAACAGCCGCGCCCACTTCGCCACCTTGGCGTGCAGGCCGGTCTCGTTGGCCGCCGCGGCGGCGCGCAGCACGCCCTGGCCGTCGACGAACAGCACCCACGGCACGCTGCCGTCGAACGGCTCGCCGACGGCGTGCTCGATCACCGGCAGCGGCTCCTTGCGCTGGTCGGCGAACAGCGCCTGCGCCTTGTCGCGCTCGGCCGCCGGCAAGGCCTTCGGCACGGCGAGCACCCACTGCTGCGGGTGCTCGTGGCGGTTGGCGAGCAGCTTCGACATCACCGGCAGTACGCGCGGGATCGCGTCGACCGGCGAGTCGCCTTCGCTCGCCGGCTTCGGCAGCAGCATCACCAGCGTGCCGAGCGGGTGCACCGGCACGCCGCGCACCGGCAGCAGCAGCAGTTCGTCGAGGCCGTGGTCGGGCTGCACGGCGAGGTCGAGCCCGGACACCAGTGTCGCCAGCTCGCCGTCGCGCCGCTGCACCGTCGGCTGCTGCACGCGGATCGCGCCCATGCCGGTGGCGAAGCCGACGTGGCCTTCGATCGGCGTGCCGTCGTGCACCGCGTAGCGCATCGCCGCTTCGCCGTTGATCTCGACCAGCAGCCGCGGGCCGCGCACGTGCAGCGCGAAGTCGAACCACGGCGCGTCCGGCGAGATCGGCGCGCTGTGGCCGCCGGACGCGCCGGGCATCTGGCCGTCGCGCTCCCACATGCCCTGCAGGCCGAAGCCGATCGAACCGTCCTTGCGCGCCGTCTCGCTGCGGCCGGTCGCGTAGTCGAAGTCGCCCGACGAGAACGTGATGCGGATGCCGCGGTCGCGGCGCGTGTGGCCGAGCACGATCGCGCCGCTGGCGAACGACGTCGTCAGGTGCACGCGGCCGCGCACGACGTAGTCGCCGGGGGCGACCCAAGCGACGGTGTGCGCGAACGCGTCGCGCTGGTGCGCGTGGCGATCGAGCGTGCCGGTGCTGTCGCGCGGCTTCTCGCGGCCGACGTGCAGGTCGCCGTCGGCGGTCGCGTACCACAGGCCGGCGGCGCGCCGTTCGTCGAAGCCGAGCAGGCTCGACTCGACGTAGCCGAAGCCGCCGAGGCTGCGCGGCAGCGGCGGCGGTGCGCCGCGCGGCAGGCCGTCGAGCCGCGGCAGCGCCAGCAGCGCGGCGACGCGGCCGTGGTCCTCGACCAGCGCGGCGGCCGACGTCGGCGCCTTGGCGGCGAGCGCCTGCGCCTGCGCGGCCAGCGCGTCGAGGTAGGCCTTGGCCTTGGGCAGCGCTGTGGCGAGCAGCGGCGCGTCCTTCGGCGCCAGCGCCGGGAAGTGCCGGCCGGCGACCACGGCGAACGCCTGCGCCGCATCCGGCGCCTTGCCGGCGCGCAGTCCCGCGAGGACCGCGTTGGCGGTCTCCGGCCGCCAGCCGTCGACGGCGAGCGACCACAGGCCGGCGGCGATCGCGCCGTCGTGGTCGCCGACCTCGTGCAGCAGCAGCGTCGCCGCCATCGCGTGCTCCTGGCCGAAGAACGGCTCGGCGTGCGCGCGCGACCACGTCCACGTCAGCTCGTCCATCACCATCGGCGCGGTGTCGCCCGGGCCGAGGCCGCCGTAGCGGCCGACCCAGTCGTTCTGCGGGCCGCGGCGGCGTTCGTCGAGGAAGTCGTAGCAGCCGCGCGTGAACGTCTCCCAGTCCTTGCACACCTCGTCGAACGTCTTCGGCCGGCCGTCCTTGCCGTCGGCGAACGACGACGCGAAGTAGCCGACCGGGTCCTTGCCGCCGGCGCGCGCGTTCTTCTCGTACGTCGCCAGCGCCGAGCGGTAGCGCGGCGCGCCCGGCGGGTAGCTGCGCAGGAACGCGTACAGCGAGTAGCCCGCGAAGTAGTTGTCGCGGTACTCCTCGATCTCGCCCTGCAGCAGCTTCTCGAAGCGGTCGCGGCCGCCGTAGCCCTTGTAGTAGGTGTGCGCGACGGTGCCGACCTGCAGGAAGTCGTCGACGAAGTCCACGTCGGCCATCTTGCTGTAGTGGCCGCCGGTCCAGCTGGCGTGGCCTTCGGCGTACCACGCGCCGAGGAACGGCTTGAGCACGCCGTCGAAGCGGTGCGTCAGCTCGTGCGTCAGCGTGCGGCCGAGGCCGGGGATGTTGCCCCACGCGAAGCGCACCGTCGTGCGATCGCCGGACTGGAAGCCACCGGCCCACCAGAACGGCGTGCCCTCGGTCTCCATGTCGCTGTGCTCGGGGACGATGCGCACGAGGCCTTGCCGCTCGCCGAACGGGTCCTGGCCGTAGTGCGCGATCAGCCGCGCGTGGTGCAGCTCGATCGTGCGCGCGGTGCCGAGCAGCGTGTGGTAGCCGCAGTTGGTCTCGATGCGGTACTTGCCGGTCGGGCTAACGGCGACGCCCGGGCTGCGCCAATCGCGGTGCGCCTGCGTGAACGCTTCCTGCGCCGGCGCGTCGAGCGCTGCCAGCTCGGCGACCGTCCAGACCTTGGTCGGCTGCACCGGCTGCTGGCTCTGCTCGGCGAGCACGCGCGCGGCCTCTTCGCCGGCCTTGCCCGGGTCGCGGCCCGGCGGGCCCTTGAGGTCCTTGAGCCCCGCCTGCCGGCGCAGGCCGACGAGGATGCGCGCGGCGCGCACGCGCTGGTCCTCGACCTTGGTCGGATCGCCGTCGGCACCGGTCGTCGGCGCGGCCTTGGCGTCCTTCGGCTTGGCGTCGGACTTCTTGGCCAGCACCTTGGCGAGCGCTGCGAACACCGCGTCGTAGTCGGCGGCGAAGCCGGCCTGGATCGCGTCCACCGCGGGCGCGGCGGTGCCGAGCGCGCCCGGTGCGCCGACGCCGAGCTCGAGCAGCAGCTCGGAGGCCCAGCGCACCAGCGGCGCGCGCACGCCGTTCTGCTTCGGCGTCGCCTTCTGCTTGTCGACGTAGCGCGCGATCTCCGTGATCGCCGCCGCGCGCAGCGCCGCGAGGTCGAGCGCGGGCTTCAGCGTCGCTTCGAAGCCGCCGGCCGCGGCCGCCTTCTTCTGCGCCGCGTCGAGCTTGAGCTTGCCCTGCGCGTCGGCGGCCGCGCGCACGAAGCGCTCGGCCCACAGCGGCGCGAAGTCGGCATCGCCGCGCCAGGCCAGCGCGAGGTCGAACAGGATCGCCGCCGCCGACGGATGGAACTGCAGCGCTTCGAGCAGGTGCTTCTGCGCCGCCGCCGCGTCGTTGGCGGCGAGCGCGTCCTTGCCGGTCTGCCAGCGCACCTTCGCCGCGCCCTGCTCGGGCACGACGGTCTCCAGCGACAGGTCCTTGGGCATCGGCGCGCCGGGCGGCACCTGGGCGGCGACGGCGGCGATCGGAGTCAGCGACGCAGCGAGGAGGCGGACGAGGGCGCGCATGCGAGGCGACGATGGTCGGCGGCTGCGCGCGGCGAGGCAACCCCGGGGGCGGTGATTGCGGCGGCCGCGCTCGCCGTCAGGCCCGCACGTGCAGGTCGTCGCCGCCGAACACGAGCTTGAGCGGCTCCAGCACGACCTGCTTCGGCCCGGCCTCGACCGTGCCCGCGGCCCAGGCCGGCACGCCGGCGGCGCGCGCGATCGCGACCGTGCGCGCGGCGTCGGCGGCGGCGACGAACAGCGCGTAGCCAGCGCCCATGTTGAGGTTGCCGTACGCGGCGCGGTCGTCGCTGCCGGTCTGCTGTTGCAGGAACTGCAGCACCTCCGGCACCGGCGGCAGCACGTGGAAGCGGTAGGTCAGTTCCTTGCCGTGGCGCATCACCTTGCGCCAGCCGTGGCCGGTGATGTTGGCCTGGTAGTGCGGCACGACGCCGGCCTTGGCGAGCGCTTCGGTCACCGGGCTGTACAGCACGGTCGGCGCCAGCAGCGCCTCGCCGAACAATGCGCCGCTCGGCAGCTTGGTCGCATAGCCGGCGGGCAGGCGCTCGGCCAGCTTGCGCGCGAGCGAGACGCCGTTGGCGTGGATGCCCGAGCTACCGAGCAGCACGATCGCATCGCCGGGGCCAAGCCGTTCGCCGAGCGTCAGCCGGGCCTTCGGCCGCACGAGGCCGACGCACGACGCGGCGAGGTCGATGCGGTCGTCGGCGACGACGCCGGCGAGCGCTGGCGTCTCGCCGCCGCCCCAGGCGACGCCGCACGCGTCGCAGGCGGTGCGCCAGCCGTCGACGAGGTCCTTGGCGCGCTGCGCGTCGTCGAACCACGCGCTGCCGCCGGCGGCCCAGTACGCGTGCACCGACACCGGCGTCGCGCCGACGGTGATCAGGTCGTTGATCGCCATCGCCAGCGTGTCCTGCGCGATCTGGTCGTAATACGTCCGGCCGGTGACCTTGCGCGTCGCGTCGGCGACCAGCGCCTTGGTGCCCAGGCACTCGGTGATCGAGGCGAGGTAGAAGTCGCCGCAGTCGACGAGGTAGGCCGACTCGCCGCGCGAGGCGCCGACTTCCTGCAGACCGTGTCGGCGCAGGTTGCCCGCGGTCGCCGCCGCGGCCTGCTGCGCCAGGATCTTCAGCGGGTCGATCTTGCCGTAGTCGACGCCGGCCTGCTTGTAGTCGATGGGGGCCATGCCGACAGGATGGACGGCGCGGGGCGCGAATGCGAGCGTCGGCGCCCGGCCGCGGCGTCTCGCCGGGCGCGCAGTCCCGCGGAAGCGGCGTGCGTGGGTTATACCGACGACGTGCCCACCGCTGCGCCGCCGGATCTCGCCTGGATCCTCGATCTGTACCGCCGATTCGCGGACGACCTGCGCGCGGTGCGCCGCCGCCTGGGTCGGCTCTACCGTGCGCGGTGCGTGGCATGGCGCGACCGCTCGCTGCTGCACAAGGTCATCGCGCGCGCCGTCGAGCCCTTGGCCGGCCGCGTCGGCACGCAACCCAGGATGCTGGCGCAGAGCGACGACGAGTGGTGCGAGGTCCTCTACCTGATGCTGCGCGCCGAGGTGCCCGAACGCGTGCTGGAGATCAGCCCGTTCCACGGCTGGTCGACCTGCTGGATCCTCGCGGCGCTGCGTGACAACGGCCGCGGCACGCTGGTGTCGCACGACTTGATCGAGGCCTCGCGCTCGAACGTCCCGCCGGATCTCGCCGAGGGCCGCTGGCAGTTGGTGCTCGGTGATGCGCGCCAGCAGGTGGCCGCGGACGGCGAATCGGTGGACTTCCTCCTGATGGACTCCGACCACAGCGCGCAGTTCGCCGAGTGGTACCTCGCCAACGTGCTGCCGCGGGTGCGCGACGGCGCGATCGTCTGCGTGGACGACGTCTTCCATCACGCCGACCCCGCTGCCTTCGACGGCGAGGGCCCGGTGGTGCTGGAGTGGCTGCAGCGTCGCGGCATTCCGTACTTCACCTGCGCCAAGGCAAAGAACCCCACGGCATTGAACGCCCTGATGGGCCAGAAGGTCGCGCTGCAGATCGCCGATCGCATCCACGGCTGCGACCGCAACCCGGCGATCGTCTTCCGCAACCGCCGCTAGGCGTCTGCGTCACGGAACGCGCGCCGGGCGGCGCAGCCTTTCGTGACGCAGACTTCGAGGAGTCTGCGTCACGGAACGCGCGCCGATCCGGTGCGCGGATTCGCGGTCGGGGCAAGTTCCCGGCCAGGCAGGCGCGTTTGGGCTCGCGGATTGCAACCCGCTGCACCGCAAACACGGAGCGCTGCGTGCGGCTGTGCTCTTGGTGTCTGGTCTCTGTGTCCTCGGTGTTATCTGTGGTTCTTCGCTGCTGCTGCAAAAGCAGAACAATCACAGGGGACACAGAGATCACGGAGCAGAGCAACCGGAGGGGCGGTAACGACAAAACTGCCGGCAGCTGAGGCGCACGGCAGGCAACGCCGCCCGGAACGCGCCTTCGCGTCGCGGCCGCCCGCCGATTGCGAAACCGCGGCGCTGCAGTTGCAATGCCGCGACGATGTCGACGCCTGCCGTGCCCTCGCCGTCCCCGTCGGACTTGCCGCCCGGTTGGCCGCAGCCGGGCACGAGCGCGCTGCCAATCGTCGTCTTCGGTGCACTGCCGCTGTGCGGGCTCGCCGCCGAGTTGCTGCTCGGCATGCTCAGCGAGTTCCTGCCGCTGTTCCCGACGTGGTGGCACGTCGGCACGGTGGTGCTCGCCGTGGCGCTCAACGGCGCGTTGCACGACCGCCTGTGGCGCGCGCCGCGCCACCTCGTGCTGCGCACGCTCGCGGTCGGCTACGTGCTCGGGCTCGCCGGGCTGTACGGGCTCGCCGAGGTGCCAGCGATCCCGATGATGGCGATGCTCGCCGTCATCGGCCTCGGCGTGCTCGCCGCGGCGCCGTACTGGGCGCTGCTCGGCATGCTGCGCCTGCTGCCGGACCTCTGGCTGCGCTGGACGGCGCTCGGCCGCTCGCCGCGCGCGATGGCGGGTTGGTTGCTGGTCGGCGCGCTGGTTCCGCTGGCCGTGCTGCTGCGTGAGGACCTGGAGCGCCTCCGATTGCCCTTCCGCATGAACGAACTCGCGGTCGCGATGCGCGACCCGACGCGCGCGGCCGACGAGGAGGCGCTCGCGGCGGCGCTGCGCGCGGCCAGCGTGCCGGCCCAGCGGGAGGTGTGCCTGGACGGATGGGCCGGCGACGAGGAGACGCCGCTCGGCTGGATGGGTGGCGACACCGAGCGCTTCGGCCACCTCGGCAACGGCCGCCAGTTCTGGTTCCTGCACCGCGGCCAGCGCAAGGCCGTGACCGTCGACGACGCGCGCCGTGCGTTCCACCGCGCGCACGGCACGGCGTGGGACCTGGATTGGCGCCACATCCCCGGCGTCGACTGGAACGGCGGCACCGACATCGAGTGGCTCCAAAGCCGCGTGAACGTGCGCCCGGAGCCGGATGCCGCGCTCGCCGCCGTCGACTGGGAGCTGACCGTGCGCTCGCACCGCCGCCGCCGCGACGAAGCGCGCTTCGAGATCCAGCTGCCGCCGGGCACCGTCGCGAGCGCGTTGTCGCTGTGGATCGGCGGCGAAGAACGTCCTGCGGCGTTCGCCGGCGCCGCCAAGGTCCGGGATGCGTACGAGCAGGTCGTCAGCAGGCGGCGTGACCCGGCGCTGCTCGAAGAGATCGCGCCGGGCCGCCTGCGCCTGCTGCTGTTCCCGCTCGCCGACGACCTGCCGCCGATGAAGGTCTCGGTCGGCTTCACGATCCCGCTGCGCTGGGCGGGCACGGCGACGACGCTGCAACTGCCGCGCGTCGTCGAACACAACTGCGGCCGCGGCCGCGTGAGCCGGCACGAGCGCACGCTGCGCGGCAGCGACGGCGCGGTGCTCGCCGTCGACCAGCTCGACGACGCCGGCCTGCGGCGGCCGATCGAGCTGCCGCGCGGCTCCGCCGTCAGTTGGGCGCGCGACGCCGAGGGCATCGTCGTGCAGCGCATGGCGCTGCGCACGCCGACGGCCGCGAGCGCAGGCGTCGTGCTCGTCGTCGACGCCTCGGCGTCGGTCGGCGAGGCCAAGCCCGATTGGAGCAAGCTGCTAGCGGCCTTCCCCGCCGCCGCGCCGGTGTCGGCGTTCGCCGCGCACGGCAGCGGCCATGCGCGCCGCGACGGCGCGGCCGGCGACGCGGCGCTGGCGCGCTGGCTCGGCGAACAGTCCTTCACCGGCGGCTGCGACGCGTCGCGGGCGCTGCGCGCGGCGTGCGACGAAGCGGTCGCGCGCGGGCTAGGACGCGTGGTCTGGCTGCACGGCGCGTGTTCGAGCGTGCTCGCCAACGACGTGCCGATCGTGCCGCGCGGCGTCACGGTGCTCGCCGTGCCGCTGCATCCCGGCCGCAACGTCGTGCGCGAGGCCACCGGCGTGCTGCGCGCGCTCGCCGCGACGTCGCCCGCCGGCGTCGACGACGGCGCCGTGGCGGTCGCCGAACTCGTGCGCTATCCGACCGACGATCGGGGCATCGGCGACTTCACGCGCAGCTACGAACGGGCCAGCGAACCGCCCGCCGACGCGGCCGCGGTCAGCGACCAGATCGCGCGCCTGTGGGCCGCCGAGCACGCGCGCGCGCGCTTCGCCGCCGGCGACCGCGGCGAAGCCGCGCGCCTCGCCGCGCGCTACCGCCTCGTCACTGCCGGTGCTGGCGCCGTCGTGCTGGAGAACCAGCAGCAGTACCAGCAGTCCGGCCTCGACCCCGGCACCGAGATCGGCCGCGAGCCGGAAGGTCCGATCGGCAGCGGCCCGGTGCCGGAAGCGTCGACGCTCGTGCTGGTGGCGACGGGGTTGCTGGCGGTGTGGCTGCTGCGCGGGCGGCGGCGGCAGCAGCCCGCCTGATCCGCCGAAGTGCGGACGGCGCCGTTGGCCGCCGTTCGCTACGACGTCGGCATGCGCGTCTTCGCCCTCGCCGCCGTCCTCGGCGTCGTCGCCGCCCTCGCCGGTTGCAGTCCCTTCGGCCCCGCCACGATCCCGGCGGCGCGCTTCGACTACAACCAGACGATCGCGCGCTCGTGGGACGAGCAGTTGCTGCTCAACCTCGTGCGCCTGCGCTACCGCGACACGCCGCAGTTCCTGCAGATCGGCTCGGTGCTCGCCCGCTACTCGCGCGTCGCCGGCGCCGACGCCGGCGTCGCCGTCGGCGCCGACGGCACCAGCCGCACCGCGTTTCCCGCGGGCGTCAACGTCGCCTTCGAGGAGACGCCGACGATCACGTACGTGCCGCTGCAGGGCGAGGAGTTCACGCGCCACCTGCTGCGGCCGATCGGCGTGCAGCCGCTGTTCCTGCTCGCCCGCTCCGGCTGGAGCATCGAGCGGCTGCTCCGTTGCTGCGTCCAGCAGATCAACGGCCTGCCCAACGCCCCGAGCTGTGCCGGTCCGACGCCGACGGCGGCGCCGGACACCGCGGCGTTCCGCGCGCTCGCCAAGGCGCTGCGCGGGCTGCAGGTCGAAGGCGTGCTCGGCAGCCTCGTCGATGGCGTCGACGACACCGTCGCGACCCCGGGCGCGCCGCCGCCGCGCTTCCTGCTCGGCAACGACGACCCGCGCGTGGCCGATCTGCGCCGGATGATGGCGCTCGACGGCAGCTGCCGCGAGTTCCCGGTCGAGACCGGCCTCGGCGCCGGCAGCGGCTGCTCGATCGTGCTGCAGACGCGCTCGCTGCTGGGCGTGATGTTCTTCCTGTCCCTCGGCGTCGAGGCGCCCGAACGCGACCTGGCGCTCGGCCTCGTCACCACCACGCTCGACGCCGCCGGCCGGCAGTACGACTGGAAGGAACTCGTCGGCGACCTGCTGCGCGTGCGGCACGCCGACGAGCGTCCGCCGACGGCGTACGTCGCAGTGCCCTATCGCGGCAGCTGGTGGTACATCGACGACGCCGACCTCGACTCCAAGTCGACGTTCTTCCTGCTGACGTGGTTGTTCAACCTGCAGGCGAGCAACGCGCAGGCGATCGGTCCGATGCTGACGGTCGGCGCCGGTCGGTGACGCGTCGTTGCGGGCGCCAGCGGTCGGCACGGGTCGCCGCTCGTCGAGCGCCGGCACGAACCGGCCGACGGCTCGGCAGCGCGGCGTGGATCGCGCTGCGGACCGTGGCGTCCGCGGGAATGTGCGTCGGGCCACAGCGGCGCCGGTCGCGGTCGCGAGGCGCCATGCACGGCCGCGCGATGGCCGCGCCCCTCGCCGACGGCTACCGTGCGGGACGATCCGGCGCGTTCGCGCCGCTCGAAGGACCCGCAATGCTGTTCGTCACCAACCGCGCCCTGAAGGAGGGCATCCGCACCGAGAAGGGCCGCGCGGTCGACTTCGACCTCGCCAACAACAACGCCGGGCAATCGGTCTTCTACTGCGAGCGCGCGCGCGGCGGCAGCTACGTCGAGATCGGCAGCGCGCCGTTCATGGACCGGATCAAGGAGTCGAAGTGCAGGCAGGTGCTGTTCTACCTGCACGGCTACTCCAACCTGCCCGAGCCCGACGTGTTCCCGCGCGCCGAGGACCTGCAGTCCATGTGCGACGCCAAGAAGAAGAACGAGGTCGTCGTCGTGCCGCTGATCTGGCCCTGCGACTCCGACGTGGGGATCGTCAAGGACTACTACGACGACCAGATCGCCGCCGACGGCAGCGCGATCGCGTTCGCGCGCGTGTTCGGCAAGTTCCTCGGCTGGCGCGAGCAGAACCTCGCCGCCGAGGAGCCGTGCCTGAAGCGCGTCAACGTGCTCGCGCACAGCATGGGCAACCGCGTGCTGCGCGGCGCGCTCGCGGCGGCGCAGAAGTACTACCTGCCGAGCGGGCTCCCGCTCGTGTTCCGCAACACGTTCCTCGTCGCGGCCGACGTCGTGAACGAATGCCTCGAGCCCGGCAAGGAAGGCGCCGCCATCGCGCAGACCTCCCGCAACGTGATCGTCTACCACGCCGCCGACGACCTCGCCCTGCGCTCGAGCAAGGTCGCCAATCTCGTCAACAGCGTGGCGTCGCGCCGCCTCGGGCACACGGGCCCCGAGGACATGGCCAAGGTGCCGAAGAACGTGTTCGCGGTCGACTGCGACGAGGTCAACACGAAGTACGACTTCCCCAAGGGGCACAGCTACTTCCTGGACAACGGCGAACGCGGCGCGAAGCGGCGGCCCGGGAAGGTCTTCCAGCACATCTGGGAGACGATCCTCACGGGCAGGCCGCCGGAGCTCGTCGACGCGAGCGTGCGTTCGCTCCGGCTGTGAGGCGCCCGACGCGCGCGGCGCGCCACGCCCGGGTGGGACGCCGCGCGGTGGCGCTCGCCCCAAGGTGACAGGCGCTCGCGACCGGTGCGACGGCGAGGAACGCGAAGCCGGACGCAGGGCGCCGAACCGACGTCACGACGGCGTCGACGAAGGCGGACGTGAACGCAACGCGAGGACGATGGCGAGCAGGGCGAGCGCGACGACGGGCCAGTCCCCGAAGCGAGCGTACACGGTCGGAATCCCGTCTCCCGTCGCGAGGTCGCCGACCACCGTCGCGGGCAGGTCGTCCGCCACGTGGTCGCGCACGGTGGCTTCGCCGCGCGGCGTGATCGTCGCGGACACGCCGCCCGACGTCGCGCGCACGACGGCATAGCCGTTCTCGATCGCCCGGAGGATCGAACTGTCGAGGTGGAACCAGCGGATCGCGGACCAGTCGTTGGTCGGCACGGCGACCAGCCGGACGCCGAGGCGACCGTGCGCGCGCGCGAGGTCGGTGAAGTTGTCGTCCTGGCAGATCATGCCGCCGAGGGAGGCGCCGTTCGCGAGTTGCGTCGCGACGATCGTGCCGTCGCCGGCCACGTAGTCCTCGAGCCAGGGGATCAAGTGCGACTTGCGGTACTCGCCGCGCAGCCCGCCGTCCTCGCCGAGGAACCAGATGCGGTTGTCGCGCGTAGGGTCGTGCCAGACGCCGATCGCGGCGAACAGCGCGTGTTCCTTCGCGCGACTGCAGAGCCACTCGAGCGCGACCTCGCGGCGATCGCGACCGACCGTGGCGCCGGTCTCGGGCGTGACGAGCAGCGCGCAGCCCGCCGCCTTCGCCGCGCGGAAGGCGCCGTCGTACGCCTCGCGCAGCGACGAGCCCGTCGCCGGGTGCGTGCCTCCCCAGCCGAATGCGGCGACGCGCACGGTCGGGCCGGGTTCGCGCGTCCAGCGCACGGCGTCGAGGCCCGCGATCGTCGCGACGAGCGCCACCAGCGCGACGAGCGCCTTCGTGCGCGCGACGCCGTGGACGGCGAGCACGAGCAGGGCCTGCGAGGTCGCCAGCGCGAACACGAGCCCGCTCGTCCCGGTGAAGGCGACGAAGGCGATCGCCGCCGGCGCGCCGCTCAGCGGGCGCGCGAAGCACTGCGCGGTGCCGAACATCGGCACGAAGGTCCACACGGCGAGTTCGCCGAGCGCGAGCGCCCCGCCGACGGCGAAGGCGCCGGCCACGCTGCCACGATCGACCGACGTCGCCAGCAGGCGGCCGAGCCAGGGCGCGAGCAGCGCCCATTGCGCGACGGAGGCGACCACCGAGACGACGATCGGCGCGTCGAAGCCGGCGACGAACAGCAGCGGGCCCGTGTAGGCGAGCGCGGCGAGCGCGCCGAGCGGGAAGAGGCGATGGCCGCGTCGGCGCCCGATCACGAGCGCGAGCCACAACGGCGCGAGGGCCGTGAACTGCAGTCCCCACCAGTGCAGCGGGTGGTCGGACAGGAAGAGGAGTCCGCCGGACAGCAGCGCGAGGAGGATCGGCACCGTGGTTCGTCGCATGGTCCGCCGCCGGTTCGCGCGGCCGCGACCACGATCGGCGCGCCGGGCTCGCCGTGCAACCTCGGCGAGCGACGAGCCGGGCAGCCATGGCGCGCCCGCTCAAGATCGCCGCATCAGGCGTTCGGCCGCGGAGGGTCGGCGCGGACCCCAGCGTGCGGGGTGGGGCGTCCCAGCGTGCGGACGGGAATCACGCCGTGATTGCAGGCAGGGCGTGTCAGGGCCAGCTCGGCGCGCCGGAGCCGGGGCGCGGACGAGGCAGGGACGCGCGCGGCGACGCGCTCAACCGCCGATCGGCTTCGTCAAGCTCCACAGCGTGCGCCAGACGAACAGCGACAGGAACGCCGCCAGCGACGCGAACACGCGCACGATCCATGCGTGCGGCTCCTCGTCGGCGAAGGCCACGATCGGCAGCCACCACGTCGCCGCGCATCCGGACAGCGCGAGCCACCGGCCGCGGCCGAAGGTCCACTCGACGCGCAGAACGAGCAGCAGGCCGGCGGCGAGCCACAGGCAGCCCTTCGCCGACGGCGCGCCGTCGGCGAGAAAGCACCGCCACAGCCCGTAGCCGAGGCCGTACCAGCCGGCGAGCGCGAGCGCGCGCCGCAGGACCCACAGGAAACGCCGCGCGCCGCGCGCCATCGCTTCGATCTCGGGCTCGCGCGGGGTCGTCGGGTCGTCGGTCATCGCGGCGGATCCTACGACGGGCGCGCGGTCGCGCTACGCTGCGGCGGTGACGACGAAGCTGCTGACGCACCTGCTGGGCTTCCTCGTGCAGCTCGTCCTGCTGCTCGCCGTCGTCTGGCTCGCCAAGCGCGGCCACTACCCGAACCTCGACGAGCCCGATCCAGCGTGCGCGCCGACGCGCGGCGACGCGTGGCGCAACAGCGCGAGCGTCGCGCTGGCGCTCGGCTTCGGCGCGTTCGCCGGCACGGGCCTCGCGCTGGTGCCGCCGCCGGAGGCGCCGCAGCAGCTCGCGCGCGTCGCCGCCTACGACGACCTGTTCGGGCCGATCCTCGGCGCCTTCTTCTTCGGCCTCGCGTGCGCGGCGCTGGTCGCCTACCCGCTGGCCGAGCGCCTGGTCGCGCCCGGCCCGCTGCAGCACTTCCTCTGGCGCAGCGGCAGCCAGTGGAGCCAGGTCTGGCGGCGCTTCAACGACGGTCGCGTGGCCGACCCGCGACCGCTGACCAAGTCGACCGCGCGCATCGTGCTGTTCGCGGCGCTGCTCCTGCAGTTCTCGGTGCGCGAGCAGCACGTCACCTTCACCGAAGCAGGCGTCGTCTGGCGCGACTGGCCGTGGCAGGGCGAGACCGAGATCGCGTGGCCGGACGTGACCGCCGTCGAACTCGTCGCCTCGTTCGAGGCGCTGAGCGGCAACGTCGTCGACGTGCCGACCTTGCGGTTGCAGGTGCGCGCCGGCGAGCCGCTGACGCTCGGCCGCTTCGTGCAGCGGCGTCGCGACTACTGGGAGCAGCTCGGTGGCCTCGCCGCCGCGCGCGCCGGCGTGCCGCTGACCGAAGCGCCGCGCTGACAGCGGCCGCACGGCGCGGCCCGGACGGGTGCGGGCGGGCGAATCGTCGCCGGGTGGCGTCGCCGCCGATCGCGCAGCCCAACGCTGCTGCCGCCCGCGCCACGCGACGGCAGCCATGCTGCCAACCGGCAGAGGCGCGCCCGCCGGACCGCCGCTATCGTCCGCGCCTCCGCCATGGCCAAGAACCCTCCCTTCCGCCGCGTGCTGATCGCCAACCGCGGCGAGATCGCGCTGCGCATCACGCGCGGGCTGCGCGAGCTCGGCATCGAGTCGGTCGCGGTGCACAGCGACGTCGACGCGCGCTGCGCCCACGTGCTCGCCGCCGACCACGCCATCGCGCTCGGCGGCAACACCAGCGCCGAGAGCTACCTCGACTTCGGCAAGATCCTCGCCGCCGCCAAGCGCGCCGGCGCCGAGGCGATCCACCCCGGCTACGGATTCCTCAGCGAGAACGCCGCGTTCGCGCGCGCCGTGCGCGACGCCGGCCTCGTGTTCGTCGGCCCCAACCCCGAAGCGATGGACCGCCTCGGCGGCAAGAAGGCCGCGCGCGAGGAGGCGATCGCCGCCGGCGTGCCGGTGATCCCGGGCACCGAGAAGGACACCGGCGACGCCGACCTGATCGCGTTCGGCAAGCAGATCGGCATGCCGGTGATGGTCAAGGCGAGCGCCGGCGGCGGCGGCCGCGGCATGCGCATGGTCGAGCGCGAACAGGACCTCGCCGAGGCGCTGGCTGCGGGCCGGCGCGAGGCGAAGGCGTCGTTCGGCGACGACCGCATGATCCTCGAGCGCGCGGTGTTCCCGGCGCGGCACATCGAGATCCAGCTGATCGGCGACCAGCACGGGCACGTCGTCTCGCTGCACGAGCGCGAGTGCTCGGTGCAGCGCCGCCACCAGAAGGTGCTGGAGGAAGCGCCGTCGGCCGTCGTCGACGAGGCGCTGCGCCAGCGCATGGGCGCCGCGGCGGTCTCGCTCGCCAAGCGCGTCGGCTACGACAACGCCGGCACCGCCGAGTTCCTGCTCGACCCCAAGGGCAACTTCTACTTCCTCGAGGTCAACACGCGCCTGCAGGTCGAGCACCCGGTGACCGAGCTCGTCACCGGCGTCGACCTCGTGCACCTGCAGCTGCACGTCGCCGCCGGCGGCCGCCTGGAGCAACTGCTCGCCGGCCGCGACCTGCGGCCGCGCGGCCACGCCATCGAAGCGCGCATCTGCGCCGAGTCGCCGGAGACCGGCTACATCCCGGCCGCCGGCCTGCTGCGCCTCGTGCGCGAGGCCGAAGGCCCGGGCGTGCGCGTCGACAGCGGCGTGTACTCGGGTTGGGAGGTGCCGCCGTACTACGACTCGATGCTCGCCAAGCTCGTCGTGCACGCGCCCGACCGCGCGACCGCGTGCGCGCGCCTCAGCCAGGCGCTGCGCGACATGGTCTACCTCGGCATCCCGACCAACGTCGACTTCCTGAAGCGCGTCGTCGACGACGCGGCGTTCCGCACCGCCGCGATCTCGACTGACATGCTCAAGCACCGGCCCGAGCTCGCCGCCGGCGACAAGGCCGGGCCCGACGACCACGCGCTGGCGGCGGCGGTGCTGACGCAGGCGCTCGGCAAGGCCGGCGGCGGCAACGGCGGCGCAGCGGGCGCGGCGGGCAGCGGCGGCGACGCCGGCTCGACCGCGGTGTGGCAGACGCTCGGCGGGTTCCGCCTGTTCGAGGGGGCAGCACGATGAAGATCACGCGCGAGTTCGTGCGCGACGGCAAGGCCGTCGCGGTGACGGCCGAGTTCGTCGCAGGCGACCGCTGGCGCGTCCGCGTCGGCGACGCCGTGCACGAGTACCACGCCAAGGCGCTCGGCGACGGCGGCGTGCGCATGCAGTCGGTCGGCGAGTCGCCGGCCCGCGCGTTCGTCGCGTACGGCGCGCCGGCCAACAAGGCCTACATGGTGCGCGCCGACGGCCGCACGTGGACGCTCGACGCCCCGGCGCAGAAGCGCGGCGGCGGCGCGGCTGCCGGCGACGGCACCGTGCGCGCGCCGATGACCGGCACCGTGCTGGAGGTCGCCTGCAAGCCGGGCGACGAGGTGACCGCCGAGCAGACGCTCGTCGTCGTCTCGGCGATGAAGATGGAGCACAAGCTGACCGCCGGCGTCGCCGGCACGGTGAAGAAGGTCGCGGCGCAGAAGGGCGGCACCGTCGACCAGGGCGCCGAGCTCGTCGTCGTCGAACCCAAGAAGGCGGAGGCCAAGTCGTGACCGACCCGCGCTACCCGATCGGCCCGTTCGTCGCGCCCGGTCCGTTGTCGCCCGGCGCGCGCGCCGAGGCGATCGCCGCGATCGGCCGCGTGCCCGAGCAGTTGTACGGGGCGGTGCGCGGCCTCGACGACGCGCAGCTCGACACGCCGTACCGCGCCGGCGGCTGGACGCTGCGGCAGGTCGTGCACCATGTCGCCGACAGCCACGCCAACTCGTACGTGCGCTGCAAGCTCACGGTCAGCGAGGACAACCCGACCGTGCAGAACTACGACGAGACGGCGTGGGCCGCGTTCGCCGACGCCAACGGCCCGATCGGCGCCTCGCTGCTGATCGTGCACGCGCTGCACGACCGCTGGGTCGCGTGGCTGCGGTCGCTGCCGCCGGTGGCCTTCGCGCGGCCGTGCACCCACACCGTGCGCGGCAACCTGACGCTCGACGGCCTCGTCGCCACCTACGCGTGGCACGGCAACCACCACGTCGCGCAGATCGCGACGCTGCGGCGCGGCAAGGGCTGGTGAGCGCATGAGGGCCCTGCTCGCGAAGTTCCGCGGCGAAGGCGCGCCGCTGCCGCCGCGCGCCAGCGGGCGGCAGATCGCGCTCGCGTTCGCCGGCGCGACGCTGGCGATCGCCGCCATCGCGCACCTGCACGCGGCGGCGGCGACCCTGCTGTTCGGCTCGCTCGGCGCGAGCAGCCTGCTGTGCTTCGGCTTCCCGGACGCACCGTTCAGCCAGCCGCGCAACATCGTCCTCGGCCACGTCCTCAGCAGCGCGCTCGGTGTGCTGTTCCTGCAGGCCTTCGGCGGCGGCCCGTGGAGCCTCGGCCTCGCCGTCGGCACGGCGTGCGCCGCGATGATGGCGCTGCGCATCGCGCACCCGCCGGCAGCCTCCAACCCGGTGATCGTCTTCCTCGGCGGCCAGTCCTGGGGCTTCGTGCTGTTCCCGACCGCGGTCGGCGCCGCGCTCCTGGTCGCGGTGGCGGTGGGCTTCCACGCGCTGACACGCCCGGGCCGCTGGCCCAAGCACTGGTGACGGCGCGGGGGGCGCGCATCCGCCCGGCCGTCGTCCGGCTGCGGCCCGGCGCACGGCGGTGGCCTGCGCCGATGCCGGGTCGCCGCTAGCATGGTCGCCCGTTCGCGCCCCACGAACGGCTGTTCGCCATGAGCCAGACCGATCCGACCGGTGGCACGCCCTGCGTGATCCCAGGCGCCAATCCGGCGACCGCCTCGCTGCGCGCCTTCGAAGCCGCGCACCCCTTCTGGAGCAACCAGCTGTTCGCCGCCTGCAAGGCCGGCTGGCTGACCAAGGACGACTTCCGCTTCGTCTTCGGGCAGTACTACCTCTACTCGAAGAACTTCACCCGCTACCTGAGCGGGCTGATGGCGAACCTCGACGACGACCTGCTGCGGTCGCGCCTGAGCGAGAACCTGTGGGAGGAAGGCGGCGGTGCTGCGCCCGAGCACCGGCACGCGCAGATCTTCCGCGACTTCCTGACGCAGGGCCTCGGCATCGACCTCGCGACGATCGAGTTCCTGCCGTGCACGCGGCACTTCGTCGACCAGTTCCTCGGCCAATGCCTCCGCGGCACGGCGCTGCACGGCAGCGCCTTCCTGTCGCTCGGCACCGAGGCGATCGTTGCCCGCATGTACGCGCTCATGGTCGACGGGCTGCTGGCCGCCGGCGTGCCCGACGAGCAGCTGCGCTTCTTCCGCATCCACATGGCGTGCGACGACGCGCACGCGGCGACGCTGGAGGACATCCTGTGCAGCTTCCGCGGCCAGTCCGACTGGGAGCAGCAGTGCCGCGACGCGCTCGACCTCGCGCTGCGCCTGCGCGGCGCGTTCTTCGACCAGCTGATGGCCGAGGTCCGGCACCGCCGCGTCGCCGGCCAGCTGCAGCGCATCCAGGATCGCAAGTCGCTGCTGACGCCCGCGATCGCCGATGCGCAGCTCAAGTTCGCGCCGCGGACGCCGGCCGCGACGCCGATGTACGCCAACAAGGTCGAGGCTATGGGCATCGACTTCACCGTCGACCGCGCGCCGTTCCCGGCCGAGGTGCTCGACGCGCGCGTGGTGCGCATCCCGGCCGGCAAGGCCAACGAGCGGCACAAGCACGCGCACGAGACGATCTTCTACTTCCTCGCCGGCACGGGCCGCGTGATGGTCGACGACCGCTGGATCGCGGTGCAGCCCGGCGACAGCGTGTTCGTGCCGCGCTGGTCGGTGCACCAGTCGCAGAACCAGGGCGACGGCGAGATGGTGATCCTGGCGATCACCGACTTCTACCTGACCGGCAGGGCGCTGGTCGGCGACTACGAGTCGACCGCGCGCATGAAGCGCGCGGCACCGTCCGCGAGCGCGCCGCGGACCTGACGGCCCGCGGCGTCGGGCCGCTCAGTAGATGTTGACGAAGCTGCGGACGGCGTTGCTGAGCAGGATGCCGGCGTTGTTGGGCGCGACCGGACAGATCGACGCCGCGCCCTGCGCGTAGTACAGCAGGCCGCCCGGCAGCCCCGGCGGCAGCGCGAAGGGGATCGTCTGGCTCGGGCTCGTGCCGGTGTAGAGGAAGGTCACCAGTGCGTCGATCGAGAGGACGTGCAGCCGGCAACCCGGCGATTCGATGCCGTAGCCGGCCAGCAGGTCGGTGCCCGGCACGTCCGGCAGCAGGCTCAGCACCAGCACGCCGAAGTACAGTTCGGGCGCCGGCGCGGGGCAGGCGAGCGGGATGTTGCCCAGCGCGTACAGCACGTTCGTGCCGCCGGTGGCGGTCGAGATCGGCGCCGGGGACGCGCTCAGCGTGAAGGCCGGCGTGGCGCAGCTCGCGCCGTAGGTGGTGTGGTTGGCGTACGGCAGGCCTTGGCGACCCGTGACGAAGAACCGCATGCCGTCGCCGGTCGTCGCGCCCGACGTGAACTGCGTCGTGCCGCGGATACGGAAGCTGCCGAGCGTGCCGCCGAGCGCGTGGTAGTTGTTGTGGAACGTCGGGCTGAAGGCGTAGGACGCGTTCGCCGTCGGGACGTTCACGTAGCCGTTGCCGCCGTCGAACTGGACGTTGGCGAGCGTCACGCCGGACGGGTCGACCGTCAGACGAGCCCCGACGTCGATGCCGACCAGCGTGTTGCCCGGGGTCAGCGTCGGCGTCTGGGTCATCGTCATGGCCGGCGTACCCGAGAAGTCGCTGCTGGCGTAGACGTGGAACGTCACGACGCCCGCCGTGTTGTTCCAGAGCACTTCCCAGGAGCGCACGGGGCCGCCTGCGCCGGCGAGTTCGCCCCACCAGCCGTTGCCCGGATTGCCGCCTTGCAGGTTGGCCTGACCGGCGGCTTCGAGCCGCGCCTTGTTGTTGCCGAAGTTGAACGTGCCGATCGCCTGGAACAGCGCGCTCGTTCCGACCGGGGTCGGCGTCTGCGTCAGCGTCATCGTCGGCACGGCGGCTTGCCGGCCATTGACGAAGAAGCGCATGCTGTCGCCCGTCGCCGCTCCCGCCGTGAACTGGGCGGTGCCGCGCAGCGTGAAGTCGCGGAGCGTGCCGCCGAGCGCGTGGTAGTTGTTGAGGAACGCCGGGCTGAACGTGTAGGACGCGTTGGCCGTGGGAACGCCGACGAAGCCGGTGCCGCCGTCGAACTGGACGTTGGCGAGGGTGACGCCCGAGGGGTTCTGTCCGAGCCGGGCCCCGATGTCGAGGCCGACCAGCGTGTTGCCGACGGTCAAGGCCGGCGTCTGCGTCATCGTCATCGCCGGCGCGCCGGTGTAGTCGCTACTGGTGTAGAGCCGGAACGTGACGGTGCTGGTCGCGTTGTTCCAGGCCACTTCCCATGAGCGCACGAGTCCGCCCGACCCGTCGATCGGACCCCACCAGCCGTTGCCCGGGTTGCCGCCCTGCACGGTGGTCAGGCCGGCGGCTTCGAGCCGCGCCTTGTTGTTGCCGAAGTTGAACGTACCGACGGCCTGGAACAACGACGTCGTACCGGTCGGCGTGCTCGCCTGCGTCAGGGTCATCTGGGCCGAGGCCGCCGCAGTCGCGAGGGCCATCGTGCCGAACAGGATCCATGCATTCATGGGTGTGTCCTTTGCGGTGTGGTTGGTGGATGGAATTGCGCCAAGTCGCGGGATGGTAGGAGCGGTGTACGGCCACCGCGCCGAACAAGTAGCTCGCCACGATGCGCGCGGCCCGGCCCGGCGTCGACCGGGTCGCAGTTCGGGGCAGGCTCCGCTTGCGGCGCACCGCGGCTTGCCGGCAAAATTCGTGCGGCGCGACGATGCGGCCACGGGAGCGATCGGCCGCGCATGACCTCGCGGCTGCCGGTGCCTTCGCGCGACGGACCGTCGTCAGCTCGCGGTCCCGTGCGCCGCCGCGTCCGTCACGCGCAGGGACCGAGCGGCAGCAGCTTGAGCACCGTGTCCGGCGCGCCGCCATCGGCGGCGCGCGCCACGCAGGCAAAGCGCACGTCGGCCGGAGCGCGCACCGCGCGCAGCAGCTCGTGCTCCATCCCGCCCGGCGCGGCCAGCGCGTCGCCGCCGGCGACGACGCGCACGCGGCACGTGGTGCAGCTCGCGGCGCGGCAGGCGAAGTCCACCGGCGCGTTGCTGGCGTCGCAGGCGTCGACGAGGTCGCTGCCGGGCGCCATCGACGCGACACAGGCAATGGCGCCGTCGGGGCGCAGGAATTCGACGCGGATGGCGGTCATGTCGTGGCGACCGGTCAGCGTAGCAGTCCGGCGGCGCCGCCGCGGCTCGCCACTTCTTGATCGCGCGCAGCCAGGCCGGTCCGCGAAGCGCGCAGTAGCGGGTCGTGATCGCCGGGGCGCATGGGCGCAGCGGCGGCATCGCCGCCGCCGCCGCCAATCGGGGGCGCATCGTCAAGCGGTTGCGCACGCCACCTCCACGCAGGGCTTCCGCGCTGGCTGCCATGCGACGACCACAGGGCATGCCGCTGCGATCGTCCACCGTGCGCGTCTCAACCCAAGCGCACGGCGCAGCGGCTCAGCGAGCCGAGCTCGAACCCCGTGATCGGGAACGTCGCCGCATCGTCCGCGTCGGCGGCGCCGGCGGCGACGAGCAGCGGCACGAAGTGGTCGTCGCTCGGGTGCGCCAGACGGCAGCCCGGCGCACGCTCGCGGTAGGCCAGCAAGCCGTCGTCGTCGCGCGCCAGCACCCGGTCGCGCACCCAACCTTCGAACTCCAGCGCCCACGCCGGCGGTGGCGCGTCGCCGTCCCAAGCCAGTGCGCCGAGGTTGTGCACCATGCCGCCGCTGGCGAGCACGAGCACGCCGTCGTCGCGCAGCGGCCGCAGCGCGCGGCCGAGCGCATGCAGTTCGCGCGGCGACCAGCGCCACGGCACCGACAGCTGCAGCACGGGGACTTCGGCCCGCGGGTCCATGTGCACGAGCGGGACCCAGACGCCGTGATCCCACGGTCGCGCGTCGGCGCGCGCGATGCCGGGCAGCAGTTCGGCGAGGCGCGGAGCGAGCCACGCAGCGGCCGGCGCGGCGTGGCGCACGCGGCCGAGCGCTGGCGGGAAGCCGGCGTAGTCGTGCAGCAGCGGCCGCGCCGTCACCGTGCCGATCGTCGGCGGCGCGTCGAGCCAGTGCGCCGACAGCGCCAGGATCGCGCGCGGCCGCGGCAGCGCCGCGAACAAGCGGGCGAAGTCGGCGCCGGCGACGCGGTCGAGCGCCAACGTCGGCGCGCCGTGCGAGACGAATACGACCGGCATGCGGCCCGCCGTCGGCGCTGCGCTCGTCGCTGCGGCCGGTCGTCTCTCGGGTGGGTTCGGCATGCGCCGTGCGGCTCGCTAGGATGCCGCGCCCCAGCCAACGTGACCACCGCCGACGCCACGCCTTCGCCGACGCCTGCCGCATCGCCCGCCGAGCCGCTGGTGGCCAGCGGCCTGTCCGGCCTCTGCGCGGCACTGCCCGACAAGAAGGGCCTGCTGGCGCGCCGGCTCGTCGCCGCCGGCCGCACGCCGACGCGCTTCGACTTCGACAAGCAGGGCCTGCGCCTGTCGCCCGACGAGGAGGCGATGCTGCAGAGCTGGCTCGCCGCCGGCCTCGTGACCCGCGTCGACAAGGAGACGCGCGCCAAGGACGGCACGGTCAAGCTGCTGCTCGCCCTGCGCGACGGCAAGAAGGTCGAGACCGTCGCCATGCCGATCGGCGCCTGCTGCGTGTCGACGCAGGTCGGCTGCGCCGTCGGCTGCCGCTTCTGCGCGTCGGGCCTGTTCGGCGTCGAGCGCCACCTCGCGGTCGACGAGATCGTCGAGCAGGTGGTGCACGCGCGCCGCCACATGCGCATCGACCGCATCGTGTTCATGGGCATGGGCGAGCCGAGCCACAACCTCGACAACGTCATGGCCGCGGTCGCGCGCATCCACGACGAGGCGCTGATCTCGCCCAAGCGCCAGACGTTCTCGACCGTCGGCGGCGTCAAGCCGCTGACGCGCATGCGCGAGTTCGCGGTCAAGCCGTGCCTCGCGCTGTCGCTGCACTCGGCCAACGAGCAGAAGCGCCGCGAGCTGCTGCCGCGCGCCCACAAGGACCCGCTGCCCGACATCGTCGCCGCGGCCGCCGCGTACGCGCAGGACGTCGGCACGCCCATCCAGTTCGAGTGGACGATGCTCGAAGGCATCAACGACTCCGACCAGGACGTCGACGAGCTGTGCGCGCTGCTGCAGGGCGTGCGCGGCTACGTCAACTTCATCGTCTACAATCCGGTCGACGGACTGCCGTTCCGCGCGCCGGCCCGCGAGCGCATCGTCGCGATGGTGCGCGCGGTGAAGGCGCGCGGCATCCTGGCGACGATCCGCGACTCGTCGGGGCCTGACGCCGAGGCGGCGTGCGGGCAGTTGCGGTTGCGCGATCGCGTCGGCTGACCGCGGGCGGGCGCCGGTCAGCGCGCGGCCTGCTCGGCGCACGCGATGCTGCGTTCGTGCAGCCGCCGCAGCAGCAGTTGCGCGGTGATCGCGCCGCACAGTGCCATCGTCATGTCCATCTGCGCGTCCCACGGGTCGCCCTGCGTGCCCAGCCACTCCGGCCCCGACGCCGGGTACCACACCTTGACGACGGTCATCTCCAACAGCTCGTAGCTGGCCGAGAAGGCGAGGCAGCAGCCGGTCACCAGCCAGAACAGCGTGCGACCGCGCGGCAGGCCGCGCCGGCGGATCAGCCATTCGCGCAGCAGGACCGCCGGCACGAAGCCTTGGAAGAAGTGGCCGATGCGATCGACCGGGTTGCGCAGCAGGCCGAGCGCGTCCATCACCGCCTGCGGGAACGGCACGTTGGCGAACTCGTAGCGGCCGCCGAGGCACTGGATGAAGAAGAACCACGCCAGCAGCACGTAGCTCAGGTCGGAGAAGCGGAACCAGCGGCGCCGGATCGCGAACACGACCATCACCGCGGTCAGCGGCAGCAGCTCGAAGGCGCAGACGGCGACGTCCTTCGTGCCGAGGAACGCCCACGCGAGGCCGAGCGCGCACAGCGCCATCAGCAGCGGGAACAGCCAGGGACGTTGCCGCAGGGGCGCGCCGTCGTGCATGGCGGCAGGCTAGGAGTCCGCGTCACGGGACGCCACGCCGCCCAGCACGCGTTGCCGCGTCTGGCAGGCCATGCCGCCCGACGTGCACCGCAGTTGCCGGTCGTTCTACTGCCGCCCCTTGGATTGCTCGACTCTGTGGTCTCTGTGTCCACTGTGGTTCCTTTCTGCTGCCGCAGCCGCAGCAGCAGCAGAACAACCACAGAGGACACAGAGGACACAGAGGACACAGAGGACGGAAACCAAGAGCACCGCAGCAAGCAGCATTCAGGAGTCGCGGTGAAGCGGGTTGCTGTCCGCGACTCGGCGCGCGCATTCGCGGCCGGGCCTTGGCGGATCGACCGATCCGCCGGCGGTCGTCGGCTTCGCCCCGACCGCGCAGCCGCGCATCGGATCAGCGCGCGTCCCACGCCGCTGGCGTCGAGGTTTGGCGCGATGTTCGCCCGCGGTCGCGGCGCGGGTCACACGCGCGGCCGCGGCCTCGCCTCGGTGCGGTGGGCCTGCGCACTGCCGCCTGCCAGCGTCACCTGCCGCCGGTCGCGGCGGGCGGTTTGGCGGCGCGCACCGTCGCGACGGCCGGCGGCAACACGGCGGCGCGCTGGGTGAATGCGTCGAAGCGGCGGGCGAGTTCCTGGTCGGGCACGTTGTCCTCGATCGCGGCGTTCCCCTCGCGCAGGGCGGCCAACAGCTGCGGGTGGTAGAGGCCGTCGGCGGCCTTCGTCAGCGCAAGGTCGCGCTGGCCGGCGACCCCGAACGTGATGCGCGTGCGCTCCGGCTCGCGGGCGAAGGACCACTCGTTGGCGGCGAGGAAGCGCATCGCGGCCGTCGCCGCGACGCGTTCGCCGGCGGCGCGCTGCGTCCACGCCGCCTTGGCGCTCGCGGCCACCGTGGTCTCCGCCGGTGCGCCACCTTCGGCCCGCCGTTCGGCGACGACGGCGCTGCGCAGCGCTTCTTCGCCGGCGGCTTCGGCGAAGTTGCGGAAGACCGACGCGCGCAGCCACGCGTGGTCGTGCGCCGACAGCGGCAGCCGCAGCTCGATGCTGCCTTGCCGCAGGGCGACCAGATGCTGGCCGCTGCGCGCGAACTCGCGCACGAGGTCGCGGGTGTCGGCGTCCCAGCGATGCCGGTCGCTGCCGACCTTGGTGCCGTTGGCGAGTTCGCCGGCGACCCAGACGTCGAGCAGCGTGTTGACCTGCTGCACGAACGCCTTGGCGTCGCGGATGCGCACGAACTGGTGCGCGCACAACGCGCCGGTCGGATCGGTGAACAGGCCGCCGTTCTCGACGTCGACGTGCGCCAGCAGCGTCTGCAGTGCCAGTTCGTTGTTGCGGGGGATGGCGAATTGGAACGGCCAGTTCTGCCACAGCGCGAACGTGCCGTCGCGCCGCGCGTCGGTGAGCTGCTGCAGCGCCTTGTCGACGGCGTCCGCCCCGCCTCCGGCATACAGGCCGCGGTAGACGAGGTGCAGGTCGATGCGGTCGGCGGCCTCGTCGTAGCGGAGGCTGACGTCCTGGCCGTCGAACTCCAGGCACGCGGCCAGCAGCAGCAGGCAGGCGACGGCGACGCGACGCAGGGCGCTTCGGATCATCGCGGCAGTGTGTAGTCGTCGCCGCGCGACGTCCATGCCCCCTGCGGCGACGACGCCGTGCGCACTGCGGCCACGGCCATTGCAGCGCGCACCCGGGGACAGGACGGCCGGGGCGAGTGCGGCAGTGGACCGGGCGCAGCGGGTGGCCGCCTGGACCGGTCACCGGCCGTCGCGCAGCGCCTTCGCCAGCGCAGCGAGGTCGACGGCGACCGCGTGCACGGCGCCCGGCGCCAGGGTCACCTCGAGCACGCCGAGGTCGGCGGTCGGGATCGAACTCCCCGCCGGCCCGCCCTCGGCGCGCAAGCTCAGCGCGTAGCGGCCGGCTTGCGCGAGCCGCAGCGTCGCGCGGTCGTCGGCGTCGAGCAGGGAACTCGCGCCATCGACCGCTTCGCCGGTCGTGCCGGCGGGTCCCTCGCCACGCCATTCGGCGCAGAGCCGGAACGCGCGCTCACTGCCGAGCGTTGCGCGCGCGCCGGGCAGCCCGAACACGACCGGCCGCGCGTCAGCGACCACCACGTCGTGCGCGCCGGCATCGAGCATCACGCTGCGTGGTGCAGCGCCCGGCGCAACGACGACGAACTCGGCGCGCGCTGTCGGCAGGAAGACGTCGACCGCGCCGTCGCGCCAGGGGAACAACGACCACGGCGTCGTCCACTCGCCCTGCGACGGCGCGCGCCAACGCACGGCGCCAGCGGCGTCGGCGAGGGGCGCGCCATCGGCGGCGACGGCGCGCAAACGGAAACGCCGCAACTGCGCCGCGAGATCCAGCGGCTGCAAGCGCGGATCCGTGTTCTCACCGGGGGCGATGCGCACGCCGTCGAAGCGCGCCAGCGGCAGCGTCAGCCAGCGGCCGCGCACGGTCAGCGTGTAGTCGCCCGCCGGCAGGCCGCCGAACCAGAAGAAGCCGTTGCGATGCAGCGGCGCGCTGTGGCTCCTTGCGCTCGCGGCCCCGGCCACGGGCGCGGTCGGCGTCATCTGCAGCACGACCTGATCCGGCGCGAGTTCGGCCGCCAGCCGGATCTCGCCGGTCAGGATGCCGGCGCGCGGCGTGACGATCTCGACGCGGCTGCCCGCCGTCAGCGGCGCGGACGCGCCGACGAAGTGGTCGCCGGGCGGGCCGACGACGAGGCGGAACGCGCGCGGTGGCGCGGGCGCGAAGAACGCGAAGGCGCCGTCGGCGTCGGTGGTGGCGGTGAGCGACGGCGCGTCCGTCCACGTCGCGCCGCCGTTCGGCGCGGGGTCGCCGGCGACCTGCACGGTCACCTCGACGCGTGGCCGCGGCGCGCCGAGGTCGTCGACGACGCGGCCCTGCGCGAGCAGCGGCGCTGCCTGCAGGACGAGCGTGCCCAGGTCGCGGCGTTCGCTGCGGGCGACGGCGCCGAGCTGCGCGCGCGCCGACGCCGGCTCGGCGGGTTCGCCGCGCAGCAGCGTCAGCGTCGCCGGATCGGTCGCGGCGTCGTCGGGCAGCAGGAACTCGCCGCGGCCGTCGCGGTCGGTGAGCACGCGGCCGGCGACCTGCGCGCCGTCGCGCTCGCGCCGCAGTTGCCACGCCAGCGCCGCCGCGAGCGGCCGGCCTTCGGGGTCGTGCAGCGTGAACGCGAGCGCGCGCACGGCGTCGGGCAGGCGGACCGTCGCCGTCGCCGGACCCGTGCCGGCGGGCACGCGCAGGTCGGGCAGCGGCGTGCCGGGTTGCGGGCGCTCCCCCCGCGGCAGCGCGAAGGCCAGCGGCAGGGCGCGGTCGGTCGCGGCGAGGCCGAGGTCGACGGCTTCGGGGCCGTCGCCCTTGCGCACCGCCCGCGCGCCGAAGCGGTTGGCGTCGCGGCCGTCGCCGCCGAGCGCTTGGCCGACGACGAGTTCGAGCGCGGCGCGCACCGGCGCGCCATCGGCGTACAGCACGGTGGCGGCGAGCGGCCGCAGCGTGCCGATGCGCAAGCGGATCGGTTCCGTCGGTGCCGGCCGACCCGCGAAGCGCGCGGCCGCGTCCGCGGCGTCGGCGAAGGCGCCGTCGACGCCGACGAAGAAGCGTTCGTCGGCGACCAGCGCCGGCCGGATCTGCTGGAAGTGCGCCGCGACCGCGCGACCTTGCGCGTCGGTGCGGCCGCGCCACAGCTCGCGCTCGCCCTTGGCCCAGGTCATGCGGATCGCCACCGGCACGTCGGCGGCCGGGGCGTCCGCGGTCGTGCGCACCTCGATCGCCACGGTTTCGTCGGGCACGACGTGGAGCACGCACTGCGGCTCGCCGGCGTCGAGGAACCGGAAGGCGAACAGGCCGTCGCCGAACGCCGTCACCGCGGTGAGACGGGTGACCGGCGGCAGGCGGACGGCGCCGATGCCGTCGGTCACGGCGCGCCCGCCGTACCGCTGCGGCCACTCGTGCGGCGCGTCGAGCAACTGGTCGGCCCGTGCGCGCGCGTCGGCTTCGCCGTCGGCGACCCAAGCCACCGTGATGCCGACGACAGGGTGCTCGTCGCCACCGTCGTCGCGGCGCAGCACGCGCACGATGGGTCCCGCAGCGCCGGCACCGGCCGCGGCCGCGACACGCTGGGCGAGCGCGGGCGCATCGTCCACGGTCGGCACTGCGGCGGTCGCGGCTACGGCTGACATGTTGCCGCGCGCCGGATCGGCGGCAGCGCCGGCCGAGGCGTCCCCGGCGGGCGCTGCGCTTGGCGCGCTTGGCGCCGGCGATCCGGCCACCAGCCACGCGATCCCGCCAGCGAGCAGGACGAGCAAGGCGAGCACGATGGCGGGACGCGCGCGCATGCCGATGCGAGCGTACCCGCGGCGTGTTCGCGCAACATCGGCCGACCGTCGCGGAGCGCCCCGCGGGCGACCCGACCCGCCGTGCCGATGCCGCAGCGGGGCTGGCTGCGTTGCACTCGCGCTGTTTGGCCCCCGCGTTGCGGCAGCGCAGGAAGCCCGGATGCGGGCAGCCCGCGGCGCGACCCGAATCAGAATGTGCGGTCGCCGACGACGATGCGCGAGTCGTTCGACACGGTCAGTTGCAGCGTGTTGCCGGCGACGGCGGGATCGAGGCACAGCGCCTGGCCGAAGAAGGTCGCGCCGCGGAGCGCCGGGTTGGCCGGGAAGGCGAGGTCGAGGAAGGCGAAGCCGCCGGCGTCCGTCACGAGGCCGAAGGTGATCGCGGGGTCGACGCGCAGGAAGCAGCCGGGGGCGCCGAGCACCGTCAGGTCGAACGGCAGCGGCAGGTTGCCGTTCGCCACCGTGTTCGACAGGCCGAACATCGGCACGACGATCGTGTTGGCCAGCGCGCGCTCGACGCGCAGCACGTAGTTGCTGCCGAGCGCCGGCCGCTCGCCCGACGCGCTCGCCATGATCGGCCGGTTGCCGTTGCTGCCGGGGCAGGCGTTGGTCGACGCCGGCTGCTGCGTGAACGTCGACGGCACGAACAGCGCGTCGGTCGAGCCGGTGTTGAGCACGTAGTTGCCCGTCGACGCCAGCACCGCGCCGGCGACCTCCAGGTAGTAGATGCCGCCGACCGCGAGCGTCGTGATCAGGCGTGCGTGCGTCGTCGACGTGCCGCCGGCCGTCGTCACGACGACGCCGTCGGCGGTGTAGAGCCGCAGCGTCGTGCCGGCGACGCCGCCGGCCCCGGGGGTCTCGCACATCGCGGCGATCGTCGTGCCGCTATTGGCGACGAAGCCGTACCAGTCGCCGTCGGCGCTGCCGGTGGTGTTGCCCGCGGCGGAGTCGCCAAGCGTCAGGATCGGCGCCGCCGCGGCGTTGTTGTTCGGTTCGGGGGTCTCGCCGACGACGTTGAGGCCCGGCATCGCGATCGCGCGGGTGCGCAGCGCGTACTTGCCCGTCTTGACGTAGTTCCACGGCGCCGTGCCGGCCGCCGTCGACGTCGCCGACGACACCTGGATGGCGTAGTTTCCCGGCGCGAGCATGCCCTGGTGGGCGAGGTTGAACGCGCGGTGGCTCGTCGAAATGAAGCTCGTCGTGCCGAACGCCGTGGTGTTGCCAGGGCTGTTGTTGAAGAAGCCGACCAGCGTGTTGTCGAGTTGCGGGACGCCGCCGTCGTCCATGCACACGGCCTGCACGATGCTGCGCGTCGGCAACGCGAACGACCACCAGTCGGCGTCCGTCGCCGTCGTCAGTTCGCCGCCGAGCGTGTCGCCGGGCGTGAAGTTCGTCGGCGTGCCGCCGGTGCCGGGGCTGTTGTTCGGCTCGGCGGCTTCGTTGACCGTGATCGGCACGACGGGCAGCGTGAACAGGTCCATGCCGTACGGCCCCGTCGTCGTCGTCGCCTTGCCGGCGACCAGCACGGTGTAGGAGCCCGCGGACAGCGTCACGCCGCAGTCGCTGTGCGAGCCGTCGGAGTTGTCGTCCCACGCCAGCCGCGTGGTGCCGGCGGCGTCGTAGATCGCGACGTAGGTGTCGACGCTCGGGCTGGTGTTGAAGTTGCCCGAGGTGCGCGCGTGCACCTGCGCCGGCGCGGCGAGGGTGAAGGCGAACCAGTCGACCTCGCCGGCGGCGAGGTTGGCCTCGACGTGCGTGCCGATGGCGACGGTCTGGGCCTGGGCCACGGTGTCGTTGGGTTCGACTTCGGCGGCGCGCTGCGCGAGCAGCGGCGCGCCCAGCATGGCAGTGGCGAGGGCGGGGAGGACGGTGGCGAGGGGATGTGCGCGCATGGGCGCGACAGCGACGTTTTGCCCGGCGCGGCCAGCGGTTTCCGGCTTGCGGCGCGCCGTCACGGCGGGCGGGTTGCCGGCGGGGAGCCGGGACCCGCCGCGCCGTCGAGCATCGCACTGGCGATCACGGCGACGCCGGCGATGTCGGCCGCCGTGCAGCCGCGCGACAGGTCGAGCCATGGCTTGCGCAGGCCCTGCAGCAGCGGGCCGTAGGCCGCGAAGCCGCCGAGGCGTTCGGTCAGCTTGTAGGCGATGTTGCCGGCGTCGAGGTCGGGGAAGACGAACACGTTGGCGCGGCCCTGCAGCGGGCTGTCGGCGCACTTGCGCGCGGCGACGGCCGGCACGTAGGCGGCGTCGAACTGCAGTTCGCCGTCGCTGGCGACGCCCGGGCACAGCGCGCGGAAACGCGCCGCGGCGGCGCGCACCTTGTCGACCTTGCCGTGGGCGGCGCTGCCGCGCGTGCTGAACGACAGGAAGGCGACGCGCGGTTCGGCGCCGGTGAAGCGGCGGTGGTTGGTGGCGGTGGCGGCGGCGATGTGCGCGAGCTGCTCGGCGTCGGGATCCGGCACGACGCCGCAGTCGGCGAACGACAGCGTTTCGTCGCCGCGCGCCATCAGGAACATCGAGCTGACCAGCGGCATGCCCGGCGCGGTGCCGAGGCAGAACAGGCCGGCGCGGATGACATCGGCGGTGGCGTGCGCCGCGCCGGTGACGCCGGCGTCGGCGTGGCCGAGCGCGACGAGTCCGGCGCCGAACATCACCGGCTGCGCCGCGAGTTCGCGCGCCTGCGCTTCGCTGAGGCCCTTGTGCTTGCGGCGGTCGTGCAGCAGCCGCGCGACGTCCGGCAGGCGCGGGTCGCGGGCGGGATCGTCGACCCAGACGACCTCGCACAAGGCGTCGCGTTCGAGCAGCGCGCGCGCCTGCGCCGTGCGCGGATCGCCGGTCTCGGGCAGCACGATGCGGGCGCGGCGGGCGGCGGCGCGCGCGCGCAGTTCGGCGAGGACGTCGGGCATCGACGACGGGTCTACGCGCTGCGGCGAGCGGCGGCAACGGCTTGCCGACGTGAAGTCGGCGGCGTCGCGCCGTGCGCGGCCTGGCTGGCGCCGGTCGAGGGGGCGCCACCGCGATCCTTCACGGACGACGCCGTTGTCGCCACTGCGGCGCGTGGCACCATGCCGGCGATGACCACCCCGCTTGCCATGTTCGCCGCCGTGCTCTTCGCTGCCGCGTCGATGGCCGCCCAGCAATCCCCCGTCTGGCAGCGCCTGCGCGACGCCGCGAAGGACGGTCCCGTCGTCGTCGCCCACCGCGGCGCGAGCGAGGACGTCCCGGAGAACACCGTCGCGGCGCTGCGCGCGGGCGCTGCGGCCGGCGCGCTGGTGGTCGAGTTCGACGTGCAGCAGACGAAGGACGGGGCGTGGGTGCTGCTGCACGACGCCACCTGCGACCGCACGACCGACGCGGTCGCGCGGCTGGGCCGCAAGGACGTCCGCATCGACGAACTGACGATCGAGCAGGCGCGCGCCCTCGATGCCGGCGCGTGGAAGGGCGAGGCGTTCGCCGGCGAGCGGCTGCCGACGCTCGCCGAGGCGCTCGCCGCGATCTTCCCCGCGATCCCGCTGGTCGAACGCAAGGCCGGCGATGCGAAGGCGCTGGTCGACGAGCTGCGCCGCCTCGACGCCATCGACCGGGTCGTCGTGCAGGCGTTCGACTGGCCGTGGCTGCGCGAAGTGCGCGCAGCCGAGCCGCGGCTGGCGCTCGGCGTGCTCGGCGGCAAGACGCTGGGCAAGGCGCAGCTCGACGAGGCCGCGGCGATGCATGCGGAGCTCGTGCACTGGGACCACCGCACGCTCGACGTCGCGGCAGCGGCGCAGGCGCGCGCGGCCGGCGCGCTGCTGTGCGTCTACACGGTCGATCCCGACGTGCTGCTGCTCGGCGCGGCGGCGATCGGCTGCGACCTGATCACCACCAATCGCCCGGCGCGCATGGCGGCGCTGCGGCGCGACGGCCTGCTGCGCGCCGCAGTGCGCTGACGGCCGGCGGACGAGCAACCACGATCAGCCGCGGTCGGCCAGCACCGCGGCGAGGTCGACGGCGTCGAGCACGCGCTCGCACCAGGCTTCGAGCTGGGCGGGGCTCGCCGAGCGCAGCCGTGCGACGACCTCGGGCGCGAGCGGACCGAAGCGGCGCGTGAGTTGGCGCAGCAGGACGGCCGCCATGCCTTCGCTGCGGCCTTCGTTGCGGCCCTCGCTGCGGCCTTCGCTGCGGCCTTCGTTGCGACCCTCGGTGCGACCGTCCTCGCGGCCGGCGGTCCAGCCGTCGGCGAAGGCCTGCTTGCGCAACCGGTCGCCCGTGGTGCCGGGGTAGGCGATGTCGCGGATGACGTTGCGGGCGATGGTCATGTCCAATTCCTCCAGGCTCAGGTCCGTCGTGTCGGCAAGATAGCAGCAGATCGCGGTGAGGGCGTCCTCGGGCGGTGGTGGACCCGAGTCGGCGTCGGCGGCCCGGAACAGGTCGCGCCAGCGGTCGAGGGCATCGAGCGTGCCCGTGCGACCGGCCTGCGGCGGCAAGGCGAGGCACAGCAAGGCGAGCGTCGCGAGCGGCGGCAGGCCGCGGTCGCGCAGCGCCTGCTCGTCGGTCGCGCGCAGGTCGTCGACGACGATGCCAAGGCGCGGTTGCGCCGCGGCCAACGCCGCGGGCAGCAGATCAGGATGCGCGGCGCGGACGCTGGCGCCGTGTTGCAGCAGCAGGGGCAGCACGAGTGGCGGCGGGCTGCCGCGCCGGTGCGCCCGCCGTCGCAGGTGCACGGCGTAGCGCAGCAACTGCTCGCTGACGTCCTCGTCGCTCCACGACTTGTGCTCGACCAGCACCAGCACGTCGTGGCCGCCGTCGACGGTGCGCGTGGCGAACACGGCGTCGGGCCGTTGGAGGTGCAGCAGCGGCCCGACGATCCCGTCGGCGGCCACCGTGAACGCCGCCCAGTCGACCGCTGCCGCCACCTCGCCGGGCAGCACGGAGCGGGCCCAGGCGGCGGCCAACCGTGCCTGCGCGAACAGGAACTGGAACAGCCGGTCGTGCGGCGTGCGCGTCGGGGTCACGTCGCGTAGGCACTTCCGGCGACCGATCCGGCCCGGATTTCGGCGAAATCGCGCCCGGCGTCCAGCCGGCCGCACGCGCTGCCTACCGGTCGACCTCGATCTCCAGCAGCGCGAGGCCGTGCGTCTTGCCCTGCGCGTCGGTCTTCAGGCTCTCGCTGCCGCCGCCGCCGAGCGAGTCGCGCAGCAGGAAGTTGAGCGCGAGCATGTTCGGCGCCTCGTAGCGCGTCACCTCGCCCTTGCAGATGGCGTGGAAGTGGCGCTTCACGCGCTCGACGGTGAGCTGCTGCTTGATGAGCTCGTAGTCGCGCTGGTTGGCGACGAAGACGCCGACGTTGCTGCCGTCGCCCTTGTCGCCGCTGCGCGCGAACGCGAATTCCTTGAGCTTGACCTTGGCCATCACGACACCTCCACGCGCACGGTGGTCTTCACTTGCGTCTTGTCGAGCAGCGCCGGCCAGTAGCCGACGATGTCGGTCGCCTTGGGGCGGCCGCCGGCGAAGCCGGTGACGCCGGGCGGGCCGCTGGTGACCAGCGGCACGATCTCCATGCCGAAGCGGTCGACCTTGTCCTCGTCGGCGCACTTCACGCCCAGGCGCAGCACGACCTCGGGCGGGTCGCTGGCCTCGGTGATGCCGGCGTGGCAGACGCCGGCGCCGACGATCTCGACCAGCTTCTCGTGCTCGGCGAACGTGCAGCCGTCCAGCGCGAGGCGCCCCCAGACGATGTCGGCGCACAGCTTGGCCTTGGCGACCGCGTCGGGGCCGCTGACCGTCAGCTGGCCCGTCGTCTTGAAGCCGTTCTGGTAGCTGAGCGAGACCTTGTACGTCGGCGTCGGCGGCCCGCCCTTGATGCCGGACAGGCGCACGCGGTCCTTGCCGACCTCCTCGACGACGGCCGACGTGAAGTCCGCCGTGCAGTCGGGCCCGAGGTAACGCCTGGGATCGCCCATCTCGTACAGCAGCTGCGAGACCACCGTGTTGCGGTTGACGAGGCCGCCGGTGCCGTCGTGCTTGGTGACCACGAACGAGCCGTCGGGCGAGGCTTCGATCACCGGGTAGCCGATGCGCACGAAGTCCCGCACCTCGCGCCAGCCGGTGTAGTTGCCGCCGGTGCACTGCGCGCCGCACTCGGCGATGTGGCCGGCCATGGTGCCGGCGGCGAGCTTGTCGAAGTCCTGGGGACCCCAGCCGAACTCGTGGATCATCGGGCCGGCGACCAGCGCCGGGTCGGTCAGGCGGCCGCCGATGACGATCTGCGCGCCGGCCGCGAGGCACTCGGCGACGGCGAACGCGCCGATGTAGACGTTGGCGCTGAGCAGCCGGTCCTGCACCGCCGACAGCGGCCGGCCGTCGTCCATGTTGACGAGGCCGTGGCCGCCGGCCAGCAGTTCGGGCACGCGCGTCAGCACGTCGTCGCCCTCGATGACGCCGACCTTGAGCCCCTTGATGCCCTTCTTGCGCGCCAGCTCGAGCACCGCCTGCAGGCACGCCTGCGGGTTCACGCCGCCGGCGTTGGCGATGACCTTGATGCCCTTCTGGTGGATCTCCGGCAGCGTGCGGTCGAGCATCGCCACGAAGTCGGTGGCGTAGCCGGCCTTGGGATTCCGCCCCTTGAGCTTCTGCATGATGCTCATGGTGACCTCGGCCAGGTAGTCGAGGGCGAGGTAGTGCAGCGGGCCTTCGCGCACGAGGCGGACGGGGCCGAGGATCGAGTCGCCCCAGAAGCCTTGGCCGTAACCGATGAGGACCTTGTCGCGCATGCTGTGTCGGGGTGTCGGAGGGCGGACACCATAGCCGCCGCGTCACGCCGTTCGAACGACGACCGCGTCCGCTGCGGCGAATCCGCACGAGGGCGACTTGCGCGGCGCGCGGACGCGGACCACCATGCGTCGCCCGCCTTCGCGGGACCGAACGCAACGCCGTGATCCGCCAACGCCTCAGCAGCCTGTTCCTGTCGTCCCTGTCGCTGGTCGTCCTGGGCCTCCTGGCCGCCTGCAGCCCGACGCCGGGCGCGCCGCCGGCCGCTGCGGTCGCCGAGGACGCCGACTGCAACCTGTCGACGGCGCTCGTCCCAGGCATCCCGGGCAGCCCGGGCAACCTGGTCAAGTCGCAGCGCAATCCCAACGGCGACAGCGAGCTCGCGTTGCTGATGCGCCAGTTCGTCGACGACCTGCGCGAGAACCGCACGCTGCTGGAGGCCGGCCAGCCGGCGAAGAAGCTGTACCCGACGCACCGCAAGATGCGCTGCGCGTGGCCGACCAAGCCCGACGAGCGCAACCCGGCCTACGACGGCCGCGCGCAGTCGTACCTCGCGTCGGTGCGCGCCTTCGACCACGAGCCGGGCAAGTCGACCTACAACCAGATCATCGCCGGCTGCGTCAACTGCCACTCGCAGTCGTGCGGCGGCCCGCTGGAGTTCATCGACAGCATGGTCTGGCAGTGATCTGGCGGTGATCTGGCGGTGAGCCGACGCCGCGCGCCGCAGCCGATCACTGCTGTGGATCACGGCTGTGTCTGCATGGCCTCGCGGCGCATCGCCGCCGCCAGTTCCGGCCCGAGCCAGCGTTCGACGAGCGCGTGGCCCAGGTAGACGAGCGGCGTGCTGACGACGGCGACCAGGAACTTGTAGCAGTAGCTGGTCAGCGCCAGCGCCGTCGCCTCGGGCACCGGCATGCCGCGGAACAGGCCGAAGGCGACGTAGACGACCAGCAGGCTGTCGACGAGCTGGCTGACCAGCGTGCTGCCGGTCGCCCGCAGCCAGATGCGCTTCTCGCCGGTGAAGCGCTTGAAGCGCCGGAACACGAACGCGTCGACGAGCTGGCTGACGAGGAACGCGGCCAGCGAGCCGACGATGATGTTCATGCCCTGGCCGAACACCGCCGCGAACGCGGCCTGCATGTCCGGCACGCCGGCTTCGGCGCTGCTCGTCAGCCACCAGCCGCGTTCCGCCGGCAGCGCGATCGCGAGATACAGCAGCGGGAAGGCCAGCGCGATCATGCCGGCGGTCACCAGCGTGATGCGGCGCACGCCGCGCACGCCGAAGTAGTCGTTGACGAGGTCGGTGACCAGGAACACCAGCGGCCAGCTGATGACGCCGGCGCTGAGCACGAACGACAGCCCGTCCTTGCCGAGCAGCCGGAAGTCGGCCTTCGGCATCCCCAGCGCCTCCTCCAGCTGGAACAGCTTGACGCCGATCATCTCGGCGACGAGCGCGTTGCCGAGCAGGAACGCGCCGAGCAGGAAGAACAGCATCGCGCGCTTGTCGCGCACGATGGAGCCGTCGGTCGCGGGGGTCGTCGCCATGGCGGACGCCCCATGGAAGCGCGGAAGTGGGTGAAAGTCGCGCCCGGAATCGGCGCGGTCGCGCTACATGCGCTCGGGCGCCGCGATGCCGAGCAGCCCCAGTCCCGTCGTCAGCAGCTTGCGCGCGCAGTCGACGAGCACGAGGCGGGCGTCGCGGACGCGCGGCTCCTGGCCGACGACGTAGTGGTCGCGCAGGTAGCTGTGGATCTCGCCGGCGAGCGCGATGGCGTGACCGGTGACGCAGCTCGGCTCGCTCTGCTCGGCGGCGCGCTGCACCGCCGAACCGAAGTCCATCATCGTCAGCAGCACGCGCTCGGCGTCGGCGAGCGCGGCGCAGTCGACCGCGTCGACCGCGGGCACCGGCGCGTCGGCCTTGCGCAGGATCGAGCTGAGCCGCGCGCAGGCGTACTGCACGTACGGGCCCGTCTCGCCCTCGAAGTTCAGCATCGTCTCCCAGTCGAACTTCACGTCCTTGATGCGCGAGTTCTTCAGGTCGTTGAACACGATCGCCGACACGCCGACCTGCTCGGCGACCTGGTCGGCGTCGGGCAGGTCGGGGTTCTTCTGGCGGATGACCTCGCGCACCTTGGCGACGGCCTCGTCGAGGATCTCGTCGAGGAACACCGCGTTGCCGGCGCGCGACGCGAACTTCTCCCACTTGCCGTCCTCGGTGCGGCTGAGCACGAGGCCGAACGGCACGTGCTCGACGGCCTTGGCGACCGGCTCCTTCATCTTCGTCAGCACGCCCTTGAGCTGGTCGAAGTGCAGCTTCTGCTCGGCGCCGACGACGTAGAGGATGCGGGTGGGGTGGTACGCGCTCTCGCGGAAGAACGCGGCCGCGAGGTCGCGCGTGTGGTACAGCGTCGTGCCGTCGCGCTTGCGCAGGATGCACGGCTCCTTGATGCCGAGCTCCTTCAGCCAGACGACCTCGGCACCGTCGCTCTCCTCGAGCACGCCGGACGCGGCGACGCGCTGCATCGCGCCCGCCATCTTGTCCTCGAAGAACGACTCGCCGGTGACGTGGTCGAACGTCACGCCCAAGCGCCCGTACGGGCCCTGGAAGGCCTTCAGCGACTCGTCGCGCAGCAGCTGCCACATGCGCCGCTCGGCGTTGTCCTCGCCGCTCTCCAGCGCCTGGAAGTGCTTCGCCGCCGCCTCGTCCAGCCCCGGGTCCTCCTTGGCTTCGCGGCTGTAGCGCTTGTACAGCTCGAACATGTAGCGCATCGGCGACTTGTGCAGCTCCGTCTCGCTGCCCCAGCGCATGTACGCCGTCATCATCTTGGCGAACGGCATGCCCCAGTCGCCGAGGTGGTTGATGCCGTGCACGGTCGCGCCGAGGTGCCGCCAGATGCGGCACAGGGCGTTGCCGATCACCGTGCTGCGCATGTGGCCGATGTGGAAGGGCTTGGCGATGTTCGGCGAGCTGAAGTCGATGCACACGACCTCGCCGCCCTTCGGCGCCGGGCCGTAGGGCGCGGTGCTGCGCTGGATCGCGCCGAGCACGTCGCGCGCCAGCGCGTCGCGGCGGAAGCGGAAGTTGACGAACGGGCCGGCGGCGGCGGCCGACTCGATCACCGCGTCGGTGGCGACGGCGGCGGCCAGCTCGCCGGCGAGCGCCGGCGGCGCCTTGCCGACGGCCTTCGCCAGCTGGAACGCACCGAAGGCGACGTCGCCGTGGTCGCGGTTCTTGGGCGGGTCGAGGCGCAGCAGCGGTTCGGCGGTGGCGGCGTCGATGCCGAGGGACGCGCAAGCGGCGAGCAGACGGGCGCGAAGATGGTCGTGGAGGGCGCTCACGGAGGGGCGGCAGGATACCTGCCCGCCGCCGGCGCCGCGCCGGTCGCTTGCGCCGATCAGGCCGGCGACTTGCTGGCGACGTAGTCGAGCACCCGCCGGATGGTGTCGAAGTTCTCGAGCGTGACGTCGGCCTGGTCGACCTCGAAGCCGCAGGTCTGCTCCAGGAAGCCGATCAACGCGACCAGGCCGATCGAGTCGATCGTGCCGTCGGAGAACAGCGCCTTGTCCGCGGCCAGTCCGTCGACGTGGCGCAACTCGGCGAGGAACTGGCGCAGGCGGCTCTCCGTCAATCGCATGAGGATCAGGTCCGACGCGGGTCGTCGGCGTTCGGGCGGGCGGCTGGGACGCCGGCCGGCGGCACATCCTGGCGCGCCGCGCACGCCTTGACCACAGCGGGCACGTCGATTTTTCCGGCCGCCGTGCGCGGCATCTCCCCGGGCCAGACGTGCACCGCGCGCGGGATCATGTGCGATGGCAGGTGGCTGCGGACCCACGCGATCAGCCCGGTGCGATCGACCGGCTGCGCATGCGCCACGCAGACTTCGATCACCTGGCCGGCGACTTCGTCGGGCACGCCGTAAGCGACCACGTGCGTGACGAGGCCGCTGCGGAACACGACGTCCTCGACCTCGGTGGGCGACACGCGGAAGCCCATCGTCTTGATCATCGCGTCGGTGCGGCCGACGAACCAGAGGTCGCCGTCCTCGTCCTGGCGCACGAGGTCGCCGCTCCACACCAGCTTCTCGTCGCCGAGCCACGGCAGCTCCGGCGCGGGACGGATGCGCGCCGCGGTGCGCTCGGGCGCCCGCCAATAGCCGCGCGTGATGAAGCTGCCGCGGTGCACCAGTTCGCCGATCTCGCCGGGGGCTGCGGGGCCGCGTCCGGGCACCACGACGAAGGTCTCGACGTTGGGCACGGCGCGGCCGATCGAGCCGCGTTTGTGGGCGAAGCGCTCCGGCGGCAGCGCCGTCGACCGGAAGGCCTCGGTCAGCCCGTACATCAGGTGGACGCGCGCGCCGGGGAACACGCGCGGCAGCGCGTCGAGGATCGGGCCCGGGATCGCGCCGCCGGAGTTGGTGACGTAGCGCAGCGCCGGCAGCGGCGTCGGCACCGCCTCCAGGTAACGCACCAGCGGCACCCAGACCGGCGGCACGGCTCCGACGCCGGTCACGCCCTCGGCGACCATCGTCTGCACGAGCGCGCTCGGCATGGTCAGCGGCATCAGCACGACGCGGGCGCCGACCAGGAACGCGGTCAGCAGCTGGTTGAGGCCGTAGTCGAAGTTGAACGGCAACACGCTCAGCAGGCGGTCGTCGGGTCCCTGTTCGGTGTAGCGCGCGACCGAGCGCGCGCCGACCAGCAGGTTCGCGTGCGTGAACATCACGCCCTTGGGGCTGCCGGTCGATCCCGACGTGTACATGATCGCCGCGAGGTCGACGTCGAGCAGCGGCGCGTCGGGCGCGGGGCCGCCCGTCGTCGGCCATGGCTCGCACGGTCCGACCGGTTGCTTCTCCGTCACGATCGCGTGCGCGATCGGCGGCGGCAGCGCGGCGAGTTCGCGCGCGCGGCGGGCGTCGACGAGCAGCGCGGTCGCCCCGGCGTCGTCGGCGACGAACGCGAGCTGCTCGACGGTCCAGGCAGCGTGCACGTCGACGGCGATCAGCCCGAGCCGCCAGCACGCGAACAGCGCGACGACCTCTTCCAGGCACTTGCGCAGGTGCACGAGCACGCGATCGCCGCGGCGCAGGCCGAGCGCGTGCAGGCGCGCGGCCAGCGCCTCGACGCGCTGCTGCAGTTCGCCGTAGGTGACGCGCCGCGGGCCGTCGACGACCGCGACGCGGGCGCGCGCGTCGCCGCGGTGCAGCGTCAGCAGGTCCGCCGTCGTCAACGCCAGCGCGGTGCCGATCACGGCGCGCCTCCGGTGGCGGCCGGTGGCGCCGGCAGCGTTGGCGCCGGCAGCGCGAAGCGGTCGCCGTAGTGCGCCGCGAAGGCGTCGGCCAGCGCCGTCAGCTCGGCGCGCAGGGCCTCGCGGTCGACGAGCCGTCCCTTGAGCATCTGCCATTCGAACAGCGCGAAGGCGCTCTGCGGGGCCGCGGCGAGCCGCCGCTGCAGGCCGGCGACGGCGTGGCGCTTGGTCGCGCGATAGGCGTGCAGGCAGAACAGGTGCAGCGGGCTCGCGGCGAGCCGGCTGCACAGCGACAGGAACAGCTGCAACTGCTCGAACGGCAGCGAGCCGACCGCGCACGCGCGCGGCAGGCCCTCGAGGACCTCGAGTTCCTCGTACACGCCGAAGTGCGGCTCGACGCCCAGCAGCCGACCGGCGACGTCGTGGACCGGGAACAGCGGGTACAGACGGCAGATCGTCGGCCGCGTCGCGTGCTCGCAGGCGCAGCCCGCGCGGTGGCTGACGATCGACTCGTAGGGCACGGCGCGCGCCGCGTCGAGCGCCAGTTCGCCGCGGCGCCGTTCGCAGTCGCCGAACTGCGCCAGCGCGCCGGTGGCCGCCATGTGCTCGTACTCGCCGGGCAGCAGCGGCAGTTCCTGGAACGGCTTGCGCCCCAGCATGCGGAAGCGCGCTTTGTGGCGGGCGAAGCTGCAGCAGTGGGCGTCGCCGCAGAGGCGATGGCAGTCCTGCACGTAGACGAGGTCGGTGGCGTAGACGGCGCCCCAGTCGACGGAGCCGCCGCCACCGCCGACGGCGGCCGCCGTCGCCGACCCGGCGCGCGAGGATGCCGGCTCGCCGCTCATGGCGCTTGCGCAGGCGGGCTCGCTGCGTGTCCGTTCGCCGCCGCCGCGCCGACCGCGATCCGCGGCACCATGCGCGCCGGCACGCCGATGGCGAGGCAGTTGGGCGGCACGTCCTGCAGCACGAGGCTGTTGGCGGCGATGCGCGCACCGTCGCCGACGACCACGGGGCCGAGGATCGCCGCCCCGGTGCCGATGAACACGTTGGTGCCGAGGATCGGCGCGCCGTCCTGGTCGGGCGCGAGGCCGATCGTGACGTTGTGCATGATGCCGACGCGGTCGCCCATCACGACGTCGGGGTGGATCGAGATCGGGCCTTCGACGTGGATCAGGTGCAGGTCGTCGCCGACGAGCACCGTGCAGTGCATGTGCAGGCCGGTGACCCAGCGCATGAGGCGCTCCAGCACGCCGTAGACGCGGAGCGCGACGGCGCGCACGACGGGGCCGCGGGTCAGCGCCCACGCGCCGAAGCGGAACACCGCCAGCCCCAGCACCGAACGCGTCAGGATGCGGCCGTCGTGACGCCGGATGTCGGCGCGGATGTTCCGCCACATGCGCGGCCGCGACTGTTCGGCCTTCGCCTCGGCGGCCGCCCGCAGCGCCGCGCGCCGTAGTGCGCGGTCGTCGCGGCCGCCAGCGCCCGCAGGGGGCGACGCGCTGCCCGCAGCGGCGGCAGCGTTCGGGGCGTTGGAGGGTGACGTGGTGGACATCGCAGCGAGGGGGTCGACGGCGCGGCTGGGCTGGTCGCCACGCGCGCCCACACGGTACGGTCCATCGGCAGTTCTTGCCGTCCAGACTTACTGCGAAAGCCGCCGCCGCCGCCGCCGCCGCCGGGACGCGTCATGCTCGCCGCCGCTTCCGGCGGCATCGCCGGGTGATCGCGCCGCACGACCGCGTCGCCGCCGAGCTGCGTCGTCCGCGTCGCGACGGACGCCGCCCAAGCGCCGCTGGCATGGCCGCTTCGCCGCGCCGCGGTGGGTCGGCTTGCCGCCGGCGGCCGGACGGTGAAGATGCCCGCCGTCGCGGACGCCGATGCCGACCCGCCCCTTCCATCCCGTCATGGCCGCCATGGTCGCTGCCGCCGTCAGCGTTGCCGGTGCAGCGCGCGCCCAGCGGTCGATCGCCGACTACGCCACCGTGGTCGGGCCGCTGGTGCGGCGTGCCTGCGCGGGCTGCCACCGGCCGGGCCAGCCGGCGCCGTTCCCGCTGGTGACGCACGCGGACCTCGCGCGTCGACGCGCCAAGCTCGCGGAGGTCGTGCGCGAGCGGTCGATGCCGCCTTGGCCGATCACCCACGGCGACTTCGCCGACGCGCGCGCGCTGGCCGACGAGGAACGCGCGGCGCTGCTGGCGTGGCTCGACGCCGGCGCGCCGCGCGGCGACGGGCCGGAGTTGCCGCCGCTGCCGGTGGGCGACGGTTGGCAGCTCGGCGCGCCGGATCTCGTCGTACGCGCGCCGGAGCCGCTCACCGTGTCCGCCGCCGGCGATGACGTCGTGCGCAACCTCGTGCTGCCGGTCGCCGGCGACCGCCTGCGCTTCGTCGCCGCGGTCGAGATCCGCCCGGGCAATCCGGCCGTGCACCACGCCGTGCTCGCCGTCGACGCGACGCGCGCCGCGCGCCAGCGCGACGCCGAGGAGCAGGGCGTCGGCTTCGGCGGCATGGCGATGGGCGGCGCCGTTCCGCCGGACGGGCACTTCCTCGGTTGGACGCCCGGCAAGTCGACGCGGCGCGCGCCGAAGGGCGAGGCGTGGCGGCTGCGACCCGGCTCTGACCTCGTGCTCCAGCTGCATCTCGTGCCGACCGGCAAGGAGGAGCGCGTGCAGCCGGAGATCGGGCTGTGGTTCACCGACGAGCCGACGACGCGCTCGTTCGCAGTCGTGGCGCTGTTCTCCGAGGCGATCGACGTCGCGCCCGGCGTCGCCGACTTCACCCTGCGCGACGAGATGACGTTGCCGGTGCCGACGACGCTGCACGCGATCTACCCGCACGCGCACCGTGTCTGCCGGCGCATGCGCGCGACGGTGCAGCGGCCGGGCGAGGCGGCGGCTGCGACGCTGTTCGCCATCGACCGCTGGGACTTCGACTGGCAGGACGACTACCGGCTCGCGACGCCGATGCCGCTGCCCGCCGGCACGCGCGTCGCGTTCGAGTACGTGTACGACAACAGCGCGGCGAACCCGGCGGTGGCGGGGCGGCCGCCGCGGCGCGTCGTGTTCGGCCAGCGCTCGGACGACGAGATGGGCACGCTGACGTTGGCGCTCGCGGTCGCCGACGGCGATCGGCGGGCGTTGGAGTCGGCGATGGTCGACAACGACCTCGCCAAGGTGCCGCACGCGTGGAACCTCTGGTTGCGCAAGGCGCGGCATCTGCGCGAACGCGCGGACTTCGCCGGCGCGCGCGCGGCGCTGGCGCGTGCGGCGGCGATCTCGCCGGGTGCTGCCGACGTGCCGTTCGAACTCGGGCTCGTGCACGAGCAGGAGGGCCGGCTGCAGGAGGCGCGGCGCTGCCACGAGGCGGCGCTGCAGCTCGACCCGGCGCACGGCCTCGCGCACCTGCAGCTCGGCGCGCTGCTGGGCCGCGCCGGCGATGGCGAGGGGGCGCTGCGCCACTTCGAACAGGCTGTCGCCGCGCTGCCCAACGCCGCGATCGCGCACCACAACCTCGCCACCGCCAACCTGCAGCTCGGCCGCCTAGCGCCCGCGCGCGTGCACTACGAACGCGCGGTGGCGCTGCAGCCCGACCACTTCGGCGCGTGGCGCAACCTCGGCCGCACGCTGGCAGCACTCGGCGAGCGCGCGGCGGCGCGCGCGGCGCTGGCCCGCGCGCTGCAGCTGCGCCCCGGCGACGCGGAGGCGGAGCGCGAACTCGACGCGCTCGGCCGCTGACGCGGCGGCCGTGCGCGGGCTCAGCGCGTCCGCGCCGGCGCGCGCAGCTCGATCTCCTCGACGCGCAGCGCCTCGCCCCACGTCGCGAAGCCGATGCGGCGCTTGCCGGGGATCGGCAGCAGCGGGGCCTGGTCGAACAGCGCCTGCTCGCCGAGCCGGACGGTCAGGCGGTTGGCCCACAGCGACACGGCGAGCACCACCGGCTTCTTGCCGTCGCGCGGCATCGGCGCGAGGTCGCTCTGGTAGACGCGCTGGTCGTAGCGTTCGAGCCACGCGCGGACCTGTTCGCCCTGCGGCTCCAGGATCAGCGTCCAGCCGCACAACGCGTCGCGCTGGCCATCGCCCTGCAGGATCAAGCCGAGCTTCGGCGCCGGCGCGTCGGCCGGCAGGTCGACGGTCAACAGGAACGCGTCGGCCTCCGCGGTCGCCTTCTCCGGCAGCCACGCGAGGTTGCTCGGCGAGTCCTTGGGGAAGCCGGGGCGCACGGTGTGCTTGCGCCACTCGACGCCGCGGTCGGTGGCGTGGCCTTCGAGCGCGCCGTTGCGGACGCGCCAGCTGCCGACGACGGCGTCGAGCTTCTTGTGCTCGCCGGCCTGGTCGAATCGGGCGCGGAAGCGCGACGGCCACTTGCGGCCGTCCGGCGCGTCGATGGCGGCGAGCTTCTTCGTCGGCGGCTCGGCGTCGGCGGTCCAGCCGGCGAGCGGCAGGCCGTTGCGCTGCGCCAGCGCGACCGTGAGGCCGCTACCGCCCCACGTGTTGCGCACCTTGACCAGCACCTTGTTGCGGCCGGCGCGCAGGCTGATCGGGAAGCGGATCGCGTCGGGCAGGCCGACCGTCCAGTCCGGCCGCCACGGCCCGAGTTGCGCGCCGCCGCCGCCGTCGTGCTTGCCGATCAGCTCGTCGTTGACGAACAGCGTGACGTCGTCGTCGCCGCGCAGGTGCAGCCACGCCGCCGTCGGCGCGGCCACCGTCACGTGCGTCAGCGCGTAGATCGCGCTGTCGTCCATGTACTGCCAGTCGAACTGCAGCCAGCCGCTCGGCGTCACCGTGACGGGCTTCGGCCCGGGCCGCCGCCACGTCGGGTTGTTGTTGATGCTCTCGTAGCGCGCCTGCAGGTCGACCTCGAGCTCCGGCGCGAAGCGGAAGGCGTCGGGATCGACGCCCTGCTTGCGGAACGGCCCGATCACCTGCCAGTCGCGGAGCACGCCGAGCCGTTCGCCGTGCCGCTCGACGCCCGCGCCCGTCTGCGCCAGTTCGCGCGCGAGCCGGTCGCGCGGCACCGGCGAGCCCGGCTGGTCCTCGAGCGGCGGACCGAGCTGGCGCGCGGCCGCGGCGCGCTGTTCGCGGCGTGCGGCCTCGCGGTCCTCGGGCAGCAGCGGCCAGCGGAAGCGGATCAGGTCGGCCCAGGCCGGCTCGCCGAACGCCTCGGCGAGGTGATGGCCGAACGCGCGCGCCAGCGTCGGCGTGCGCGCGTCCTTGACCTGGCAGGCGCGGTAGTCGCGGAAGAAGCGGCGGTAGCGGTCCCACTGCCAGCCGTCCGCCGACTTGCCGTACGCGGTCATGAAGTGCAGGAAGAAGCCGGCGCTCGGCCCGTAGTTCGGGATGCGCCAGTACTCCAGGTCGCGCTCCAGGTAGTCCTGCAGGAACGCGCGCGCGGCCAGACCGACCGCGGCGCGGCCGGGGCCCTGCTGGCCGAGCTCCAGCAGCGCGAAGGCGGCGCCGAAGTCGGCGAGCCCCTCGCGCATGCCGCCGTAGACCGGCGCCGTGTCGTCGATGCAGTGCGTCAGCTCGTGGTACAGCAGGCCGGTGTCGACGCGCGTCGCCTTGGCGGCCGGATCGGCGTTGCCGATGTCGATGACCTTGCCGCCGCCGACGCCGCCGCCGAACTCCCACAGTTCCTTCCAGTAGACGGTGATGCGGTCGCCGTCGGGGTTGGGCACGCGGCCGAACAGGTCGGTCAGGTACAGGTAGGCGAGGTCGAAGCGCAGCAGGCTGTCGGCGGGCACGCCATCGACGAGCGCCTGCGGGCCGATCAGCACGAAGCGGTGCGAGACGCGCGAGCCGGTGCGCGCCCAGCACGGATGGTTGCGCGCCGCGTCGGCCTCGGCGCGCTGCTCGGGCGGCACGTCGGCGAGCCACGCCTTCTCCAGCGCCTCGCGCGCCGCCTTGCCGGCCTCGCGGTGTTCGGGCGTGAACTCCAGCGTGCGCAGCAGTTCGCGCGCGACGGCGCGCTGCTGCGGGTCCTTCGCCATCGCCTCGCACGCGGCGATGCGGGCGAGGCCCTTCGGCGCCTCGCCGTCGAGCCGCTGCGCCTCCGCCTGCTGCTCCTTGCCCAGCGCGAAGATCCGGGAGGCGATGGCGTCGCGGTCCTTCGTCGTGCGCGCGGCGTCGCCGAGCGCGCCCAGCACCGCGCGGTCGGCGTCCTCCTGCAGCGCGCCGCCGACTTCGTCGAGCAGCAGCAGCGCGCCGTGCAGCTTGCCGGCGTCGTGCATGCGGCCGGCGACCTGCCGCAGCCAGCGCGCGCGTTCGTCGCGGACACGGCGGCGCACGATGTCGGCTTCCTCGAACGTCAGCGGCGCCGGCGGCATGCGGCCGACGCCGGCGAGCGCCTTCTGCAGCTTCTGCTTCTGCGCGTAGTCGGCGACGCGGCGGAAGGCGAACTCCAGCGTGTCCCAGGCCTCGGCCGGCGACTTCGCGGCGAGCGGCGCTGCGGCGGCGATGGCCGCGTCCGCGACCGCTGCGTCCGCCGCGGCGGCGACCTCCGGCCAGACGAACCGCGCGACCGGCGCGAGGCCGCCTTCGTTGCGCGCCGACAGCGGCGGCAGCTTGCGCTCGCCGGTGGCGTCGACGAAGCCCAGCCAGACCTCGACCGCGTCGCCGGCGCGCAGTTCCGCGGGGGGCGTGCGGAACGGCAGCGGCAGCGCGTAGGCGACCGGCTTGCCGACCGGCCAGCGGCGGCTCGCCGTCGGCGGCGCGTGGTCGCGGCGCAACAGCAGCGTGCCGCCGCGCCGCAGTTCGACGCGCACCGACCACGCCGCGTCGAGTTCCTGCTCGGCGGTGAACGAGAGCCGCAGCGTGGCGGCGCCGGTCGTCGCCAGGGCCGCAGCGTCGACGGTCGCCTCGCAGCGCACCGGCAGCGATTGCGGGAACGCGTCCTGCGCCGCGGCAGCGGCGGCGAGCAGGGCGGCGACGGACGTCGCGTGGAGCAGGCGGAGCGGCATGCGGCGGGCCGCCAGCGTAGCGCGTGGGTCGATCGGTCCGAGGGCGTCGGACGTCGCCCGACCCCGGTGCCCGGGCGTGCGGCAAGGTCGGCGTCGGCGGCACCCGCCTGGAGCCTGCGTCACCGCAGGCCACGCCGCCCGGCGCGTACCGCAGCTGCCGTTCGTTTTGCTGCCGCCCCTCCGTTCGCCCTGCCCCGCCTGCGCTGCCCCGCCTGCGCTGCGCTGTGCTCTCTGTGTTGTCTGTGGTTGTTCTGCTTCTGCAGCAGCAGAAAGGAACCACAGAGGACACAGAGGACACAGAGCCCAACACCAAGCGCCCAGCAGCAAGCAACACCCAGCAGTCGCGGGGCAGATGGTTGCAGACCGCGAGCCGGAGCGCGCCTGTGCGTCCGGGCGCTCGCTGCCGAGCGTCCGCGCATCACCGATCCGCCTGCGGTCGCCGGCTTCGCCCCGACCGCGAATCCGCGCACCGGATCGGCGCGCGTTCCGTGACGCAGGCTCCTACGACCAGTTCTCCCACTGCGCGTACGCGTCGGCGAGCTCCTGCTTGTGCTTCGCCTCGTCCCCCTGCAGCGCCTTCATCTTCGCCGCGCTGGCGTAGTTGGCCGGATCGAGCATCGCCGCGCGCAGGCCTTCGATCGCCGCTTCCAGCTGCATGATGCGCTCCTCCAGCTTCTGGAACATCCGGGGGTTGCGCACCTTGCCGGTCTCGATCGCCTTCTTCGGCTCGGCGACCGGCAGCGCGGCGGCGGCCTTGCGCGCGGCCGCGTCCTTGGCCTCGGCCTCGGCGGCGCGCGCGGCGCCGCGTTCCTCGGCGAGCACGCGCTGGCACTGCGCGAGGCCCTGGTCGAACGCGCGCACGGCGCCGCCTTCGACCCACAGCACGCGGTCGGCGACCTCGTCGACGAGCTGCCGGTCGTGCGTGATCAGCACGACGGTGCCGGGAAACTCCTTGAGCGCCTGCTCCAGGCCCTCGGTGCCGGCGACGTCGAGGTGGTTGGTCGGCTCGTCGAGGCACAGCAGGTCGAACTGCGCGCGCGTCATGCGCGCGAGCGCCAGCCGCTGCTTCTCGCCGCCGGACAGCTCGGCGACCGGCTTCTCGACGTCCTCGCCGCAGAACAGGAACAGCGCGAGGTGGTCGCGCAGCGGCCCCTCCGGCACCGTGCGGTCGAGCTCGCGCAGCGCGTCGAGCACCGTGCCGTGCTGCGGCAGGTCGTTCTTCTCCTGGCTGAAGTAGCCGATGCGCAGGTTGTGCGCGCGCTGGATCGCCCCGGCGGCCGGCGCGCCGATGCCGGCGAGCAGGCGCAGCAGCGTGGTCTTGCCGGCACCGTTGCGGCCGAGCAGCGCGGTGACCTCGCCGAACCAGACGCGGAAGTCGGCGTGCTCGATCAGCGTGCGCGCGCCGGCCTTCACCGTCAGGTCGACGCCCTCGAGCGCCACCTGCCCCTGCTGGCCGCGCGTCGTCTGGCCGAAGGTCAGCCGCATCTGCGCGCGCTTGCCCTGCGGCTTGTCGATCAGCTGCAGCCGCTGCAGGCGCTTGAGCCGGCCCTTGGCCTGCGCGCTCATGCGCCCGGCCATGTTGCGGCGGATGTACTCCATCTCCTTCTCGACGAAC
>JBKDXM010000048.1:0-71956 GCA_046306335.1 Planctomycetota bacterium
GCGAGTGCGAGCTCTTCTACTGGCGCGACGGCGGGCGCGAGGTCGACTTCGTGGCGACGCGCAAGGGCAAGGCGACGGCCATCGAGGTGAAGAGCGGTCGCCGGCGCGACCACCTGCCGGGCATCGCCGCCATGGCCGAGCAGCATCGCCTCGCGCGCAAGCTGCTCGTCGGCGCCGACGGCATCGCGGTCGAGGAGTTCCTGCGGCGGCCGGTGTCGGACTGGCTGGCCTGAGCGCCTTCGCCGCTCACCCGTCCGCCGCGTCGACGAACAGCTCCTCGTCCAGCGTGCCGTGCGCGGCGAGCGCGTCGGCGACGCGGCACAGGCGCTCCCAGGTGTCCTCGTCGGTGAACCAGCCGGCGACCTCGCGCACCCAGCGGCCGAGCAGCTGCTTCTGCTGCGCTGGCACAGCACCGGCGGCGGCGAGGGCCTGCTGCGCCTGCCGCCAGTCGTCCTCCCACGCGGTGAGCGACTCGATCACGTCCATGTCGCCGCGGAAGCGCGCCTCGGCGAGCGGGCCGCCGAGCGCCGACAGGCCGATGCGGCGCGCGCGTTCGATCGGGTCGGCGACGCGCCAGCGCACGGTGGTCGAGCCGTGCAGGTCGCCATCCTCGTCCTCGATGGTGCACTGCACGACCTCGCCGCCGAGCAGGTGCGCGACCAGCGCGTGCCCGGCTTCGTGGTAGGCGGCGGTCTCGTCGTCGAGGTCGTCGGGGTCGAACATCGGGCGGTCGGCGCAGGAACGGGCCGCAGGCTACCTCGGCGCGATCGCAAGCTTCATCGGGTTGGAACGGAATCCACACGCGGCCGGAGACCGTCGTCGTCGCGCGGCGCTCCCCAACTTGCCGCCGCAGCTTGCCCCCAGCCCGACGACACCCACGATGAAGACCAACCTGTTCCTCGCCCGAGCGCTCGTGCTCGGCTGCCTCGGCCTCGGCCTCGCAGCCCAAGGCTCGACGACGGCCGACTTCCGCGTCCTCCCCTACCAGATGAACCCGGCGCTGGACGGCATCCAGCTGACGTGGTTCACCGTCACCAACACGCCCGGCGCCGTCGCCATCACCGGTCCCGGCCTCGCCGCGCCGCTGACGCTGGCCAGCACGCCGGTGCTGGTGCCCGTGCTCGACTACCAGATCGCCGGCGAACTCAACGCCACCGGGGCGTTCCCGTTCGCCACGACGGCGGTCTTCGAGGCCCCCGGCGTGCCCGCGCGCAACTGGCGGCACCGCGTGCAGGCGACCGGTCTGCAGGCCGACAGCGAGTACGCCTACACGGTGACGCAGGGCGCTTCGACGTACAGCAACACCTTCCGCACCGCGCCGACGCCGGCGACCAACCGGCCGCTGCGCTTCGTCGCCATCTCCGACAGCGAGACCCTCGTGCTCGGCCGCACGCGCTTCCGCGAGTGGTCGCGGGCCACGCCGCAGACGGCCTGGAGCACCGGCCGCCCGGTCGGCACGGGCCGCGGCCGCGACCAGTACTTCCTGACCGAGACCGTCGGCTACCAGGAGAACATCAAGAACATCAAGGCGCGCGACGCCGACATGCTGATCTTCGCCGGCGACCTGATCGAAGGCACCGCCAACGAGTGCCAGCGCCGTTGGGACGAGTTCTGGCGCCACAACGCCGGCTCGTACGACGACCTCTTCAGCGGCATGCCGTTCGTCGCCGCCATCGGCAACAACTGCATCTACAACGGCGGCGGCAACGGCACCGCCAACCCGCTGGTCCAGTACGCCCGCCAGCAGTGGTCGGCGTACTTCGACTACCCGGCCAACAACGACCCGCTGGCGAAGGACCTCTACCACCGCGTCGACTACGGCCCGATCACCGTCCTCACGCTGTGCTCGGTCGGCGCCCTCGGCGCCAACGACAACGTCGCGCCGCCGCAGGGCCAGGGCCCGAGCGTCAACTTCCCGGACAACCGCGACACCAACCGCGCCTGGCTGCTGAACTACCCCTTCGGCGACCTGCCCGACTTCAACATCGGCACGCTGCAGTGGAACTGGGCCGTCCAGGAGCTCGCCGCCGCCCGCGCCGCCGGCCAGATCATCTTCGTGCAGTGGCACCACACGCCGTTCAGCCGCGGCGTCCACGGCAGCAGCGTCACCAGCACGCAGTCCGGCGAGGCGATGCGCATCTACGCGCCGCTGATGGAGCAGTACCGCGTCGCCGCGGTGTTCACCGGCCACAGCGAGGTCGCCGAGATGAGCTGGTTCGACCTCGACAACGACGGCTACGGCGTGCACCTGTGGGACGTCGGCGCCGCCGGTGACGGCCTGCGCGGCGTCGAGGACGCCCCGGGCGCGACCAACACGGCGATCACCAACTGGCGCAACAACCCGCTCAACCCGCAGGGCGCTGCGTGGCAGATGAACCCCTACCACGTCTGGTGCGCCGACCAGAGCGAGCCGGAGACGTGGGAAGGCAACAAGCTGGTCAGCGGCGGCAAGCACTACGGCTTCCTGGAGTGCGACATCGAGCGGCTGCCGGCCGGCGGCTACCGCCTGACCTTCCAGAACTGGCACACGTTCCCGCGCAACGCGGGCGACGCCAACTTCACCGTCACCGGCTACGAGCTGCGGCCGTACACCAACCGCGTCGTGCTCGAAGGCCCGGCCAACGACCTGCGGCCCGTGACCGCCGCCGTGCGCAGCCGCTACGGCGCGCCCTGCCAGGGCCTCGTGCTCGACAGCAACGCGCCGCGGCTCGGTGCGACGTGGCAGCTGACCACCACGGGCGTCGACGCGATCTCGCCGTTCGTCGTGAACTGGTTCGGCGGCGCTCGCCTCGATCCGGGCACCCCGCTGACGCAGCTCGGCTTCGCGGCCCCCGGCTGCAGCGTGCTCGTCGATGCGCTGATCGCGAGCCTGAACGCGCCTGCCACCAGCGGCGAGGCGGCGCTGGGCGTCACGGTGCCCGCCACGGCCGCCCTGCTCGGCTTGCAGCTGACGGCGCAATCGCTCGCGTTGACGAGCGGCAACGCCGCGATGGTCGCGACCTCGAACGGCGTGCAAGCCGCGGTCGGCCGCTGATTCCGACGCGGGCCGCGGCGCAAGGAACGCGCCGCGGCCCGACCCCACAGGCCAGGATCGCGCGGACGACGCGCGCCGGCTCGACGCCGGTCAGCTTGGTGTCGAGCCCGCGGAACGGGAACACCAGCCGCTCGTGGTCGATGCCGAGGCAGTGCAGGATCGTCGCGTGCAGGTCGCGCACGTGCACCGGATCGCGGGCGACGTTGTAGCAGAAGTCGTCGGTCGCGCCGTGTTCGATGCCGCCGCGCACGCCGCCGCCGGCGAGCCACATGGTGAAGCAGCGGCCGTGGTGGTCGCGGCCGCTGCTCGGGTCGCCGAGCGCGCCCTGGCTGTAGGCGGTGCGGCCGAACTCGGTCGCGAACACGACCAGCGTGTCGTCGAGCAGGCCGCGCTGGCGCAGGTCCTTGAGCACCGCCGCGGTCGCCTGGTCGACGTCGCGGCACTGGTTGGGCAGCTGGCGCGCGAGGGCGATGTGCTGGTCCCAACCGCGATGGAACAGCTGCACGAAGCGCACGCCCCGTTCGAGCAGCCGGCGCGCCATCAGGCAGTTGGCGGCGTAGCTGCCCGGCCGGCGCACGTCGGGCCCGTACATCGCGAGCGTCGCCTCGCTCTCGCCGCGCAGGTCGGCGAGTTCGGGCACCGACGTCTGCATGCGGAACGCCAGTTCGTACGCGGCGAGGCGCGCGCCGATCTCCGGATCCTGCACGTCCTCGGCATGGCGCGCGTCCAGCGCCTGCAGGTCGTCGAGCTGCGCGCGGCGCTGATCGCGCGCGACGCCGTCGGGATCGCGCAGGTACAGCACCGGATCGGCGCCGGGCCGCAGGCCGACGCCCTGGTGCGACGACGGCAGGAAGCCGCTGCCCCACAGGCGCGAGAAGATCGGCTGGCCGGGGTTCTTGCCGGAGCCCTGCGAGACCATCGCGACGAACGCCGGCAAGTCGGCGTTCTCGGTGCCGAGTCCGTAGCTGGCCCACGCGCCCATCGACGCGTAACCGGGTAGCTGGTTGCCGGTGTTGAGCAGCGTGATCGCCGGGTCGTGGTTGATCGCTTCGGTGTGCATGCTCTTCAGCAGGCACAGTTCGTCCGCAGCGCCCTGGAGGTGCGGCATCAGGTCGCTGATCCACAGGCCGCTCTGCCCGCAGCGTTTGCCGGGCAGCAGCGACGGCACGACCGGGAAGCTGCCCTGGCCCGAGGTCATGCCGGTGACGCGCTGCGTGCCGCGCACCGACGGCGGCAGCTCCTTGCCGGCGTGCGCGTGCAGGCTCGGCTTGTCGTCGAACAGGTCGATGTGCGACACGCCCTCGCTCTGGAACAGCACGAGCACGCGGCGCGCGCGCGGCGCGAAGTGCGGGCCGGCCGGTGCTGTGCCGGCGACGCTCGCGCCCGGGCCCGCGGCGCAGCCGCCGAGCAGCGAGCCGAGCGCGATCTGTCCGAGCCCGCCGGCGGCCGAGGCGAGGAAGGCGCGGCGCGCGGGGCGCAGCGCGTCGTCCGGACGGCGATCGGAGCGCGCGTTCATGGCTTGGTCACCGCGTCGGTCAGGTTGAGCAGCAGCGTCGCGACCTGCGTCCACGCCGCGTGCTCGGCGGGCGCGATCGCCGTCGTCCGCGGCGCTTCGCCGTGCGCGAGCAGCCGGGTCGCGGCCTCCGGGTCGCCGGCGTAGCGCGCGCGTTCGCGGCGGAGCGCGCGGCGCATCACGGCGAGGTCGTCGCCGGCCGGCGCGCGCGAAGTCGCCTCGGTGAACGCCCAGCGCAGGCGCGCGTCGTCGTCCGCGGCGCGCTGCACGATGCGCTCGGCGAACGCGCGCGCGGCCTCGACGAAGGTCACGTCGTTGAGCAGCACGAGCGCCTGCAGCGGCGTGTTGGTCGCCGCGCGATCGACGACGCAGACCTCGCGGTTGGGCGCGTCGAACAGCGCCATGTTGGGCGGCGGCAGCGTGCGCTTCCAGTAGGTGTAGAGGCTGCGGCGCCACAGCTTCTCGCCGTGGTCCTGCACGAACGCCTGCGCCGTCGCCGGCGAGCTGCCGAAGTGGCTGATCTCGCGCCACGGATCGCCGGGCGTGTACGGATTGACGCTCGGGCCGCCGAGCTGGCGCACGAGCAGTCCGCTGACGGCGAGCGCGTGGTCGCGCACCAGCTCGGCCGGCAGGCGATGGCGCGGGCCGCGCGCGAGCAGGCGGTTGTCGGGATCGCGGGCGCGCGCCGCCGCGTCGACGACCGGCGACTGCCGGTAGGTCGCGCTGGTGACGATCTGCCGCAGCAGGCGGCGCACGTCCCAGCCGTGGCGCACGAAGTCGACGGCGAGCCAGTCGAGCAGCTCCGGATGCGTCGGCAGCTCGCCCTGCGTGCCGAAGTCCGCGGGCGTGCGCACGAGGCCGGCGCCGAACAGCATCTGCCAGAAGCGGTTGACGGCGACGCGCGCGGTCAGCGGGTGCGCCGGATCGACGGCCCAGCGCGCGAGCACGAGGCGGTCGGCGACGACGCCGGCCGGCAGCGGCGGCAACGCGGCCGGCACGCCGGCGGCGACCGGTTCGCGCGGCTGGTCGTAGACGCCGCGGTGCAGCACGTGCGTCGGACGCGGCTCGGCGCGGGTGTCCATCACCATGGCGGCGAACTTCTGCGTGCGCACGGCGAGCCGCTCGCGCGCGTTCTGCAGGTCGACGCGCAGCGGCTCCAGCGCCGGCGCGCGGCGGGCGACGTACGCGGCGATTTGCTGGCGTTCGGCGTCGGCGAGCGGGCCGTCGTGCTGCACCAGCGCGAGGATCGCCGGCGGCAGGTCCGTGCCGTCGTCGCTGCCGGTGACGGCGAAGAACTCCATGCGCTTGGCGGTCAGCTCGCCGTAGCGCCCGAAGTGCAGCTGCGCCGTCAGGTGGCGCGCGTCGGGCGGCAGCGGCTCGGCGAAGGTCGCGGTCAGGTGCACCGGCCCCTCGGCGGCCAGGTCCGGCATCCAGCCGGTGCGCGCCGGCGTGTCGAGCGCGCCCTCCGGTCGATCGCGGCCGTCGTCGCTCTCCTGCCAGCTGCTCGCGGTCACGCGCGCGATCGGCGTCAGCTCGTAGAGGTTGACCTGGTCGCTGCGCACCGTGCCGACGCTGACCGACAGGCAGGTCAGCGCGAACGTGCGCTTGCCGTCCTTGCCGCCGCCCCAGCCCCAGCCTTCGGCCGGATTCGCCGGATCGGCGTGCATGACGACACGGAGGCCGGTGATCGGCGCGCTGGTCGCCGGCAGCTCCATCGCCACGTCGAACGCGAGCGCCGACATCGGCCGGTCCACCACTGCGTACTGCGCGTCGGCGATGCGGAAGCCGCTGCCGGTGTTCGGCGTGCTGATCGTCGTCGGCGTGCAGCGGTGCAGCGCCATGCCTTTGCCGCGCGCGGCGAGGCGCGCGCGCTGCTCGGCGACCCAGGCGTCGACGAGCGCAGGCGCCGGCGCGGCGAGCTGCGCCTGCAGCGCCGCGATGCGCGCGCGCAGCGCGTCCTCCTCGCCGGTCGGCAGCGTCGTGGCGACGTCGAGCGTCGGCGGCGCGTTGTGGCCGCCGTCGCCGCCGTGCGCCGGTTCGCTGGTCTGGTTGAAGAACGCGAACAGGCCGTAGTACTCGCGCTGCGAGATCGGGTCGTACTTGTGGTCGTGGCACTGCGCGCAGCCGACGGTCAGGCCGAGCACCGCCTCGCCGAACGTCTTGGTGCGGTCGACGCCGTAGGTGACGAGGTTCTCCTCGGCGATGGTGCCGCCCTCGTGCGTGATCATCGCGTTGCGCTGGAAGCCGGTCGCCGTGCGCGTGGCGTCGGCGGCGTCGGGCAGCAGGTCGCCGGCGAGCTGTTCGACGAGGAAGCGGTCGAACGGCTTGTTGGCGGCGAACGCGGCGATCACCCAGTCGCGCCACAGCCACATGTGGCGACCGCCGTCGATCGAGAAGCCGTTGGTGTCGGCGTAGCGCGACGCGTCGAGCCACGGCAGCGCCAACCGCTCGGCGCAGTGCGGGCTCGCCAGCAAGCGGTCGACCGCGCGCTCGTAGGCGTCCGGCGCGGCGTCGGCGACGAAGGCGGCGACCTCGTCGGCGGTCGGCGGCAGGCCGGTGAGGTCGAGGCTCAGGCGGCGCAGCAGCGTCGCGCGGTCGGCCTGCTGGTTCCAGGCGATGCCCCGGGCCCGCAGCGGCGCGCGCACGAAGGCGTCGATCGGCGTCGGCGCGTCCGCGGCAGGCAGCGCCGGGACCGGCGCCGCGGCCGGCGGCACGAACGCCCAGTGCGCGGCGTACGGCGCGCCGGCGGCGATCCACTGGCGCAGCCGTTCCTTCTGCTCGGGCGCGAGCGGCTTGTGCGCGTCGGGCGGAGGCATGACGTCGTCGGGGTCCGAAGACGTCACGCGCTGCCACAGCGCGCTCGCGGCCGGATCGCCGGGCACGATCACAGCACCGCCGTCGCGCGCGGCCAGCGCGTCCTCGCGGCGATCGAGCCGCAGGTCGGCCTTGCGCGCGGCGGCGTCGGGGCCGTGGCAGGCGTAGCAGTGCGCTGCCAGGATGGGCCGGACGTCGCGCGGGAAGTCGACGGCCCCGGACTGCGCCGGGGCCGTGGTTGCCGCCGCGAACGCGACGGGCACGGCGAACCAGCGCCGGGACGAGCGGCGGAACGAGCGCGGCATCGCCGCAACATAGAACGCCCGGTCGATCGCGCCACGGCCGCGACCGCAGGCACGAAGTCGTGACGATTGCGCCGGACAGCCGCGGTGGTTCGCTCGTCGCCTCGAGGCGCGTATGCTGCGCCGCCCGTGTTCGCGATCCTTCCCTCCCTCGGCTGGCAGGAGATGTTCCTGCTCGGCCTGCTCGGGTTGCTGCTCTACGGCCGCAACCTGCCGCAGGCGGGCAAGACGCTCGGCCGCTACGTCGCGCAGTTCCGCCGCGGCTTCCAGGAGTTCAAGGACCAGATGGACCGCGACGAGACGGTGCGCGAGATGCGCAAGACGATCGACGACACCAAGCGCGAGATGCAGCGCGCGACGACGGTCCCGCAGGCGATCGCCAACCCGGCGCAGGCGATGCGCACGTTCGCACAGGACGCGCTGCACGCGCCGGTCGACGACAAGGGCGACGACGTCGCCGACGAGCCGCCACCGCCGCCGGACGGCAACCCGGCCGACAAGAACCCCTACGCCGACCGCCGCGAAGACCACGACGCGCCGCCGCGGTGACCGCGGCCGCGGCTCACTTCTTCGGTGGTGCCGCGGGCGGCGGCACGGCCGCGACGGGAGGCGCCGACGGATTGCCGGCAACCGGCACCGCAGGAGCCGCGGGGGCCGCTGCGGCCGCTGCGGCCGCTGCAGCAGGAGGCGTGGAGGCCGCAGGAGGACCCGCAGGAGCCGGCTTCTTGACGCCGCTCGCGATCGCTGCGTCGCCGGCATCGAAGATGCTCATCCAGTCCGCGCCCAGCACGCTGCCGCCGCTGGTGGCCGCGCTGGCCGTCGACGCCGACTTCGCCTTGCGTTTGGCGGCCGCTTCCTCGCGCCGCTTGGTCTCCGACTCCTGCCACTCCTTGTAGTCCTTGAACAGATCGCCGAGGACCTTCTTGTTCTCGCTGATGAGCCCGACGTAGGGGAACAGCTCGCAGGAATGGTCCTTCTGGATCTTCTGCAGCTGCTCGAAGGTCGTCATGACCGGCATCGCGACGCACACGATGTCGCCGAAGATGTCCAGCGGCACGACCGTGTGCTCGAACAGCACTTCCTTGGGCAGTCGGTTCTTCGCCTCTTCGGTGATCGAGTAGCTGCCCGCCAGCAGGTACGGCAGGTTGAAGTGCTCCGTGACCAGCTTGGCGAGATCCCAATCGGTGATGTGGCCGCCGACCACCAGGGTGTCGACGAGCGAATCCCCGTGGGTCTCGCACACGTGCAGGGCATCGTTGATGACCTCGCTCGTGCAGAGCCCGCGTTCGATGAGCAGCTCTGCCAGTCGGGTGGCAGTGAGTTTCTCGACGCCCTTCACCCCGGTCGCATCGGACCGATGCCCGAGCCGCCTTTAGCGCGGCCACACGAGATCGCTCGGACGCTGCTGCCGTCAGGCGTACTCGGCGAAGGTCGCGGTGGCGTGCACGGCCAGCACGATGGCCATCGCGGCGACGATCGACCGGTCGACCGCCGCGCCGACATCGGCGCTCGACCGCTTGGGTCCGGTGCCAAGGTGCCAAGACGCCACTGCTACGAGCACACCGGACAGCGACGCCTTGCCGATGACGACGGCCGCGTCGCGGCCGGTCAGGGCGTCGAGCCAGGCGTGGACGAAGCCGCCGGCGGTCGTGCCCGAGGCGGCGGCGGCGGCCGCCAGCGCCGCGAAGCTGGCCGCGACGCACGCGGCGAAGGTCACGACCGGCATGCCGATCGCCATCGCCCAGACCATCGGCGTCAACAGCAGGTCGGCCGGCCGCGCCCCCATCATCTGCAGTGCCGCGATCTGGTTGGTGCGCTTCATGGCGCCAAGGCGCGCCGTCGCGCCGGCGACGACGCGGGCGCAGAAGAAGAAGCCCGCGAGCAGCGGCACGAGCACGGCGAGCGCGACCTTGCCGGTGCCGGTCAGCAGCGCCGATTCCATGCCGCCGTGCAGCGGGTTGTTCTGCAGCGCGAAGAACGTCGCCAGGCCGCCGAGCACGCCGCCGCCGAGCGCCACGAACGGTGCCGGCTCGACGCACGCACGCCACGTCGCGCGGGCCGTCTCGCCGAGTTCGAACGGCGGCAGCCGGCGCACGGCTGCGAGCAGCGACTCGCCGAATGCAGCAGCCTGCAGCAGCACCGTGCGCAGGCCGTGCAGCGCCTCGGAGGCCGCGACGTGGCCGTCGCCCGGCGCGGCGGCGGTGTCGGCTGCGGTCGGTTCGTAGCCCGGGCCTTCGAGGCGCAGCGTGCGACGGCCGCGGTCCAGCACCAGCACGCCGTCGAGCTTGCCCGCGAACGCCGGCAGGTCGTGCGTGACGACGAGCGTCGTGCGCCGCGGATCCTGGTCGTGCGCTTGCCGCAGCAGCGCGGCGATGGTGCGCGCGCCGGCAGGGTCGAGGCCGGCGGTCGGCTCGTCGCACAGCAAGAGCCGCGGCGACGACGCCAGCGCGCGCGCGACGGCGAGGCGCTTGCGCATGCCGCCGGACAGCCGCGCGGTCTCGTCCGGCGCGTGGTCGAGGCCGACGACGGCGAGCAGGCCGGCGGCGAGCAGCGGCGAACGGTCGGCCAGGCGCAGCGCCAGCTCGACGTTGGCGCGCGGCGAGCGTTCGTCGAGCAGGCCTTCGTCCTGCAGGATCGCGGCGACGTCGCCGCGCAGCGCAGCGGGGAAGCCGCCGGCGACCGAAGGGCCGAGCACGACGAGGTCGCCGAAGACGCGCGGCGCGGGTTCGCGCGGCTCGACGAGGCCGGCGAGCAGGCGCAGCACCGACGACTTGCCGCCGCCCGACGCGCCGACGAAGGCGTAGAAGCCGTGCGTCGGCAGCGCGAGGTCGACGCCGTGCAGCAGCGTCTCCTCGCGGCCGGCGCGCCGGTGCGCGAGGCCGAAGCCGGCGAAGGTGATCGCCGCGTCGGTCACAGGCCCTGCGGCCGCAGTTCGGCCGGGACGCGCTGCAGCCACACGAAGCTGCGCAGCGACGCCGCGCCCTCGCCGACGGCGGCGCGGTCGTCAGCGACCACGACGCCGCGCGCCTTGCCATCGCCGACGAACACGCCGCCGAGCGCTTCGGGCTGCGACGTCGTGCTGCCGACGCGGATCGGCGCGAGCGGCGCGCCGTCCGGACCGACGAGGCGCACGGCGCCCGGCTCCTGGGGCGACATGACGTCGACGGCGAACGCGAGCCGGTCCGCCGCCGTGCCGACGAGGTCCGGCGGCGCGCCGTCGAGCACCAGCGCGGCGAGATCGCCGTCGTCGGCGTCGACCCAGACGCGGCCGGCGCGCAGCACGGCGCCGCCGGGCAGCACGACCTTGATCTGCTCGTCGGCGATCTCGGGTTCGCCGTAGCCATCCTGCTCGGTGTAGCTGGCGTCGACGAGGCTGCGCGCGGTGACCACCACGGCGCGGCCGCTGCGGTCGACGTACAGCAGGCCGTTGCCGGCGCGGCGGACGTCGTCGTCGGGCGTGAACGTGTCGCGCTCGGTGGCGGCGTAGACGACGCGCACGACGACGATGCCGTCGTCGCTGGTCGCGACCTTCGCCGCGGGCGGCGCGCGCTTCACGGCGCTGGCCGGCACCGGCGCCAGCTCGAAGTCCGGTCGGCTGGCGGCAGCGGCGGCGCGGTGGCCGTCGGGCACGAGCACGCCGACGCCTGGCTCGACGTGGTAACCGACGAACGGCGACAGCAGCGAGGCCGCGTCCTGCACAGTGAAGCCCGACAGCAGGGCGCCGCTGAGCTGCGGCCGCGCGATCCAGAACACCGCCTTGTCGGTCACGGTAGCGCGGTGCTCGCGCGCGATGCGCAGCGCGACCTCGACGTGGCTGCCATCGGCCGCGAGCGCCACGCTGCGCACGTCGCCGGTGGCGACGCCGCGGTGCACGACCTGGGAACCCGGGCGGAGGCCATGGTTCTGGGGCACGAGCAGGGTCATCAGCAGATCGCCGTGGCGCACCGGCTCGAGGCTCTCGGCCTCGGCGTCGGCGGGTGGGCGTTCGCGGCCGCTGATCAAGCTGCCCGGCGGCAGCGGCGTGCCGCGCGGGCTCGGCGTGGCGAACGCGACGTAGGCGTCGCGCACCAGCGTGTCGAGGCCGGACAGGCCGTCGGTCAGGCCGCCAAAGCGCGGCGTCACGATCCAGAAGGCGCTGCCGACGCAGGCATTGCCGGCGGCGGCGGGATCGATCAGGACCTGCACGACGGCCTTGTCGCCGTCGGGCGAGAGCACGACCGACCGCACCGCGCCGACGTCGACGCCGCGGTGGCGCACGATCGCGCCGGGGCGCAGGCCGCGCGCTTCGCGGAACTCGACCTGCAGCGGCACGCCGGGGCGTTCGTCCAGGTTGCGCAGGGTGCGCTGCAGCCAGAGGGCGCCGAACACGGCGCCCAGCAGCGTCAACAGACCGAGCAGGTAGCGGAGGCGGTGCATCGTCCGGTCGTCCTCGCGGCCGACCCTGCGGGCGAGGGCGGCCAGGATTCGCGCTTCGGCGCGAAATCGCGCCGTCGCCCGCTCACACGTCGATGTTGGTCGCTTCGAGCGCGTGCTTCTCGATGAAGTCGCGGCGCGGCTCGACCTCGGGCCCCATCAGCACGGTGAAGATCTTGTCGGCCTCGACGAGGTCGCTGACGGTCACGCGGCGCAGCGTGCGACGCGACGGGTCCATCGTCGACTCGAACAGCTGCGACGGGTTCATCTCGCCCAGGCCCTTGTAGCGCTGGATGTCGAGGTCCTTCTCGCAGGTCTTCTGGATGGTCTCGATCGCCTCGAACAGCGTCGCGCACTTCTGCCCGCCGGCGTCGCCGCCGGCGCGCACCTCGTAGGTCGAGCCGTCCGCCGGCTTCGGCCAGCCGACCGGCGCGCCCGCGGCGTCGATCTTGTGCATCAGCGCCTGCACGTCGCCGCCGAGCAGCAGCGCCCAGGCTTCGCAGTCGGCCTCGTCGCGCCGGCACGGCGAGTCCGGGCCCTCGTAGACGACGAGGTCGCGGCCCTTCTGCCGGCTCAGCGTCTCGATCGCCGCGGCGAGCTGGTCCTCGTTGTCGAGGAAGCGGCCCTTGCCCTCGACGACGAACCACGTGGTCGGCAGGTGGCGGTCGGGCACGGTCGCCGACGCGAGGTAGTCGCCGAACGGCACGTTGGCGTCCGGCGGCAGCTTGTTCTGCAGTTCGCGCACGCGGCCGACGAGGTCCATCAGCTGGCGCAGCTCGCGGCCGGTCCACTTGCCGCCGGCGGAGTGCTGCAGCGTGGTGGCGCCGAGGCCGAGTTCGGCCAGCAGGTTGACCTTGTCCTCCTCGGTGACCGCGTAGCGCTCGGTCTTGCCCTTCTTGATGCGGTACAGCGGCGGCTGCGCCACGTAGACGTGGCCGCGCGTCACCAGCTCCGGCATCTTGCGGTAGAAGAGCGTCAGCAGCAGCGTGCGGATGTGCGAGCCGTCGACGTCGGCGTCGGTCATCACGATGACCTTGCCGTAGCGCAGCTTGTCCTTCTCGAACTCTTCGGTCAGGAAGCCGGTGCCGATCGCGCTGACGATCGTCTGGATCTCCTCGTGGTCGAGGATGCTGTCGACCGCCGCCTTCTCGACGTTGAGGATCTTGCCGCGCAGCGGCAGGATCGCCTGGTGGCTCATGCGGCCCTGCTTGGCCGTGCCGCCGGCGGAGTCGCCCTCGACGAGGAACAGCTCCGCCTCGTCGCGCGGCGTCCCCTTCTGGCAGTCGGCGAGCTTGGCCGGCAGGCCGCCGCCTTCGAGCGCCGACTTGCGGCGCACGAGGTCGCGCGCCTTGCGGGCCGCCTCGCGCGCGCGCAGCGCGTCGATCACCTTGCCGTAGATCGTCTTGGCCGCGCCCGGGTTCTCCTCGAAGTAGGTGCGGATGCCGTCGCCGACGACGGTCTCGACGATCGACTGCACCTCGCGGTTGCCGAGCTTGATCTTGGTCTGCGACTCGAACTGCGGGTCGGGGACCTTGACCGAGATGACCGCCGCGAGGCCTTCGCGGAAGTCCTCGCCGGACGGCACGGTGTCCTTCTCCTTGAGGATCTTCTCCTGCCGCGCCCAGTTGTTGAGCGCGCGGGTCAGCGCGGTGCGGAAGCCCTGGAGGTGCGTGCCGCCCTCCAGCGTGTTGATGTTGTTGACGAACGAGAAGACCGACTCGTTGTAGCCGTCGTTGTACTGCAGCGCGATCTCGACCTCGTACACCTTGTCGGGGTTCTCGGCCGACGGCATCTCGCGGCGGAAGTAGATGACGTCCTTGTGCAGCGGCGACTTGCCGGCGGTCAGGTCCTTGATGAACTCGACGAGGCCGTCGGGGAACAGGAACTCCTCGCCCTTGTCGATGCGCTCGTCGAACAGCGTGATGTGCAGCTTGGACGCGCCCATCAGGTAGGCGAGCTCGCGCAGGCGCTTGCGCAGGATGTCGTAGCTGAACTCCGTCGCCTCCATGATCTGCGGGTCGGCCTTGAACCGCAGCATGGTGCCGGTCTTGTCGGTCTTGCCGATGACCGCGAGCTCGCTGGCCTTCTCGCCGCGCATGTAGGTCTGGCGGTGGATCTTGCCGTCGCGCGAGACCTCGACGTCGAGCACCTCGGCGAGCGCGCAGACGCAGCTGATGCCGACGCCGTGCAGGCCGCCCGACACCTTGTAGCTGCCCTTGTCGAACTTGCCGCCCGAGTGCAGCTTGGTCAGGATGACCTCGAGCGCGGGCTTGCCGCTCTCGTGCATGTCGACCGGGATGCCGCGGCCGTCGTCCTTGACCGAGATCGTGCCGTCCTTGTGGACGCGCACGTCGATGCGGCTGGCGCGGCCGGCGAGCGCCTCGTCGACGGAGTTGTCGACCACCTCCCAGACGAGGTGGTGCAGGCCCTTCATGCCGGTGTCGCCGATGTACATCGCCGGGCGCGTGCGCACCGCGTCGAGACCTTCGAGGACCTTGATCGAACTGGCGTCGTAGCGCTTCTCGGTGTTGGCGTCAGACATGTCCCGTGCCTCCCAGCCGGATGGTCAGCTGGGCGATCGGTTGGTTGGGTACGAGTTGGTTGATGCGTTGCCGGATCTCCTCGCGGCGGAAGCCGGAGAGCTCGGCGAAGAGCGGAGCGGAGTCGACCTCGAGCACGAGCTTGCCGCCGCGGCAGCCGACGACCTGGCAGTGCGGCCGCAGGGCCGCCGTCAGGATCTGGTCGAGCGCGTCGTGGTAGACGCTGCGCTGCTTGCTGGTGCCGGCGTGACGCAGGATGTCGCGCAGGAACTCGGCGGCGGGTCTGGGTTCGGCCACTTGGTTCCGGATCAGGCGCCGCTGATCGGCATGACGACGTAGGTGAAGCACTCGCCGAGCGTGAACTTGGCCGGCATCGAGTCGTCCGACATGTCCAGGCGCACCGTGTCGAGCTGGCAGACGCGCAGGGCTTCGAGGATGAAGTCGGGGTTGAAGTTGATGCTGCCGCCGGCGCCGCGCACCACGGCGTCGATGGCGACGTCGGCGCGGCCGCGGCTGGCGTTGTCCGCCGTCATGCGGAGCGACTGCTGGCCGACCTCGAAGCGCACCACGCGCATGTCGGCCGCGCAGAGGATGGCAACCCGGCGCAGCGCGCCCTCCAGCACGGTCTTCTGCAGCTCGACGGTCGTGTCGGCGGACTTGGGCAGCACGCCTTCGTAGTCCGGGAAGCGGGTCTCCAGCAGTTGGCTGACGAGTTGCGTCTTGCCGGTCGAGAAGACGATCTGCTTGTCGCCGACTTCGATGCGCAGCGTCTGCTTGCTGCCTTCCCCCAGGGCCCGGCTGATGGTGTTGAGCGCGCGCAGCGGAACCACCGCCTTGAACTCGGCCTTGGCGTCGATGTTGGCGTAGCTGATGGCCAGGCGCCGCCCATCGGTCGCCACCATGCGGACCGTGCCCGCACTGGCGTCGATCAGGACGCCGTTGATGGCGTAGCGCGTCTCCTCGCGCGCCGCCGCGAAGGCCGTCTCCTGGATCATGCGCAGGACCTGGCCGGCCGCCAGTTCGAGGCGCTTGCCGCCGTTGACCTGCGCTTCGTCCGGGTACTGAGCCGGATCCTCGCCCAGCAGCACGAACGAGCCGCCCCCGCTCTCGATGCGGCAGCGCTGATCGGCGCTCTCGAGGGTCACCGTCGGATCGCTCAACTCGCGCAGCAAGGCCGCGGTCTCGCGGGCAGGCAGCAGCACCGAACCCTTCTTGCTGACCTTGACCGAGTCCAGGTCGACGCGAGCCGCCATCTCGAGGTCGGTGCCGAACAACGTGATGCCGTCGTCGGTCGTGCGCAGCAGCAGGTTCTGCAGGATCGGCTTCGAGGTCTTCACCGGCACGACGGAGGACACGACGTTCACGGCCTCCTGCAGGGCCACGCGGTCACAGAGGATCTTCATCGGGTGCGTTCGACGGATCGCGGTTCGAGGGTGTGGGGCGGCGTGGCGCGGATGCTTTGCTGCGCGCGACGTGGTGATGGAGTCAGGGAGAGAAAATCTCTCTATTCCATCATCCTACGTGCCGTCACGAGTCGGGGAAGGTTAGCGGCGGAAACCGCGCGGATCGAAGGGAATGGGCTGTTTCTCCGCCGACTTCGCGTCTGCAAAACCCGGCGGAGAAGTGCCACCCGGCTGTCGACATGTTCCCCATTCCGACCCCCGGCCGCGGCATCGGCGCTGCGGCTGCGGAGAGTCCTGCACGCGTCTCCGCAGGCAGACCACGAATCGTCCCAGCACAGTGCACAGGTCTTTGGACGCCCGCCGACTCCGCATCTCGCGGGGCCGCCGATCCCGCACGCCAACGCGTCAAAAGATCGCCGCGGCATGGTCGCCACCCCGAGCCGTCGTGGCGCCAGCTCGGCGCTCTAGAGTGGTTCCCGGGCCCCCGCTCAGGTGCGGAAGGAACGCGTCAGCAGGCGGTTGCCGAGGCCGTCGAGCAGTTCCTTGAACATGCGGTCCTTCTGGCCGCGGTCGCGGATCTTGTTGACCGCGTACAGCACCGTCGTGTGGTCGCGATTGCCGAAGATGCGGCCGACGTCCTCGAGCGAACTCTCGGTGTGCTCGCGCAGCAGGAACATGGCGATCTGGCGGGGCAGGCTGACGGTCTGGGTGCGGCTCTTGCCGGTCAGCTCGCGCGCCGTGATGGCGAACTCGCTGGTGATCAGCGTCATGACGTCGTCCACCGACACCTGGGCGTGGCGCGCCGGCATGCCGCGGATGCAGCTCTCGGCCAGCGCCAGGGTGATCGGCTGCTCGGTGATCGCGGCGATGCCGACGACCTTGATGACGGCGCCTTCCAGTTCGCGGATGTTCGCCGTGACGCGCTCGGCGAGGAACCGCGCGACGTCCTCGCTCAGGTCGATGCCGCGGCCCGCCGCCTTGCGCCGCACGATCGCGACCCGCGTGTCGAAGCAAGGCGCCTCGACCTCGGCGACGAGGCCCCACTTGAAGCGCGACACCAGGCGTTCTTCGACCGTCGGGATCTCGACCGGCGGCCGGTCGCTCGACAGGACGATCTGCTTCTGCGCGTCGTAGAGCGCGTTGAAGGTGTGGAAGAACTCGTCCTGGGTCTTCTCCTTGTTGGCCAGGAACTGCACGTCGTCGATCACCAGCACGTCGGCGCTGCGGTAGTACTCGCGGAAGGCGTCGATCTGGTGGCTGGTGATCGCCTGGATGAAGGCGTTGGTGAAGTCCTCGCAGCTCAGGTACAGCACGCGCGCCTTCGGATCGCGGCGCAGCACCGTGTGGCAGATCGCCTGCAGCAGGTGCGACTTGCCGAGGCCGACGTTGCCGTGGACGAACAGCGGGTTGAAGGCGCATCCCGGGTTCTCGCCGATCGCCAGCGCCGACGCGTGCGCCAGCCGGTTGCACGGGCCGACGACGAAGCGCTCGAACGTGTAGTTGGGATTCAGCGTCGCCGGGGAACGGCGCGGCGTGTAGCCGCCGGTGTTCGCGACCAGTCCGCCTGCGACCGGCCCGCCTGCGACCAGTCCGCCTGCAACCAGTCCGCCCGCAACCAGTCCGCCTGCAACCGGCCCACCCGAAACCGGCCCGCCGAACGGACCCGGCGTCGGCGGCGTGCGCGCGTCGCGGGTCCGTTGCAGCCGGTCGGACTCGTCGGACGTGATCGTCGGCTGCACGAGCTGGAGGCTGTCGAAGCCATCCTCCTCGCGGTGCGTCAGCACGATCCGTCGGCGCGGTTCGCCGAGGGCCGCCGCGGCGGCTTCCTGGAGCGTCGGCAGGAAGTTCTTCTGCAGCCAGTCGCGAACGAACTGGCTGGTGACCGACAACTCCAACTCCAGGTCGTCGACGCGGCGGACATCGAGCGACCGGAACCAGGTTTCGAGCTGTTCGCGGCGGACGCGCGAGCCGAGTTGCTGCAGCAGACTGCGCAACACGGAGCGGTCGCCGGCCGACGGCGCGAAGCCTGCATTGCCTTGCGAGTCGGGAGTGGGGGCTTCCACCATGGGTTCGGGGCGAGCGGCAACAGGGTGCAGAGAGGTACCCGGTGCAAGCTACGAGACGACCGTACGCCGGCTGCGGGGGGCAGCGCGAGACGGAGGCTGGTGGGCTGGCGCAGGGAGGGTGGGACGGCGTTCGCAACGGCTAGGCATCCGTGGCGAGCGCCCGCGACTGACGAAGGTGTCTTAGCGGTGCCATGCGACCTTGCAAGAGCAGACGCACAACTTTGCGCAACCCGTTCACACAGTCTTCCACTTCGCTTCTGCGACGCGGCGCGCTCGTGCTCGCAGGACAACCACTTCGGCGCACGCTCGGCGTCGTCAGGCGCCGGCACTTTTTTTCTGCAGCGCGCGCACGACATCACCGGTTCGTCCACCGGTTCTACGCAGTCTCTCCAGATCCTCGCGCCAACCGAAGCTGAACCGCACGCAAGCGCGCGCTTCGGCCTCGGCGAGGCCGATCGCGGTCAGGATGCGGGGCGGGGTCGGAGCACCCGACGAACAGGCGGCGCCGTGCGATGCCTGGACGCCCGCGAGGTCCAGCGCCGGCACGAGGTTGCGGCCATCGACGTCGGGGAAGTGCACCAGCGCCGTGTTCGGCAGGCTGTCCGGCGGGGTGACCAGCCGGTGCGTTGCCCCGCTGGCGGCGAGGCCGGCTAGGAAGGCGCTCCGGCCGGCGGCCATCGCCGCGGCCCGCGCGGATCGCTCTGCGACCGCCTGCTCGATCGCCAAGGCGTTGGCCGCCGCCAGCGCCGGGCTCTGCGTGCCCGGCCGCCGGCCCAGTTCCTGGGCGCCGCCGCGCAGCAGCGGCTGCAGCCGGGCGGCGAGATCGGCACCGGCCAGGACCCCGTGACCGCGCAGCCCGCCGGCCTTGTGCGGCGACAGCGCCACGATGGCGCCGCCGGCGAGCAAGTCGCCGAGCGGCAGCCGGCCGAGCGACTGTGCCGCGTCGACGAAGCACGGCACGCCGAGCTGGCGCGCGAGCGCCAGGGCGGCGTCGACCGGCTGCACGGTGCCCAGTTCGCTCTGGGCATGGACGAGGCAGACGAGTCCGACCGGCCGCGCCGGCTCGACGACCAGGGCGCGGCCGTCGCCGTCGACGCGCCAAGGCTCGATGCCGCGCACGGCAGCCGGCTCGTGCACGGCGGCGTGTTCGGTCGGGGCCAGCAGCGCGGGCAGCGCGAGGTCGCCGAGGCCGTGCACCGCGAGGTTCGCCGCCTCGGTGCCGCCGCTGGTGAAGATCACGTCGGCGCTGGCGACGCCGAGCGCGGCCGCGATGCGGTCGCGGGCCCCTTCCAACTCGGCGCGGGCCCGCCGGCCGGCGGCGTGCGCGCTCGCCGGATTGCCCGGGCAGCGCGCCTCGACCTCGACGAAACGGGCCAGCACGTCCGGTGCGGCCGGAAGGCCGGCGTTGGCGTCGCAGAACACCGCCTCGGCCGGCGTCATGCGCGGCCGAGCACGCGGGCGTAGATCGCCTCGTAGGCGCTGACGATGCGCTCGGTGGCGAAGTGCTCGATCGCGCGCTGCCGCGCCGCCGCTGCGAGCCGGCCGTGCAGCGCCGGGTCGCGCAGGATCGTCAGCGCAGCGGCGGCGAGCGCTTGGGGCTCGCCGAACGGCGCCAGCCGGCCGGTGTCGCCCAGCACTTCGGCGACGCCGCCGACCGCGGTGCTGACGCAGGGCACGCCGCACGCCATCGCCTCCAGCATCGACAGGCCGAAGCTCTCGGTCTCCGACGCCGACAGGAACAGGTCCGCCTGCGCCAGCGTGCGTTCGAGGTCGTCCTGCATGCCGACGTGCTCGACGCGGTCCTGGCAGCCGAGGTCGGCGGCGACCGCGAGCGCGTGCTCGCGGTCCGGGCCGTCGCCGACCAGCACCAGCCGCGCCGGCAGCTCCTTGCGGACGACGGCGAAGGCGCGCACGACGTCGGCGACGCGCTTCACCGGCCGGAAGTTCGACGCGTGCACGAGCACGCGCTCCTCGTCGGCGCGCTGCGCCCAAGGCTTGCGGTCGCCGGGGCGGAAGCGTTCGGTGTCGACGAAGTTGGGCACGACGTCGACCGGCGTGCGACCGCCGAACACGAGGTGCGTCTCGTCGGCGAGGTACTGGCTGACGGCGGTCACGGCGTTCGACTGTTCGAGCGCGAAGCGCGTCGGCCGCAGGTAGGCGCGATCGCTGCCGACCACCGTGATGTCGGTGCCGTGCAGCGTGGTGACGAACTTGAGGTCGCCGCACATGCTGCGGGCCAGGAACGCGCTGACTGCGTGCGGGATCGCGTAGTGGACGTGGAAGAGGTCGATGCCCGCTTCTTCGCGCACTTCGAGCATGCGCGTCGCCAGCGCGAGGTCGTACGGCGGGTAGCGGAACAGCGGGTAGGCCGTCACCGCGACCTGGTGGAAGCGGACGCCGGGAACGCCGCGGCGCAGGCGCGCCGGCCGGTCGTAGCTCAACAGGTGGACGTCGTGGCCGCGGCGCGCCAGCGCCAGCGCCATCTCGGTCGCCACGACGCCGCTGCCGCCAACCGTCGGATAGCAGACGATGCCGATGCGCATGCGGTGGCAATCCTAGGAGTCGGCGTCACGGAAGGCCAAGCCGCCCCCCGCGCCTCGCCGCCGGGCGTTCATCGCCGAACATCGACGGATCCACCGATCCGCCTGCGGTCGTCGGCGTCGCCACGAACGGCAATCCGCGCACCGAATCGGCGACCACCCGGCACGCGTTGCCGTCAGCTGTCGCCGCAGACGGTCGCTTTGGGCAGCTCCATGGTGATCCGCACCTGGCCATCGTCGTCCATGTCGACGAGGCAGTGGCCGCCGACCCCGGCGACGAACTCGCACAGCGTGGTCGCGCGCTGCTGCATGTGCAGATCGCAGTTGGCGCAGTGGCACCCCAGGTCGACGACGATCGCCTCGGCATCGCTGCGGGCGCGCAGGGCCAGCTCGTCGCCCGGAAGGACGCTGCCGGTGGCGAGCTTGAGGGCGCGGCGCACGACGCAGAGCAACTCGGTCGCGGCGCAGCGGACCAACGGCAGATCGTCCGGGATGTGCGTGCGGACGACGATCGGCACCGGGATCTCGGCGACGCGTTCGCCGATCGCCGATTCGAGGACGGCCCGGGCGTCGCAGACTTCGTCGTCGTCGGTGACGCTGGCGACGAGGTCCTCGACGGTGTTCTGCAGCGACGCGGTCTCCTGCTCCAGCAGTTGTTCGAGGCTCGCCGGATCGTCGGTGTCGCCGAGCTGTTGCAGGCGGAACGCGCCTTCGTCGATCCGGCCCAGGCACTCGCCGAGCATCGCCGTCAATCGCTCCAGTTCGCCGTCGCGCGCCATGTTGCGGCTATCGGCAGTCCCCGGGCGGCACCTGAGCGCGCCGGGTCCGTCGCCGGCCGTCGGCGACGCCCGCGCGGCGGTCGGCCCGGGACGTCGGCCGGCCGCGCCGTCGGCGTCCGCCGCGGCGGTGTCGGCGCGCCGTTCGGTCGGCGCGCGGCGCGACCGGGCCGCCGGCTTGCGCGCCGGCGCCACCGCCGGATCGGCGCCGGCGGCCGGCATGCCGATGCGCGCCAGCAGTTCGACGGCGAAGGCGTCGTAGTCCCTGGCGCCGTTGCTGTCGGGCGCGTGCTCGAAGATCGTGCGACCGAAGCTCGGGGCTTCGGCGAGCTTGACGTTGTTGCGGATGCGGGACGTCGCCAGCATCGCCCCGAAGTGGGACTCGATCTCGCGCAGCACCTCGGTGCTGAGGTTGGTGCGCGCGTCGAGCATGCACGGCAGCACGCAGGCGATCCGGATCGCCGGGTTCAGCCGCTTCTGCACCAGCTGGACGACCTCCAGCAGCTTGGCGATGCCCTGCAGCGACAGGTACTCGGCCTGCATCGGGATCACCACGTGGTCGGCGGCGACCAGCGCGTTGGCGCTCAGCACGCCGAGCGACGGCGGGCAGTCGAACAGGACGAAGTCGCACTCGGCGGCGCCCGGCCAGGCTTCGAGCGCCTCGCGCAGGATGGTCTCGCGACCGATCCGGTTGGCGAGCACCTGCTCGACGCCGGCCAGCGAGGTCTCCGCCGGCACGACCGACAGGTTCGGCGTCGCCGTGGGTTGCACGAGGCCCTGCAGCGGCGCGTCCTCGACCAGCAGGTTGGTCATCGTCTGGCCCTCCAGGTCGGGCCGCTTGTCGACGTGCACCGTGAGGTTCGCCTGCGGGTCCATGTCGAGCATCAGCACGCGCAGGCCGCGCCGCGCCAGCGCCGCGCCGAGGTTGACGGTCGTCGTCGTCTTGCCGACGCCGCCCTTCTGGTTGATGACCGCGATGCGCTTCATGGTTGCCTCGCGCAGGATGGTTGCGCGTTGCCGCGCGAGTTGCCAGCGCCAACCCTTGCGGCGGCAGGCCGCATGCGCTGCGGCGGCATGGCGGCAGCGCCGGCACCCGGCGCGCCGGCTCGTCAGCCGCCGAGCAGGCCGAGCAGGTCGGCGACCGGCAGCGGGCCGTCGTGCACGAACGCTTCGCCGCGCGCGACGCCGATGGCAGCACCGTGGAAACGGTCGCGGACCTCGGCGCGTTCGACGACGTCGAGGCCCAGCACGAGGTGGGCGCGGTCCGGCGGGTTGGTCTGCGAGCGGTAGCAGCGCACGACCGCGGCCTTGCGGTCGGCGACCGCCGAGACGTCGACGACCAGCGTCGGCACCGGCTGGCGATTGCCGGGGTAACGCAGCAGCAGGCGCGGCCGGTGCGGCGCGCCGAGCTGGGGCTGGTGGTTCTTGAGGCCGGCGAGGAACCACGCGCGGCCGGCGAGTCCGGCGGCGGCGACGTGGTCGGGATGCACGTCGTCGGCGAGCGGCGCGAACAGCAGCGCCGGACGGGCTGCGCGCAGCGCGGCGACCAGCGCGTCGCAGCCGGCGTCGTCGCCTTCGCGCACGCCGCCGTCGGGCAGGCCGAGGTTGCCGCGGAAGGCGCAGCCGAGCAGCTGTGCCGCGGCCGCGGCCTCGGCGGCGCGCTCGGCCGCCGTGCCGCGCGAGCCCTTCTCGCCGCGCGTGCAGTCGACGATGCCGATGCGCTTGCCGGCGTCGCGCAGCCGCAGCAGCGTGCCGGCGAGGGCGATCTCGACGTCGTCGGGATGCGGCCCGATCGCCAGGACGTCGCAGGGCACGACGCCGTCGGGGTTCATGACGCGCCGAGTTCGAGCATGCCGTGCTCGACGAGGAACGGATCGGCGGCGTCGACCAGCATGTCGGCGAGCTTGGGGCCGTAGGCGCAGAGGTACTGCACCGGGCCGAGCACGCGCTCCTGGATGCGGTTGCGCGGCCGCAGCGTGCTGCACAGGCGGCGCAGCTGCTTGATGCCCGTGCCCTCGCGGTTCTGCCGGGCGTTGCGCACCTTCTGCTGCAGGCGCTCGATCTCCTCGACCGCCTTGCTGCGGGCGCGATCGAGCGCCGCCAGCATCGAGGCGTCGATCGCCGCCAGCTTGCTGCTGACGCCGGCGAGGCTCTCCTGGATCTTCGCCTGCAGGCCGTCGAGCGCTTCGTCGATCTCGTCGCCGTCGTCGCTCGACAGCAGGCGCTCCGCCAGCTTCTCCGGCGGCTGGTCGAGGTCGGGCAGGTCGAGCGAGAAGCGCGACAGCAGGCGCTGCATCGCCGGCTCGACCAGCGTCAGCGACGCGCGCGGCACGAACGCCGGCATCGGCACGCCGAGCAGCTTGTAGAGCGGCGCGATCGTGCACAGGTACGACAGCTCGCCAGGGCCGACGACGAAGGCCAGCGTCGGCAGGCACGCGTCCTGCCACAGCGGCCGCAGCAGCACGCCGGGGCTGAGCTTCCGCAGCTCGCCGTACTCCTCGCCGTCGCCGAGCGGCTGGCGGATGCCGCCGGTCAGCTCGAACATCATCGTCGTCGCCGGATCGAGCGTGACGTCGATGCCGACGTCGCCGAGGTCGTCGCACGCCTGCTTGACCTTGTCGCGGATCTGGTTGCTCTTCTGCCACCAGGCCTTCAGCGGCTCGAACGCCGCCGCCGGCAGGTCGCGCGGCTCGACGATCACGAGGCCGTGGTGGCCGAAGGCCGCGAACAGGAGCCGCGCCATCTGCGCGCCCAGCGTCTCGTCGCTCGCGCGCGGCTGTAGCAGTTGCAGCAGCCAGTCGCGGTGCAGCGACGGCGGCAGCAGCGGCTCGATCTCGGCCAGCAGCTTGCGCACCGCCGCGCCGGCCTGGATCGCGCACAGCGGCTCGTTGGCGCGGTCGATCTCCAGGCGGAAGCGCTGCACTTCCTGCTGCTGGTTGATCAGGAACAGGCGGTTGGCCTCCTCCAGGTCGTGGTCGTCGCTGTGGTTCCAGAACACCGGCACGGCCTTCGGCCCGCCCGGCGTCGCCGCCAGCTCGCGGCACAGCCGGATCGCGGTGGCGACCTTGTGGAAGGTGAACAGCGGCCCGCCGAGCAGGCCCGGCTGCTGGCCGGTGACGACGCACTGCGTCGCCGGTTCGCGCAGCGCGGCGATGCTGGCGAGCGTCGCGGCCGGCGCGCCGTGGCGCTCGGCGTACGCCTGCAGCGCGTCGCACAGCGCCGCGCGCGGCACCAGCCGGTCGCCCGGCTTCGGCGCGCGCTGCAGCAGCTCGGCGATCGTGCGCGGCCGCGCACCCAGGAACGAGGTCAGGTCGGTGTCGTTCTCGAGATAACGCTGGTGCACCTCGGCGGTGCCGAGGCGGCGGAACGAGATCGGTCGGAGGGTGGATGTCACGGCTGGTCTTGCCTGGAGGAACGGGCGAACGCGACGGCGCGGCACTCGGTGGCGAAGGCGGCGGCGGCCTGCTCGACGCGGTCGAGCCAGTCGCGGTCGCCGGGTTGGAAGCACTGCATCACGCCGCGGCTCTGGTTGACGAGCGCGCCGAGGCCGCGACGGTCGAAGGCGGCGGCGAGGTCGGCCACCTTGCCGCCCTGGGCGCCGACGCCGGGCAGCAGCAGCCAGCTGTGCGGCAGCAGCGCCCGCAGGCGGGCCAGCTCCTGCGGCCACGTCGCCCCCACCACTGCGCCGACCGGCGAGTACCCGTGCGCCTGCGGCAGGTCCTGGCCCCAGCGGGTCACGGCGCGGGCGACGACGTCGCACAGCGGTTCGCCGCCGACCGGCAGGTCCTGGAAGTCCTTGGCGCCCGGGTTGCTGGTGCGCACCAGCACGAAGACGCCGCGGCCCTTGTCGGCGCGGCAGTGGGCCAGGAACGGCTGCGCCGAGTCGAGGCCGAGGTAGGGATGCAGCGTGACCGCGTCGGCGAGGCGGAAGTGGCCTTCGGCGTAGGCCTCGGCGGTCGAGCCGATGTCGCCGCGCTTGATGTCGCCGACGACCAGCAGGCCGCAGCGGCGCGCCTCGGCGCAGGTCGCCTCGTAGGCGGCATAGCCGGCCGCCCCGTACTGCTCGAAGAAGGCGATGTTGGGCTTCACCGCCGGCGCGTGGCGCGCGATCGCCGGCATGGCATCGCGGTAGAACGCCGTGATGCGCGCCGCCGGCTCGGCGCCGGGCGCGACGCTCGTCGGCAGCGCGTCGAGGCGCGGATCGAGGCCGATGACGATCGGGGATTGGCCGCCGAGGACGCGTTCCGCCAAGGCCGCGACGAAGCTCTGCATGCGGCTCGGGAGAGTAGCTGTGATTCGTCGTGGCGCGAGCGACGCGGTTCTGTTTCTCTTGCCGCCCTACGGAGGCAGACCCCATGGCAGTGATCCACGTGCCGCGGGAATGCGCCGACGGCGAGACGCGCGTCGCGGCGATTCCAGAGACCGTCAAAGGCATGGCCAAGCTCGGCCTGCAAGTCCAGGTCGAACGCGGCGCCGGCGGCCACGCCGGCTTTTCCGACGCCGACTACCAGGCTGCCGGCGCGACCCTCGTCGACGCCGCGGCCCGTGGCGTCGCCGACATCGTGCTGGGCGTGCAGTGCCCGCCGCCCGCGGTGGCGACGGCGCAGAAGCCCGGCTCGCTGCTGGTCTGCACGCTGACGCCAGGGACGCAGCTGCCGAGCGTGCGCGCGCTGCGCGACGCCAAGGTCACCGCCATGGGCCTGGAGTTCATGCCGCGCATCACGCGCGCGCAGAAGATGGACATCCTCAGCTCGCAGGCGACCTGCGGCGGCTACCAGGCGGTGCTGCTCGCGGCCGTGCACCTGCCCAAGCTGTTCCCGCTGATGATGACCGCGGCCGGCACGATCACGCCGGCGCGCGTGCTGGTGCTGGGTGCTGGCGTCGCTGGCCTGCAGGCGATCTCGACCGCGCGCAAGCTCGGCGCGGTCGTCGAGGCCAACGACATCCGGCCGGCGGTCAAGGAGCAGGTCGAGTCGCTCGGGGCGAAGTTCGTCGACACCGGCACGCCGCCGGACGCCGAGACCAAGGGCGGCTACGCCAAGGAGACGGGCGCCGAGTTCCTCAGGAAGCAGCGCGAGATCCTGTCGGCGCACATCGCCCAGGCCGACGTGCTGATCACGACGGCGCTGGTGCCGGGCAAGAAGGCGCCGGTGCTGGTGACCGCCGACATGCGCAAGGGCATGCGGCCGGGCTCGGTGATCGTCGACATGGCGGCGGGCCAGGGCGGCAACGTCGAGGGCTCGGTCGCCGGCCAGCGCGTCGTCGTCGACGGCGTGACGATCCTCGGCGACGCCAACCTGCCGGCGCAGGTCGCCAGCGACGCCTCGCGCATGTACGCGCGCAACGTGCTCGCCTTCCTCGGCGAGTTCGTCAAGGACGGCGCGGCGAAGGTCGCGATGGACAACGAGATCCTCTCGGCGGTGACGATCGTCCACGACGGCGTCGTCCGCCACGAACCCACCGCGCAGGCGCTCGCCGCGCACGGAGGCTGAGCCATGGACCCGGTCTTCCTGCTGATCTTCGTGTTCGTGATCGCCTCGCTGCTCGGCTTCGAGCTGATCAACAAGGTGCCGCCGACGCTGCACACGCCGCTGATGTCGGGCAGCAACGCCATCTCCGGCATCACGGTCGTCGGCGCGATCATCTGCGCCGAGTCGGGCGAGGGCTGGGTCGCCCAGGGCCTCGCCTTCCTCGCCATCGTGCTCGCGACCATCAACGTGGTCGGCGGCTACATGGTGACCGACCGCATGCTGGCCTCGTTCAAGAAGAAGGAGAAGTAAGGTGGCCTACCTCTACCTCCTCGCGACGTTCCTGTTCGTCTTCGGCATCAAGAAGCTGACGAGCGTCAAGACCTGTCGCCAGGGCAATCGCATCTCCGAGATCGCGATGCTGCTCGCGATCGTCGCGACACTGCTGATCTTCTCGAACCTCAACATCGGCCTGATCCTCGCCGGTGTCGTCGTCGGCGGCGCGATCGGCGCGCTGATCGCCAAGAAGACGCCGACGACGCAGATGCCGGAGATGGTCGCCGCGCTCAATGGCTTCGGCGGCTTGTCGTCGGCGCTCGTCGCGATCGCGTTCCTGCTGATCGACGAGACGCTGAAGGACCCGGCCAAGACGCTGTGGGACACGGGCGCGGTCAACGCCATCAGCACGCCGGCGACGATCGTCATCGGCATGGTCACGCTGACCGGCAGCTTCGTGGCCTACTTCAAGCTGTCCGGCAAGAAGCTCGTGCACCCGCTGGCCGGCTCCAACCGCCACCTCGCGCACGCCGCGCTGGGCCTCGCCGCGGTGGTCCTCGGGTACTGGCAGATCGTCAGCGGCAGCCACGCGCAGATGTCGGTGGCGACGGCGCTGCTGGCGCTGCTGGCCGCCGGACTCGGCGCGCTGCTCGTGCTGCCGATCGGCGGCGCCGACATGCCGGTCGTCGTCTCGCTGCTCAACAGCTACTCGGGCGTCGCCGGCGCGGCCGCCGGCTTCGTCATCAACAGCCCGCTGCTGGTCGTCGTCGGCGCGCTGGTCGGCACGTCGGGCCTGATCCTGACGCAGATCATGTGCAAGGCGATGAACCGCTCGCTCGGCAACGTGCTGCTCGGCGGCATGGGCGAGGAGACGGTCGCCAAGGACGCCAAGGACTACAAGTCGATCAAGTCGGCGCAGCCCGAGGAGATCGCCATGCTGCTCGACGGCGCGACGTCGGTGGTGTTCGTGCCCGGCTACGGCCTCGCGGTGGCGCAGGCGCAGCACGTCGTGCGCGAGCTCGCCGACCTGCTGCAGAAGCGCGGGGCGATGGTCCGCTACGCCATCCACCCGGTCGCCGGCCGCATGCCCGGCCACATGAACGTGCTGCTCGCCGAGTCCGACGTGCCGTACGAACAGCTCTGGGAGATGGAGCGCATCAACGGCGACTTCAAGAACACCGACGTCGTGATCGTCGTCGGCGCCAACGACGTCGTGAACCCCGCCGCGCGCGAGGCCAGCGGCCCGATCGCCGGCATGCCGATCCTCGACGTCGACCAGGCGCGGACGGTCGTCGTCGTCAAGCGTTCGCTCGCGCCGGGCTACGCGGGCATCAAGAACCCGCTGTTCGAGGCGGAGAACACGCTGATGGTGTTCCTCGACGCCAAGGAAGCGCTCGAAGGGATCGTGAAGGAAGTGAAGGAGCTGAAGTAGCTCCTGCGGCCGGCGCGTCGCGCCAGCACCGTCACTCCGGCTTGGCGGCCTTGCGCACCTTCTCGACGTCGGCCTCGATCGCTTCCGCCGTCGACTGCTTGCGCGGCTTCGGCTTGCGCGCCGGCTTCTCGTCGTCCTCGTCGTCGTCGTCCTCGGCGGCGGCAGCCGCGGTCGCGGCCTTGCCGGCGGCCTTCGCCGCGACGGGCGCGGCAGCCGGGGCCGGCGGCGGCGGCGCGACGTCGGGCAGTTGCGCCAGCGCCTTGAGCGCCGCGTCGACGCACGCGGCCGAGACCTCGCCGGTCAGCCAGCGCACCTGCGCGGACGACAGGATCTGGCCGAGGTCGGCGTCCTCGGCGTCCGGGAACAACACCGGCTCCTCGGGCACGCCGTAGGCGAGCGGCGGCAGGTCGCCGTCGGTCTCGGTCTGGCGCACCTTGGTCAGCAGGCCCTGGAGGTCGATGCCGCGCAGCAGCATCAGTTCCCACGGCTTCTCGTCGAGCCGGCGCGCGAACAGCTCGTGCAGCGCCAGCACGTGGCGGCAGGGCTTCTCCGGCAGGTCGCACGAGCAGCCGAAGGTGACGCTGCGGGCCTCGGGGAACAGCGGTTCGCCGACGATGCGCGCGACGAGGCGGTCGAAGCTGCGCGGCACGCGGCCGTTGTCCAGCGCCTCGACGATCGACTTGCTGCGCCGCAGCACGCGCACCAGCGTGTTCCAGTCGCGCGTCGGCAGGGTGCGGATCTGCAGGCTGACCTCGTGGATCGAGCCCATCGCGCCCTCCATCTCGCAGCGGATCGAGCCGGCGCGGATGCGGACCATCGGCTTGCGGATGCTCGGCAGCGCCTCCAGCGCGGCGGCCAGGCGCGCGTCGTCGACGCTGCGCGTCGCCTCGCGGCGCCAGCGTTCGCCGAGCGTCACGGCCTTGCGGTCGCCGGCGTTCATGCGAGCGCCTCCTGGCGGTCGAGCGTCAGCAGGCGCTTGAGCTCGTCGTTGCTGAGCTCGGTCAGCCAGTTCTCGCCGGCGGCGAGCAGGCTGTCGGCGACCTCGCGCTTGCGATCGAGCATCATCTGGATGCGTTCTTCGAGCGTGCCGCTGCAGACGAACTTGTGCACGAAGACGTTGCGCTGCTGACCGATGCGGAACGCGCGGTCGGTCGCCTGGTCCTCGACCGCCGGGTTCCACCAGCGGTCGTAGTGGAAGACGCGGTTGGCGGCGGTCAGGTTGAGGCCCGTGCCGCCGGCCTTCAGCGACAGCACGAACAGCTTCGGGCCGTCGGGGCGCGAGGCCTGGAAGTCGGTGACCATCTGGTCGCGTTCCTTCTGCGGCACGCCGCCGTGCAGGAACAGCACCGGCCCGCCGAAGGCGGTCTCGGCGTGCGTCTTCAGCAGCGAGCCCATCTCCTTGAACTGCGTGAAGATCAGGCAGCGGTCGCCCTCGTCGAGCGCCTCCTCGATCATCTCGCTCAGCAGGTCGAGCTTGCCCGAGCGGCTGGGCAGCGCGCTGCCGTCCATCAGGTAGTGCGCCGGGTGGTTGCACACCTGCTTCAGGCGCAGCAGCGTGGTGAGGATGGCGCCGCGGCGCTGGATGCCCTCGGCGGCCTTCTCGACCTCCTGCAGGCCCTTGCGCACGACCGACTCGTAGAGGATCGCCTGCTCGCGCGTCAGCGTGGCGGTGACGATCTGCTCGGTCTTCTCCGGCAGGTCGGCGACGATCTCGGGGTCGGTCTTGAGGCGGCGCAGCACGAACGGCCGCACGAGCCGCGCCAGCGCCGACATCGAGCCCTGCCGGCGCTGCTTGACGATCGGGTGTTCGAGCGTCTGCAGGAACTGCGTCCGCGAGCCGAGCAGGCCTTCGTTGAGGAAGTCCATGATCGACCAGAGGTCGAGCGGGCGGTTCTCCAGCGGCGTGCCGGTCAGCGCGACGCGGAAGTGGCCGCGCAGCGCGCGTGCGACCTTCGACTGGCGCGTCGTCGGGTTCTTGATGTTCTGCGCCTCGTCGAGGATCACGCCGTCGAACGTGACGTCCTGCATGATCTCCTCGTCGCGCTGCAGCAGGTTGTAGCTGGTCAGCACGATGTCGGTGCTGCGCAGCATCTGCCGGAAGGCTTCCGCCGTCTCGGCGCGGCCCTTGCCGTGGTGCAGCGTGACGCGCAGCGTCGGCGCGAAGCGGTTGAGCTCGCGGCGCCAGTTGCCGAGGACGGACACCGGGCACACGATCATGATCGCGTTGGCGTCCTTGCGCTGCCGGCGCCAGTCGAGCATCACGGTGATCGCCTGCACGGTCTTGCCGAGGCCCATGTCGTCGGCGAGGCACGCGCCGAAGCCCTGGTCGACGAGGTAGTGCATCCACGCGTGGCCGCGCGCCTGGTACGGGCGCAGCTCGCCGAGGAACTCGGTCGGCAGCGGCAGGTTCTCGACCGCGCGCGCCTGCTCCAGGTTGTGCAGCAGGTTCTCCAGCCGCGGCGAGCTGGCGATCGACTCCATGGCGAGGCCGTGCAGGTGCGACGCGCCGCCAAGCCGCAGGCGCAGGGCCTCGAAGAAGCTGATGCGCTCGCCGCCCTCCTCCATGCGCGCCTTGAAGTCGCGCAGCGCCTCGCGGTCCTTCGGGGCCAGCAGCACCGGGCGGCGGTCGATGAAGACGAGCGGCGTGCGCGCGTCGACCAGCTGCTCGAACTCGGACTGCGTCAGCTCCTTGTCGCCGACGGCGAGGCTCCAGCGGAACTCGAACCACGGCCGGGGCTCGTCCTGCTGGCCCTTGCCCTCGACGATGGCGACGCGCGCGGAGAGGCGCTGCATCGACTCGACGCCGGGCAGCTGCAGCTCGAAGCCCTCGCTCTCGAGCAGCGGCATGTGGTCGAGGATCTGGTCCAGCTCGGCGCGGGTCAGGCTCGCGCGGCCGTCGCTCAGGTTGCGGGCGCGGCGCAGCGCCGGCGTCTTCTCGGCGACGCGGTCGATGGTCTGCTCGACCTTGACCAGGTTGTCGACCGCGATGTCGTTGCGGAACGGCGACGCGGCGAGGCGCTGGTGCAGGCTCTCGATGGTCTCGGTGAACGGCACCGTCGGGATCGGCCGGACCAGCACCTGCAGCCCCCATGGCGCGCCTTCCTCGAGCGGCTTGTCGGGGACCAGGATCTCCAGCACCGGCGCGATCGGCGTCTGCCAGTACTCCTTGGGCAGGCGTTCCGCCTTGGCGAACGCGGGCTTCGCCGGCGTGCCGGCCGCTTCGGCTGCGGCGACGACCTGGTCGAGCGCGTGGCCGACGAAGCTGACCAGGAAGTTGCGCGGCGACACGGCGTAGACCGGGTCGTCCGGGACCGCGAAGCGCGCCGTGCACAGGGCGCCGGGCAGCAGGTCGGCGATCGCCGCCATCGCCCACTGCGTGTCGATCGCCCAGTGCGGAGCCCAGCGCAGCACGCCGGGCTGGGGCGCTGGCGCGTAGTCGCCGCGGGCGACCATGCGCATCACCAGTTGGCTGGCGGCGGCGAGCGCGCGCAGCGCCGGCGGCTGCTTCCTGGCGTCGAGCGCGGCCAGCCACGCCACGGCGGCGCCGAGCGGCAGGCCGCGCGCGGGGATCGTCCAGAGGGCTGGCGCGATGCGCGCCGGCGGTCGGTCGTCCTCGTCGTCGCCGGCCTCGACCAGCCCGACCGGGCGCAGCGTCGACTCCTCGACCGGGATCAGCAGCTGTGCGTCGACCGCTTCGAGCTGGCCGTCGAGCTCGGCGGGCAACGCTCCGCCCACCCCGGCGCCATCGTCGGACCACAAGGCGATCCGCGCATCAGCGGGCTGCCGGGAGTGCAGGTAGGCGGCGTGCAGGCTAGTGCTTCTCGGACGTCGCCGGCTTGGGGTAGACCCACTCCTTGCTGACCTTCGCCTTCGTCACGTGCATCGGGTGGTCGATGCGGCGCGTCGCCTGGTCGGCGAGCGTGAAGACGAACAGCAGGGACAGGAACAGGAACGAGCTGAGGAACACGATCTTGTTGATCGCCGTGTCCCACTTCACGTGCATGAAGAACAGGATCACGAGGCTCGCCTTGACGCTCGCGATCAGCATCGCGATCAGCATGTTGGCCGGGCCGAAGTCGATGCGCGAGACGCCGACCGTGACCACCGTCAGGATCAGCAGCACCACCAGCACGTTGAAGAACATCGCGCTGCTGGAGACGTGGTGATGCCCCATCTGGAGCTCACCGTGTCCGTGACCGTCGTTGTGGGCGTGCGCGCTCATCAGGGCACCAGGTACAGCAGGGGGAAGAGGAAGATCCAGATCAGGTCGACGAGGTGCCAGTACAGGCCCACGAGGTCGACGGGCAGGTAGTAGCCGGCGTGGAAGCGGCCCTTGGCGACGCCCTTCATGACCCAGAGGATCAGGCCGGCGCCGATGACGACGTGCAGGCCGTGGATGGCCGTCATCGTCACGTAGATCGCGAAGAACAGGTGGCCGTGCGGGAGCGGCGCGCCGCTCGCGTCGACCATGACGTTGTGCACGTCGGTGAACCAGGGCAGCGAGCCGGTCATGGTCGTCGTGTCGACCTGGTAGCCGTCGAACATGTGCGGGAACACGAACAGCCCGTGCTCCGTCTTCGCCTTGTACTCGAAGAACTTGATGACCATGAAGATCGCGGCGCCCACCACCGTGAGCGCGCAGAACACCATGGTCTTCTGCTTCTGGCTGGTCTGCGCCGAGCGCACGCCCATCGCCATCGTCCACGAGCTCAGCAGCAGCACCGAGGTGTTGATCGCGCCGAGCTTCCAGTCGAGCTGCTGGCCGCCGACCTTGAACGTCTCCGGGTACAGGTCGTGGTAGTAGAAGTACGCCGCGAAGAGCCCGCCGAAGAGCAGGATTTCCGTCGCCAGGAACAGCCAGAAGCCGAGCTTGGCCGCCTGGAACTCCTGCACCGGCGTGTCGAAGTGGTGCGCCACCGTGTGGGGAACGAACTCGGGTCCCGGTGCCGGGATCACTACCGAGTGGTGACCGTCGTGACTCATCGTTGGTACCTGTAGCAGCGTGGCGTGAAGGTTGGTTCGCGCGCCGGTCGGCCGATCAGCCGATCGGCGTCTGCGTCGACTTGAGGTCGAGCGTCGAGTAGTCGTAGACCTCGGTCGTGACCTTCGGCGGGTGCGCGAAGTTCTCGAGCGGCGGCGGGGTCGGGGTCATCCAGTCGAGCGTGACGCCGCCCCACTGGTTCTGCATCGCCTTCTTGCCCGTCAGCAGCGACGCGAGCAGGTAGAAGACCATCAGGGCGACACCCGATCCGAGGATCATCGCGCCGACCGTCGACGCGCTGTGGTACGGCTGGAACTCGGGCACGTACGTCGCGTAGCGGCGCGGCATGCCCTGGCTGCCCATGATGAACTGCGGGATGAACGTCGCGTTGAAGCCGACGAAGATCACGAGGCAGGCGATCTTGGCCAGCGTCTCGTTGTACATCACGCCGAACATCTTCGGCCACCAGTGGTGCAGGCCGGCGAAGAACGCCAGCGCGATCGAGCCCATCATCACGTAGTGGAAGTGCGCGACGACGAAGTACGTGTCGTGCAGGTGCAGGTCGACGTTGAGCGAGCCGAGGATGACGCCGGTGAGGCCGCCGATCGCGAAGATGATCAGGAACGCCAGCGTGTAGAGCATCGGCGAGTTCAACGCGATCGAGCCCTTCCAGATCGTCGCGACCCAGCTGAACTCCTTGATCGCGGTCGGGATCGCCACGAAGAACGTCAGGAACGAGAACGCGAACATCGCGTACGTCGACTGGCCCGACGTGAACATGTGGTGGCCCCACACGAGGAAGCTGATGATCGCGATCGCCAGCGAGCTGAACGCGATCAGCTTGTAGCCGAACAGCGGCTTGCGGCTGTGCACCGTCACCAGCTCGCTGATGATGCCGAAGGCCGGCAGCACCATGATGTAGACGGCCGGGTGGCTGTAGAACCAGAAGAAGTGCTCGAACAGCACCGGGTCGCCGCCGAGGCGCGGATCGAAGATGCCGATGTTGTAGAGGCGCTCGAAGGCGACCAGCAGGACCGTGATGCCGAGCACCGGCGTCGCCAGCACCTGCAGCAGCGAGGTCGCGTACAGCGCCCAGACGAACAGCGGCATGCGGAACCACGTCAGGCCCGGCGCGCGCAGCTTGTGCGTCGTGACGATGAAGTTCAGGCCCGTGAAGATCGAGCTGAAGCCGAGCAGGAAGATCGCGAGGCCGATCGTGACGACGGCCTTGTTCGTGTACAGGCTGTACGGCGCGTAGAACGTCCAGCCGGTGTCGAAGCCGCCCATGACGATGGCGAGCGCCGCGAGCACCGCGCCGCTGAGCCACAGGTAGAAGCTCAGCAGGTTCAGCCGCGGCAGCGCGACGTCCTTCGCGCCGAGCATCAGCGGCAGCACCATGTTGCCCAGCGACCCGGGGATCGCCGGGATCACGAACAGGAACACCATGAAGGCGCCGTGCAGCGTGAAGATCTGGTTGTACTGGTCGTTGCTGAACAGCATGCCGTCCGGCTGCCACAGGTGCAGGCGCACCAGCAGGGCGAACAGGCCGCCCGCGAGGAACGCGAGGCCCGTGCCGATCAGGTACATGATGCCGATGCGCTTGTGGTCGAGCGTGCTGGCCCAGGACCAGAAGCCGCTGCTGCAGTTCAGGTAGTGCTTCGGCTGCTCGGAGTGCGACTTGTGCGCGTCGAGGACGGGAGCGTGGGTGGTCATGGGTGTCTCACTTGGCCAGCGTCTTCATGTACTCGATGACCGCATTGAGCTCGCGGTCGCTGAGCTTTTCGGGGCCGAAGGCGTTCATGTTGGCCTTCGTGGCGTAGTCGGCGACCAGCTTCGCCAGCGGCATGCGGATCGACTCGCGGATGTATGCCTCGTCGGCGACGACGGTCTTGGTCGCGCCGCCCTCGACGACCTGGCGCTCACGGCCGACGACCTTGTCGCCGTCCTTCCTGAACAGGCCCTTGTCGCCGGCCCAGCTCGGCGCGGCGCCACCGACGCCGTTGACCGAGTGGCAGGCCGAGCACTGCGCCTTGTAGATGCTCTCGCCGCTCGCCGCGGCCTTCGCCGGCGTGCTGTCGTCGAACGTGTACCACGGCGCCTTGGCGAACTCCTCGGCGGTGACCACGTGGACCTGGGCGTACATCAGCGAGTGCGAGTCGCCGCAGTACTCGGCGCAGAACAGGTGGAAGTCGCCGAGTTGCGTCGGCGTGAACCACACCGTCTGGAAGCGGCCCGGGATGACGTCGCGCTTGACGCGCATCGACGGGATGTAGAACGCGTGCAGGACGTCCTCGGACTCCAGCAGGAACTGCACCGGCTTGTTGACCTCCAGCCAGACCTCGCCGCGGCTCTTCTCCGGGTGGTTGGGGTAGGTGAACGTCCAGTTCCACTGCGCGGCGGTCGCCTTGTAGGTGTTCTGGCTGGCGGCCTGCGGCACCGTCGTCATGTCGAGGCAGCCCTTGAAGCCCCAGGCGAACATGACCATGACGATGATCAGCGGGATCACCGTCCACACGACCTCGAGGGGCGTGTTGTGGGTCGTGTTCGACGCCGCCGGCTGGTCGAAGGTCCTGCGGCGGTACTTCACCACCGAGAAGAGCAGCACGCCCAGGATCAGGACGAAGAAGAAGATGCAGACCGCGTACGTGAAGTAGAACAGCCCGTCGACGTGGTCGAACGTGCTGGCCAGCTTCGGCAGCTGACCGTATTCGTCGAGCTCGGGCGGCTTGGCGCGAGCGATCGCGTTCACGGCCTTCGCGGGGTCCTGGATCAGATGGGCGAGCACGGGGGTTTCCTCGATGCGGGGCGGGAAGCTGGTCGGGAGGATCATGCGACGGCCGCGGCGGTGTGGCGGCGTTCGCGGCGGGCCATCACCCAGATCATGGCGGCGAGCGCGACGACGGTGACGGCGCCGGCGATCCGCATGATGGTCATGGCCGTGAGGGAGTACGTGTTGGTGCGGGCGTCGAAGGTCAGGCAGTTGAGCCGGACCTGGTCCCAGAAGCCGCCGAGTGCGCCGCCGCTCGCCTCGACGATGGCGAGGCGGACGTCGCTCGGATCGAACGCCGTGTTGACGATGATGCGGCTGACCTTGCCCTCGGGCGTCAGGAACAGCAGCGACGGCGGGTGCGCGTACTGGCCGGTGGCGTCCGACCAGTAGAAGCGGAAGCCCATCTGCTCGGCGAGGCGTCTGGTGTTGGCCTCGTCGCCGACCAGAACGCGCCACGCGTCCTCGCCGCCGGTCTTGTGCAGACGCGGCAGGAAGGAGTCCTTGCGCGCCTTGGCGACCTCGGGCGTCTCCTTGGGGTCGATGGAGACGTTGAGGACCCGGTAGTGCTCGCCCGGCTGCAGGTCGACGTCGCTCAGCGCCGCGAACGCCGCGTCGAGCACCTGCCCGCACATCGCCGGGCAGCTGTAGTAGCCGAGCAGCAGCACGACCGGCTGCTTGCCCGGGAACCACTGCTTGAGCTCGAACGGATAGCCGCGCTCGTCGGTGAACCGCAGCGCCGGGTCGATCTGCGCGCCGACGACGTCGAGCTGCGCGGCCGCTTCCTCCTTGGCTTCGACGGTCCGCGACGGCGCGTGGCCCGGCCCTTGCGCAGGCAGGCTCGCGGTCGCGAACAGCAGGCTGAAGAGGATGGCGCGCATGTCGGATCGCCTCAGGTCACTTGCGCAGGCCGTCGACGACGGTCCCGATGTTCTTCTTGGTCGGGTTGTCGCCGTTCAGGAAGGCGCTCTCGGACTTCACCGTCGCGTCGAGTTCCGTGTTGGGCGCGAGCGCGACCTTCTGCATGCGCTCCTCGTCGAGCACGCGCATGAAGATCGGTACCATGATCCAGAGGGAGAGGAACGTCACGATCGCGCCGCCGACGACCCAGATGGTCGCGGAGCGGGCGTCGATCTCGTTCTCGGGGTCGAGCGCGACCGCCTCGTGGGTCGCGCCCGGAGCGTGGTCGCCGTGGTGGTGGCCGTGAGCCATGTGCGTGCGCCTGGAATCAGATGTTGTGGAAGTGGAGCGACTCGGCGAGCCGCGGGTCGCGGACCGGCACCAGGTTGGTGCGGCGCACGTTCAGTAGCACGAAGCCGCCGAGCAGGGCGAGCAGGCCGACGTAGCAGCCGAAGTCGGCCCAGCCGATGGTGTGCAGGTACTCGCCGAACGCGTGCGCGAAGTCCGCGTGGGCGACTTCGCCGGCCGGCGCGGCCGCCTCGCCGTGTCCCAAGTTCGGCAGGATCAGGTACTGCATGTCCATGCCGTGGATGACCAGCAGGAAGATGGCTCCGACGGCGAGGCCGATCGGGTTGCGCTTCACGTGCCGTGACATCAGGAACGCGAACGGGACGAAGAAGTGGCCCAGGATCAGCAGCGTGCCGACCGCGCTCCAACCGTGGTGCGCGCGGTGCGCGTACCACGCCGTCTCCTCGGGCAGGTTCGCGTACCAGATCAGCATGTACTGGCTGAAGTTCGTGTAGGTCCAGAAGACCATGAACGCGAACAGGAACTTGCCGAGGTCGTGGAAGTGCTCGGTGGTGACCGCGTCCTTCAGGTAGCCCTTCGTGCCGAGCCAGCGCAGCAGCAGGATCGTGAAGGCGAAGAACGCCATCACGCCGCCGGCGAAGTACGTGATGCCGAAGATCGTGCTGAACCAGTGCGGGTCCAGCGACATGATCCAGTCGAACGCCGCGAACGACGTCGACAGCGCGAACAGCAGCAGTCCGGGCGCGGCGACGCGCGCGAGGCGCAGGCTGATCGCCGGGTCGCCGCTCGCGTCCTGCTTGATCGACTGGCTGCGGAAGAACGCGGCGAGGCCGACCCAGATCGCGAAGTAGATCGCGGCGCGGGCGTAGAAGAAGTTCGCGTTCAGCCACGCGCTCTTGCCGGCCAGGACCTCGTCGCCCGCCTTCGGCTCCATCCAGTGGTGGAACAGGTCGTGCGCGCCCAGCAGCACCGGGACGAACAGCACCGCCATCAGCGGCAGCGCGCCGGCGATGTTCTCGGCGGTGCGGCGCACGACGACGCTCCAACCGGCGCGCGTGATGTGCTGCACCATCGTGAAGAACAGGGCGCCGAGGCAGATGCCCAGCACGCCCATGTAGCCGACGAGGTACGCGAAGTAGAAGTTCTTGCCGCCGACGGTGAGCCAGGCGGCGCCGACGAGGCCGGCGCCGATGGCGAGCAGCGCGAGCTGGGCCTTGGCGAGGTCGCCGTCGCGGACCTTGGCGGTGACGTTCGGCGCCAGATCGTGCAGGCTCAGGGCGCTTTGGGGTGCGTGTGCGGTCATGTGCCGGGTCGCTGGGTTGCGGTTCGCTCGGTTACTTGCTCAGGGACTGCAGCGCGCGCACGTAGTGCACGATCGCCCAGCGGTCTTCCACCGACATGCGCGCGCCGTAGCCCGGCATCGTGCCCTTGCCGTTGGTGATGGTGTCGAAGTACTCGCCGTCGCTCAGGTTGGCGACGCGGTTGTCCTTGCCCTCGCCCGGCTGGAAGTGGAAGTTCGGCACCGCCGCCGGCCAGCGCCGGCCGACCAGGCCATGGCCGGTCGGGCCGTTGCCGCCGAGCCCGCTGTGGCCGTGGCAGATCGCGCAGTAGATGCCGAAGCGCTCCTTGCCGCGGTCGATCGTCGAGACCTCCTTGCCGAGGACCATGAACTTGTGGTCGAGCGGCAGCGGGTTGCTCTTCACCCAGTTGCCGGCGGCGTCCTTCGACGACAGCGCGGCGTTCTCCAGCGAGCCCTGGGCGACGACGATCGGGCGCACGGCCGGCTTGCCGCTCGCTTCCATGGCGACCGGATCGATCACCGGCAGGCGCGAGGCGCGGCCGTCCTTCCAGCCGTCGAAGTCCGCCGCGCCTTGCGCGCGGAGCTTCGGCTGGAAGTCCATGTCGAGCACCAGGTGCACGGGCGGGTCGGCGGAGATGCCACCGCGCATGCAGCCGGCGAACGCGGGCAGCAGCGCCAGGGCCAACAGCGAGGCCTTCGCGAGGAATCGGTTCATCGGATCAGTCCTCCACCACGGCGACGTTCTTGCCGCCGAGGCTCTCGAGGAAACGCACGGTCTGCACGCTGTCGAACTTGGGGTCGGTCGCCTCGATCGACAGGAAGAACCGGTCGTCGGTGACGCGCCAGAACGTCTTGTGGCTGAAGATCGGGTGGTGCAGGCGCGGCAGCTTGTTGAGGCCGAACATGCCGAACACCGCCGTGATGCCCGCGAGCAGCACCATCAGCTCGAACGTGATCGGGATCGTCGTCTCCCACGCGTAGGGCGTCTTGCCGGACACCCACATCACGTAGTCGACGCCGTTCATCCACCACATCATCAGCTGCGCGAGGCAGATGCCGGTGATGCCGCCGCCCAGCACGAGCCAGCCGAGGGGGCTCGGGCCCTGCTTGAGCGCCTTGTCGAGGCCGTGCACCGGGAACGGCGTGTGCGCGTCGACGCGGGTGTAACCCTGGGCGGTGGTCTTCTCCGCCGCCTGGTAGATGGCACGGGCCGAGTCGAACTCGGCGACGATGCCCCACTTCTGCGTGTTCGTCATGGCGTGGGCCTCAGTGGTGCGCGCCGTGGTTGCCGCCGTGGCCGTGCCCGTGGTGCGGGTCGGCCTCCGGCATGACGCCCTTCACTTCGCTGATCGCGAGGATCGGAAGGAAGCGGCAGAACAGGAGGAAGAACGTGAAGAACAGGCCGAAGCTGCCGGCGTACGTCAGGATGTCGATCAGCGTCGGCGAGAAGTAGCCCCAGCTCGACGGCAGGAAGTCGCGGTGCAGCGACGTGACCGTGATCACGAAGCGCTCGAACCACATGCCGATGTTGACGAAGATCGAGATGACGAACAGCACCGTCGGGTTCCGGCGCAGGCTGCGGAACCAGAAGAACTGCGGGCTGATCACGTTGCACGACACCATGATCCAGTAGGACCACCAGTAGGGACCGGTCGCGCGGTTGATGAAGGCGAACTGCTCGTACTCCACGCCCGAGTACCAGGCGATGAAGAACTCCATGCCGTACGCGTAGCCGACCATCGTGCCGGTCAGCAGGAGGATCTTGGCGATGTTGTCGAGGTGGTTGAGCGTGATGAGCTCGTGCAACCCGAGCCACTTGCGCGCCGGGATCATCAGCGTCAGCACCATGCCGAAGCCGCTGAAGATGGCGCCCGCGACGAAGTACGGCGGGAAGATCGTCGTGTGCCAGCCGGGCAGCAGCGACACGGCGAAGTCGAAGGAGACGATCGAGTGCACCGAGAGGACCAGCGGCGTGCTCAGCGCGGCGAGCAGCAGGTAGGCCTTCTCGTAGTGGATCCAGTGGCGGTTGCTGCCGTGCCAGCCGAACGCGAACGCGCCGTAGACCTTCGCGGCGACGGTGCGGCCGGCCTGGGCGGCGCGGTCGCGGAAGGTCGCGAGGTCGGGCACGAGGCCGACGAACCAGAACAACGCCGAGATCGTGAAGTACGTGCTGACCGCGAAGACGTCCCAGAGCAGCGGGCTCTTGAAGTTGGGCCACATCGCCATCTGGTTGGGCAGCGGGAACACCCAGTAGATGACCCAGATGCGGCCGACGTGGATCGCCGGGAAGATGCCGGCCGCCATGACCGCGAAGATGGTCATGGCCTCGGAGGCGCGGTTGATCGACGTGCGCCACTTCTGCCGGAACAGGAAGAGGATGGCGCTGATCAGCGTGCCGGCGTGGCCGATGCCGATCCAGAAGACGAAGTTGACGATCGGCCAGCCCCAGCCGACGGGGATGTTGTTGCCCCAGACGCCGATGCCGTTGAAGACCAGGTAGCCGATCATCGCGCCGAGGTTCAGCAGCAGCGCGATGGCGATGCCGAACATCAGGTACCAGCCCTTCGGCGTCCTCGCCTCGGCGACGCGCGCGATGGTGTTGGTGACCGACGTGAAGTCGTTCTTGCCCTCGACGAGCGCGGCCCGCGCCAGCGGGTTCTCCGGTTCGTCGACAACTTGGATGGCGGTCATCGGGGTCAGGCCTTCGCTTCCAGCAGTTCGGGGTTCGGGTTGCGCACGCGACCGAGGTACGTCGTGCGGGGCTTCGTGTTCAGCTCCGACAGCAGCCCGTAGTTGAGGTCCAGCTTCGCCAGCTTGGCGACGCCGCTGTTCAGGTCGAGCAGGTTGCCGAACGTGATCGCCTGCGTCGGGCAGGCCTGCGCGCACGCCGTGGTCAGTTGCACGTCGTCCTTGCCCTCGCCGACCTTCTTGTTGGTCAGCTTGGCCTGGATGCGCGCGCCGTTGATGCGCTGCACGCAGTACGTGCACTTCTCCATCACGCCGCGGCTGCGCACGGTGACGTCCGGGTTGAACGCCATGCGCTTGGTGTCCGGCACGTTGCCGATGTAGTCCAGGTAGTTGTACCGGCGGACCTTGTACGGACAGTTGTTGCTGCAGTAGCGCGTGCCGATGCAGCGGTTGTAGACCATGTCGTTGAGGCCGTCCGGGCTGTGGACGGTCGCGGCGACCGGGCAGACCGACTCGCACGGCGCGTTCTCGCACTGCATGCACGGCACCGGCATGTGCGCGACCTGCGGGTCCTCGGCGGCGTTGAGCTTGTCCGTCGCCTTGCTGCCGAAGTAGCGGTCGGTGCGGATCCAGAACATCTCGCGGTTCCGGCGCACCTGGATCTTGCCGACCATCGGCACGTTGTTCTCGGCGACGCAGGCGACCATGCAGGCGCTGCAGCCGGTGCAGGCGTTGAGGTCGATGACCATGCCCCACTGGTAGGGCGACTTCATCACCTCGGGGTCCTTGCGCGACGGGTCGTAGCGCTCGGTCCACAGCGACTTGTTGAGGTCCTTCTCGACCTTGCCCTGCAGCGCCGCCGCCTTGTCGAGCGGCGACATCTTCTGCGCCCAGCGCGGCTCGGCCTCGTTGGTCGCGGCCGACGCCTCGCGCACGATCGCGCGGCCGGCCATCGTGCCCTGCTCCTGCGTCGTGACGAGGTCGTAGCGGCCCTGGCCGCGGCCGACCTGCGCGCCGCCGAGGATCCACGCGCCACCGTTGCGCAGCACGTAGGCGTTGAAGCCCGTCTCCTTGGCGACCTTGCACGACTCGGGCAGCTTGCGGCCCCAGCCGAGGTTGATCGTCACGCTGTCGTCGGCGTGGCCCGGCACGATCCAGGCCGGGATCTGCAGCGTCGCCGGCGCGCCCTTGACCGTCGCGGTGACGGTCAGCATGTCGCCGTTCTCGACGCCGAGCTTCTGCGCCGTCGCCATGCTCAGGCAGGCGGCATTGTCCCAGCACAGCTTGGTGACGGGCTCGGGGATCTCCTGCATCCACGAGTTGTTGGCGTAGCGGCCGTCGCCCATCTTGGCGCAGGCGCGCAGCACGACCTCCATGCCGTTCGACTTCGGCAGCGCCGCGACCGCCGCGGCGATGCCCGCGGCGTTGAGCGTCGTGGCCTCGGCGGCGAACGCCGAGCCGGCGACCACGCCCTCGTGCAGCGCCTTCGGCCACCAGTTGGCCTCGAAGTCGGCCGCGCCGGTCTTGTCCTGCCAGTGCTGCTTGACGATCGCGTAGCCGTACGTCGTGTCGCGCGCGGCGACGAGGTCGGCGGGATTGCCCTCCTGGTTGATCAGCGCCAGGAACTCCAGCGCGCTGGCGCCGCCGTGCAGCGGCGCGATCAGCGGCTGCTGCAGCGAGACGGTGCCGTCGTGCGCGCAGGCGTCGCCCCAGCTCTCCAGGTCGTGCGCGATCGGGAAGTGCCAGTCGCACAGCTGCGCGGTCTCGTCCTCGTGGCTGCCGACGTGGATCGTCGTCTTCGGCTTCCTGGTCTTCAGCAGTTCGCCGAAGCCGAGGTCGGCCGGCGCGTCGTAGACCGGGTTCGCGCCGATGCAGACGAGCAGCTTGCACGCGCCCTGGCCGATCGCGGCGGCGAGCTCCTGGATCGACGGCAGGCACTTCTGGTCGAGCCCGGCCGGCGTCGCGGTGTAGGTCACCGTCTGGCCGACGGCGCCGAGCGCGCCGTTGATCGCGTGCACCAGCGCGTGCACGGCGGCCGGCTGGCGCGGGCCGCAGACGACCAGCGCGCGGCCGTTCTGCGCCTTGAGGTCCTTGGCGACGACCGGCAGCCACTTCTGGCCGTTCTTCTCGAACGCACCGGCGTCGGCGCCGGCGACCGCGGCGGCGAGCTCGCCGCCGACGCCGAGTTCCTTCGCCAGGGCCGCGGCGATCGCGGCGACGTCGCCGGCCTTGACGCGGAAGCGGTGGTCGGCGGCGGTGCCCGTCGTCGAGTACATCGACTCGGCGACGTACAGGCGCGACAGCTTCTTGCCCTTGGCTGGCGCGCGGCGGCCTTCCGCCCACTGCCGCGCCGAGCGCAGGTTGTTGCCGTCGACGCCGAGGAAGTCGCTGTCGAGCGACAGCACGACGTCGGCCTTGCTGAAGTCGTGCTGTGTCGCCAGCGGCTTGCCGAACGCCAGCTGCGCGCCGTCGAGCTCGTTGTCCTGGTGCAGCGCGTTCCAGAAGTGGAACTTCGCCTTCGGGAAGCTGCCCGACTTCATGCGCGCGATCGTCGCCAGCAGCGACGGCGACGAGGTCGGCGCCAGCAGGACGTGCAGGCCTTCGCCCTGCGCGTTGACGAGCCCCTTGTACTCGTCGCCCTGCGTCCACTTGTCGAACTCGGCCCAGATGTCCGGCTCGGCGTGCGCATGGCCGTGGCCATGGTCGTCGTGCGCGTCGTGCGCGTGGCTCATCGGCCCGCGCGCCTTGCGGCTGCGACCGACGTCGTACAGCTGGATCAGTTCGGCCTGCAGCTGCAGGTCGGAGCCGCCGAGGCTGCTCGGGTGCGCCGGGTTGCCCTCGATCTTCGTCGGCCGGCCGTCGTTGCTCTTCACCAGCACGCCGATGCCGCGGCCGCCGCGGAACAGCGTCGTGGCGTAGAAGTGCGGCACGCCGGGCGTGTAGCCGCCGGGGCGCTTGTTGAACGGCAGGATCTTGGTGACCGGCTTGCGGCAGCTGGTCAGACCGGCGAGCGCGACCGAGGCGGCGACGGCGCCGAGGAAGCCGCGGCGCGAGACGTCGTCAGGGGCCTCGGTGATGCCCTCGGGGAACTCGCGCGCGAGCGTCGCCTGGAACTCCGGCGAGTTCTCCAGCTGGCCGAGGCTGCGCCAGTAGGTCGGTTCCGTCGTCTGGGTAGCGTTCATGGGCGACACGGTCGGAAGCGGGAGGGTGCTCATCGATGGCACGCCGAGCAGTGGGTCGGGGGGTTGAGGACCGGGGCGTTGTCGCCCTGCCATTCGAGGAGCTTCTTGGCGGCGGCGACGCTGTCGGCGGTCGGCTGCCAGTCCATCTGCGTCGTCGACACGCCGGCGGGCCGGATGTGCGGCGTCGGGTCGCGGTGGCACTCGAGGCACCAGCCCATGCTGAGCGGCTCGACCTGGCGGACGATCTCCATCTGGTCGACGCGGCCGTGGCAGCTCGTGCAGCCGACGTTCGCGCGCGCGTGCACGGCGTGGTTGAAGTAGGCGTACTGCGGCAGCAGGTGGACCTTCACCCACTCGACCGGCTTGTTGTCACCCTTGCCGTCGCCGTAGGCCTCGCGCAGCGGCGCCAGCGCCAGGCTGTCCTTCTTGACGTTGGTGTGGCAGCCCATGCACGTGTCGGCGTCCGGCACGGTGGCGTGCGGGCCGTTCTCGACCATGCGGTGGCAGTACCGGCAGTCCATGCCGAGCGCGCCCGCGTGCAGCTTGTGGCTGTAGTCGATCGGCTGGAAGGGCTGGTAGCCGACGTCCGTGTGCTTCGGCGAGAACCAGTAGGTGACGACGAAGACCACGAACAGACCGGTCGCCGCCGCGCCGAGAGCCAGGAAGGCGGGCAGCTTGTTGGTCCACTTGGGGAACAGGACGGTCAAGTTGGATCCCCTCCGAGATGGGGGCTGGGGGGTTGCAGACGCGGAAACAGTCGGCGGCGCCGAGCGCACGAGGGGCCGCCCAGCACTCGGTCCCCGTCCGCCATAAACCGGTTGGCGGCGCGGGTGCGCGAGCGCGGGGCACGTGCGTCGGCCCAGAAAGGGCGACCCATCTAAAAGACCAACCCACCATGGTCAATTTCAGACTTGTGAGAAACCGCCTAGGACCTGTGGGAAGTTGCCGGCCGACCGCCCCGCTCCCCCGCCGTTCCCCCACCGCCTCCTCGCCGTTCACCAGCCCGTCTGCCCTCGCACGAACGCCGTGATCGCCGGCAGCGCGAGGCGCTGCGCCAGGGGGTTGGGGTGGGGGTCCGCCGGCGTCACCCACAGGTCTTCCGCCGCCGTGGCCTGCAGGCTCGGCAGGACATCCAGGAAGGGGATGCCAGCCTGCTGGCAGTCGGCCGCGACCAGCGCGTGCAGCTTGGCGAAAGGGTAGAAGCGCCCGGGCCCAAGCCCCTGGAGGAAGGGCCACAGCACGACCATCAGCGGCACCTTGCGGGCGTCGCACCAAGCCTTGGTCTCGCGTAGTGACTTCTGCGGAACCCCTTGCGACCACATGGCTTCGAACGGTTTGTCTGAGGGATCGTAGAGCCCTGCCGCAGTGCCCTCCGCCGCCGGCAGCGCCAGTAGGTAGCCGACCCAGTCGAAGGTGGGATCGAGGTCGAGCGGCGCGCGGCGGACGGCACCGCGCAGCAGGTCCAGCAAGCGGATTCCGCTCGGCCGAATCGGCATGCCCAGGTTCAAGCCGCTGCTGGGGATCAGGTCGTTGAGGCACAGCGTCACGACGACGGCGTCGGGCTCGAAGGCGTGGAAGCGGTTCTTCAGCCCGTACCAGTACTCGTCGACGCAGACCGTGCCGGCAGCGCCGCAGTTGATCGTGCGCACGTCGGCGCCGTCACGCCGGAGTTCGTCTTCGAGCAGGCGCACCCAGTTCTGCTCGGCGGGTATGCCCCAACCGAACGTGAACGAGTCGCCGAGGCAGAGCAGCCGGCGCTGGCCGGCCGGCTTGTGTTCGTCGAGGTCGGCGCGGTCGCGCAGGCCGAAGCGATTGTTCTCGACCGCGACGCGCCCCATGGCGTCGAGCCAGTCGCGCCGCAGCACGTCCTGGTCGGTGTAGCGCAGGAAGTACCGCTGGTTCGGTGCGATCATTAAGCGCGGCCGCGGCGCCTCCCATGGCACGGGCACGATGCGGCCTTCGCCGACGGCGGTCTCGCGGTCGATCGGCGTGCGGTCGGGCAGTTCGTACGACAACTCGCCGAGCGGACGCGACGGCGGCAGCAGTCGCAGGACGAACTCCGCGGCCGCGAGCGCAGCCAGCGTCGTTGCCATCGCCACCGCGGCGGCTGCCAGTCGGCGTCGGCGGCGAGGTGGTCGGTCGGCCATGCGGGAACCTTACTTCGCGGCGTTCGAAGCCATGTAGACTGCTGCGCCGCCAGTTGCGCGCCGCACCGTCGCGCGCTGGCTGCCGTCTGGCATGGCGACCCACATCCTAGGCATCTCCGCCTTCTACCACGACTCCGCCGCGGCGCTGTTGCGTGACGGCGAAATCGTGGCGGCGGCGCAGGAAGAGCGCTTCACGCGCAAGAAGCACGACCCGGGCTTCCCGGCGCGCGCGGTCGAGTTCGCGCTGCAGCAGGCGGGCATCACCGCCGCCGACCTCGACTTCGTCGCCTTCTACGACAAGCCGATCCTGAAGTTCCACCGGCTGCTGGAGACGTACTTGGCGTTCGCGCCGGCGGGGCTGGCGTCGTTCCGGCGCATGCTGCCGGTGTGGCTCGGCGACAAGCTGCACATGCGCGGCATGCTGACCAGGAACCTCGGCTGCAAGCCGAAGAACCGCTACGTCTTCCCCGAGCACCATGAGAGCCACGCCGCGAGCGCGTTCTACCCGTCGCCGTTCGAGGACGCCGCGGTGCTGACGATGGACGGCGTCGGCGAGTGGGCGACGACGTCGCTCGGCGTCGGCGAAGGCAACAAGCTGCGGCTGCTGCAGGAGATCCGCTTCCCGCACTCGCTGGGCCTGCTGTACAGCGCCTTCACCTACTACTGCGGCTTCAAGGTCAACAGCGGCGAGTACAAGCTGATGGGGCTCGCGCCCTACGGCGAGCCGCGCTTCGAGAAGCAGATCCGCGAGCACCTGATCGACGTCCGCGACGACGGCAGCTACCGGCTCGACCTGACGTACTTCAACTACTGCCAGGGGCTCACGATGACGAGCCCGCGGTTCCACGCGCTGTTCGGCATGCCGCCGCGCCCGTCGGAGTCGCAGCTGGAGCAGGTCCACATGGACCTCGCCGCGTCGATCCAGAAGGTCACCGAGGACGTCATGCTGAAGACGGCGCGGCACGCGCGCAAGGTCACCGGCAAGAAGCATCTCTGCCTCGCCGGCGGCGTCGCGCTCAACTGCGTCGGCAACGGCGTGATCCTGCGCGAGGGGCCGTTCGAGAAGATCTGGATCCAGCCGGCGGCCGGCGACGCCGGCGGCGCGCTCGGCGCCGCGCAGCTCGTGTGGCACAACCTGCTCGGCAAGCCGCGCACGGTGAAGCCGACCGACAGCCAGCGCGGCAGCCTGCTCGGCCCCAGGTACGAGTCGCGGGACATCAAGGCGTTCCTCGACGCGCAGGGCGTCGTCTACGAGGAACACGCGACCGAGGACGCGCTCGCCGACCGCGTCGCGCAGCTGATCGAGCAGGAGAACGTGATCGGCTGGTTCCAGGGTCCGATGGAGTTCGGCCCGCGCGCGCTCGGCTCGCGCAGCATCATCGGCGACGCCCGCTCGCCCAGGATGCAGAGCGTGATGAACCTGAAGATCAAGTTCCGCGAGTCGTTCCGGCCGTTCGCGCCGATCGTGCTGCGCGAGCGCGCCAGCGAGTACTTCGACATCGCGCCGCAGCACGACAGCCCGTACATGCTGATCGTCGCGCCGGTGCGCGCGGAGAAGCGCAAGCCGGTCGAGGCCGGCGCCATCGGGCTCGACAAGCTCAAGCAGCTGCGCTCGGTGGTGCCCGCCGTCACGCACGTCGACTTCTCGGCCCGCCTGCAGACCGTCGACGGCGAGCGCAACCCGCGCCTCGCCCGGCTGATGCGCCGCTTCGAGGAGCGCACCGGCTGCCCGGTGCTGATCAACACCAGCTTCAACGTCCGCGGCGAGCCGATCGTCTGCACGCCGCAGGACGCGCTGCGCTGTTGCCTCGGCACCGAGATGGACGTGCTCGTGCTGGAGAACTTCGTCGTCCGCCGCGCCGAGCAGAAGAACCTGCCGGTCATCGACCGCGACAAGTACCTCGCGTCGTTCCAGCTGGACTGACCGCCATGATCAAGCTCGATCTGCATCCGACGCCGCGCGTGCTGCAGCAGTTCGCCTTCCTGGCCCTGCCCGGCCTCGCGCTCCTCGCGTGGCTCGCGCTGCGTCTCCTGGGCGCGTTCGGCGCGATCGCTGCGCCGGCGTCGCCGTGGACCCACCCGGCCGTGCTCGCCGCGGCCGGCGTCGGGGCGCTGCAACTGGCGCTGTACTTCGCCGGTCGCCGCGAACCGAGCCGCTGGGTCTACGTCGGTCTCATGCTCGTCGCGTATCCGATCGGCCTCGTCGTCTCGACCGTGCTGATCGCCGTCATCTTCTACGCGTTGATCACGCCGATCGGCCTCGTGTTCCGCGCCATCGGCCGCGACGTGATGGGCCGCCGACCCGACCGATCCCTGCCCACCTACTGGCACGATCGCGGCGCGCCGCGGCCGGCCGCCAGCTACTTCAAGCTCTACTGACACCGATGAACGCTTCCGACGACAAGTCCTCGCAGGAGGAGTTCCTGCAAGCCGCCAAGGGCAAGGAGCGCGGCCTCGTCGCCGAGTTCGTCGCCTTCATGGCGGAGAACAAGCTCTGGTGGATGACGCCGATCCTGGTCGTGTTCGGCCTCGTCGGCGTGCTGCTGCTGCTCGCCGCCACCGGCTTCGCGCCGTTCATCTACACGATGTGGTGAGCGCGCCGCGCCTGCCGCTGCCCGCGGCGGCAGGCCCAGCGAGCGCCGCCTTCGGTCCGTGACGACGCGGCGGCGCGGTCGCGACCGTGCCGCCGCGTCCCAGAACGGGCCGGACGCGGATCGCGACCGCACCCGGGCCGGCACCCGGGACCGATAGCCCCGTCGCCACACACACGACGGAGGACCGCATGCGGGATCACGGGCTGGACATCTATCTGTCCGAAATCAACGAAGTGCCGCTGTTGACGGCGAAGCAGGAGATCGAGCTCGCCAAGCGCATCCAGCGCGGCGACATGGAGGCGCGCGAGCACATGATCCGGGCCAACCTGCGCCTGGTCGTCTCGATCGCCAAGAACTACGTCAACCGCGGCCTCGCCTTCATGGACCTGATCGAGGAGGGCAACATCGGCCTCGTGCGCGCGGTCGAGAAGTTCGACCCGGCCGCGGGCTGCCGCTTCTCGACGTACGCGACGTGGTGGATCAAGCAGGGCATCCGCCGCGCGCTCGTCAACACGGTGAAGACCGTGCGGGTGCCCAGCTACATGGCGGAACTGGTGTCGCGCTGGAAGGCGACGGCGATGGAGCTGGGCTACAAGCTCGGCCGGCCCGCGCGCACGTCGGAGATCGCCGAGCTGCTCGGCATCCCCGAGGAGAACTGGGACGTGGTGCGCGAGACCGTCGAGGCGACCTCGCAGCCGGTGTTCTCGATGAGCGACGACCAGAACGCCGGCTTCGCCGAGTCGATCGAGGACACGCGCCAGCCGGGCCCCGAGCAGCAGGCGCTGTCGGCGATGGAGATCCAGCGGTTGCGCGAGCTGCTCGAAGGCCTCGACAGCCGCGAGAGCCGCATCCTCAAGCTGCGGTTCGGCATCGGCGACGAGGAACCGATGACGCTGAAGGCGATCGGCAAGCGCTTCGGCCTGACGCGCGAGCGCGTCCGCCAGATGGAGCAGCAGGCGCTCGCCCGCCTCGGCGCCATCATGTCGCACGAATTCGGCGAGAACGCGGCCGTCGCGCCCGCGCGTCGCCGCTCTGCCTCCGGGACGTGACGGGGCGCGTCGGCGGCCGTAGGTTGGTCGCGTGCACGCGACGACGCAGCATCCATCCGGCGCCGGCGCGTCCTTGTACGTGCACGTGCCGTTCTGCGTGGTGAAGTGCGGCTACTGCGACTTCAACTCGTACGTCGTCGCCGACCGGACCGTGCACGACGTCTTCCTCGACGCGCTCGACGCCGAGCTCGCCGCCACCTGGCGCGGCGGCGCGCCGACGTCGGTCTTCGTCGGCGGCGGGACCCCCACGTTGCTCGATCCGCCGCGCTTCCGGCGCCTGTTCGAGATCCTCGCCCGCCGCGTGCCGCTGCGCGACGACTGCGAGTTCACCGTCGAGGCCAATCCGGAGAGCGTGACCCCGGAGAAGGCGGCGATCGCGCGCGCGGCGGGCGTCGGGCGCATGAGCATGGGCGTGCAGACCTTCCACGCGCGCCATCTGCGGTTCCTCGACCGCGCGCACGCCGCCGACCGCGCCGAGCAGGCGTTCGCCGAACTGCGCGCCGCGGGCTTCGACAACCTGAGCGTCGACTTGATGTTCGGCATTCCGGGCGAGACCTGCGACGAATGGTCCGCCGACCTGGAGCGCGCGCTCGCGCTGCGGCCCGACCACCTGTCCTGCTACAACCTGACGTTCGAGCCGGGGACCAAGCTGCACCATGCGATGGAGCAGGGCCGCGTGCAGCCCAACGACGACGAAGTCGACCGCGCGATGTTCCTGCACACGCGCCAGCGCCTCGCCGACGCCGGCTTCGACGCCTACGAGATCAGCAACTTCGCGGGCGCAGGCGGGCCGTGCCGGCACAACGACCACTACTGGCTGCAGGGCGACTACGTCGGCGTCGGGCCGGGCGCCGCGAGCCATCGCCAGGGCGTGCGATGGACCAACCTCAAGCCGGTCGAAGCCTGGGCGAAGGCGGCGCTCGCCGGCCTGCCCGCCGCCGGCAGCGCCGAGACGCTGCGGCCGCGGCAGCGTGCCGCCGAGGCGATCTGGCTCGGTCTGCGCCGCCGCGACGGCGTCGACGTGGCGGCCATCGGCGACCGGCTCGGGGTCGACGTCGAAGCCGCGTTCGGCGCGATCCGCGACCAGCAGGTTGCCGCTGGCGACGTGCTGCGCGCTGGCGGGCGGATCCGGCTGTCGCCGGACGGCGTGCTGTTCGCCGATCGTCTCAGCGGCGAATACCTCGCCGCAGGCCTTGGGGACGACGGCGACACCCGGTCGTCCTGACGGCCAGCCCGCCACCGGGCTGGCGACCCGCGCGTCGGCTGCCGGTCAGAAGCCGCGCAGGCTGACGGCGCTGAAGCTGCCGACGATCAACAGACCCAGGCCAAGCAGGTAGACCTCCGGCCCGATCGGGCCCATCGAGGTGGTCGTCGTGCCGTTGGCCCCGGCGCGACCGTACGCGACCGACGGGAACAGGTGCTTGGTCAGCGTCGCCGAGTCCGGGATCTGCGCCATGTCGATCGGCACGTCCTCGCCCATCGGGATGAAGCCGAGCAGGCCCGTCGCCATCTGGTAGTAGCCCTCGAACGTGGCCTTCCAATCGACGTAGCTGAAGTACGTCACGTCGGACGGCAGCGACGCGGCGATGGAGGCGAACTCCTTGTTGCCGCGGATGTCGCCCTTGGGCTCGTCTTCCTTGCGGTCCATGCGGGCGAACGCGCGCTTGATGTCGCTCGGCGAGAAGCCGCCGACGAGGTAGCCGTTCTTGAACGCGAACGTCGGCATGTACGCCTCCAGCGGGTTCATGCCGCCAAAGCCCTCGATCTCCTCGACGTTGACGCTGAGCTGGTAGACCATGATGCCGCGCTTCTCGCCCTCGTCGAGTTCGAAGAGGCCGTTGCTCGCGGCGACGATGCCCTTGATCGCCTTCAGCACGCGGGCCTCGTCCTTGACGTTGACGAGCAGTGTCGACTCCGGCGGCGCGTTGAGCGAGGCCTGCGGCAGCCCCCACATCGCGTAGTGGTCGCCGCAGGCGAGCAGCAGGTCGTCGCGCAGGCTGAAGCCGAGCTCCTTCTCGCTCTTGGCGAGCGCCTCCTGGAACTGGCGCGCCGCGTCCGGCCCGTAGGCCTCGATGGCCTTCATGATCGTGTTGTGCAGCCACGCGACGTCGAACGTGCCGCTCGCGAAGCTGGCGGCGTCCTTGGGCACCCAGCGCAGGAGCGACATGTCGACCTTGCGGGCCGGCGCGGCCGTGGCCGCAGGCGCGGTGGCGTCCCCGGTGTTCGCGCCGATGAAGCCGCGATTCATCGCCTTGCCGTCGGCGTACGACTGCGTCAGGCTCAGCGCCCCGAGCCGGCGCAGGCCGAGCGCGTCGACCGCGCGCACGACGCCGGCCGTGTCGAGGCCTTCGATCGAGCCCATCGCGTCAGCAACCTGCAGCGCCCCGAGCGCGAACTCCACCAGGCCGGACGGGCGCAGGAACAGCTCGAGTTCGGCGCCCTTGGTGTCGAGGCTGGCGTAGCCGGCCTGGAAGTCGGCCGTGGCGCCGAGCATCGTCGTCTTCGCCTTCATGGCGGCGAGCGTCTCGCGCAGCTCGTCGAGCAGCGTGCCGGCGAGCAGGCCGTTCTCGAGCATCACGAAGTGAAAGTCGGGGGCGACGTTGCCCGAATCGGGCCTGAGCTTCAGCGTGATCATCGGCGCGCCGTCGAGCGTCCCCTCGGTGCGCTCCAGCTCGTCCGCCGCGGCGTCGGCGAGCCGATCGATGCCCATGCGCACGAGCGGCAACCACGACGGCGCGTTGGCGCCGAAGTGGAAGTGCGCCAGCAGGCCGATCTCCTGCTTGGGCTGCGGGTCACCCGGTTGGACGCTCAGCTTGGTGACGGCCAGCGTCGCGCCGTCCAGCCGGAGCTTGAGCACCTCGTCGGGGTCGACCGGCAGGCTGCCTTGCTTGTGCTGCTCGCGCGCCTGCGCCAGCGCCTCGTCCACCTCCTTGCGGACCATCTTCACGAGATCGCCGACGAAGGCCTGCACTTCCGGCTCGGCCCACATCTTCGCCAGCGGCATCGACTGGAACTCGGTCAGCGACGTCGGCAGGTCCGGCAGGCTCGCCGCCATGATGGTGTGCTTGGGCAGGTACGGCAGGATGCTGCCTTGGGCGGCGAGCGGCGCCAGCAGCAGCGTGGAGAGGAGCAGCGGGTGGTAGGACTTCATGAGTCGTGGCGGGCAGTGGGACCGCGCCCGGCCTATCGGCCAGACGCAAGCGTCCTCGTGGACCGGATGTTGGGGATTCTTTCGGCTCTACGCCAGGGGGCAGTCGCACGGCGCGCCGTCGGCGCCGCGGTCGCGCGGGCTCTACTCACCCGCCCTTGGCGACCACCTGCTGCAGGTAGGCAGCCACCTTGGCTTCGTCGTCGACGAGCTGGTTCTGCAGCTTGCTCACCGCCTTGTCGAGGCCGCCCTTGCCGCCGCTCTTCAGCGCCGCGGTGACGTCCTGCAGCGCCGCGGTCGCCTTCGCGTCGCCGCCGTGCAGGCAGTACGACAGCAGCAGCCCGGACTGGAAGAGGTTGTAGTCGATGTCCTTCGGCTCCATGTCGCCGCTGATCTCGAAGCCGGCGAAGAACGCCTTGAGGTTGCGGACGCCGCCCTTCTGGACGTGTTGCTTGCCGAACCACGCGGCATCGTGGTCGCTGTCGAAGCGGGACGTCAGGGAGCCGATGCCGTGCAGCAGCCACAACGGCAGTTCGTTGCCGCCGTCCGCCGCGGCGCCGTGCGCGCTCGCGAGCGCCGCGCAGTGGCGGATGTAGCGCGCGCCCCAGTCCTTGTGGTTGAAGCAGATCGCGGCGCGGACGTCGCCGAGCAAGGGCAGCTTCAGCGCCGCCTGCTCGTTCATCAGGAAGGCCCCGCAGGCGTCCGTGCCGTCGCCGGCGCTCTGGCCCAGTTCGCGGTACTCCGACTCCGTCGCGGCCACCAGCACGACCGGCCGCAGCGCCGCGGCCGTCACGCGGTCGCCGACGACCGGTTGCACCTTCTCGACGGCGGCGTCGATCAGTCCCTTGAGCTCTTCGATCTTGGCCAGCGGCAGCGTGCTGACGAACAGGCCGCGTTTGGTGCGCACCAGCCATGGCCGCCTGCCATCGCTGTGGAACGTGTCGGCTTCCTTGCGGTCGCCCCAGCGGTCGCCGCCGATGGGGAAGTAGTCGCCCTGCGCCTTCTCCAGGTTCTTGGCGTCGATCAGCTCACCGGTGACGGGGTGGCGCACCTTGCCGGTCTGCAGCGCCACGAGTTCCTCCTTGGCCACGACCTCGCCGTCGTGCCAGAACACGCCGCGCTTGGCGTCGTCGGCCTTGTCCTTCTCGACCCAGACGCCGGCAACCTCGACGAAGCCCTTGGCGGTGTACTCGGCCGCGAGCGCCTTCTTGCGCAACGCGTCGGCTTCCTTCGCCGCCAGCCACTTGCCCTCGACGAGCACGTTGCCGAGCGCCTCGTTGGCGCCGGGGTGGTCGGGCTTGATCTTCAGCACCGCCTCGAAGAGCCGCTTGGCGTCGACCGCCAGCGCCTTCTCCTTCGCCCACACGCCGACCTCGTAGAGCTTCTGCGGGTCCTTCTTGGCCGCCGTCTCCTTGGTCTTCAGTTCGTTCTTCAGTTGCGCCGCCGACTGGCCGCTCGCGGCGGTCAGGACGAGCAGCAGGACGAGGCAACAACGCAGCAGATGGATCATGGGATTGGGTTGGCGGCGTACGTGCGCAAGTGGGCGGTCGGCGGTCAAGCCTGCCGACGACGCGAGTCGGCGGTGAACCGGGACCACGACTCCATGCGCTGGTTCGGCCGCACGTTGAGGTAAGGCGACCAGCGCGGACGGACCGGCGCGCGCAGCAGATGCAGTCCTGCCTCCTTGAGCGTGCGGTCGGCCTTGCGGGCGTTGCACGACACGCAGGCCAGGACGCAGTTCTCCCAGTTCGTCGCGCCGCCGCGCGAGCGCGGCAGCACGTGGTCGATGCTGAGGTGGTCGCTGGCGCAATGGCGGCCGCAGTACTGGCAGGTGAAGTCGTCGCGCAGGAACAGGTTGCGCCGCGTGAACGGCGCTTCGTGGCACGGCACGCGGTCGTACCGCGCCAGCAGGACCACTTCCGGGGCGGCGATCCGGACGCTGGGCGAGCGGATGGCTTGCACTTCGGGTGGCAGCGGGCGGGCCAGCCACTCGCCGAAGGTGAACACCGACAGCGACTCCGGGCAGACGATGCGGGCGGCGTCGCGGCAGACCATGCAAATCGCCCGTCGCACCGTGGTGACGTGGACGGGCCGCCACGAGCGGTTGAGGACCAGCGTTGCCCGATCGAGCAACTCCGTCCGGCGGGCGTGGTTGGTGGGCCGCATGGGGTGGGATCGCGCTGGAGGCCGCCGCAGCGGCGGCGGGATTGTAGGACGCGCCCCGGATGGGCGATACTGGCTCGCGTGGCGCCCCCGGGGCCCGCAGGCGTTGCTCTGCCCGCAGGCCATGGCTACACTCCCGCGCCCTTTTCCCCGTCCCCGCCCACTGCGAGGAAGCATGCACGGATCGATCGCTTGTCGCGCCGCCATGGCCACGGCGGCCCTCTTCGCCTGCGCCTTCGGCCTCGGCGCTTGCGCTGCCGAACCTGACGACAGCACGACCGTGCAGGCGATGCAGTTCCAGGACGTCGTCGTGCCCAACGGCCTGCGGATCCGCGAAGGCCAGCATCAGAGTTACTCGCGCGAGGAGGCCGGCTGGCGCCACGGGCGCTTCGAGTACACCGGCCAGTTGGAGGTGGCGACGGCCGCCAACTACGTGCGCGAGCGCATGCCGCAGCACGGCTGGACCAAGGCGCAGGACGAGGCCAACGCCGAGGCGACCAAGCTGCGGTTCGACCGCGGCATCTACCGCGCCGAGTACACGTTCCAGCGCAGCGAAGGCGCGACCACGATGGTCGTCGACTACACCACCGACTACGCGCGCCGCTAACCGAGCGAATCCATGACTTCCAACCCGCCTCCGACGACTGCCGCCGCCCCGGCACCCAACGCCATCGAGCTGCTCTGGGAACGCTACAAGTCGCTCGCCAACGTGGTGATCCTGGCGATCGTCGCGGCGCTCGGCATTAATTACGCCATGACGTATACGGCGCGGAAGGCGAGCGACGAAAAGTGGTCCAAGTTTGCCACAAGCATGGGTCTGGAAAAGGCTTATGTCGATGTGTCTAGCGCCAATGCGAGCCTGACGGAGCAGTTGCCGAGCCTCGACGCCGCCAACCTGAAGGCGGAGTTGGGCAAGGCAGAAGCCGCGATCAAGCCGTACCTGCACCTGGCACTCGCCCGGCAGGCCATCCTCGGCAAGGATTGGGCGGAGGCGGAGGCCCAGTTGGCTGCCCTGGAGAAGGAGTTCCCCAACCACAATCTGGTGCGGGCGTCCAAGTACCCGATGCAGTCGCGCGACTTCGTCAAGCAGGACAAGGACGCTCCGGCGACGCCGGATGCCAAGCCCGACGAGCCGCAGTGGAAGCCGACCAAGGAAGGCAGCGCGGTCGCCCTGATGCGCGCGCAGATCGAGGCCGCGAAGGGTTACGCCGAGCCGGCGCAATTCGCCAAGCCGCAAATTCCGGCGGACGCCACCAAGGTCAAGTTCGAGCTGTCGAACAACTACGGCACCTTCACCATCGCGCTGCTGCCGCAAGCTCCGCTGCACCGCGAGGCATTCCTCAAGCTCGCCCAAGGCGAGAACCCGTTCTGGAAGGGATTGGCAATCGATGAGATCCGCCGCCCGACCAAGACCATGAAGAAGCTCCCGCACGAGCTGCACTTCGGCCTCGCGTCCACCAAGGACGACGACCGCACGAAGTGGAACGAGAAGGAGCCGAGCACGAACCTGGTCGAGTTCGAGAAGAACTCGCTCAGCCACTTCGCCGGCGCCGTGTCGGCGCGCAACGAGGCCGACGGCAAGTCGTGCGCGGACCGCCTCTGGATCTCGGTCGACGACACGCCGCGGTACGATGGCGAGCGCGTGGTCTTCGCGTGGGTGGTCGACGGCCTCGACAACCTGAAGAAGGTCTGCGAGGCGACGATGTCGGCGCAGGAAGAAGAGCAGGGTCGCGGCAAGCCCAGCGACAACATCCGCATCACCGCGGTGACGGTCCTGCAGTAAGGACGCTCAGGCGTCCTTCAGTCGCGCGAACACGCGCTCGAACTGCTCGCGGCCGGCGCACTCCAGCACGATCTGGCTCCGCTTGCGGCCGTAGCGGATCGCGACCTTGATGCCGAAGTTCTCCATCAAGGTCTCCTCCAGCTCGTTCAGCCACACCGGCCGCGACTTGCCCTTGCCGGTTGGCTTGCTGGGCTCACCCATCGCCGCCTGCTGCGCCGCCTTGACCTTGCCCTCGGTTTCGCGCACCGACCACGCGCCCTTGATGCACTCGTGGGCGAACGCGGAGACCGTCGCGGCGTCCGGCAGCGCGAGCAGCGTGCGCGCGTGGCCCATCGACAGTGTTCCACGTGAAACATGCGCCTGCACGTCGTCGGGCAGGTCGAGCAGGCGAAGGAAGTTGGCCACCGTCGACCGCTCGAGCCCGACCTTCTTGGCGACCTCGTCCTGCGTCGTGGCCAGGGTCGTCATCAGCAGGCGGAACCCCTGCGCCTTCTCGATCGCGTTGAGATCCTCGCGCTGCAGGTTCTCGACCAGCCCGAAGACGGCGGAGTCCTGGTCGCTGATCGCGCGGACCAGCACCGGCACCTTGGTCAGGCCGGCGAGTTGAGCTGCCCGCCAACGGCGCTCGCCGGCGACGATCTCAAACCGGTCGCCGACCCGGCGGGCCAGGATCGGTTGCAGGATGCCGCTGGCGCGAATCGACTCGGCGAGTTCCTTCAGCTCCGCCTCACCCATCACCTTGCGGGGCTGGTACCGGCTGACGTCGAGGGTGCCGACCTCGACCTGGAGCACCTCGTCGTCGCCCTGCTTCTTGAGGTCGGCGACATCGGCCCTGCCGGCCTGGGGCTGGGCCGACCGGCCTCCGGACAGCAGAAAATCGAGACCACGACCGAGACGACGATCAACCATGTTCAAGCTCCTTGACGAGGTCGGCGTAGCAGCGCGCCGCCTTGGACTGGGGACTGTGGTGGAAGACGGACTGGCCGAAGCTCGATGCCTCGACCAGGGCAGTGTCGCGCAGGATGACCGACTGCAAGAGGCGCGGGCCGAGATTCTTGCGCAGGTCTTCGAGGATCTCCATGGTCACCGGCTCGCGCAGGTCGACCATCGTCGGCAGAACCCCGCGCAGGGTGGCCTTGCCGGGGAACTCCCGCGCCGCGGCATCGAGGCTCGCCAGCATCTGCGAGAGTCCGTGCAGCGCGAAGAACTCCGGCTGCACGGGCACGACGACCTCGTCGGCGATCTGGATGCCCGCCCAGCCCCAAGCGTCGAGGCGCGGCGGGCAGTCGATGACCAGCCAGTCGATCTGGCTGCCGATGCGCAGTACGAGATCCTTCAGCCGGTCGACGTCGATCGTGGCGCCGCGCGCAAGCGTCGAGCCGTCGCCCGGCGACGGCAACAGCCAGAACCGCTCGTCGAGCAACGACAGGCCTTCCATGGCTTCGTCGGGCACGGCGTCGCGCGCGATCGATTGGACGGCAATGGTGGCGTTGCCCTGCGGATCGAGGTCGAAGAGCACGGTCCGGTGGCCGGCCAGCGCCAAGCCATGGGCGAGATGGATCGCCGTCGTGGTCTTGCCGACGCCGCCCTTCTGGTTCGCCAGAACGATGGAACGCATGGCCGCCTTGCCGCCTGAGGAGGCAGTCGTCGCACGGCTCTCGTGACCGCGGGAACGTCGACGCTGCTTGTCGGCGGGATGCTAGCCATCTACTGTCGGAGCGAGAATCCTTCGTCCACAGATTATCTGGCACTGATTCCACCAGCTCTCGACCGCACGACCCGCGCGCAGTGTGCGCGCCGCGCTCGCCTGGCGTGCACGGCGGCGATCCGTCGCGCCGGCTACGCCCCGTGGTTGCTGGCGCTCGGCGTTGTGGCGATGGCCGCATTGCAGGAACCGACCCTGCTGCGCACCTACGGCATCACGCTGCCGTGGCAATCGGCGTGGGTGGTGGGCGCCACCTTGCTGTCGATCCTGGCGGTCGGCGTGCCGCCAGCCCGCAGCGTTGCTTCGCAAATCGTTACCTCGCAGGTACTTGTGTTGATGGTTGGGTGCGCCTTCGGGGCCTCGCTGACGGTCTGCGATCTGCTGCTCGGGCGCGCGGACACGGCTGCCCGCGCCGTCGGCTGGGGCCTTGCGTTCGTGTGCTCGCTCTACCATTTCGCAATTGTGCTCGTCGCCGGTCGCGCCGCTGCGGCGCCGAGCGCGGCGTTGGCGGCGGCGATCGCCGCGTTGCTCGCCGTCGTCCTCGCCGCGCGATTCGACAGCGGCAACTGGTCTGCGCCGGTGCTCGCCGCCACGCTTCTCGCTGGACTCGCGGCGACCGCCGCCGCGCGCGTCCTAGCTCACGGCCACCATGCGCATCGGCATCCTCGGTGACATCCATGGCAACCTCGAAGCGCTCACCGCCGTGGTCGCGGCGATGCGCGACGACGGCGTCGACACGTGGGTGCAGGTCGGCGACATCGTCGGCTACGGCCCCGAGCCGTCGGCGTGCATCGACCTCGTGCGCGAACTCGGCTGCCTGACCTGCCTCGGCAACCACGACGCCGCCGCGCTCGGCCTGCTCGACATCGCGTACTTCAACAACTTCGCGCGGCAGGCGATGGTGTGGACGCGCGCGCACCTGCGCGCCAGCGACTTCGAGTTCCTGCGCAGCCTGCCGCTCGTGATCCAGCGCGACGAGTTCACCGTCGTGCACGGCAGCCTGCACCTGCCCGAGCAGTACGGCTACGTGATCAGTTCCGTCGAGGCGCGCGAAGCGCTCGACCAGCAGCAGACGCGGCTGTGCTTCGTCGGCCATTCGCATGCGCCGGCCGTCTACATGCGTCGCACGCCGGACGCGACCGAGTTGACGATCTGTCCGCAGTCGGAGATCGAGGTCAGCTATCGCGACCACGAGCGCGTGCTCGTCAACGTCGGCAGCGTCGGCCAACCGCGCGACGAGGACCCGCGCGCCGCCTACGGCCTCGTCGACACCGATCGCCAGATCGTGCACGTGCGCCGCGTGCCGTACGACATCGCCGCCGTGCAGGCGAAGATCCGCAGCGTCGGCCTGCCGGAAGTGCTCGCCAATCGCCTGTCGCTCGGAGTCTGACGCGGTGCGCCGGCGCCGATCGTTCGCGGCGTTCGCCGTCGCCGCAGGCTGCGCGGCGGGCGCGGTGGCGCAGAACTGGCACGACGTGCCGGCCGTGTTCCCCGCCGCGCCCAACGCGGTGCCGCAGGCGCTGCGCGACGCGCAGTGCGATGCGCTCGTGCTGCTCGTCGCCTCGCACCCCGACGACCGCTACCTGCTGCCGGCGGCGTGGCTGCGCCGCGTGCACGGCGCGCGCGTGGCACTGTTGCTGGCGACGCGCGGCGGCGGCGCGCAGAACAGCGCCGGGCCGGAGACCGGCGACGAGTTCGAACGCATCCGCACGCTCGAAGCCGAGGTCGGCTGCGCGCGCCTCGGCGTCGACGTCTGGCACCTCGGCCGTCCCGACGCCGGCTTCCGGCGCTCGGCCGCCGACACGCTCGCCGAGTGGGGCCACGACGCGACCGTCGACGACCTCGCGCGCGTGCTGCGCCGCATCCGGCCCGACGTGGTGATGACGACGCACCACGCCGCCGAACAGCACGGCCACGACCTTGCGCTGATCGAATTGCTGCCAGCCGCGTTCGAACGCGCGCGCGACGAGTCGTTCCGCAGCGACCGACCGCCGCACGACGTCCGCGCGTATTGGACGGGCCCCGACGACCGTCCCGGCCACGGCGAGCTCGAACTGCGCGTCGACGTCCCCGACGCCGAGCTCGGCGCGCCGCTGCGCGAGCACGCCTACGCGATCCTGCGCGACGCGCACCGCAGCCCCGGCGCACCGGCGCCGATCGAGGACGTGTTCCCGCCGACCATGCGCTTCGTCCGGCGAGCGCCGGCCGCAGTGCCGGCGGCGAGCCCGTTCGTGCTGCCGAGCATGTGGGACGGCGGTGGCTCGTCGCCGTGGCTCGATCACGGCAAGCGCTGCCTGGGCGAGCTGGATCGCGCGGGCGACCAGCTGCTCGCCGCCGCGGTCGCCGCCGTGAGCGCGCTCGAGATCGTGCGCGCCAACCATGCCGCGGTTGCGGGCGCGGCAGTCACCGTCGATCCGGCGCGCCGCGACCGCCGCCTCGCCGCCGCCCGCGCGCTCGTCGCGCTGGCGGCGGGCGTCCGCGTGGCGCTCACCGTGGCGCCGGGGGCCGTCGCCGTGCCGGGCGAGCCACTGCGCGTGCTCGCGTCGGTGCGCGCCGAGCAGCCGGTGACGTGGCGCGCCCTGCCGCGCGACGGCGCGCGCGTCGACGGCGCCGCCGAGTTCCAGGGCGAGCCCGACGCGACGTTGGCCGTGCAACCCGAGGCCAATGCCGACGGCGACCCGATGGCGGCGCGGTTCCGCGCCGAGCGATTCGTGGCCCCGCAGCGCGGCTGGATAGATGTACGCGTGCGCGGGCTCGTAGGGACGATAGAAATCGCGCTGCCGGTCGAACTGCGCGCGCCGATCACGCTGCGCCCGACGCCGCGCGCGCTGCTGCTGCCGACGGGGCGCCGCTCGCTGCAGTTCGCCGTCGAAGCCACCCGGCACGGCGCGGCGCCGGCGCAGGGCGAGGTCGAAGTGCGGGCTGCGGCCGGCTACGCCATCGCCAGGGAGCGCCAACCGGTCGATCTGCGCAGCCAGACGCGCGTCGCGCTGCCGTTCGCGGTGACGGCGCCGGTCAGCCGGCGACCTGGCGTCGACGTCCTGCGCATCGGCATGGGCGAACTGCGCGTCGAGCTGCCCGTGCACAAGGTCGACGTCGTGGCGCCGTACGGTCTGCGCGTCGGCATCGTGCGCGGCAGCGACGACACGCTGGGCAACGTGCTCGGTGAGGGCGGCCTCGGCATCGCGCTGACCGTGCTCGACGACGCCGCCATCGCCGCCGCGGCGTTCCCCGGGCTCGACGCGATCGTCGTCGACATCCGCGCGCTGCGCGATCGGCCGGCGGCGCGCCGCGCGTTCGACCGCCTGCTCGACTTCGCATCCGGCGCCGGCAAGCGCCTCGTCGTGCTCTACCAGAAGGACGTCGAGTTCCAGCCGCAGGGCGAGGACTTCGTCGGCGCGCCGTTCCGTCCGTTCGTCATCGGCAAGGCGCGCGTGACCCGCGCCGACGCGCCGGTGCGCGTGCTGCGGCGCGAGCATCCGCTGCTGACGCATCCCAACCGCATCGGCGCCGAGGACTGGGACGGATGGGACCAGGAGCGCGCGCTCTACCTGCCGTCGGCGTGGAGCCAGTCGTGCGAGGAAGTGATCGAGCTCCACGACCCCGGCCAGCCGCCCGAGCGCGGCGCGCTGCTGTACGCGCGCCATGGCGAAGGCGAGTACGTCTACTGCGCGCTGTCGCTGTGGCGGCAACTCAAGAAGCTGCATCCCGGCGCCGTGCGGCTGCTGGCCAACCTGCTGACGCCGGCGGCGGCGCGCTGACGCGGCGGCAATCCGGCAATCCGGCAATTTGGCAATCAGCAGCGGCGCGCCGACCGCGCCGCGATGTGCGCGCACAGCGCGTTGCTCGCCACGAGCACGCCGGCCGCGAGCGCCAGCGAGCCGGTCTTCCACCACAGCAACACCGACCAGATCGCGCCCAGGCAGGCGAATGCGACCGGTCCGTGCCAGGACGGCGGGTTGTTCACGGGCGTCGCTGCCGCCGGCCTGGCTGCCGCCGGCGCAGCGCTGGTCGCGGCGGCGCTCGCCGCGCTCGCCAGCCGCTCGTCGAGGCCGCGCAGGCCTTCGGCGTGCTGCGCCAGGAGTTCGGTGTGGCGGTCGAGTTGCGTGCGGATCGGCGCCAGCGACGCGGCCAGCGCCGGCGGCGTCCCGTCGCGCCACGGCCCCAGCGTCGCCTGCACGTCGGCGCGCAGCTCGTGCACTGCGGTCGCGAGCGCGCTGCTGTCCGTCGCGGCGGCAGCGGTCGGAGCGCTGCTCGGTGGCGCCACCGCAGTCGCGAGCGCCAGCGCCGGCGGCGTGCCGTCGCCGTCGGCGGTGGCGTCGACCGGCGCGATCGCGTCGGCGCGGACGGCCGACTCGCTCGCGGCTGCCGCCGCGCGCGCTTCGATGGCCGGCGCAGCGTCCGCCACCGGCAGCGCCGCCGCGTCGGCAAAGCTCGCGTCGCCACCGACCAGCTCGCCGCTGCCGCCCGCCTGGACCGGTGCGCCCGCCGCGTTGCCGTTGCCCGCGCCCGGTTCGCCAAGGCCGTCGGCATCCGCGCCGACCGCGGTGGCGGCGAATGGCCCGGCGTTCGTCGCCGGTGTGGCCGGACCAGTCACCCCGGTCGTGGCCCCAGCGCCAGCCGCGGCGTCCGGGCCCGCGGGCGCGGCCGCAATCGCAGCCGGCTCGCCGCCGAAGTCGCCACCGGTGCCGGAGCTGTCCGCAAACGCCGCCGGGCCCGCAATGGCTTCGCCGTCGAACGCCGTGCCGACGTCCGCGCCCGCTGCGCCCCAGACCGCCGCGTCCGCGCCGAGATCCGCGCCGAAGTTCGCGCCGAGATCCGCGCCGAAGTCCGCGCCGAGATCCGCGCCGAGCGCACCCACTACGTCCGCGCTCGATGTGGCCGGCCCAGCCTCAACCGCAACCTCTGCCGGTGCCGCGGCCGCATCCGTGCTCTCGCCCGCCGCGGTGCGATCCGCTACCTGCTCCACCACCTCTTGCACCGCCGCCAGCGCCTCCACGGTCGGCGTGAGTGCGGCCAGCAGATCGTCGTCCACGCCGGCCGCCGCTGCGTTCGAGTTGCCCAGTTCGCCGCTGTGCCGCATCTTGGCCTCGATGTCGACGGCAAGGGCCTCCGTGCGCGGGGCGATGAAGTCGGCGAGCGCCGAGGTCGCGTTCTCGATCGCGCCCGACGTGGACACGGCGAAGTCCTCGTCGGCCACGGCGCCGAGTGCATCGTTCGCGTCGGTTGCGGCGGCCTCGCCGCTGTCCGCCAAGCCGGCGGCCATGTCGGCCGCGCATTCGGCGACGGCTTCCGCGGCGGTGATGCCGGCCTCTGCCACCGCGGGCGGCATCGCGGCGGCGCGATCGGGCGCGGCCAGCACCGCCGCACCGGCGGTGAAGTCGCCAGCCGAGCCGCCGGCGGCAGCCTGCACGTCGTTGGTGTCGCCGAAGGCGAACTCGATCGCGTCGTCCGCCGCCGCCGCGGAGTGATCGAGCCTGACCTGCTCCATCAGGCTGTCCAGTTCGGATGGCACCGCGGTCGTGGCGTCGCCGTCGTCGCCGTCGCTGGTTGCTGCGGGCGCAGGGTTGTTCGCCGCAGCGGCGGCCGCGGCCGGCGCGTCGGCCCCGACCGACTTGGCGGTGTCGGCGGCGGCCAGCGCCGCCGCGAGCTCGGCTTCGGCGGCGGCGACGACGCGGTCCAGCGCGCCCACTGGGGATGGCACTAGCGTCGTCTCGTCGTCGCTCGGCGCGGTCGGCCCGGCGGTGGCCGACATCGCCGCCGCGGCCGGCGCGTTCGCCGCGGGGGCGGTCGCCGGCTCGCCGTCGTCGCCGCCGCGGTCCTGCCCGATGGGGCTCGCCACGGCCGCGGCCGCAGGCGTCACCGGCCCCGGCACCGTCGCCAGCGCCGGCGGCGGGGGCGGGGGCGGCGCGATTTGCGCCAAGCGCACGCCGCTGCGCAGGAACGTGGTGACTGCGGGCGCCACGAAGCCCAGCGACGGCGCCCTGAGGTTCAGGTCGGCGTGGAGCGTGGGCCGCTTGGCGGGTTGGTGGAGTGACGACACGGCAGTGGCGACTGGTCGATGCGATGCCGACCTCGTCCCCTTGCAGCCGCTGTCATCGGACTGCCGCCGCCGCCGGATGAGCCGGTCTGCGCGCCGCGCCGAGCCGCCGGTGCCGTCGGCCCGTCAGGGCATGCGCGGGAAGCGCATCCGCGCGGCCGGGCCGCGCACGAGCCGCACTTCGCGGGCGCCGACACCATTGTCGATCAGGTGGAAGCCCTGCACCGTTTGCAGCGAGTAGTCGCCGTTCTCGTACACGAGTTCGAGCCGCATGTGCTCGTTGCCGTCCTCGATCAGCCGGACTTCGACGACGTTGCGCGCCGGCACGGAGACCATGGCGCCGTTCAGCGGCGTGTACTGCAGTTCGGCGATCGTGCAGATGGTGACGACGTCGGCGCCCGCGGTGTCGGCCGGGGCCGGATCCTGCGGCGTCATGGCGAAGGCGGCGGCGATGGGGACGGCGAAGAGCAGCTTCCAGGCGTTCACGGTTCCTCCGAGAGTTGACGCCGGCCCTTTGGCGACCGGCGGGCGCAGTCTATGACGCGCCTCGCTCGTGTTCCTGCCCGTCCGCATCGCTGTTTTCGCCGTTGCCTGCCTGTTCGCCGCGGCGTGCGGCGGAGACGGCACGCCGCCAGCGCCCCCGCCTGCGCCGGCGACCCTGGCGCACGTCGTCGCCGGCGGTGGGGAGGTCGCCGCCGCCGACCTCGAGCGGGTCCAGGCGACGGTCACCGCCGAACTGCCGCTGCTCGCGCCGGTCTTTCCCGGCGGCCCCAAGCACCCGTTCTTCGTCCACGTGCACGCCGACCGGGAGGCCCTGCCGGCAGCGCTCGCCCCGCACCTGCACCCGGACGCGCCGGCGTTCGCGCTGCTCGGCGCGCACCAGATCCACCTCGTGCTCGGCGAGGTCGGTCGCCTGGGCCTGCCGCTGCGCAGCGTCGTGCGGCACGAACTGACCCACGAACTGCTCGATCAGCACGTCGCCCCGCACGGCCGCCGCATCCCGCGCTGGTTCCACGAAGGCCTCGCGCAGGTGCTGGCAGGGGAGACGTACCTGCGCGCCCGCGAGGACGAACTGACGTTCGCGCTGCTGGCGCAGCGGCTGCGCAACTTCGCCGAACTCGACCGCGACTTCCCGGCGGAGACGACGGCGCGGCGCGAGGCCTACGCGCAGAGTTTCTCCTATGTCGCGTGGCTGGCTGCGCGCCACGGCCTCGACGAACTGGTCGCGGTCGCCGCCGCGGCCGACGACATCACGCCGTTTCCAGCGGCGCTCGCCGGTCGTCTGCGTCGTTCGACCTATTGGCTGGAGGAGCACTGGCGCGCGTACGTGTTGCACGGCTCGGGGGCGCCGTGGCGCATCGTCTTCGACCAGTGGTTCAGCCTGCTGCTCGTCGCCCTGCTGCCGGTCCTGGTGCTCGGCTTGCGTCGGCACCTCGCCCGCGAAGCCGCCACCCGCCGCCGGCTCGCCGCGATCGAGTCGACGCCCCCCGCACTGCCGGTGCCGCCCGCGCCGCCGGTGTCGCCAACCTGGCCGCCAGCCGCCGATGCGCCGGCCGCCGCACCCACGCCGCCGCCGCTCGAAGGTGCCAACCCGCGCCCTCCGTTGGTACAACCCGAGTCGTGAAGCCGATTCTGCGTCCGTCCGCTCGACGCCTCGCCGCCGCCGCCCTGCTCACCGCCGCCGCCTGCCTGGGCGGCTGCATGTCGCACACCCACGTCGTCGGGCTCGGCCCGACGGGGACCGGCGAGACGAGCGCGCGGCAGTACTACTTGCTCTTCGGCATCATCCGGCTCAACGAAGTCGACGCGCAGCGCATGGCCCCGGAGCTGACGAGCTACTCCGTGCACACCCGCGTTGCCTTCGTCGACCTGCTGCTCGCGCCGCTCTTGCTGCCGCTGACCGCGACCTCGCGCACCGTCACCGTGCGGACCTGACGCGATGGAGCCGCGCCTCGCCCTGCAGTTCCTCGGCGCCGCCCGCCACGTCACCGGCAGCAAGCACCTGCTGGAGGTGGGGGACAGCAAGGTGCTGCTCGACTGCGGCCTCGTGCAGGGTCCGCGTCGGATGGCCGACGCGCAGAACCGCAAGCTGCCGATCGCCGGCCGCGACGTCGACGCGCTGGTGCTCTCGCACGCGCACATCGACCACTGCGGCGCGCTGCCGCGGCTGGTGCGCGACGGCTACTCCGGGCCGATCTGGTGCACCGACGCGACCGCCGACATGTTGCGCATGATGCTGATGGACTCCGCGCACATCCAGGCGCAGGACGCCCGCCATCTGCGCAAGCGCGGCCACGACTTCGAGCCGCTGTACGACGAAGTCGACGTCGAACGCACGCTGCGCCTCGTCAAGCCGGTGCCGTACCACCAGCAGTTCGAGGTCACGCCCGAGCTGCGGGTCACCTTCCTCGACGCCGGCCACATCCTCGGCGCGGCGATCGTCGTGATGGACGTCGAGCAGGGGCCGCGCCGCCGCCGCGTCGTGTTCACCGGCGACCACGGCCGCAAGAACCTGCCGATCCTGCGCGACCCCGAGCGCATCCCCGAGTGCGACGCGCTGATCACCGAGTCGACGTACGGCGACCGCGAGCACGCCGGCCGCGAGGACATGATGGCGGACCTCGCGCGCATCGTCGCCGAGGAACTGCACGACGGCGGCCGCGTGATCGTGCCGGCGTTCGCGGTCGGCAGGACGCAGTCGGTCGTGCTGTTCCTCGGCCAGCTCATGCGCTCCGGCGCGCTGCCGAAGCTGCCGATCTGGGTCGATTCGCCGATGAGCCGCGAAGCGACCCGCATCATGGCGCGGCATCCCGACCTGTTCGACGACGAGACGCGCGCGCTGATCCGCCAGGGCCACCACCCGCTGCTGTTCGAGGGCGTGACCTACGTCGCCGACGTCGAGGAGAGCAAGCAGCTCAACCACGTGCGCAGCGGCATCATCGTCAGCGCCTCGGGCATGTGCGAGTCGGGCCGCGTCCTGCACCACCTGGAGCAGTCCATCGGCCGCAAGGAGGACTGCGTGCTGCTCGTCGGTTACCAGGGCCAGGGCACCCTCGGCCGGCGTCTGCTCGACGGCGAGACCAAGGTCCGCATCTACGGCGAGGAGCACGACGTGCGCTGCAAGGTGCGCACGATCTCCGGCTTCTCGGCGCACGCCGATTGGCCGGAGCTGCTGGCCTCGACCCGCCACCTCGCCGGCCGTTGCAAGCAGGTGTTCGTCGTGCACGGCGAAGACGCGCCCGCCGAGTCCTATGCCGGCCGGCTGCGCGACGCGGGCTTCGGCGACGTCGTCGTGCCCAGCAAGTTCGACCGCGTGCCGATCGGCTGAGGTTGGCGGCGAGCGGTGAGCGGCGCGCGGCCGACACCCGGCAACCCGCAACCCGCTACCGGCGGCCAGCACCCAGCGGCCAGCGCCACGCGCAGGCACGGGGAACCGGCCCTTCGCTTGCGTGCGTTGCGGCATGACGTAGCGTCTGCCCCACGGCTGTCGTCGAGCGAACCGGGAGGTTCGGCTGGCGCGGCCCGTCGCCGGAGGCACCTGCCATGGAACAGCTCGTCTGGATCGTCCCCGTCGCGTTGGTCGCCCTGATCGCCCTGTGGGCCGTCGCGACCTACAACTCGCTCGTGTCGCTGCGCAATCAGGCCAAGAACGCCTGGAGCCAGATCGACGTCCAGCTCAAGCGCCGCTACGACCTGATCCCCAACCTCGTCGAGACGGCCAAGGGCTACATGAAGCACGAGCGCGAGACGCTCGAAGCCGTCATCCGCGCGCGCCAGACCTGCGTCGACCTCAGCAAGGCCGGCGCCGTCGGCGACCTGGTCAAGGCCGAGGGCGCGCTGACGCAATCGCTGCGCGGCCTGTTCGCGGTCGCCGAGCAGTATCCCGACCTCAAGGCCAACACCAACATGCTGGCCCTGCAGGAAGAGCTGACGTCGACCGAGAACCGCGTCGGCTTCGCGCGGCAGTCGTACAACGACGCGGCGATGCGGCTCAACAACGCCATCGAGCAGTGGCCGAGCTCGATCCTCGCCAGCTTCGGCCAGTTTAAGCAGCTGGAGTTCTTCGAGGTCGAGGCCCCCGAGGAACGCAAGGCGGTCAAGGTGCAGTTCTGACCGTGACCGTTCCCGTGTTGGTGGTCGCCGGCGCGACCGGCCGCATCGGCGGCGCCGTTGCGCGCGCCGTGCTGGCGCGCGGCGGTCGCGTCGCCGCCGCAGTGCGCAAGCCGTGGCAGGTCGACAAGCTGCGCTCCGCCCTCGCCAGCGACCGCGCGCTCGTCGGCCTCGTGCCCGCGGGCGACGCCGAAGCGGCGGCCGGCTTCGTCAAGGGCGCCAAGGACGCGCTCGGCCCGCTTACCGGCTTCGTCGGCGCCGCCGGCCGCTGGCAGGAACGCGCCCCGGGCAAGGAGCCCGGTGGCGACCTCGCCGAACTGCTCGCCGCCAACCTGCAGGCCAACGCGCTGCTGGCGCGCGCCGTGCTGCCCTTGTTCCGGCGGCAGCGGCGCGGCGCGCTGGTGTTCGTCGGCGCGACCGACGCCGCGCTGGCCGCCGGCTCAGCCGCATTCGCCGCCAGCATGGCCGGCGTGCACGAGTTCGTGCGCGCGCTGCAGCGCGACCTAGCCGCCGACGGCGTGGCGGCCGCGTGCGTGCCGCTCGATCCCGCGCTGGCCGCCGACGCCGACGCGGTCGCCGCCCGCCTCGTCGACCTCGCGCTGCCCGCCGCCGTTCCGGGGCTGTTGCCGCGCGCCGGCACCGGCTAGAAGCCACCGACATGGCACGCTCCCGCGCATGGCCGCTCGTTGCGCCCGCGCTGGCGGCGTTGGCGGTGCTGCCGGGCGCTGTGGCGCTGGGCGCGGCGGCGCTGGCGCCGCTGGCGCCGCTGGTGCCGCCGGTGCGATGTGGTTCGTCGGGGGCGGTGGGGCAGGACACGACCGCTGGCCGTCACTGCGGCCAGTGCGAACTCGTCACGCCGACGGTGCGGCCGACGACCGCCGCCCCTTGCTTCCGGGATGCACCAGCGACGAGTCCTGCCATGCACGAGTGGCAGGCTGATTTCGCCGTAGCTCCCGCCAATCAGAGTCCCCAAGGCACCCCCGCGCTGACCGCCACCAACCAAGACCGCCAGCCTGCGCCCGCCGCGGCACCCGCCAAGCAATCCCCCGCAGCGCAGGACCCCGCCGCCCCCGCGCGCGCACCGCAGGGTCCATCGATCAGCGACGCCTTCGCCGCGTGGTTCGCCGCCGGGGCGGCGCCCGACGCCAACACGCCGCTGCTCGCCGCGCTCGCCGCTGCGCCGGTGGACGGCCTCGGCTGGGTGGCCGCGGCGCACGCCGGCGCCGCCGACGACCCCGCGCGCCGCAAGGCGATCGAGCACGCCGAACGCGACTTCGCGCTCGCCTTCCTCAAGCTCCAGCGCGCCACCAACATCACCTTCCGCGGCCAGTACGAGCCACTGGCGATGCTGCAGCCGCGCGTCGGCGAGTTCTTCTTCACGCTGTTGCTGGAGCCGCCGGACTGGTTTCCGACCACGCAGCGCATCGAACTGGTGCCGGCGCTGCGCGACCTGCAGCCGCGCATCCCCGCCGCCGCGCGCGTCGACGCGATCGTCCGCCTTGCCGACGACGAACGCCGTGAGCCCGAGCCGCTGCGCCGCGCGCTCGCCGCGCTGCTCTGGCAGTGGGACCTCAAGGAGCAGGGCCAGCGCGAGATCGCGCGCCTCACCGCGGAGACTGCGGACGGTGCGGCCGACGACCGCCTGGCGGCGCTGCTCGCCCTCGCCGACTTCCACAACCAACTGCGCGAGCACAAAGCCGCGGCCGCGACCTACCGCGCCGCGATGGTGCTCGCCAAGGCCAGCAAGCTGACGCTCAAACCGCTGGCTTGGTACAGCGCCGCGTGCGTGCACGCGCTGGCCGGCGACGTCGAACGCGGCCTCGCCGCCGTCGAACAGTGCGCCGCCCTGCTGGCGTCGCCGGACCTCGACAGCTCGCTGCGCCTGCAGCGCGCGATGTTCGACACCGATCCGGAGCTGGCGGCGCTGCGCGGCGACCCGCGCTTCGCCGCGGCCCTGCAGCGCGCCTTTCCTCCCGCCGCGCAAGGCCGCTGATCGTGTTCCTGTCGCTGCCGTTGCTGCTCGGCCTGCTCGTCGTCGCCGTGCACCGCGAACTGCTGCCGGCACTGCCGGGCTCGGCCGCGGTCGGCGTCGGCCCCGGCCCGTGGCTGCCGCTGCTGTTCGCGCCGATGGCGCTGGCGACCGCCGCGGCCGCCGGCGCGCGGCGCACCCTGCTGTCCGGGCGGGCACCGCTGGCGCCGCCGCGCGCGCTGCTGCGCCTGTCGTTCGCGGCCGTGCCGCTCGCCGCGCACGCGCTCTTCGCCTTTGGCGACTACGGCGACTTCGTCGACGACCTGACGCAGGGCGGGCCGTTCTTCGGCATCGTGCTGACCACGCTGCCGGTGTTCGTCGCCGAAGCCCTGCGCGCGCCGGCCGCGGTGCGCGCCGCCGCGCTGTGCGACGTCGTCGACGAACTGCGCGCCGAGCCGTCGGCGATCGCCGTGCTGCCGGGCGCTGCCGGCATTGCCGGACTCGCGCGCTTGCGCCTCGGCGGCGTGGCCTTCGTGGCGATGCC
>JBKDXM010000049.1:0-1987 GCA_046306335.1 Planctomycetota bacterium
CGGCCGCCACGCCGCGTCGCCGGCCAGCCGTTCGCTCGCCGCGTCGTTGGCGCGCACGACCACGCCGCCGGGCTGGTTGCCGTCCTGGTCCTTCGGTGGCAGCGCGACGTCCTCGCAGCGCACGGTCGCGCGCAGTTCGTAGCGGCCCTTGGCGAGCAGCACGTGCGTGCGCCACAGGCCGCGGCGCGGCTCCTCGGCCTTGCCGGCGACGGCGATCTGCAGCGCCGCGCCCGGCCCGGTCGGGCGCTTGGGCAGCTCGATGCCCTCGGTCTCGGCGGCGGGGTGCCACGTCTTCAGCGGCCACGGCTTGCCGACGGCGAGCGCCAGCGGCTTCGGATCGGGCGCCTTGACCTGCTGCGCGAGCGCGCGGTGGCGGGCGGCGATGCGCTCGCACAGCCCGCGCACCTCGTCCTCCAGCGCGCGCGCCGTCGGGGTCGACCGCCTGCAACTCGCGCGCGAGCTTGCCGCCGAGTTCCTTCACCGGCGGCACGAGCCGGTCGGGCGCGAACAGCGGCAGCAGCGCCTTGAGCCGCTCGCGGTAGCGTTTGCGGAAGGCCGGGACCTGCAGGACCGCGCTGGCGACGAGGCCCGGCGGGTGGTCGAGCACCGAGGCTTCGCTGTCGCCGAACACCTGGTCCATGCCGTGCGGCAGGAACACCGCCGGCCGGCTCGTCGGCAGCCACAGCCGGTAGTTGTTCATGTTCAGGCTGTAGCCATCCCAGTGGCCGAGCATCGCTTCGAGCGCGAGGAAGTCGAGGAAGTGCGGCAGGTCGATCAGCACCTGCAGCGCCGCTTCGCGCCGCGCGTCGACGCCCTGGCAGGCGCGGGCGAGCCGCTGCAGGTCGGCGCGGTCGTCGGGGCCGTTGCCGGCGTCGCGCTGCAGTTCCTGGTCGACGTCCTGGCAGAAGCCGCCGTCGTAGAGGTTGCCGTCCTTTCCGCCGAAGCTGCGTTGCAGGAACTCGCCGTCGAAGGCCTCGCGCAGGACGTAGAGCCCGAGCGCCTTGCCGTCGAGTTCGACGAGCGCGTGCGCGACGCGCGGCGCGGGCAGCCCGGCGGCGGCGAAGACGCCGTTGCCGACCCATTCGTGCAACCGGGTGCCGTCCTGCGCGCCGTTGTTGAGGTGGAACTTCTCCAGCCCGAAGAAGCGCGCGTCGCCGCCGGCCTTGCCGAGGTGCACCGTGAAGCCCGGCCGCTCGTCGATCTCCTGGTAGCTGCCGGCCGCGCCCTTGAGCTTGACGCCGACGGCGGCGAACTCCTTGCCGTCGAGGCGCAGCGCGGCGGTCGCGTACTTGCGGCCGTCCTGGCGCAGCTTCTGCCGCTGGTCGGCGGCGAGGTCGATGCGCACGCGCACGACCGGCTGCCTCCCGAAGAACGCCTTCGCCGGGTCGTCGGCGGCCGGCTTCTGCTGCGCCGGCGCGGGAGCGGCGGCGAGGCACAGGGCGAGGATGGCGGCGGCGCGGGGCACGGGGGCGGCGCACGATAGCGGCGGCAGCCGGTTCGTGCCTGACATCGGCGAGCCGCCGTGCGACGCTGGACGCATGAGCCGATCCGCACCCGACCACCACGACGCCGACCTCGTCCTGAAGATCTACGACCTCCGCCGCGAAGGCGTCATGCGCGAGTCGCGCGACGCCATCAACAGGGATTTCTGGCCGCGCACCGAGGCCGAGGCGCTGGCCGTCACGCAGCCCGACCACCCGCTCAACCGCCAGTACCGGCAGACGTCGAGCTACTGGGAGATGGTCTACGGCATGGCCAAGCACGGCATCGTGCACGCCGACTACCTGTGCGAGAACAACGGCGAGGGCCTGCTGCTGTACGCCCGCATGGAGCCGCACCTCGCGGCGCTGCGGGCGGCGACCAACCCGCGCGCGCTGCAGAACGCCGAGTGGCTCGCCAACTCGTGCGACACCGGCAAGGCGGTGATGGCGACCTTCCGCGCCCGCGTGCAGAAGCGGCTGGCGGCGAAGTAGGCGGCGGGCGGCGC
>JBKDXM010000050.1:0-23806 GCA_046306335.1 Planctomycetota bacterium
GCGGAGGTCCTCGAGGCCGGGTTCGGCTGGATCGACGTGATCGACCCGGGCGGCATCGAGGCGAGTCGGGCCACCGGGACCCATGATCGAGAGACGCACGCATCCATGATCGGGAAACGCACACTTGGCAGGGGTGGACCCCTGGTCGGCGCGCTCGGCTACGGCGCAATGGTGCTCGAAGGCTACTACGGCGCCAGTGACGACGACGACGCGGTGCGCACGCTGCAGCGCGCGTTGGACGCCGGCATGACGATGATCGACTCGGCCGATGCCTACGGCAACGGCCACAACGAGCGCCTCGTCGGCCGGGCCGTGCGGGGGCGCACCGATGCGTTCGTCGCCTCCAAGTTCGGCATCGTCTTCGACCCGTCGGAAGCGGGCACCGAGCTGCCGACCGGGTGGGGGTTCGCGCTGCGCGTCAACGGTCGTCCCGACTACGCGCGGCGGGCGCTCGAAGGCAGCCTGTCGCGTCTCGGTGTCGCGGCGCTCGACCTGTGGTACCTGCACTATCCCGACCCGGCGACGCCGATCGAAGAGACCGTCGCGGCGATGGCCGCGGCCGTGCGGGCTGGCAAGGTGCGCTACCTCGGGCTGTCCAACGTCACGGCCGAGCAGGTGCGCCGCGCCCATGCCGTGCATCCGATCCACGCCGTGCAGTACGAGTACTCGCTTTGGCGGCGGGAGGCGGAGACGGAACTGCTGCCGACGCTGCGCGAACTCGGCATCGCGTTGGTGGCGTGGTCGCCGCTCGGTGCAGGCTTCCTGACCGGAACCGTGGGCGCGCTCGACCGCGGCGACTTCCGGCAGAACAACCCCCGGTTCGCCGGCGCCAACCTCGCCGTCAACACCGATCGCTTCGCCCCGCTGCTGCGGCTTGCGCAGGAGCTGGCGATCACGCCAGCGCAACTCGCCCTCGCGTGGCTGCTCGCGCGCGGCGACGACGTGGTGCCGATCCCAGGCACCCGCAAGGTGGCGCGCATCGACGAGAACGCGCACGCCACGCAGATCCGCCTCGACGCCGCCCGACTGCGCCGGATCGACGAGCTGGCGCGGCCGGGGTTGGCCACCGGCAACACCTTGATCTGACAGGTGTCGGGGGCTGTCCTCGCGTTCCCGGCCGCAGTCCGCCAGACCCGCGCGATGCCGCGCCTGCCCGCTGCGGCGGCGGATCCTGGTCGCCGTGTCGTGCATCGGCATGGTGATCGAGGCGTGAGTTCCGGACGGTTGCGCAGCCGGCCGGGCCCCGAGCCGCTACCTTGGGCACACCGGTCGCCACCGGAGGACCCGACGATGTCGCGATGGATCTGTCCCGCGCTCGCGCTGCTCGGCGCGTGCGGCTCGTTCGCCAAGGAAACCGCCTCGCTCCCCCCGCCGACCGCAGTCGCCGCTGCCGCCGCCGTCGACGCCGGCGCGAACGTGCGCTGGCAGCGTTCGCTCGCCGATGCCGAACAGCTGGCGCGGCAACACGGCCGGCCGCTGCTGTTGGCGCTGAACATGGACGGCGAGAGCGCCAGCGACCGCATCTGGTTCGAGAACTACCGCGATCCGGTCTTCGTGCAGGCCTCGCACCGCTGCGTGTGCGTGGTCGGTTCGGTGTTCCGCCACAACGCCGTCGACCACGATCGCGACGGCCGCCGCGTCGAGTGCCCCCGCTTTCCCGGCATCACCTGCGGCGAGCACATCGCCCTCGAGCCGGAGATGTACGCCCGCCACCTCGCCGACGGCGAGCGCGTGGCTCCGCGCCATGCGCTGGTGCGCGCCGACGGCGGCAAGGCGTTCGACCTGTCGCTGTGCTTCGATCTCTACGACGTGACGCGCGCGCTCGTCGCCGCGGCGCCCGACCAACCAGCGTGGCGCGCCGACGGTGCGGCGCCGACGCGCCGCGACGCGGCCGGACGCGCAGCGCTCGAACGCGAACTCGCCACCACCGCCGACGGCGAGGCGCTGCGCGACCGCCTGGCGGCGCTGGCGACGTCCGGCGACGAGGGCAGTCGCGATGCGCTGCGCGCGGCGCTCGCGCGCGTGCCGACGCTGACCGCGAACGCGGCGGCGCACGTCGTGCAGCAACTGCAGCGGACGCCTGGATGCGGCGGTCTGGCGATGGAGCGCGCGCGGCGCGTGCTGGCGCCAGGCGACCTCGGCGTGCCGCCGGACTTCGCCGCGCTGCTCGACGCGCACGACGGCCGCGGCACCGACGATCGCCGGTGGCTCGCCGCCGAGGCCGCGGTGCACGGCGACGCGCCGCCGGCGTTGGCCGCCGCGATCCGCCGTGCGTTCCGCGACGTCGCCGTCGCTGCGCCTGACGCCTACCGCGACCTCACCTTCGCCGTCGCTGCCGCGACGGCGCTCGACGTGCCAGCCCTGCTCGCCGAGGCCGCGGCGCTAGCGCGCGCCGAGGCCGTGCTGCCGCGGCCGGGCTTCGTGCGGCGCGACCCGCCACCCGCCGAAGCGCTGTACGCCCGCTTGCAGGAACTCGACGCGCAACTGGCCAGGACGCCCGACGATGCGCAGGCGCTGGCCGAAGCGGGCATCGCGTCGCTCGACCTCGGCCGACTCCAGGAAGCGTCGCCGACCGCGCAGACGGCGTTGTTGCTGGAGGACGCCGCCAAGTACCTCGACCGCGCGCTCGCGCTCGACGGCCAGCGGCTGCCGTGGTGGATCGAGCGGGCGCGCGCTGCGTACCAGCTGCAGCGCTTCGCCGAGCAGCATCGCGCCGCGGCGCGCGCGCTGCCGGCCGCCGGCTACCGCTGGCCGCTGCACGCCGACGAGCGCGCGCGCCTGCTGCAGGATCCGCTCGGCCTCGATGCGCTGCGCTGGCTCGGCGACGCCGACGCGCGGCTGCTCGCCGCCGAGCTGCCGTCGGACGCTGCGGTCGGCGTGCAGGCGATCCACACCGCGTTGCTGGCGCTCGCCCTGCCGGCGATCAGCCCGTTCGGTCGCGGCCGCGAGTGGGTCTCGCTCGCGTCGTTCGCAGGTTCGCTGGGACTGTGGCGCGAGGAGCTGGCGCTGCTGCTGCATGCGCAGACGCGCTTGCCCGCCGATTCCGAGGTGCGGCAGGCGGTCTACGGCGCACTGTGGCGCGCCGATCTGTGGGCGGAAGCGCCGCGACTCGCCGAGCGCGGCATGGGGCGCGACGCCGATGCGCGGTGGTGGGCCGGCCACGCGCACGTGCTGGTCGCCGAGGAACTGCGCCGCCGCGAACGCCCCGCCGAAGCGCTCGCGCACTACGCGGCGGCCGAGCCGCACTTCGCCGCCGCCAAGCAAGCCAATCCCGACTACGCCGCGAGCGCGGACAGCTTCGTCGCGCTGACCCGCCTCGGCCGCGGCCACGCCTGCGTGCAGGGTCCGCAGGCCGACCGCCGCGCCGCTGCGGCGCACCTGCTCGACGCGGTGCGCACCGGCCTCGATCTCGCGGCGCTGCGCGACGGCCTCGGCTACGACGCGCTCGACCTCGTCGACAAGGTCCTCGAATGGCGGCAGGCGGGCCCGAGCCCGGTCGATGGCGGCGAACTGCTGGCCCGCGTGGTCGAGGCCGCTGCGACCCCGACGCCGTTCTGGGCCAGCGCGGTCGGCGACAGCCTGTTGCGCGAAGCGCTGCGCGCCGACGGCCGCAACCCCGAGCGCGTCGAAGCCGAGACGGTCGACGCCGGCGGCAAGCCGATCCGCGCGCTGATGGGCCTGCCGACGGCGCTCGGCGATCGCTACATCTCGGGTGCGCTCGCCGCCGGGGAACGCGCGGTCGCCATGCCGACCGCCCAGGACCTCGATCGCCGAATGTGCGCGCAGGCGCTCCTGATCGCGGCCGAACGCGAACTCGCGCGCGGACGCACCAATGGCGTGGCTGCGGCGGCGCAGCGCGCGGCGGCGACGATCGCACACGAACTGCCGTCACCACCCCCGGTCGCCGCCGACGCGGCGGGCGTGGCCGCACTGCGCGCGTGGCTGGCGCCGCTGCGCGCGCAGCTCGGACCGGCCCGGCCGCGGCAGCGCGACGGACGTTGATCGCGCCGGTGGGGGCGTCGGCACGCGACCGGGGCCGGTCCCCGCCGAGCGGGCCCGGTCGCCGCGCTGGCTGCTCCCGGCCGGATGCCGGGAAGATCCGACGTTGCGTCGGCGTCCACCCCGTTCGATGCACGCGCTCCTCGGTGCCCTGATCGGTCGGTTCCTCGTCGGGTGTACGCATCGTCACGACGTGCGCCGGCTCGATCGCCCCGAGGCGATCCCTGGCGCGCTCGGCCAGCGCGTCGAGGTCGTGGGCGTGCTGGAGGAGCGCCACGACCTACCGGTCTTCGTCCCGCGAGCCGGCGAACCGACCATTGCCGGGATACCCGTGCCCGAGGGCACGGCTCTGCACGCGGCGAGCCGGAGGTTCGTGCTGACGCAACCGCAGTGGCGGGTGCTGCGGTGACGCGCGTCGGCCGCGGCGCTGCAGGACCTCCGGTTCCACGGCGAGGAGAGCGTGCGTCGCCTCTGCTTCCTGCGCGCCGCCAAGGAGCGCAGCGCGCTGGGGTCGGGCCGGGCGATCGGCCGCGTGTTCTTTCTCGTCCTGTCGTTCGGCTACGTGCCGCATCCGGTCGACCTGCTTCGCCCGGCTCTCGCACGCCGTCTTCCTGGGAGTCTGCGTCACGGAACGCGTGCCGGGCGGCGCGGCCTTTCGTGACGCAGACTCCTGGCGGCCTTCGCGCTGCTCGCGGCCGGCTGCCTGCCGGCGTTCGAGGCGCGGCACGAGACGCCGTCCGACGCGCGCGACCCCACCTACCACCTCTACGACCACCAGTCGCTGCTGCTGGCGACGCGCTCGTACCGCACGTGCGGGCCGGTCCTGCACCGGAGGAGCTCGTCCGCATCACGGTGACGTTGCGCAGTCGCAACGACAGGCAGACCGTCGTCCGTGCGAGCGCGCATCTGCTTGCGCGCCGTCGAGAACGCGGAGCCGTGCCAGCGCGTCTTGGCCGCCTTGGCGAACGCACCGGCGATCGAGGCCATGCAGTCGCCGTCGGGGCCGCGCGCTGGTGAAGCGACGTTCGACCCCGTGGTCGACATGGGTTGGACGAGCGGGCAGGCCACCGTCGCTTCGGTGTCGCTGCTCGAAGCCGATGGCGAGCCGGCGCTCGCCGAGCCCGGCAGGTTCGACGGCTCGCACGCCGCGATGGCCCTGTGGCATGATGCCACCGTGGGAACCCTGCTCGCCCTTGCCGTGATCCCTGCATTGGCGTTGTCGACGCCGCAGACGCCGGACGGCGCGCCGGCGCCCGAGCCCGTGGTCTGCGACGGCGCGCGCTTTCGCATCGAGTGCCTTCCCGGCGACCTTGGCGACGCCCTCGCGTCGAAGCTGGCGCAGGAGGCGCTCGCCGTCGCCGAGGGCGCGTGGCCGGTGTTCGAGAAGGCGATCCAGCCCAAGTCCCCGACGAAGGCGACGCTGCGGCTGCACGCGGACAACGCCGTGTTCCTCGCGAACGCGAAGCGACTGCAGCCGGACCAGTTGTACGCGGGCGTCGTCGTCGCGCCCGACGGCTTCGAAGCGCACGTCATGCTCGCGAGGATCGCGCCGTCGGCGTTGGCGCGCTTCGGACTGCCGCCGTCGACGCGGCGAACCCTCCTGTTCGCCGCCGCCAAGCAGCTGGCGCTGCGCCAGCTCGGCGACCGCGCCGACGACTGGCTGTCCGACATGATCGGCCTCGGACTCAGCGAGGACGTGATGAACCCGCAGCGACGGCTCGGCGTCGACCTGCTGTTCGACCAACGGCGAATGATCGTGGTGCACTCGGTCCTGTTCTCGTCCGCCACCGAGCTGGTCGGCGTCGTCGGCATGATCAAGCCGGCCAACGACGCAGGAGAACTCGACATGTACTACCGGCGCCTTGCGCTGTTGGCGGAGCAGTTGTCGGTGCGGTCGCCCGGCTGGCCCTGCCGCCTGATCGCGGCGTGGCCGAAGCCGCCGGCCGACGCCGTGACGACCGACGGGCGGTATCCGCCGATCGAAGCCCTGTTGGGCAAGGAGTGGAGCCGCACGCAGGAGCGCTTCGAACGGTCGTACCAAGGCGCGAAGATGCCCTGGGAGGCCTACGGCGAGACGTGGCGCCGCGGCGACGAGTGGATCGTCGCCGGGCAGCCCAAGTACCACTCGGGGGTGATGGCCTTCAAGCAGACGCCCGCCTCGGACTGGTCGATGCGCTGCCAACTGCAATGGGAGGCGACGGAGGAGCGCTACTGCCCGCGCGTGGCCATCGATTGGAACGGCAAGACTTGCATCCAGCTGCAGTTCGCCCCGGGGCAACTGACCGTCGAGCGGTGGGAGCACCCCAGGTTGGTCGGCGCGGGCGAGCCCGTTCCGATCGACATCACGATCGGCGAACCGGTGGACTTCCGTGCCGACGTCGTCGGCAAGCGGCTGACGGTGTTCGTCAACGGCAAGCGGGCGCTCGAGCAGGCCTTCCCCGCGCGCTCGATGCACGAAGCGTTCGGATTCTCGATCGAGAGGTCGGTGCTGCACGTGCGGCAGCTGAAGGTCGAGGCGATCCGGTAGGCGCCGTTGGCTGTCGTGCCCGGGCATGGCGCCGCCGGCCGGCCGCGCGCAGCCAGCGCGTCGTCGGCCGGTTCCCGCTGGGCGCCTCGGGTGCTCGGCGCGGCGACGAATCAGGGCGCCGGCCGATCGCCCGGCGAGTACCCTTCCGCACCCGGCCGCATCGTCATGCCTCGCCATCCCGCAGCCTGTGCTCGGCGCGTCGCAGCGCTCGTCCTCGTGGCGTTCGCCGCGACCGCTCCAGCACGGGCGCAGGACGTCGATGCCGACGTCGCCGCATTGGCACCGAGCCTGCGGCGTCTCGCGGACAAGCTGATGGCCGGCGACGCCGACGCCGCGGACGCGCACGCGCAGGAACTGGTGGCGCAGGGCGAGGCCGGGAAGTCGTGGTTGCTGCTCAACGGTGTCGCGTGGGCGATCGTCGATCCCTGCGCCAAGGTCGACCGTCGCAACCTCGAACTCGCGCGGCGCGCGGCGACGTTGGCGATCGGAATCGTCGGCGAGACGGAACCGAGTGCGCTCGACACGCTGGCGCGCGTCCACGCCTGGGAAGGTGACGTCGCCAAGGCCGCGGCGACGCAGCAGCGGGTCATGGCGCTGCTGCCGAAGTCGTTTGCCGGCGGCATGCGCGGCGAGTTGGCCGCGGCGGCGATCGAGTACGACGCACGGTTGCGCGCCAGCGCGCCGAAGTCCGCCAAGACCGGCCCGCGCGTGCCGGACGGCTGTGCGCCGGCCACCGCCGCCGCCGTCGAAGGTTGGTGCAAGGTCGTGGTCCACAAGGCGACCGGCGTGCGTCTGCGCTTCGTCGCGGGCGGCGAGTACTGGATCGGCATGGCGCCGGGGGACCTCGATGGCCTGTCGTCGTCGGTTCCGCCCGAGAAGCTGCGTCAGACCGTGGAGGGCGAGAGCCCGCAGCGGCGCGTCCGGGTGTCGCCCTTCTACCTCGCCGAATGCGAGGTCTCGGTCGCCCAGTGGCGCAAGTTCGCCGCCGCGACCGGCTACCTTTCGGACGCGGAACTCGACAGCGAATCCGTCCTTGCGACCTCCATCCGCGTGGCGGAGTCGTCGACGAGCATCGAGCAGGTCGACAGTGACGCGACGTGGCAGGATCCCCTGCCCGAGGTGCGCCGACTGCGTCAGTTCACGCTGCTGGACACGCATCCGGTGACGATGGTCACCTGGAACGACGCGATGATGTTCTGCGCCGTGAACGGCCTGCGACTGCCGACCGAAGCCGAATGGGAATTCGCCGCGCGGGGCGGGGTGGCAGCGCGCTACTGGTGGGGGCCTGATCCGGCGGGCGGCAAGGACAAGGACAACGTGCTCGACCGGCCCGCTCCCAGCTATCCGATCGCAGCAGTGTCGTCAGCCCACTTCCCGTTTCACGACGGCCACAGCATCTTCGCGCCGGTCGACGCCTTGGCGCCCAATCCGTTCGGGTTGCGCGGCATGATCGGGAACGTCAGCGAATGGTGCGCGGATCCCGGCAATCTACGACCCTACGAGGTCCTGCCCGCCGATGTCGCCGCCGTCGACCCCGTGATGGCGAAGCCGCCGGATGAGCCCTACATGCACGTCGTCCGCGGTGGGGCGTGGCTTTCGACGCCCCCGACCGCCCGCGTTTCGGTGCGCACGCTCAGCAACGGCCCCGCCGGTGCCGTGACGGTCGGCTTCCGTCCCGCGCTCGCGGCGAAGTGACCTGCGGCGCCGTCCGGTCGGGTCGGCCGCGTCAGGCGACCGATCGCGCGCAGGTCGCACGCCGTCGGCGCCGCGCCCCGCGCCCTGTCGTCAGGGCGTGCGGATCGGCGCCAGGACGTAGCGGAAGCCGAGCTCGGGCACGGCGAGGCCGCCGGTGTAGCCGAAGCGGATGGCGGAGCGGCAACTCGCCGGCCCGTTGCCGGTGCTCCACGTACCGCCGCGGACCGGCGGATTCGCGCCGCCGGGCGCGAAGGGGTCGGTCACCGGTGCTGCGGTGTACGGCACGAACGAGTCGAGGCACCACTCCGCCACGTTGCCGTGCATGTCGTGCACGCCGAACGCGTTGGCGGGATAGCTGCCGACCACGGCCGTCTGGCCGATGGGGAAGGACGGGCTGCCGAGCGCGCCGCCGATGTTCGCCTGGCTGCTGCTGATGGTCGTGCCGGTGCTCCACTCCGTCGTGGTGCCGGCGCGGCAGCAGTACTCCCACTCGGCCTCGGTGGGCAGCCGGTACTCGTAGCCCGCGGGCACACGGCCGGCGGCCTGCTCGGCGGCGGTCAGTGCCTGGCAGAACTGGCGAGCGGCGAACCAGCTGACGCGCTCGACCGGCCGCAGCGCCGCGTTCGGCGCGGCGGCGAACTGGCTCGGATTGGCGCCCATCAGCGCCTGGTACTGGCCCTGCGTGACCTCGTGCTTGCCCATCCAGAACGGATACGTGAGCGTGACCTGGTGCACCGGCTGTTCATTGGCGTTGCCGAGCGTCGAACCCATCAGGAACTGGCCCGGCGGGATCGACTGCAGGTTCAGCGCCGGGTCGGGGCCCTGGATCACGGTCACCGTCACGTCATTGATGGCGAGACGGATCGTCGACGTCGTATCGAGGTCGAACGACTGGCAGTCGAGTTGGCTGCCGATCAGGGCCGCCGTCGTCGGGATGGCGAGCGGCATCGTCGGCGGCGCAATGCCGTTGGTCAGCGTGAGACCAAACAACTGGAACGCCGTCGGATCGATCCGCAGCAAACCGCTGACGGTGAAGCCTGGCAGCGGCACGCCGATCGCGCCCGCGAACGGCGGCGACCACAGGAAGCCGGCGATGTTGCCCACCGTGCCGGCGGGGAGGACGTGGCGCACGTAGCACGTGCCGCCGAGCGCTGGCGGACCGATCAGGGTCGTGGCCCGCGTCTGGGCTGCGAGAGGGAGCGCCGTGAAGGCGAGCAGGGGCAGGTATCGCATGAGGATGAGCAAGGTTGGTTCGTCGCTGGCGAGGTCCTGTCGATGCGTCGGCGGCGCGTTGGCGACACCGAAGCCGGCGTTGTCGGCGCTGCGCCGGTGGCAGTGCCTTCGCGCCCGCGTCGATCAGGGTGACGAGGGGAGACCTTAGCGAGCAGGCCGAGCGTTTGGCCCCCGGGTTCGAAGCCGTTGGGGCATGCGCTCGACCTCAATGCCAAAGGCATGCATGGATCCGTCGATCGGCTGAGTCATACGACCCGGGCGCCGTCGCCGGCCTGACCGTCGGATTGTCGGTCCTGCGGTCCATGCCGCAGGCGGCGGCGATCCCGCAATGCCGCCGACCGTCACGCGCCGGCCGCCGCGGACGCATCGTGCGCGGCCGCGGATTCGCCGCAGCGGTCGCCGGGGTCGGCGCCGTCAAGATCGCGTCGGTGCTCGACCTGCCGGACTTCGCCTTCGTCGAGTCGCTGCACGGCGACCGCGAACTCGTGCACGACTTCGTCTTGCCGCCGGGCTGGCGCCTCGACGTCGCCCCCGGGCGCTTCTACGCCTACCGCGTCGCGGATCCGGACGGTTGCATGGTCGCCGACCTCGATCCCGAGGTCCGTTTCGGGCAGGTCAGCGCCGACGGCAGCCGCTACGTCGCATTGCAGGCGACCGCCGGTCCCGACCGCCGCGGCAGCGAGTTCCCGCCGGGTTGGCCGCCGGGACGGTGGGCCGCGCGGCGCGCCGGTCCGGATACGGTGGTGGCATGAAGATCGTCCTTCCCGGCGGCAGCGGCCAGGTCGGCGCGGTGCTGGCGCGCGCGTTCCATGCCCGCGGCGACGAGGTCGTCGTGCTGTCGCGCGGCACGTCGTGCCTCGCGCGCGACGTCCGCATCGTGCCGTGGGACGGCCGCACGCTCGGCGCGTGGGCGCGCGAAGTGGACGGGGCCGACGTGGTCGTGAACCTCGCCGGCCGCACCGTCGACTGCCGCTACAGCGAGGCGAACCTGCGCGCGATGATGGACTCGCGCGTCGACTCGACGCGGGTCGTGGGCGAGGCGATCGCGGCGGCCGCGCGCCCGCCGCGCGTGTGGCTCCAGTCGAGCACGGCGACGATCTACGCGCACCGCTTCGACGCGCCGAACGACGAGCGCACGGGCATCCTCGGCGGCAGCGAGCCGGGAGTGCCCCCGCATTGGGCGCGCAGCGTCGCGATCGCGACGCGCTGGGAGGAGACGTTGTTCGCGGCGGCGACGCCCCGCACGCGGCGCGTCGCGCTGCGGTCGTCGCTGATCCTCAGTCCCGACCGCGGCGGGATCTTCGACACGCTGCTCGGACTCGTGCGCAAGGGCCTCGGCGGCACGTGCGGCAACGGCCGTCAGTGGGTGTCGTGGATCCACGAGCAGGACTTCGTGCGCGCGGCGCTCTTCCTCGCCGAGCGCGACGACCTCGACGGGGCGGTGAACGTCTGCGCGCCGAATCCGGTCCCGAACCGCGACTTCATGCGCGAACTCCGCCGCGCCTTCGGCATGCCGATCGGTTTGCCGGCGCCGGCGCTGCTGCTCGAACTCGGCGCGGTCTTCCTGCGCACCGAGACCGAACTGGTCCTGAAGAGCCGTCGCGTCGTGCCGGGCCGGCTGCTCGCTGCGGGCTTCGCCTTCGAGTACCCGGAGTGGCCGGCGGCCGCGCGCGAACTCTGCGCCCGCGCCCGCGCGGGCCGCGTCGCCTGATCCCGCGCCGGTCGGCGAAGGCCGCGCCCTCTCGATGCGGCAGGCCGCAGCGGCGGGACCTCGCCGCGCCACCGTGCGCGGCGCCGTGCGCACCCAGCGGAATCCCGCGCCCCGATCCGCTACGACGGCGGCGTGAGCACGACGCAACCAACCGCCCGGGGTGCCGGGGCCGCCGGATCCGCCGGCCGCGACGCCGCGATCGCCGCCGCGCTGCAACGGTGGTTCGGCTTCGACGCGCTGCGGCCGATGCAGCGCGAGGCGATCGACTGCGCGCTCGACCGGCGCGACGCGTTGGTGGTGATGCCGACCGGCGGCGGCAAGTCGCTGTGTTACCAGCTGCCGGCGCTCGTGCAGGACCGGCTGGTCGTCGTCGTCTCGCCGCTGATCGCGCTGATGCAGGACCAGGTCGCGGGCTTGCGGCTGCTCGGCGTGCCGGCGGCGGCGGTGCACGCCAACCTCTCGGCCAAGGAGCGCGACGAGATGCGCGCGATGGCGGACGACGGCTCGCTGCGGCTGCTGTTCGTGTCGCCCGAGCGGCTGTTCTTCGACGGCTTCGCCAACTGGCTCCAAGCCCGCGACGTCGCCGCGTTCGCGATCGACGAGGCGCACTGCATCAGCCAGTGGGGGCACGACTTCCGCCCCGAGTACCGCCGGCTCGCCGAACTGCGCGAGCGCTTCCCCGACGTCCCGTTCCAGGCCTTCACCGCGACGGCGACGCCGCGCGTGCGCGACGACATCGTGGCGCAGCTGCGCCTGCGTGAGCCGGCCGTGCTGGTCGGCACGTTCGACCGGCCGGAGCTGACGTACCGCGTGCTGCCGCGGCAGGACCTCGAAGGCCAGGTCACGGCGGCGATCCGCCGCCATCCGGACGCGGCGTCGATCGTGTACTGCATCTCGCGCAAGGACACCGAGAGCCTCGCCGACGCGCTGCGCCAGCGCGGCATCGAGGCGCGCGCGTACCACGCCGGGCTCGCCGCCGGCGAGCGCAGCAAGCTGTCGAGCGACTTCCGCGCCGAGAAGCTGCACGTCATCGTCGCGACGGTGGCGTTCGGCATGGGCATCGACCGCAGCGACGTGCGCCTCGTCGTGCACGCCGGCATGCCCAAGAGCCTCGAGGCCTACCAGCAGGAGACCGGGCGCGCCGGCCGCGACGGCCTGCCGGCCGAGTGCCTGCTGCTGTACTCGGCTGGCGACGCGGCGAAGTGGCGCTCGCTGATGGAGCGCAGCGCCGCCGAGGGCGAGGGCGACGCCGACGCGCTGCGCGCGCAGCTGGCGCTGCTCGCCGAAATGCAGCGCTTCGCCGGCGGCGTGCGCTGCCGCCACAAGCTGATCAGCGCGTACTTTGGCCAGGACTACGACGAGCCCAACTGCGGCGCCTGCGACGTCTGCCTCGACGAGCTCGAGGAGGTGCCCGACAGCCAGATCCTGGCGCAGAAGATCCTGTCGGCCGTGGTGCGCACCGGCCAGCGCTTCGGCAGCAGCCACGTCATCGACGTGCTGCGCGGCAGCCGCGGCGAGCGCGTGCTGCAGCGCGGCCACGACCAGTTGCCGACCTTCGGCGTTTGCAAGGGCATGCCGGCCGGCCTGCTCGGCAACTACGTCGACCAGCTCGTCGACGCCGGCTGGCTCGTGCGCAGCGACGGCGAGTACCCGACGCTGGCGCTCGGCCCCGACGCGATGGCGGTGCTGCGCGGCGCCACCAAGGCCGTGCTGCGCATGCCCAAGCAGGCGCTCGCCGCCCGCGGCAAGCGCAAGCGCGACGACAGCGGCCGCGGTCGGCGCTCGGTCGAGGCCACCGACCTGTCCGGCGCGCAGCAGTCGCTGTTCGACGCGCTGCGCGCGCTGCGCCGCGAACTCGCGCGCGAGCTCGGCGTGCCGCCGTACGTCGTCTTCCACGACAGCACGCTGGCCGACATGGCGCAGGCCGCACCGCGCGACGCGGCGGAGTTGGCGCAGGTGCGGGGGGTGGGCGCCACCAAGGTGGCGAAGTTCGGCGCACGCTTCCTCGCGGCGATCCGCGCGCACGGCGGTCAAGCAGCCGACGGCTGATCGCGCCAGAAGGCCGCCGCCGTCGTGGCCGCGGCCGGCGCGCCTCTGCATACTCTTCGCCCCGCATGTTGACCCTGCACGGCGTCTCCAAGTCCTACGGCGATCGCGTCCTCTTCGCCGACGCCGCGCTGCAGGTGAACACCGGCGACCGCATCGGCCTCGTCGGGCCGAACGGGGCCGGCAAGTCGACGCTGTTCGGGCTGATCCTCGGCGACGAGCCGGCCGACGAAGGCCGCATCGTGCGCGACCGCGACGCCACGATCGGCTTCCTGCCGCAGGAGAGCGCGCCGGTCGGCGACGAGTCGGTGGTGGAGATCGCCTGCGCCATCAGCCCCGACTTCGTCGCGCTGATGCGCAAGGTCAAGGCGTGGGACCAGGGCCATCCGGCCGAGGCCGCGCACCCGGAGGACCTGCACGACGACGTGCACGAGCGCTTCCACGAGCAGAACGGCTACATGGTCGAGGCCAAGGCCAAGCAGATCCTCGCGGGCCTGGGCTTCAAGCCGGAGCACTTCGACCGGCCGGCGAAGGAGCTGTCCGGCGGCTGGGTCATGCGCGCGCACCTCGCGCGGCTGCTGGTGCAGGAGCCCGACCTGCTGATGCTCGACGAGCCGACCAACCACCTCGACCTCGAGTCGCTGCTGTGGTTCCAGCAGTACCTGCAGGGCTACCCCGGCGCGATCCTGGTGATCTCGCACGACCGCGAGTTCCTCAACGAGCTGGTCACCGCGATCGTCGAGATCCGCAACAAGAAGCTGGTGCGCTTCACCGGCAACTACGACCGCTACCTGGTCCAGCGCGACGCGGCCGACGCGCAGCAGCTGGCGGCGTTCAAGACGCAGCAGAAGGAGATCGCGCACCTGCAGGCGTTCGTCGACCGCTTCAAGGCCAAGGCGAGCAAGGCCTCGCAGGCGCAGAGCAAGCTCAAGCAGATCGAGCGCATCGAGCGCGTCGAGGCGCCGGTCGCCGACGACAAGAAGGTGGGCTTCCGCTTCCCGCAGCCGATCCGCAGCGGCCAGCGCGTCATCTGGCTCGCCGGCGTGCACTTCGCCTACGGCCAGACGCCGGTCTACCGCGGCGTCGACCTCGAGGTCGAGCGCGGCGAGCGCATCGTGCTGGTCGGCCCCAACGGCGCGGGCAAGTCGACGCTGCTCAAGCTGCTCGCCGACAAGCTGCAACCGCAGAAGGGCGAGCGCGGCCTCGGGCACAACGTCTCGGTCGGCTACTACTCGCAGTACCGCGTCGACATGCTCAAGCCCGAGCGCACGGTGCTGGCCGAGGCGCTCGACACCGAGGCCAAGGTCACCGAGCAGCAGGTGCGCACGCTGCTGGGGTCGTTCCTGTTCTCGGGCGACGCCGTGTTCAAGAAGGTCGACGTGCTGAGCGGCGGCGAGAAGAGCCGGCTCGCGCTGGTCAAGCTGCTGCTGTCGCCGCCCAACCTGCTGCTGATGGACGAGCCGACGACGCACCTCGACATGGGCAGCATCGACGCGCTCGTCGACGCCTTGAAGCAGTTCGAGGGCACGCTGGTGTTCATCTCCCACGACGTGCACTTCATCCGCTCGCTGGCGAACAAGGTGCTGCACGTCGCCAACGGCGTGCTGACGCCGTACCTCGGCGACTACGCCTTCTACCTGCAGAAGACCAAGGCCGAGTCGGCGCGCGCGGCGCTGACCGCCGGCGGCGTCGGCGGCAAGGCGGCGCCGAAGGAGCCGAAGCCGGCCAAGGGCGGGGGCACGGCGCCGGCCGCGAACGCGCTGGCTGCCATCGCGCCGAAGCCGGCCGCCGGCGCGGGCACGGGCGCGATCGACCGCGACAAGCAGAAGCAGGTGAAGAAGCTGCAGCAGCAGGTGCAGAAGATCGAGCAGCAGATCGAGCTGGCCGAGCAGACCAAGGCGGCCCTGCAGAAGCAGTTGGAGGACCCGAAGCTCTGGAGCGACGCCGCGCGTGCGGACGAGGTGCAGAAGGACTTCGCCGGCGTCGGCAGCGTGTTGACGCAGCTGACGGCGCAGTGGGAGCAGGCGGCCGCGCAGCTCGAGGCGATCGAACGCGGCTGACGGGAGCCGCCGCCGCGCGCGCCGTCGGTGTCGCCGGTGTGGTTCGCCAGGTTCTGCCGCTGTGGGGTGCGAGGTGTGCGCGGCGTGTGTGTGCAGGCGTCGACCTGGGCGGCCATCCCGTCCCAGCCCGTCGCGCGTGCTGCCTCGCTCCTCGCAACACCCCGGTTCCCATGACCAGCCGCCTCGCCGCCGCCCGCCCGAACCGCCCGCCGCACCGCTCGTCTCGCCGCCGCAAGTCGTGCGCAGGCGCATCGTTACGGACTCTGCTCCCGGGCTTTGGCCTGCTCGTTCTGCTGGCGCAGGCCGGGTCGGCCCAGTCAGCGCCCCAGCGGCCGGCCGACCCGGCGCGGGCCGCGGCGGGTGCCGCCGGCGCCGCTCGCGATCCGTTCGCCGAGTCGAACCAAGGCACGGGGGTCATCGGTCCGGGCGGCGGGGTCGTCGGCACGCCCGACGGCGAGTTCGAGGTCGAGTGGGTGCCCAATGCGGCGCGTCGACGCACGCGCGCCATCGTTGCCCACGATGGCGATCCGGAGGTGAAGGGCTTTGGCATCGACGGCCCGCCCGGACCGGTGATCGTCCGCTGGTTTCCGCCGCGCGCGATCCTCCCAGCCGGTCCCGAGGTCCAGACGCCGACGCCACCAACGCCGCCGCCCACGCCGCCGCCCGACCCCGTCGTCATCATCGAGGAAGGCAACGGCGAATGGCGCGAGGTCGAGCCGCAGCCAAGCCCCAAGGGTGGCAAGCAGATCCGCATCGAGGACGACCTCGCGCCGATCCGGGCGGTCGGAGGCATCGCACCCGCGTTCCGCGTCGCTCCCGATCGTGGGTACGTGCGCGTGAAGGAGCGCATCCAGTTCCAACTCGTCGGCCTGACCCCGCGACCGCGCCCGCAGCCGATCGACGACGACGAACTCGCGCCACTGCCAAAGCGCCCGCCGGCCGCTCCCGCCAGCGACGACGACGACGACCTCGCGCCCATCGCCAAGCTGCCGCCCGCGGCCAAGGTCACCGATGCCCGGGTCGACGCCGTCGTCGACGCCGCCGCGGGCCGGCTGCTGCAGCGCATGAACCAGCGGCGCGCCGCCCGCGACGCCGAACGCCAGAAGGCCCTGCGGCGGGCGCGCATCCTGCACTGGGAGGTCGACGGCATCCGCGGCGGCAACGCCACCGTCGGCGTCATCGGTCGGCTGGGCGATGAAGACCCCCTGCTCGCGGACACCGTCGGCAGCGCCGTCAGCTACACCGCGCCAGCCAGACTCCCGGCGACGCGCGAACGCCGCATCACCGCCGTGGTCGACGTCGGCGGCAAACGCGCGGTCTACGCCACCGTCCTGACCCTGCTCGACCGTGGCGAGTGCGAGGTCCAAGTCAGCGCCCGCTTCACCTTCACGCGCAACCAGACCGTTGCGGGCACGAAGGACAGCATCACCGCGCGGACCTCGACCCGCGAAGACGCGGTGCTCGACGTCACGGGGTCGTTCCTCGCCCGCGTCTTCGACGACCGCGACGGCGGCGCGATCCGGACCCGCGTCTACTCCATCGCCGGGCCGGCCCCCCTGTCGTTGGCGTACGACGAGCGCAGCCTCGTCGACTGGGAGGAATCCGGGCCCGGCGAGTACGGCAGTCGCTGGACCAAGACCCAGGCCGCGGGGCGCGTCCGGATGTCGCCGGCCGTGAACCTGTTCGAGATGTCCCTGCAGACGTCGCCGCCGGTGTGGACGATCAAGCAATGGCCGATCGAGCAATGGCTGAGCGACGCCCGTCTCAAGGCCAGCGGCGAGACCATCCAGGTCCACTCCGGCCATCCCTGGCGAATCGCCTACGAGAAGACGCCGATGGTGCGACTCGACGGCGTCCTGCAGCAGATCCGCACGCGCGAGGCGCCCGCCGTCATTGCTCCGGCCACCTTCGCCGGAACCATCGACCGAAGCGTCGATCTCGCCGACGGCCGCGCGTACCTGCGCCTGCAATGGAGCGTGCGACGTCCGTGACCACCTGCGCCATGACCACCTGCGCCATGACCACCCGCGCCTTGACCACCCGCGCCATGACCACGCTGTTCGCCTCGTTGCTCGCCGTCTGCGGCGGCGGCCTCGTTGCCCAGGGCGTACCCGAGCCCGTGGTGCGGCTCGAGCTGCTGTTCCCGGTCGAAGGCCGCGCGCGCCTCGCGCGCAACGGCGGCGGCGGCTTCGATCTTCCCGACAAACCCATCGTCGCCCGCGTCTTCGTCGGCCATGCCGGCGCCGAAGGTACGGCGCCGCGGCTTCGCCTCGGCGCCGACGATCGGGACCTCGGCAAGTTCCTGCGCCTCGAATGGCTCGGACCCGATGGCGAGCCCCTCGGCGAGTCCGACTGGAGCAGCAGCGCCAGTTCGCTCTACGGCGCGTTGGAACTCGCCGCCGGCCAGCGGCGGAGCTTCCTCTTCAGCGAGGTCACGACGACGCGGTTCAAGTCGACGTTCCGGCCCGGTGCGCATGCGCTGCGCGCCGTGCTCGAGGTCAAGGACGGCCCGAACTGGCGCGGACGCGTCGAGTCCCCCGCCGTCGTCGTCGAACTGCTGCCGCCGGCGCAACCGCAGTTGGCCGTCGCGGTGCCCTCAGGGGGCGCGCTCTGCCCTGGCGATCCGCTGCTGGTCGCCCTCACCTTCGTCGCCGGCGCCGACAGCGCCGCGCTCGACGACGACATGGTCCCGGCCGCGCCGATGAGCGCTCCCAACTGCTTCGATCTCGGGCGCATGCCGGACGGTCTGGTCATCGAAGTCCAGGACGCCGGCGGCCGAGCCGTCGCCTTGCCGACGCGCCCGCAGTTGCTCTTCGCCGACGACGCGCCGGACCGGCGGTCGCTCAGGCGGCCAGGCGACCGCTACGGCCCCGTCGTCGTCCGCTTTGCCGCCACCGCGCTCGCTGGCCTCGCGCCGGGCGACTACCGGCTCGCCGTCCGCTACGGCGTCAGTCCGAAGCTGCCGCCGGTCGCGCCCGAGCCCGTGCCGATCCGCCTCCTTGCGCCTGGAAGCGAGTCCGACCCTGACGTGGCCATGGCCTCGGTGGCGCTCGCGTTCGCGGAAGCGCGCGCCTTGCTCGATCGCGCCCAGGTCGCACGTAGCTTCCTGTCGTGGCAGGAGACGCTCGTCGCCGCCGCGGCTGCGGCGATCCAGCGTGTCGCGCCGCGCCTCGACGGTCTGCCCGCGTCACCGCGCAAGGCGCTGTTGCAGGCCGAGCTCCAATGGCTGCGCGGCGACGGCCCCGCCGCCCGCGCCGCGCTCGCAGCGGTGTCGCCGTCGCCCGACGACCGGCGGCTGGCGCAAGCCATGGATCTGCTGCAGCGGCGCTTCGCGGCGCGGCCCGAGGTGACCGTCGACTACTTCACCGACCACTGGCAGAAGGCGCTCCGACAGGTTGGCGCGCAAGGCGATGCCGTGGCATCGGGCGCGCGTCCGGCGGGGGCGGCCGCCGCTGCGAGCGCAGCGCCGACGGGCGCCTCCGTCGTGAAGCCACGACAGCCGGTGTACCTGGTCGGCGAAACCGTGGAGGCGACCTACGCCGGCCTGCCCGTGGACAAGCGCAACTGGATCACCCTCGTCCCGGCCGCCGACCCGGAGACGAGCTACAAGGAGTACTCGTACGTCGAAGCCGAGGGCACGGTGCGGTTCACCAACCGCCTCGAACCCGGCTTCTACGAGATCCGCGTCTTCCACGACTATCCGACGGGCGGCTACACCGTGCGCGCCCGCGCCGCCATCGAGATCAAGGCGCGCCCCTGACCGCCGTCGTCGCCGGCCGGCGCCGGCGAGTGCGAGTGCGACCGCGTCAGCGCCCGCCCTTCGGTGGCGATGCGGGCGGCGCCTTCTCGCCGGCGGGTGCGGGGCCCGCGCCCTTGCCGGCGCTGCCGTTGCGCTGGTAGTAGCGCAGCAGCCGGCGGTGCTCTTCGAGCTTCGGCGACGCGGCGTCCTGCGCGGCCAGCATTTCGATGACGCGCTGGCGTGCGGCGACGTTCGACGGGTTGACGGTGACGAGCCGTTCGTAGGTCGGCAGCACCTTCTCCGTCTCGCCGGTGATCTCGTACAGCTTGGCGAGCGTGGTCAGCGAGAACGGGTCCCGCGGCTCGATCCCCAGCAGTTCCTCGATCGAGGCGCTGGCCTCCTTGGGCTTGCCGTTGTCGATCTGCAGTCGCGCCTGCAGCTTCAGCAGTTCGACGTCGCGCGGGGCTTCGGCGCGCAGGACCTTCAGCACTTCCTCCGCCTCCTCGAGCATCTGCAGCGCGATCATGTGCGGCAGCAGGGGCCGGCGCATCGTCGCCACGTCGTCGTGCTTGAGCAGGTCGCGGACGAAGTCGCGGCACCGGTCCGGTTCCCGCTCGATCGACAACTCGATCCACAGGATGCGAGCCTCCGGGAAGTTGGCCTTCTTGGTGAGGGCCGTGTCGACGGCCGCGAGGGCGGCCTCGGTCTTGCCTTGCGCGAAGCGCGCGAGCGCGAGCTGGTACCAGCCCGTCTCCAGGTCGGGCGAGCGTCCGACCAGCGCGGTCAGGATCTGCTCGGCGAGTTCGACCTTGCCGGCCGAGAGCAGACGGCATGCCTCGTCGAGCGCGGTCAGGTCGCGGCTGCGGTTGAGGCCGGGGGACTCGGGCGGCCCTTGCGTCGCGGCGGCGGTCGGCGTGCCGACCACGGCGAGCGACAGCAGCGCGGGCAGCAGGAGTTGGCGGTAGGTCGGGTTCATGGTGCGTCGTGTTCAGTTCCTCGGTTGCACGGCGTCGTCGATCTGGACGGGCGTCACGCTGGCGCCGTTCGGGGCCACTGCCGCGGAACGCACCGTCACGCGCACGGCGCGGCCGTTGGCGAACTCGAAGTCGAGCGACGCGATGCCGCTCGCGACGAGGCGCGCCGGCTCGGCGCCGATGGTGCGGTAGACGCCGCCGCGGGCGTCCATCTCCCACGTGATCCACGGCGACCAGACGGCGGACAGCGTGCCGCCGGCGAGCGCGGCCCCATCGACGCGGATGAGCCGCAGGCGCTCGCCGCCGTTCGGGGCGGCCTCGATGTTGATGCGGGCGAGGCCGGAAACCGGGTCCGGCGTCATGGAGCTGGCGGCGATGTCCTGCTTGATCTGGAAGAGCAGTTCGCGGACTCGGTCCATGGTGCCCGACGCCGCTTCACCGGTCCGGATCAGGCCCTGGATCGTCTGCGTACTCGTGACCGCGACCAGCAGCACCGCGATCAGCAGCGCGCCGCTGATGGCGACCTCGACCAGCGTCATGCCGGAATCACGGGTCGTCCGGCTCGCCGGGTTGTTCTCGTCTGGGGCGCACATGGGTTTCTTTGCCGGACTCCTTGCCGTGGATCGGTGGATCAGTAGTTGGCGCCGACGTCGGCGGTCGTTTCTTCGACCGGAGCGGCGCGGATGGCGCGTACGACCAGCCGGTCGTCGAACCAGATCTCGACGCCGAGCAGGTCGTCGCGGCCTTCCCGCCACGCCACGTCGGTCGAGTCCCCGTCGCCGTTGAGGTCGTTCGTGACCCGGATGCGCCAGCGGCCGGTCACGCCGTCCTGGGTGCCGACGAACCAGTGGCCCTCCTGGTTGGCGGGGACGCGCAGTTCGCGCAACGTCACCGTACCGAGGTCCTGATCGTCGTCGAACAGCTCCTCGAGCTCGGCGGCGGTGGCCGAGCCGTTGCCGGCGCCGAACGGCACGGCCTGCAGGCGATCCAGGTATTCGGACGCGAGGGAGCTGACCCGGTCGGTCCGGTTCACGGTGGCCCGGCCGGTGACGGCGGAGAGCATCGTGGAGTGCAGGCCGTAGAGCAGGATCGCCAGCAGCGCGGCCGCCGTGGTGACCTCGACGAGCGAGAAACCGCGCTCGGCCGCCGTTGGCGCGGCGGTGGCGGTGATCGGACCGGTTGCGGGTGGGAGGTTCATCGGTTTGGCGAGACGGCGATGTCGAGGTTCTGCCAGCGTTCGCGGGCTTCCGCCGCCCGCTGATCGCGTTCTTCGTCCAGCGGGGATGGCACGAATTCAGTCGATGCCGCTTCCGGCGGCGGCACCGGCGCTGCCGCGCCGGACCAACTCGACGCCTGGATCCCGTTGGCGGGCGCAGGCGCCTTGACGACCGCGGCTGGCGCCGGTTCGGCGGGGCTACGCCCCGCCAACCAGGCGACGCCGGCGATCGCCGCGACGGCCAGTGCGGCCAGCACGGCCGGCCGTCGCAGCGGCGCTGCGACGGCCTCGGGCTCGCGGGCGGGCCGCTTCACGGCGTCCCCGAGCGGATCGCCGCGGCGTCGAGCATGCGATCGACCATGGTGACGCCCCAGACCGGGCGGTCTTCGGTCATCACGCCGGGGGGCGCGATGCCGCCGCCGTTCTGGAAGGACATGCTCTGGTCCATCGTCGAGCGTCCCCGGCTGAAACCGGCGACGACGTTGTTGTTGCCGTCGACGTACGTCGAGACCGGCCGTTCCTTCGACACGATGCCGCCAAGGCGGCGGAGCGAGTCCTTTCGGTACGAGGCCGCCGTCGCGCCGCTGGCGAGCTGGTGCGTGACCGTCTCGCCGTTGGTGGCGATGGACAGGCCGTCGAACGCCACCGTGCCTTCGGTCGTGATCAACGCGCCGTTGATCTCGACCTGCTGCGGCAGGTCACGCGAGTAGATCACGTCGTCGCGTGCCATCACGGCCAGGACCGACGAGCCCTTGTAGTCCGGGTTCGGCTCGTACGGCAGGTTGGGGTTGGTGCCGTTGCTCATGCGCGTCCGGTTGCTCGCGTCGACGTACTGGACCGAACCGGTGATGCGCGCCGTCTGGTTGGTGACGACGGTCATGCGGCCGTCGACGCGACCCGAGAGCTTCCGCACCGGGCCGGCGAAGTAGAGGATGCCGCTGCTCGCGACGTTGCGCCTCTCGAGGAACTGCTCCGGGATCGTGACGTTGCGCAGCTGCGTCACCTGCTGCTGCGTGTAGACCGCCTGCTGGCGCTGCGTCGGCACCATCTCGTAGCGGTCGATCACCTGGCGGCTCCGCGTCACGCTGGTCGTGCCGGTCTGCACGCGCACGGTCGAGGTCCGCAGCTGGTTCTCGTGACGCACGATGTAGGACTCGTTGCGGGTGACCTGGCGCGTTTCGTAGCGTTCGACGAACCGCACCTGCACCGGCTCCTGCACCTGGAAGCTCTCCCAGCGGCCCTGCGTGGCGCCGCCGCCCGAGACGTCGCCAGCGCCCTCGATGTTGGTCGGGGGCAGTTCGACCCAGCGCTGCCGGGTGACGGTGCGCATCTCCGTGCGCATGCCGTAGATGGGCACGCTCTCGGTCACGGTCACGGTCCGCGTGCCGTAGATGGGCACGCTCACCGTGGTCGTCACCGTCTGGTTGGTGAACACGGGCACCTGTTCGACCCAGGTCTCCGTGCGGTAGATGGGCGTGTTCACCATCACCGTGACGGTCTGGTAGCCCGTCAAGACGTTCTGCGTCGTGACCACCTGCATGGTCTCGATGCGCTGCGGCCGGAAGAGGTCGACCTGCGTCGACGCGCCGTTGAAGGCCACCTCGGCGATCAGGTTGTCGGTGATGCTCAGCGTGTCGGCCCGCGCCGCGACGTCGGCGATCACCATGCGGTCCAGGATGTCCTTGCGCTCGTCGTTGGGGTTGCTCGTGCCGAGCAACTGCGTGTTGGCGGCCGTCGCGCCGGAGCGGTAGGAGAACCCGTTCACCGCGCTGATCGGGTCGCGGTAGCGGCCGTTGGCGAAGAAGAAGTCGATCGAGTCGTTGCTGTGGATCATCCCGCGCGGTTCGCCCGAGATGCCGAGCTTGTGCTGCGACACGAAGAAGCTGTAGTTCGTGATCGGCAGGTTGGCGCGCACGGTCGCCTGTGCCACCTTGCGGACACCGCCGACCTCGCCGAAGGTGCGCAGCAGGAACCAGCCGTCGCCGATCTCCTCGACCTCGGTCTCGACCGGGCAGGCCGGGAGCAGGTTGCGACCCGACGCGTCGGTGCTGCGCATCGCGGCCAGCAGCGCCGTGTTGCCTGACGTGTTGTAGGGTGCAGCGTTCACCAAGTTGCGGGCGATCTCGAGGTTCGCGACTGCGGTTTGTGACGCCCGCATCGCGGTGTCCCGACCGCGGGCCTCGGCGATGTCGGAGGCAACCTTGGTCAGGTATGCTGCAGCCAATGCGGCGACACTGGTGGTTGCGACCAGCAATGCGGGCATGACTGAGCCACGTTCGGAGGATCTTCCGTCGTTTTGTTGTACGCTCATGTACAATTGTATCGTCGCGGTCGAGCGCATGCTTGACTGAGGCGAAAATGCACGTCTCGGAATGAGAGCGGACCTGATCGCTCGATTGTTGTTCCCCCTGCCGCAGCCGCAGGCAGCGGCACTCCCGGGTGCCGCCGGCCCCTACGCGCCGACCGCCGCCGGTGCGCCCGGTGCCGCCGCCGCCGGCTCACCGACGCGGCGGCTGCCGTCGCTGCTGAGTGGATGGATGCTGTGCAGGCCGAAGTCCTGCCGCCACCGCTGCAGTTCGACCGTCGTCAGGCTGCGCGGGATGAGG
>JBKDXM010000051.1:0-66272 GCA_046306335.1 Planctomycetota bacterium
CGTGCGCGGCCGCGAGCACGGACCCGATGGCGCGCCCGCGTCCGGCGCTTCGATCTGGCACTGTGAGCCGACGCCCGCTGGCCGCCGCGAGTTCGCGGTCGACGGGGACGGCAACTACGAAGCGGACGTGCCGGCGGGCGAGGGCGTGCCGTTCGTCGCGCGCGCGCCCGGCTGCGCCACGCAGGCGCGCGTGCTCGCCGTCGGTGACGGCGCGGTCGCCGACGCGCGGCTCGAGCCCGCGTGCGTGCTGGAGGTGCAGATTGCCGCGGTCGCCGAGCACTTCGGCTTCGTTCGCGTCGACCTGCTGCCGACGGCGGAGGTCAGCACCGGCCTCGCGCAGTGGCCGTTCTACCTTGCGGCGCTCGACGGCGGCGCCGCGGTCGACGCCAGCGGTCGGGCGACGTTCGACGACCTGCCCCGCGAGGCCGAGGTCGGCGTCGTGGTGGCGCATCCGCTGGTCGCACGCATGGCGCCGCAGGTCGTGCGCACGAAGGGCCGGCGCGCGCGCGCCGTGGTGGCGCTGCCGGCCTACGTGGCGCGGTCGTTCGCTGGCGTCGTGGTCGACGTGGACGGTGCGCCGGTGGCCGGCGCGACGGTGCGCGTGGCGGCGGCGGGCGGGGCGGCGTGGCCGCGCGCGCCGCGGTTGGCGAGCGCGGCGGCGGCGTGGCGCGGGACCTTCGCCGTGGCGAGCGACGGCGACGGCGCGTTCGTGGTCGGCCTGCCGGCGGGCGATGGCCCCGTCGTCGCCGAGGTGCGGGCGCCGGGCCACGCGGGGCGCGACGTGCCGATCGCGGGCCTCCCGCCGGCGGCGCGCATCGTGTTGCCGCGCTGGCGCGGCGGCGAGATCGGCTTCGCGCTGGCGCCACCGCGGCCCGGCGCGGCGTGGACCGCGTCGGCGGACCTCGCGGGCGGCGTGCGGGCGGTGCTCGCCGCCGACGAAGCTTGGCGCGTCAGCTTGCCGCAGGCCGGGCGCTACGACTTCACCATGACGACGACGCGTCCGGGCGAACAGCCGGTCGCGCGCACGGTGCGCGACGTCGTCGTGACCGGACCGATCGAACTCGCCAGCGCGCCCGCCGCCGGGCGTTGAGCCGGGCCGCCGCGCCGCCGGCCAGGTTCCGTCCAGGATCGGGAACGGCGTGCGGCCGTTGCCACCGGCGGCGCCGCGCCGCCGGCGCGCCGCCATCGCGCGCGCGCCGTCACGTCCGGCGGCGTGGGGTATCCTCGCCGTGCGTCGCGCGTTTGCCCGCGCGGCGCGCCTCGTGTGGCTTCGTTGTGTGGTGGGGGGATCGGGCTCGTCGCCCGATCCCCACTTTTCTTTCCGCCCGCCGCGCCCCGCGCTACGGTCGCGCGCCCGTGAGCATCCTGCGCGATCCCGTCCACGGCGACATCGAGCTGTCGCGCGACGAACTGCGCCTCGTCGACACGGCTGCCGTGCAGCGGTTGCGCGGCGTCAAGCAGCTCGGCAGCGCGTCGTTCGTGTATCCGGGCGCGACGCACACGCGCTTCGAGCACTCGATCGGCACGCTGCACGTCTGCGACCAGCTGCTCGCAGCCTGCAACCGCAACGCCGCGCGCGACGCCGCCTGCCGGCCGGTCGGCGACGACGAGCGGCGGCTGCTGCGCGCCGCCGCGCTGCTGCACGACGTCACGCACATCCCGTTCGGCCACAACATCGAGGACCAGACCGGCCTGCTGCCGCGGCACGACCTGCCCGAGCGGTTCCGCGCGGCCCTCGGCGACGGCGAGCTGGGCGACGAACTGCGCCGCCAGGGCCTGCAGGACGACGTGCTGGCGATCCTGACCGGCGAGGGCCGCGAAGTGCCGCCGTTCTGGCGGCAGGTGGTCAGCGACACGATCGACGCCGACCTGCTCGACTACCTGCGCCGCGACGCCCACTACACGGGCCTCGAGCTGCGCTACGACCGCCGCGTCGTCGACTACTTCCGCGTCGACCGGGCCTCGGGCGCGATGTTCGTCGACTGCGAGAAGAACGGCATGCTGCGCGAGGACATCGTGTCCGAGCTGCTGCGCGTGCTGGAGTGCCGTTACCACTTCAGCGAGCGCGTCTACTACCACCACGCCAAGATCGCCGCCGGCGCGCTGCTCTCGCGCATGGTCGAGCTGGCGCTGCGCGCCGGCGCGCTGACCGCCGCCGACCTGCAGCAGCTGACCGACGACACGCTGGTCTACCGGCTCGGCCAGATCGAACTCGGCGAGCCCGCGGCGACCGCGCGGCTGCGCCGCTTCGTCGAGCGCTACGCCCGCCGTCAGCTGCCCAAGCGCGTGCTCGTGCTGCCGTGGCACGACAACCAGGGCGTGCAGGACGAACTGCTGGCGACGTACTTCGCGCCGGGCCGGCCCGAGGCGCGCTTTGCGTGGGAATCGGCGATGGAGCAGCAGGCCGAGGCGGCGTTCGGCCGCCCGGTCGACGTGATCCTCTACTGCCCCAAGCGCCGCATGCAGCTCAAGGAAGCGAAGACGCTGGTGCGCTTCCCCGGCGAGGGCGGCAGGCTGCGGCCGCTCGACGCCTTCACTGCGCGCATCCCGCGGCTGTCCGATCTCGCCGCCAGCTACCCGCGCATGTGGAAGCTGTACGTGTTCACGTCGCTGGCGGACAAGGCGCAGCGCGCGGCGTTGCAGCGCATGTGCCTCGCGGCGCTGCCGGCCGGCTGCCGCAACGCCTTCGTGCTGTGAACGCCATCGTCGGGGCTGCCGTCGTCGCGCGCGTCGCGGTCCTCGCCGTTCCGGGGCGCACGGCGCGGAGGCAGCTCGCCACCGGGCTGCGCGCGGCCATGGTCGCCGCCGCGCTCGCCGTCGCCGCGCCGGCGCAACTGCTGACGACCGACGCCGGCGTGCTGTCGCCGGCGCTCATCTCCGCGCGCGAGACCGTCGAGTGGCAGCATCGGTCCGGCGCCGACGACCTGCGCGCGACGACGCGCGCGGCGTGGTCGCCCGACCGCCGGCTGCAGTTCGAGGCCGGCGTGCCGTGGATCGCGCGCGACGTCGACACCGCGGCGGCGCAGGGCAGCACGACCGGCTTCGGCGACCTCGAGTTCGGCGCCAAGTGGGCGCTGGTGCGCGACGACGCGGTGATGCGCTCCGAGCGCCTGTCGCTGCTCGGCAACGTGCGCCTGCCGACCGGCGACGACGACGGCCGCGTCGGCGGCGTCGACCTCGGCCGCCGCGCCGCGCTGGGGCTCGGCGTGCACGGCTTCGGCGCGGGTGTCGGTTGGACGACGGTGCGCGACCGCCACCGCGCCGCTGCGGCTCTGCGCGGTTGGACCTACACCGAGGACGGCGGCTTCGCGCCCGGCGAGGCGGTGACGTTCGACGCGGCGTGGTGGATGCGTCTTCACCCCGTGCGCTTCGAACCGGGCGTGCACGAGAACGAACTCCGCTCGGTCGTGGAGTTGATCTCCGGCTGGCAGCAGGACGACCGCCAGGGCGGCGTGGGGCAGGACAACGGCGGCTTCTACGCCAAGGCGCTGGTCGGTCTGCAGGCCAATGCCACCGCGGCGACGAGCATCGAGGCCGGCGTGCTGCTGCCGCTGTACGACGACACCGCGTCGGCGCTCGGCGGCTTCCGCGTCGGCGTGCTGGTAACCTTCCGCGTCCTGTTCTAGGCCGCCGCCTGCCCCGATGCGCCGCACGCTCGCCCTCCTGCCGCTGCTCGCCGCCGCCTGCCAGGCGCCGCTGCCGCAGGCCGTCGCCGTGCGCGGCCACGGCCTGCAGACCATCTGGATCGAGACGCTCGGCCTCGAATGACTGCCTTGCGTGAAGGCCGTGGCCGACGGCCTGCTGCGCCTGGATGGCGTGGCTGATCTGAAGGTGGATCTGCAAGCCAACCGCTGCACGATCACGCCCGCGAGCGACCGCGTGCCGGACCTCGCCGGCGTGCCGGTCGCGGTCGATCAGGCCGGCTTCCTGCCCGAACGCATGTGGCTCGAGGCGCGCGGCAGGACGGTCGCGCGCGACGGCGCGCTGTGGTTCGCGCTCGCCGGCACGGAGTTGGCGTGGCGGTGGGAAGGGTCGGCGGCGGATGGCCTCGTGCTGGCGCGCGTCGAGCGCCGGCCGGAGGTCGTGTTGGTGCCGGACGTGCTGCCGTTCGCGCGCTGAGCGGCGCGGCGGCGGAGCGGCGGTCGCGTCGCGGCGCGCGGGGTCGCCTGTCGGCGCGGCGCGCGGCATGATCGCGCCGTCGTCGCCCCGCCGAGCTGGAGACCTCGCCATGCCCGATCCGACCGCAGTGTCGCCATTGCCTGATCCGCAGCGCCCGGACTCGTCGCCGCCGGCGACGCCGGCCAGCCGTTCCGGCGCGGGCGCCGGCGACCGCGTGCAGTCGACGGCGACCGGCGAGCTGATGCAGCGGCTGGCGACGGCGCCGAAGCTGGACGAGTAGCGATTCGTGCTGCAGGGCGAACTCGGCAAGGGCGGCATGGGTCTGGTGGTGCAGATCCACGACCGCTTCCTCAACCGGCGGTTGGCGATGAAGCTGCTGCTCGAGCGCAGCGCGCCGCGCGACGACGACGAGAGGCGGTTGCTCAACCAACTGCTCGGCCGCTTCCTGGAGGAAGCGCAGGTCACCTCGCAGCTCGACCACCCCGGCGTGGTGCCGGTGCACGAACTCGGTCTCGATCAAGTCGGCAAGGTGTACTTCACCATGCGGATGGTGAAGGGCCGCACGGCGAGCGAGGTGTTCGCCGACGCGCACGCCGAGCGCAACGACTGGACGATCCCGAAGGCGCTGGAGGTGCTGCTCAAGGTCTGCGACACGATGAGCTACGCGCACGACAAGGGCGTGCTGCACCGCGACCTGAAGCCGGCCAACGTGATGGTCGGTCGCTTCGGCGAGGTGTACGTGATGGACTGGGGGCTGGCGAAGGTAGTCGGCCAGCAGGACCGGCACGACCTGCGCATCCGCCCGGACGCGGGCACGGGGGTGTCGCGGCTGGACACGGCGCGCAAGCGCGATGCCGAGCAGGCTCCGGACGACAGCGTGGTGTCGCTCGACGGGCAGCAGCTCGGCACGCCGAGCTACATGAGCCCGGAGCAGGCGCGCAGCGAGGACTTGGACGGGCGCGCGGACGTCTACTCGCTGGGCGCGATGCTGTACGAGTTGGTGACGGGCCGCGCGCCCTACACCAGCCCCGGCGTGCGGCAGCCGGCGTACCGCATCCTGCGCGACGTCGCCGACGGTCCGCCCAAGCGGGTCGAGGAGCTCGCGAAGGGCGTGCCGGCGGAGCTGGTGGCCATCGTCGACCGGGCGATGGCGCGCGAGCGCGCGCAGCGCTACGGCAGCCCGGCGGCGCTGGCGGCGGACCTGCGCGCGTACCTCGGGCAGCGGGTGGTGGCGGCGTACCGGACCGGCGCGCTGGTGGAGCTCAAGCTGTGGGTACGGCGCAACAAGCCGCTGGCGGCGAGCCTGCTGGCGGCGGCGGCTTTGCTGGTGGCCGGCGTCATCGGCACGACGTGGTTGGCCAACCAGAATGCGGCGTTGGCGGCGGCGGAGGCGCAGGCGCGCGGCGAGGCGCAGCAGCGGGCCGAGGAGAACGCCAAGCTCGCCGAGTCCGAAGGCCGCGCCAAGGCGGAGTCGCAGCGCACGGTCGCCAACTTCCACGAGTTGTCGGCGGTGGTGCGGCTGCAGGACGTGTTGGCGCAGCAGGAGGCGCTCTGGCCGGCGTGGCCGGACAAGGTGGATGCGATCAAGGCGTGGCTCGCCGGTCCGTGCCAGCAGTTGCTCGACCAGCGGCCGCAGATCGAGGCGACGATCGCGGCGCTGCGGGCCAAGGCGCTGCCGCAGACACCGGAGCAGATCGAAGCGGACCGGCGGGCGTCGGCTTCGTTCCCGTCGTTCGAGCGGCAGCGGCAGAACGTGGCGGCGCTGCGTCGGGCGCAGGCGATCCGTGCGGGCGCCAGCCCGCTGGAGTTGCCGGCGTTGCCGGCCGCGCTGCAGGACGTCGATGCGTCGGCGCTGAACGCGTTCGCGTGGCCGCGCGTCGCGCCTGAGAAGGCGGGTGGTGAGAAGCCGGATCGCACGAGGTTCGGCGAGGAGGCGGTCGCGTTGGTGGCGGCGCGGGCGGCGGTGGCGAAGTCGACGGGCACCAAGGCGGCGTTCCAGATCCTCGACACGCTGGCGTGGGCGGCGTTGGCCAACGGCCAGGACGGCGAGGCGACGCAGGCGGCGGCATCGGCGTTGGCGCAGGCACCGAAGGAGGAGCGGGCGGCGTACGAGGGCTACCAGCGGGCCATCGCAGCGGCGATCGCCGAGGCGCCGGCCCGTCTGGCGGCGGCAGAGGCCAAGCTGGCCGAACTGGACGCGGCGGTGTCGGTGCGTCGGACGTGGACGTTCGGCACGGACGAGGACAGCGAGTCGGCGCGGTTCCTGCACGCTGCGCTGGTGGACGTCGTGGCGGGTCTCGACGGGTTGGCGAAGCGCGAGCGAGCGGACGTGGCGCAGCGGCTCGCATGGGCGCAGCAGGTCGCGTCGGCGAGCGCGGGCCATCCCAAGGCGCGGGTCACGTGGGCAGCGGCGCGGGAAGCGATCGCGAAGGCCGACGGCGTGGTGGCGAGCGAGTTGTACGCCGGCCGCGGCATCGTGATCCCGGACGGCGGCTGGGTCGGCTTGGTGCCGATCGGGATGAACCCGGTGACCAAGATGTGGGAGTTCTACGACCTGCGGAGCGCGTGGGACGGCGAGCAGGCAGCGAGCGAGATCGCGATCCCGACGCACGCAGCGGACGGCAGCATCCAGGTTCAGGCCGGCACGGGGATCGTGTTCGTGCTGCTGCCGGGCGGCACGGTGACGTTGGGTTCGCAGAAGGACGACCCGAACGCGCCGTACTACGACCCGCAGCGCCAGGACGACGAGACGCTGCACGAGGTGACGTTGTCGCCGTTCTTGTTGGCGCGGCACGAGCTGACGCAGGGCCAGTGGTCGCGGCTGTGGACGTGGGACGCAGAGCTGCGGGACCCGAGCCAATACAAGGCGGGCAAGAGCTTCAGCGGCAGGCGGATCACGTTGGCGAACCCGGTGGAGACGGTGGACTGGGGGATGTGCGATCGTCTGCTGACGCGTCACGGCATGGCGCTGCCGACGGAGGCACAGTGGGAGTACGGGTGTCGAGGCGGGACGACGTCGGCGTGGATCGAGCCGTTGGAGGAGTTGAAGAAGGTAGCGAACGTGGCGGACGCGGCGGCCAAGCGGGCGGTGCCGTCCTGGAACTGCGAGACGTGGTCGGATGGCCACGCCGTGCACGCGCCAGTTGGCACGTTCGCGGCGAATGCGTTCGGCCTGCACGATGTGCATGGCAACGTGTGGGAGTGGTGCCGGAACTGGTACTGGGACTACGGCCGCGATCGTGCGGGCGATGGCCTGCGATCTGTTGGTTCCCCCGCCATCCGCGCCAGCCGCGGCGGCAGCTACTTCGTCTCAGCCGTCGGCGCGCGGGCGGCCAGCCGCAACAACTACTCACCGTCGCTCCGCAGCGACAACCTGGGCCTCCGCCCCGCCAGGTTCATCACGTTCTGACTTCATCCCCTCACGCTGCTCCACCTTCTCCGGCTGCGCACGAAGGGGGCGGAGCAGCGTGAGGGGGTGGGCCGCCGCCTCGCGTTCGCCCTCGCAAGGGGACAGGGGGTGGGACCCCTTGGCGGGGCGCAGGGGTGAAGGCGCACGCCGCATGGTGGTCGCCGCACGCATGGGGCCGCGAGGCGCGTGTGGTTGGCATGCCAAGGTCGCGGCCAGCGCTGCTGCTGCAATGCTCGTGCTCGGTCTCCTTCTGCTCTGTGCTCTCTGTGCCCTCTGTGGTTCATCTTCTGCTTCTGCTTCTGCTTCCGCAGCCGAAACAACCACCGAGAGCACAGAGCGCACCGAGCACAGCAAGCCGAGACGGCCGACGCCCCGCCCCGCCTCACCGCCGCCGTCCGCCGCGCTCCCTCACTTCCGCGCCGCCGCCCAGTCGCTGCGATAGCGCAGCAGCAGGTCGCGGCAGCGCCGATACACCGCGCCGGTCGCGCGCACGTCGTGGGCGTTGTACTCGGCGATCTTGACGAGGTCGCCGCGTTCGTACGCCGGCGCGACCATCGAACCGTCCATCTCGCCCTTGGGGCTCTGGATGCCGAGCGCCCAGCAGATGACGTCGAGCTTGCTGGGCCCGCGGCCCTTCTGGCCGAGGACCTCCAGCAGGTCGAGGTGGGGGCGCAGGCTGAAGCGCTGCGACATCAGGTCGACGCGCACCGGCACACCGTGGATCAGGCTGCGCGCGGCCAGGAACGGCACGTCGAAGCCGCGGCCGTTGAACGACACCACCGTCTCGGCGCGGCTGCACAGCGCCCAGAACGCGCGCAGCAGCTCCGCTTCGTCCATCAACCGCAGCCACTTGGGGCAGCTGCTCGCGTCGAAGCCGGGCGGCGGCACGGCCAGCACGGTGACGTCGTCGATGCCGCCCTCGGCCTCGCCGTCGCCGATCGCCAGCGACACGACCTTGCCGAGGAACGGCGACATGCCCATCACCGCTGCCGGCTCCATCTCCTTCTGCTTGGCGGATTCGGACAGCGCCTCGGAGATCGTGGTCGGCAGCTCGCGGCGGTCGTGCGCCGGCACCGTCTCGATGTCGAACACCAGCGTGCGGCAGCACAGGTCCTCGACCGTCGCGAGCGCCGGATCGACGATCTGCTCGGGGTCGTAACCTTCCGGCTTCTCGTCGTCCGGCACGACGCGCAGGCGGTCGACGACGAACTGGCCCTTGCCCTGGTACTCGTCGACGCGGCCGCGCAGCTTCAGCAGGCTGCCCGGCGCGGCCGCCTTCGCCGCGGCCATCGCCTCGGCGCTGTTCGACCAGACCTTGCCTTCGATCGAGCCGCTGAGGTCGCCGAGTTCGAGCACGAGGAACGGCTTGCCGGCCTTGGTCTGCAGCTCCTTGACCGTGCGCAACTGCGCGAACACGTCCCAGTCGTGGTCGGCCGGGTGCAGCGCAGCGACGTTGGGCGCCTGCGCGACGCGGCCCTTCATCTCGCGTTCGTTCACTTCGTCTCCGCGAAGGCTGCCAGCCGGTCGGCGGCCTTGCGCAGCGCGTCCATCGACGCCGCATAGCTGAGGCGCACGAAGCCCGGGATCGCGAACGCGCTGCCGGGCACCGCCGCCAGCAGGTGGCGGTCGAGCAGGCGCTCGCAGAACACGACGTCGTCGATGCCACGCTGGCGGCAGAACTCGCGCGCGTCGATCAGCGCGTAGAAGGCGCCGCGCGGCGGCGCCAGCTTGAGGCCGGGGATGCGGTTGACGCGGTCGAGCAGGAAGGCACGGCGCTCGTAGAACGCCGCCATGCGCTTCTCGTGCTCGCCGGGCACGGGCACCTGGCACGCGGCGAGGGTCGCCGCCTGGCTGATCGTGCACGGATTGCCGAGCACCTGGCTCTGGATGCGGCAGGCGGCGTCCACGACGGCGCGCGGGCCGGCGAGGAAGCTCGTGCGCCAGCCGGTCAGCGTGTGGCTCTTGGTGAAGCCGTTGACGACGATCGTGCGTTCGCGCGCGCCGGGCAGGGCGGCCGGCGACACGTGCGTCGCGTCGTCGTACAGCAGCGTCGCGTAGATCTCGTCGGAGACGATCCACAGGCCGTGGCGCAGGCAGGTCTCGACGATCGCCTGCAACTGCGCGCGCGTCGGCACCATCCCCGACGGGTTGTTCGGGAAGTTGAGGATGATGCCCTTGGCGCCGTGCTGCGCGATCGCGGCGGCGATCTGCTCGGGCGTGTGCACGAAGCCCTGCTCGGGCACCGCCGGCACGATCGCCGGCACGCCGTCGGACATGGTGACCAGCGCCGGGTAGCTGACCCAGTACGGCGCCAGGATCAGCACGCGGTCGCCGGGCTCGACGATGGCGTCGAGGGCCATGTGCAGCGCCGCCTTGGCGCCGGCGCAGACCATCACCTCGTCCTTGCCGTACGACAGGCCGAAGGCCTGCTGCAGCCACGCCGCGCCCGCGGCGCGCAGTTCGGGCACGCCGGGCGCGGGCGTGTAGCGGTAGTTGCCCTGCTGGATCGCGCGCACGCCGGCGTCGGCGATCGGCGCCGGCACCGGGAAGTCGGGTTCGCCGGCGCCGAGCGAGACGACGTCCTTGCCCTCGGACTTCAGGCGCGCGGCCGTTGCCGAGATCGCGAGCGTCGCGGATTCCTCGATGCGGCGGGAGCGGGCGTTGGGCTGCAGGCCGGACATTGGCCCGGCAGTAGAACTCCGTCCGCCGTCGAAGGCAAACGGCTCGCTCGTACGACCCGGGGAAGAAACCCGTCCATCCGGCGTCGGTGTCGCGCATCGTGCTCCCGGCGCGTCGCCGGGCTCGTTACCCTCCGCCGCGATGGCCAAACCGAAGCCCAGGGGTTCGCGACGCATCCTCCGCAAGGTCGGGATCGCGCTCGGCGGGCTCGTGCTGTTCCTGCTGTTGTTCGTCGCCGCCTTCGTCTTCAACCCGTTCGAAGGCGCGGCCGGCGAACTGCGCGACGTGGTGCCGCGCGGCGTCAACTTCTTCGTGCGCAAGCAGCGCCTCGCCGACGACTTCGCCGAGTTCCCCAAGCCCCGCTTCTGGGACGGGTTGGCGGAGTTGCGCGGTTTCGCCGCGCTGGCCGACGGCGAGTTGGGCAAGGCCTGGGAACGCGCCGGCGTCACCCGGCTCTGCGAGCAGGCGGCGGCCGAGGTCGCGCGCGTGCGCGCCGACTCGGGCGGCTTCCTCGACGTGCTGCGCGACCTCGTCGGCGACGAGTTGCTGGTCGCGGGCTACGAGCAGGACTACTCGCAGCAGCCGCCGCGGCCGCTGGCCGAGCCGCAGTGGTGCGCCTACATGCGGGTGACGTGGCGCGTGAAGGCCATCGCCGGCCTCGCCCGCTTCGGCTTCGTGCAGTCGCAGATGCGGCAGGCCGGCGTCGACTGCGCCGTCGACGGCCCCGACCTCGTCGTCAAGCTGCCCGGCGCCGCCGCGCCGCTGCGCGTGCGCCGGCACCTCGACCTGCTGATGGTCGGCAACGACAAGGCGCTGTTCGAACAGAGCCAGCGGCTCATCGACGGCAACCGCGACGAGGAGCCGGTCGGCCGCATGGCGGCGTACACGGACGGCGCCGAGAAGCGCATCGAGCGCTGGGCCGACGTCAACGACGCGGCGCCGGCGAACGTCGCCGAGTTCGTCGTCGAGCCCAACGCCTTCGACGGCTTCCGCCGGTTCGCGGCGTCTTGGCCCGATCCGCAGGCCAAGGACAGCATGAACGAGCGCGTGCTCGCCGCGTTCCTCAACCTGCGCGGCTGGCAGCAGATCTCCGGCGGCGCGATGTTCGCCGACGGCGCCGTCTGCGCCACCGGCCAGATCGGGCTCAACAGCCGCCAGCACACGACGTTCCAATCGAGCTTCTACAAGGCCGAGGTCGAGCCGCGCGAGAAGTGGCTCGATCCGTTCCTGGCGATGGTGCCGGAGTCGGCGTGCGCGGCGGCGGCGCTGCGCATGCCGGCGGGCGAGTTCCTCAACGCCATGTTCGACGCGCTCGACGAGAAGGAGCGCCAGCTGTTCGACGAGATGGTCGCGCGCACGAGCTTCCTCGGGCAGAACGTGCCGAACGTGCGCGAGTTGATCGAGCGCATCCGGCCGGCGCTGCTGCCGCGCACGGGCTTCGTCTTCCGCCAGAACGACCCGGTGACGGAACGCGAGGACAACGGCGAGCTGAAGATCCCGGTGGCGGCGCGGTCGCCGGTGCCGCAGGTGGCGTGGGTGTTCTGGCTGCAGCCCAACGGCAAGCCGATCGCCGACGAGGTCGTCACCCTGCTGCGCACCTACGCCAGCACGTTCGGCTTCCGCAAGCAGTGGCTGCTGTCGGTGCCGTTCGGCGGCGGCAAGCTGCCCGAGCCGGTCAACGAGTTCACCAACCCGCAGATCCCCGGCACCGGCGAGCTCGCGGTCATCGTCTTCCGCGAGTTCTTCGTGCTGTCGAACTCCGGTCCGCTGATCTGCGACATCCTGCGCGCCCGCTATCCGAGCCTGACCGGCAGTCGCTCGATCCGCGACCTGCCCGGCTTCGCCGCGGCCGAGCGCGAGCTGCCCAAGGACCTCAACGGGTTCGTCTGGCTGCACGGCGGCAACATGCAGCCGTTGCTCGACGACTACCTGGCGTTCGCCGAGGCGGACAGCGAACAGGCCGATCCGGAGTGGATGATGCAGAACCGCCCCAACGCCGAGGACCAGGTGCGGCGGCAGCGGTTCCCGCAGTACGCCAGCAAGGCGAGCATGCCGAAGAAGATGACCGAGCCTGGCGGCGACTTCGACGCCGCGGTGGTGGCGTGGTTGCGCGAGCAATGGCGCAAGGAGCGGTCGAACTTCACCGCCGAGGGCCGCGACCGCCTGCGGACCTTCCGCGCGGTCGCCGGTCTGCTCGACAGCGCCTACCTGCAGCTCGAACTGGAGAACGGGGCGATCCGCTTCCAGGCGCGGGTCGCGACGTCGGAGCGCTGACGGGCCGCGCGCGGGCGGCCGTGCCGGTTCGCGGTTGCAAACCGCCGGTCGGCCGCTAGTCTCCTCGCCCTCGCTGGACGCCCAGGTGGCGGAATTGGCAGACGCACTAGCTTGAGGTGCTAGCGCCCCAAAAGGGCTTGCAGGTTCAAATCCTGTCCTGGGCACCATCGTCCAGCGGCCGCGAGTCGCCCCCCTCCGCTCGATTCCCGACTCAGGACGGCCGGCCGCCAGCGCCGATAGCATCGGCATGACGGCAGGTCGCAGCGAGCGCGGGCGCGGGCACGACGGCGGCTTCACGCTGATCGAGTTGTGCATCGTCGCGACCGTTCTGGCGATCCTGGCCGTGGTCGGCGTTCCCCAGTACTCGGCGGCGCTGCGCACCGCGCGCATCGGCAAGGCCAAGTACGAGCTGCGGACGATCGCCTCCGCGGTCGACACCTACCGCGCCATCAACGGCGAGTTGCCGCTGGCGTTGGGCGTCGTCGGCTTCGGCGGCAAGGCCGACCCGTGGGGCAATCCGTACTGTTTCCTGAACTACGAGCACGGCACCGGCGACGGTTGGGCGTGGGCGGTCGACCAGGGCCTGCTGGACGAGAACGCCGGCAAGAACGCCAAGGGCGCCGAGTTCATCGGCGACCTGGCCCTTCGCGAAGTCGCCATGGCGCAGGCGCAGGGCGTGATGCAGGACTTCGTGATGCTGACGGACCTGCCGGTCCCCACCATGCAGCGCAGCGACCAGTTCAGCTTGCCGCTGAACTCCGACTACGACCTGTTCAGCATCGGGCCCGATTGCCGATCGTCCAGTTCGCTGGCCAACGAGTTCTCCCTGGACGACGTGATCCGGGCCAACAACGGCGGCTACTTCGGTTTGGGCAAGGACTACTGACGTGGACCAGCAGGAGACCATGACCGCACGCCACAAGCGCAGGCGCTACCTCGTCGACACCGGGCTCCAGGGCCGCATGCTCCTCGCCGGCCTCGTCCATGGCGGACTCGTGCTGGTGGCGCTCGTCTGCGGCGTGCTGGCGCCGGTCGTCTTCGATCTGTCGGCGTCGCCCACGCGCCGATTCGAGGAAGAGGCGCTGATCATGCTCTACCTGCACGACCGGATGCCATGGATCGTGCTGCTGTGCGTGGCCGTCGTCAGCCTGACGAGCATCCGCCAGTCGCACCGGATCGCCGGGCCGATGGTGCGCTTCAAGCGGCATCTCCGCAGTCTCGCCGCGGGCGAGGTGCCGCCGCCGCTGCGGACGCGCCGCAACGACATGCTGAAGGAGGAGGTCGCCTGCCTCAACGAAGCGGTCGACGGCATCGCCGCCCGCATCGACGGCGTGCGTGCCGCGCAACGGGCGGTGCACGGCGCCCTCGACCGGCTCGACGGGGGCGCTGACGACGCCGCCGACGGTTCGCGCGCGGCCCTGCTCGCCGCCGTGCGCCAGGTCGACGCGGCGCTGGCCGCCTTCGCCCAGGCCGGCGCCGCGCCCGGGCCGTCGCTCGCGGCCGCCCGGACCGAAGCGATCAGCCCGGGCTGCGCCGTGTCATGAACAAGGCCGGCGGCGAGGCGATGGCGCTGCGCGACATCCTCGGCTCGCGCATCGGCCGCCGTTTCTTCGCGATGTTCGCGGCCTGCGCGCTGCTGCCGATCGCCGCCTTCGCCGTCTTCGCCGTCGATCGCACGACGTCGTTGATGCACGTCGAGGCCACGGCCGCGCTGCACGGCGCGGCCAAGTCGGCGGGCTCCCAGATCACGATGCGGCTCGGCCGCGTGGCGACCGACCTCGCGCTCGCGCGCGCCTTCGCCACCGAGGCGCTGCCCGACCGGTCCGTGTTGCAGGCCCTGGTCGAGTCGCGGTGCGAAGCCGCGTGGACGGTCGTCGACGGCGTGGTGGCGCCGCTGTTCGGCCGGCCGACGCCGATCCTGCCGCTCGACGACTCCGGCAGCGGGCACCTCGCCGGCGGGCGCCCGGTGGTCCGGGTCGTCGCGGGCGGCGCGCTGCTGATGCTGAGCTCGCTGCGCGAGCGCGATCCGGCGAGCGGGCTGGTCGCGGTGCGCCTGCGCATGGCGAGCTTCTGGAACGGCAACGAGCTGCGGGGCGTCGGCGCCGACGTGTTCGTCTGCGACGAACGCTGGAGCCCGCTGTTCCGCACCGACGACGCGGCGTCGGACCTGTCGCCGTTCGCGCAGGGCTCGCTGACGTCGCCGTCGTCTGGCACCGTGGCGTGGCGTCCGGGTGGCGAGGAGCATCTCGCGCGCTACTGGAACGTCTTCCTGGAGCCGCAGTACGGCTGCAACTTCTGGGTCGTGCAGTCCCGTCCGACGCGACTCGCCCTGGCCGTCAGCGACCAGTTCGCGTTCTGGTTCTCGGCGACCGCCGCGATGACCCTGCTGCTGGCGCTGCTGGCCGGACTCGTGCAGATCCGCCGCACGCTCGTCCCGGTCATGTCGCTGCGCGAGGCGACGAGGCGACTCGCCGCCGGCGACCTGTCGGCCCGCACGGGCGTCGATGGCCGCGACGAGATCGGCGCCCTGGGCATCGCCTTCGACGCCATGGCGGCGCAATTGCAGGAGAACATCCGGCGCCGCGAGGACACGGAACGCGAGCTCATCCGGTCGCGCGACGCCGCGCTCGCCGCGGTCAAGGCGAAGGAGGAGTTCGTCGGCCACATCAGCCACGAGTTCCGCACGCCGATGACCGAGATCCTCGGGGCAGTGGAGATCCTCTCGGGCATCGACGAGGAAGACGCCGGCGCCCGGGTCGAGTTCTCCGACATCGCCCTGCGCGGCGCGCGCCGCCTCGCCCGCCTCGTCGACGACGTGCTCGAACTCACCGTCAACGAATCGTGGACGGCGGCGCCGGTCGACGTCGGGGTCACGATCACCGAGGCCGTCGCGGGCTTGCCGGCGGAGGCGCGCGCGCGGATCCGCGTCGACGAGTCGCCCGGCGCCTTCGTGCTGGGCAACGCCGACAAGCTGCGCGAACTGTGGAGCCGATTGCTCGACAACGCCCTGAAGTTCAGTCCGGCGGGAGCCCCGGTCGACGTCTCGGTCACCGCGGGCCTGCACGAGGTAATGGTGGCCGTCGCCGACCGTGGGTCCGGCATCGCGCCCGAGCACCTCGACCAGGTGTTCGAGCCGTTCCGCCAGGTCGGGCGCGACCAGATGATCGACAAGGCGAACGGCGCCGGGCTCGGCTTGACGCTCGTCCGCCGCATCGTCGAGCGCCACCAGGGCCGCGTCGAGGTGTGCAGCGAGATCGGGCACGGCGCCACCTTCCGGGTGCGGTTGCCCGCGCTCGTCGAGGCGCCGGCGGCCCGCGTCTGATCGCCGCACGATTGCCGTGGGATCGCCGCGGGCGGCCGCCCTGCGGTCAGCCGACCGCGTCCGCGAGCAGGCGCCACAGCGCGGCGACGTCCGTCCGACCGGTCGTGAGCGCGCCGATCGACACCCGCACGGCCCAGCGACCGTCGACCTGCGTCGCGGTCAGCCACGCCGCGCCGGTCGCGTGCACGCGCGCCAGCCATGCCAGCGTGTGGCGGTCGAGGTCGTCGCCGACCAGCCCCGGCGGCTCGTGGCGCAACACCACGGTCTGCAGCGGCACGGGCGCGAGCACGCGCCACGGCGGCGCGGCCGTCGCCTGGTCGGCGAGCCAGCGCGCGTTGGCGAGGTCGCGCCGCAGGCGCGCGCGCAGTCGTTCGGCGCCGTGCGTGCGCAGCAGGCTCCAGAGCTTCAGCGCGCGGAACCGGCGACCGAGCGCGATGCCCCAGTCGCGGTAGTTGCGCACGCGGTCGTCGACGTCGGTGCGCAGGTAGCTCGGATTGGTGCTGAGCGCGCGCACCAGCAATTGGTCGTCGCGCACCCAGAACACCGAGCAGTCGAAGGCGGCGCCGAGCCACTTGTGGGGATTGACCACGATCGAGTCGGCGCGTTCGACGCCGTGCCACAGCGGCCGGCACTCGGGCAGCAGCATCGCGCTGCCTGCCATCGCCGCATCGACGTGCAGCCACGCGCCGTGCGCGGCGGCGGCGTCGGCGCAAGCCGCGATCGGGTCGATCGCGGTGGTCGCCGTCGTGCCGGTGGTGGCAACCACGGCGCACGGTCGCAGCCCGGCGTCGGCGTCGGCGCGCATCGCCGACGCCAGCGCTTGCGGGTCGATCGCCCGCGCGCCGTCGACGCCGATCCTGCGCACGTGTTCGCGTCCGAAGCCGGCCAGCAGCGCGGCCTTCTCGATCGAGCTGTGCGCCTCGGCGCTCGTGTACACGACGAGCGGGGCGCTGCCGTGCTGCATGCCGGCGCGCGCGGCGCCGTGCGCGCTCGCGCGCTCGCGCGCGCACACCATGGCGAGGAACGAACACGTCGACGCCGTGTCCTGCAGCACGCCGCGCCACGCGGACGACAGTCCGCACAACTGCGCCAGCCACTCGGTCGCGCGCTGCTCGAGTTCGGTCAGCGCCGGCGCGGTCTGCCAGGACAGCCCGAGCGCGCCGATGCCCGTGCTCAGGAAGTCGCCCAGCACCGACGCGAGGTCGCCGTTGGACGGGAAGTACGCGAAGAAGCGCGGGTGCTGCCAGTGCGACAGCGCCGGCAACAGGACGGCGTCGAGGTCGCGCAGCACCGCCCCGAAGCCTTCCGGGCGCTCGGGGGGCTCCTTCGGCAACGCCGCGAGCACGTCGCCGGGTCGCGCCGTCGTCTGCACCGGCAGGCCGGCGACGCGCGAACGGTAGTCGGCGATCCAGTCGACGACCTGATGGCCGAGTCGACGGAACTCCTCGGGCGACATCCCGGCGGCAGTCGCGTCGTCGTTCGGATCGATGGGCATTGGGTTGGTCCGGCGTGCTCGCGGCGGTGGCATGGGGCGGTCGCGGCGCGGGTGCGCGCGCGGCGGCGACGCGCCGGGCGCGCCGCGAACGCTGGCGTACCCGCGCATGTTCTTGCCGGCAACTCCGGTCGCTATGCTCGCCGCACCCACGACCGAAGCCGCCACGACTCGAGATGCACCGCGACACCGAAGCCGATCCGCCGCCACTGCCGACCGCGGCCGAACTGGCGGCCGTCGTCGACCTGCTCGCCGACGGGCAGGCCGTCGTCGCCGCGGCGGCGCGGGCGCGCGTGCTGCGTTGGGGCGACCACGCCCTGCCGGCGGTCCGCGCGGCGGCGGAGGCCGGTGACGCGCGCTTGCGGGCGCGCTGCCGTTCGCTGTTGCGCTCGCTCGAAGTGCGCGATTGCCTCGTGCGCCTGAGCCGTCTGCGGCTCGTCGCCGCCGGCCGCGGTTCGCCGACCACGCTGCTCGTCGGCGCCGCGCTGCTCAGCCGCATGGCCCGCACCTTCGTGCCGACGGACGGCGAACTGATCGCCGGGTTGCACGAGCATGCGCGCGCGGTCGCCGCCCGCGCCGAGGGCCGCAGCCTGCCGTACGCCGCGCGCGCGTTGGCGGAGCGGTTGCACGGCGACGCCGGCTGGCGCGGCGGCCTCGGCGGCGCGGCGCCGGTCGAGCAGGTCGCCGTCGACGGCGTCCTCGCCACCGGCGAGGGCGCGCCGGTCGCGCTGTCGCTGCTCTACCTCGTCGTGGCGCGCTGGGCCGGCTTCTCGGCTGCCGGCGTGGCGATGCCGGGCCACTTCCTCGTCCGGCTGCACGGCGTTCGGCCGGTGCTCGTCGACCCGTTCCACGGCGGCCGCGTCGTGACCAAGCTCGATTGCATGCGCTTGCTGCGCCGCGCCGGCCATCGGCCCGTTGCGCCGCTGGTGCGCGACCTCGGCGATCGACCGGTGCTGCGCGCCTACCTCGATTGCCTGCGGGCCGCGGTCGCGCAGCGACCGCTCGAACATGCGGCGCAGGCGCTCGAACACGCGGCGGCGCTGCTCGCCGGCGCGTGAGCCCCGCGGCGGCCGGTCACCGTGGCAGCAGGTCTAGCACCGCGCGCAGCAGCGGCGACAGCGCCTCGTCCAGGAACATCGACGCGAGCACGAACACGACGACGAAGCTGTACGGGATCGCCGCGAAGGCATCGAGCCAGCGGCCGCTCCGCGGCCAAAGGCCGCGCACGACGCCGGCGCCATCCAGCGGCGGCAGCGGGATGAAGTTGAACAACGCCAGCAGCAGGTTGAGGTACAGGAACTCGTAGGCCATCCGCTGCAGCGCCGTCGCCGTCGCGAAGCTGCGCGGCAAGCCGACTGCCGCCAGCACCGCGAACGCGGTCGCCGCGAGCAGCAGGTTGCCGATCGGCCCGGCGGCCGACATCAGCGCGGCCTTGCGCGGATTGCGCGCCGCCCAGACCGGGTCGTACGGCGCGTGCGCGAAGCCGATGCACGACGTGCCGTTGCTCGCCATCAGGCTGACGAGCGGCAGCACGAGCATGCCGAACGGCTCGCGCCGGATGTGCGGCACGGGGTTGAGGGTGACCTGCCCGGTGCGGTAGGCGGTGAGGTCGCCGGCGAGCATCGCCACCCAGGCGTGCATGGCCTCGTGCAGCGTCAGGCTGACGATCAGCGCGCCGAACGTGAGGACGACCTGATCCCAGTTCATGCGTCGTCGCCGCCGGCGTCGTCGTCGCGACCGTTGTCGTCCTTGCCGGGGCCCTCCAGTGCGGCGGCGATCTCGGCGGTGACCTTCCGTACCTTGGTCTCGGTCGCCGCGAGCCGTTGCCGGCAGATCGTCAGCAGCGCCGCGGCGCGCTCGACCTTCTCGGCGAGCACGTCGAGGTCGGCGTCGCCGCTCTCGATGTCGGCGAGGATCTGCTCGAGTTCGGTGGTGGCGGCGGCGTAGGTCGGCTGCTCACCCTTGTTCGGCTTGCTGCTGCTCATGGTCGTTCTTCCTGGGCGTCGACGTCGTCCACGCGGGCGCGGGCGCGGCCGTCGCGGAATTGCACCTGGATCTGCTGGCCGGGGCGCACGCGGGCTGCCGCGGGCAGCACCGCGCCGGCGGCGTCGCGCACCAGCGCGAAGCCGCGGGCCAGCACGGCGCGCGGATCGAGCAGGCGCAGGCGCATGGCCTGCTGCTCGAGACGCGCGGTGCCGCGGTCGAGCGCGCGCGTCGCGCCGGTCGTCGCCCGCACGCCGGCGGCGCGCAGGTCGGATGCCTGCCGCTGCAGTCGCAGTGCCGTCGCCGCGACGATCTGCCGCCCGGTCGCCGTCAGTTCGGCGCGCGATCGGTGCAGTCGCTCGGCGACGAGCCGCTGCAGGTCGCGGCCGCCGCGGGCGAGTTCCTCGCGGGCCGCCGCGACGCGATCGGCGACCGCGGCGAGCAGCCGCTGGCCGCGGTCGCGCACGTCGGCGCGGGCGTTCTCGACGCCCTGCACGAGCCACTGCGCGACCGCCGTCGGGGTCTTCTCGGAGTGGGCGATCACGTCGAGCACCGACTGGTCGCGTTGGTGGCCGATGCCGACCAGGATCTTGAGCGGATGGCGGGCCACCGCGAAGGCCACCTCGCGGTCGTCGAACCACGCGAGGTCGGTGCGCGAGCCGCCGCCGCGCACGATGCACAGCACGTCGAAGTCGTCGGCGCGCTCGGCGAACCAGCGCAGGCCGGCGAGCATCTTCGGCCGCAACTCGGCGCCCTGCACCTTGACCGGCACGAGCGTGACCTCGAAGCCGCAGCCGGACTCCTGCAGGTGGCGCAGGAAGTCGTTCCAGCCGTCGGCGTCCGGGCTCGTCAGCACGCCGATGCGCAGCGCCGGCGTCGGCGCGCCGAGCATGCGGTTGCGCTGCAGCAGGCCCTTGTCGGCGAGTTCGCGCAGCACCTGCTCGCGCGACAGCGCCAGCTTGCCGAGCGTGAAGCTCGGGTCGATGTCCTGCACGATCAGCTGGAAGCGCCCCGATTGCGGGTAGAAGTCGACCTTGGCCTGCGCGCGGATCTCCAGGCCGTCGCGCAGCGTCAGCGGCGGCTCGTGGCGTTGCAGCGCCGTCAGCAGCCGTTCGGCGACGCCCGCGAACAGGGCCACCTCGACCGTCGCGACCACGCTGCCTTCGCCGGCGGCCTTCTCGACCAGCTTGAAGAACCGGTGCGGGCGGCCGGAGCTCTTGTCGAAGTCGACGACCTCGCCGACGACCCACAGCGACTCGGGGAACAGCTGCCGCAGGCCGTCGCGCACGCGTTCGTTGAGTTCGCGCACGGTCAGCGCCGGCGCGCCCGACGGCGCCTTCCCCGCCGCGTCGCCCACCGTCGCGGCGAGCGCGGCCGCCGGCGCTGCCGCGCCGGCGGCGTCCGTCGGCGCGGCCGGCGCGCCCGTGCGGCTGCGGCCGCCGCCGGTCGCGCGCGGCGTCGCGGGGCGCAGCGTGCCGGCGAGCAGCGACGACACTTCGGGCGCGAACTCGAACAGGTGGCGCGTCAGGACCGCGTAGACCTTCTCGACCTGCGTCGCCGGCACCCGCCAGACCTTGTCCTTCGGGTCCCAACGACGACCGGGAATGTCCTTCACCGCGGCGACGAGGTCGGGCCGGTAGCCGAACCGGATGCACAGGTTCGCCCCGTCGCGATCCAGTTCGACGCTGCCGCTCATCGTTCGCGGTTCATACCGCACCGTCCGGATCGACCAGCACGGAAACCTCGGCCGCGGCGGCGGCGGCGGCGGCGGCCATGGCGATCGGTCGCCTGGCCGCCCGCGACAGGTCGGTCATCACGTCGGGCGCGAGGCCGCAGGGGCGCACCGCGTGCCACGGCGCCAGGTCCATGGCGACGTTCACGCCGATGCCGTGCAGATTGACCCAGCCCTTCACGTGCACGCCGATCGAAGCGAACTTGCGGTCGCCGACGAAGACGCCGGTGCCGTCGACCGACGGCGTGGCGGCGAGGCCGAAACGGGCGGCGATGCGGACCCCGAAGCGTTCGAGCCGTCGCAGCCAGTCGCGCACGTCCCGCCGCGGCAGGCGCACGAGCGGATAGACGGTCAGTTGGCCGGGGCCGTGGTAGGTGATCTTGCCGCCGCGTTCGATCGGCACGATCCCTGGCCGCAGGTCGCCGGCCGGCGTCGCCCGTCCGGCGGTGTACACCGGCTCGTGTTCGACGAGCCACACGACGCCATCGGCTTCGCCGCGCTGCACGGCTGCGTGCCGGGCACGCATGCGTTCGAGCACGTCGCCGTACGCGGCGCGGCCGAGGTCGATCACCTCGACCCGCCGCGCGTCGGCGGCGGCGCGGGGCGGCGTCGGATCAGGCAAGCACGCGGTCGATCTGGCTCTTGATCGCCTGCATCGGCTGGTTGCCGAGGAAGCGGCCGACTTCCTTGCCGCCCTTGAAGAAGATGCACGTCGGCACGCTCTGGATGCCGAACGAGGCGGCCGACTCCTGGGCGTTGTCGATGTCGACCTTGTAGACGGCGAGCTTGCCGTTGTACTCGGTCGCGACCTTGTCGATCGTCGGCGCGAGCGCCTTGCAGGGGCCGCACCAGGTGGCGGAGAAGTCGACGAGCACCGGCGTCTTCGCGCTCTGCACGGTGCTCTGGAAGTTGCTGTCGGTGAGTTCGGTGACCATGGAGTGGAGGGGCTGGCGCAATCGCGTCGGCGCGGATTCTGGCCGCTGCGAGGGATGGTGCAAGGACCGCTGTCGCGAGACGGCGATCGGGAGGTGCGACCGGACGGTCGGCCGCGACGGGCAGAAGACGAATGGCAGGCGGCGGCGCGGGTTCGGCGCCACGGTCCGCGCGTTCACCCGGGGCTCGGCGAGGTCCTGGCGGACGACGTCGCCCCGGTGGCCGCACGGTGCCGGCGGTCAGCCCTGCCGGTTCATCGCCGCCAGCAGGCGATCGGTCGGGATGCCGTTCTGCGTCGCGACGGTTTCGATCGAGTCGTGCGGGTTGAAGCCGCAGTTGCGGCAGCCGCCGAGGTGGAAGTCGCGCATCAGCACCATGCCGAGCGACGGGTCCGCCGTCAGGCACTCGAGCATCGTCGACTTGGTGGTGAAACGGGCCTGGGCGGCCGTCGGGGTCGTGTTCGTCGGGTTGTTCATGGGTTCACTCTGCGTTCAGGATGCTGATGCGTTGGGCGATCTTGCCGGCGATGTCGGTCATCGCCTTGGCGCTCGCCGAGGCGGGGGCCGCGACGACGATCGGGTTGCCGCCGTCGCCGCCTTCGCGGACGGCGATCTCGATCGGGATCTGGCCGAGCAGCGGCACGCCGAACTCGCGTTCGATCGCAGCGCCGCCGCCTTGGCCGAACAGATGGTATCGCTCGCTGCTGCCCGGTGGGCTGAACCAGGCCATGTTCTCGACCACGCCGAGGATCGGCACGTTGACGGTCTGGAACATGCGGATCGCCTTCTTCACGTCGAGGACCGAAACGTCCTGCGGCGTGGTGACGATCACGGCGCCCATCAGGTGGGCCTGCTGGCTCAGCGACAACTGCGCGTCGCCGGTCCCCGGCGGCAGGTCGACGACGAGGTAGTCGAGGTCGTGCCACGCCACGTCGAAGAGGAACTGGCGCACGGCGCTGTGCAGCATCGGGCCGCGCCAGATCACCGGCTGGTCCTCGGCGACCAGCAGGGCCATCGACATGATCTGCAGGCCGTGGCGCTCGAACGGCACGATCTTCTTGTCGACGACGGCGGGCTGGCCGCGGACGCCGAGCATCAGCGGCACGTTCGGGCCGTAGACGTCGGCGTCGAGGATGCCCACCCGGGCGCCGGTCTGCCGCAGGGCGCACGCCAGATTGACGGCGACGGTGGACTTGCCGACACCGCCCTTGCCCGATGACACCGCGACGACGTTCTTGACGCCGGGGATGACGCCCTTGTTGCCCAGCACGGGCCGGCTGGCCGTGACCCGGGCGGTCATCTCGATCGCCACGCCGGCGACGCCGGGCAAAGCCCGGACGGCCCGTTCGGCCTGCGCCTTCATCAGGTCCTTCACCGGGCAGGCGGGCGTGGTCAGCTCGATCTGGAAGGCCACCTGGTCGCCGCAGACGCGCAGGTCCTTGATGAACCCGAGCGTGACGATGTCCTGGTGCAGGTCCGGGTCTTGGACGGCGCGCAGGGCGTCGAGGACGGCGGCTTCGGTCGGCGAGGCAGTCGGAACAGGCATGCGGGGGGACCTGACTAGCCACAAAATGGGGCCCTTTCAAGGCAGGAAGTCGGCGGCGGTGCCCCAGACCGGGAAGAAGCGGCAGTCCGCCGCGTCTGAGTCCCCGCGCCGCCAGCTAGGATTGCGGCGCTGCGTCCCGACGCCCTCCCTGTCCCACACCACCCTGCCATGTTGTTGCTCCGCACGTGCGCTGCCGCCGCCATCCTGGCGGTGCTGATCCCTGCCCAGGTCGAAGAGGTCGGCGGCGAGTCCGATGTCCGCGGCGCGGAAATCGAGCGCCGCATGAAGGAGGGCAAAGGCCAGCGGGGGGAAGGCGAGAAGGAGAACGAGGAGAACCTGACGCCGGAGCAGCGGTTGGCTCGCAACGTGACCAGTGGCGCGGGGGCGTATTGCCGCTTCCAGGCCTCGCTGGTGCCGGCGAAGTTGCTGCCTGGGCAGTCGGGCATGCTGAAGGTGCTGGCGACCCTGCAGGGCAACGCCGTGATCCCGGCACCAGCGCCGATGGAGATGGTCGGGCTGATGCAGCAAGGCAGCGTGGTCCTCGGCCCGCTGTCGCCGTTGCCGGCCGAGCCGGGCCGGCTGGCCGCCGCGTACCTCGGCCGACCGGTCTACGACAACTACGCGATCTTCGACGTGCCGGTGACGATGGCCGCCGACGCACCGCTCGGCAGCAAGCACGTCGCGGCGGTCGACATGCGCTTCGATCTCTACGACGGCAACACGGCGCAACCGATCGGCCGCTTCGTCGACCGGGTTTCGCTCACCATCGAAGTCGGGGCCGTGCCGGATCCGCAGGTGCGCGGTCTGGCCGCGCCCGACGCGGCACCCGCTGCCGTCGCGCCCGCCGCCGCGCCGCCCGCTGCCGCGCCGTCTGTCGGCGCGGCGGGTGGCGCCGCCAATCTGCCAGTCGACGGCCAGGTGCGGACGCCCGAGCCGGCGACCACCGCGCCGGCGGCGGCGGTCGAGGCGCCCGCTGGCGACGGCCCCGTGCCGTCGGCGGACGGAGCCGAGGGCGTGCCCATGCCGCTGCTGCTGGGCGGTGGCGTCGCCCTGGCCGTGCTCGGCATCCTGCTGCTCCGTCGCAAGTAGGGATTCCAGCCGCAGTCGGGGAGTACGGCACGGCACTTGTTCGTGTCGGTCGCGTTCGCGGCGAATGGGCGTCCGGTCAGTCCGATCGGATGGCTGCATCCGCCGCACAGGAGAGGTCGAACGCGCCCCTCAAGGTGCCGCCATGGTGCTCGCCAAACTGCTCGCTGCCGTAACCCCCGCGCGGCTGCAACCCGGTCAGAAGGTCCAGGTTGCGGTCCTCGATACCATGCTCGACGTGGCCACGGATTGCTTCGCGGCGACGACTGCCCAGTGGGCGGCCGCCTTCCGGCGGGCGAAGGCGACGATCGACCTCGACGCCTACCGCGCCGACCGGCAGGAGGGTGCCAAGACGGCAGGCCTGCCAGAAATGCCGGATGTCCGCGAGGCGATGTACCAGCACGACCTCCGGCGCGTGGCGGCGATGGATCGGGCCGAGGAGTTCCGCATGGCCCGCCGCCACGAGTTCCTGGCGGCGATCGTGCGCGACGGCTTCGTGCGCACCGGCATGCCCAAGGCCGAAGTCGACGCGTTGCTCAAGCAGCCGGCCCGCGATGTCCTCGCCGCCGCTGCAGCTCGCCCGTCCGTCCGCGGCCTCGACGCCGCCTGGTTCGTGACCATGGTCGGCCAGTTCGAGGAACTGCGCCAGATCTACGTCGAGGGCGCGCTGTACCTCGTGCTCACCACGGTCAATCGCTACCGCGGGCTCGGCGTCGACACCGCCGACCTCGTGCAGGAGGGCAACGCCTCGCTGTTCCAGGCGATCGACGGCTTCGATTGGCGCCGCGACGTCCGATTCCGCACCTACGCCCAGTTCTGGGTGCACCAGGCGGTGCTGAAGATGCTCTACAACAGCTCGCGCACCGTGCGCGTGCCGATCTGGGTGCAGAAGGTGCTCGGCAAGATCCGGCGCGCGCAGGAAGAAGGCAGCCGCATGGGGCGGTCCTTCACGCCGGCCGAGATCGCCGAACGCATCGGCGTGCCCGTGAGCAAGGTCGAATGGGTGCTCGCCACGCGCCGCTACGCCGTGAGCCTCGATGCCGAGCAGCCCGGCGAGCAGGGCGGTTCGCTGGCCAGCCGGCTGCCGGACGAGAACGCCGTGCCGGTTCCGGAGTCGGTGCCCGTCGGCGACCTCGGCAAGGCCCTCGCCGGCGTGATGGCGGACCTGCCCGAGCGGGAGCAGCGCATCCTGTCGCGGCGGTTCGGCCTCGACGGTGGCGAACCGCAGACGCTCGGCGAGATCGCCATCGACCTCGGCATCACGGCCGAGCGCGTGCGCCAGCTGCAGAACGCCGCCATCGGGCGCATCAAGCGGCCGGCGAAGCTGCGCCAGCTGCAGGCCTTCGTCGAGTGACCGCGCCGCGCGTCGGCGCCGTGGCCGCGCGGGCCTTCAGTCCGCGTCGCCGTCGGTCGTCCGCGGTGCGCGCTGCTGCGACTGCATGATCGGCAGCGTCTCGGCGAAGATCCGCGCGTAGACGTCGGGCCGGACGTCGCGCGCGATCGGCAGGATGCGGCGCATCGTGCGCACCTTGCGCGGCTCGACGAGGGCGACGATCGCGCCGGCATCGCCCGCGCCCGCGGCCAGCACGTCGCCGATCGGATCGACGATGCGGCCGTCGCCGGGGAAGGTCATCGGCTCGCCGTTGCGCTGGGACGGCTCCTGCCCCGTGCGGTTGCACCCGATCACGAAGCACTCGTTCTCGATCGCGCGGGCCCGCAGCAGCGTGCGCCAGTGCTGCGAGCGGGCTTCCGGCCATTGGCCCGGCACGGCGAGCAGTTCGACGCCGCGATGGAAGTAGTAGCGGGAGAGCTCGGGGAAGCGCAGGTCGTAGCAGATCAGCACGCCGACGCGGCCGAGCGACGTCTCGGCGACGCACGGCGCGGCGCCGGCGGCGTGGCGGCGGTGCTCGAGGTTGGGCGAGAAGAGGTGGATCTTGCGGTACGAACCGCGCAGGTCGCCGCCGTCCCAAACGCGCGCGGTGTTGAAGGCCTCGCCGCCGACCACTTCGAGGTTGCTGCCGACGACCACGAGGCGGAGGCCGTGCGACAGTTCGCGCAGTTCCGCCTCGGCCGCCTCCGCCTGTTGGACTACGTCGTCGTCGAACTGCGGCAGGAAGGACGTGGCCCAGAGTTCGGGCAGCACGCAGAACCGGGCGCCGGCGGCGGCCGCTTCCTCGATGCCGGCGCGCATCGCCGCGACGTTCGCGGGGACGTCGCCGGGGCGAACGTCGAACTGCACGCTGGCGGACTGGAAGTCGCGGTCGGCGGCGGTTGGCACGGACCGCACGATATCGGCGGTCGGCTGGCGCGCCACTTGGCGGCGACGCCGCCGTCGCCGGGGCCCGCAAGCGACAGGGGAGGCGCAGCCCGCGGCAGCGCCTCCCCCGTGCTGGCGGCGCTCCGCGCGCCGCGTCCCGAACGACGACCTCAGCCCTGGAACAGGATGTCGTCGGTGCTCGAGCCCGGCGTCCGCTTCGGCCGCGCCGGCGCGTCCGTGCGGGTGTCGATGATCAGTTGGTCGCTGGGCTTGAAGATGATCGTCTCCTTGTTGGCGACGTCGATGCTCTCGCCGGTCAACGGGTGCTTGTACGCGCGGCCCTTGCGGATGCGCCGCTCGAACGTCCCGAAGCCCTTCACTGCGACCTTGCCGCGGCCGCGCAGCAGATCGCTGACCGCGTCGAGAACCGCGTCGAGCACGCGGGCCGCAGTGCGGCGCGGAACGTTCAGCTCTTCGGCGACCTGGTCGGCGAGGATGCCCTTGTTGGCCTGCCGGCCGAACGCGTCGGCGTCGGCGGCGGTGGCCGTGTTCTGCACTGCATTCTGGTTGGTGGTGCGCGTCATGAAACTCTCCGTTGCCTCTTGATGCGGGCTCTCGCCCCTTTGCCCAATGTCGGATGCCCCTTCCCTCAGGCCTTCGCCGCCGGCTGCGCCGGCTGCGCCGGCTGCGCCGGCTTGCCGTCGCCGACGTAGCGTTCGAGCGCGGAGACCAGTTTGCCCAGGTACCGCGACGCGACGCTGTTCGGGAAGACCTCGCTGAAGGGCGCGCGCTTCAAGACGGCGCCCTCAACGGAGCTATCTTCCGGCATCAGACCGAGCCAGTTGAGGTCGAACTGCAAAAAGCGCTCGGTGCAACCCTTGAGCTTGAGGAACACCTGCTCGGCCTCCTCGGGCGAACGGACGCGGTTGGCGACGCAGTGGATCGGTTTGCGGTATCCGTCCTGCACGATCACCTTGACGATGCCGTAGGCGTCGGCGATGGCCGCGAAGTTGCTCGTGGTGACGAGGATCGTGTGGTCGGCGATGCTGACGAAGTCGGTGACGCCCTTCGACACGCCGGCGCCGGTGTCGAGCAGGATCACGTCGCAGAACGGCGAGAGCTCGTCGACGGCCAGGCAGATGCGGGCGCGGCCGTTGTCGTCGAGGTTCGCCATCTCCTTCACGCCGCTGCCGCCGCTGATGAACTTCACCTTGCACGGGCCCGTCTCGATGATCTCGGCGAGTTCCGCCTTGCCGTCGATGTAGTCGGAAAGCGTCCGCGCGGGCTTGATGCCGGCCAGGATGTGGGCGTTGGCGAGGCCCAGGTCGGTGTCGATGATGATGGTGCGATGCCCTCGTCGGCTGAACTCGCACGCGAGGTTGACCGACAGCGACGTCTTGCCGACGCCGCCCTTGCCGGACGTGACTGCGAAGATCGTCGCCTTCTTCCCCGACGTCGACGGTTGCGCTTGCTCGGCCATGGTTGCTTGCTGGATTCGTTCCCCTCGGACCCTCCGTTGATCGGCAGCCGCCGTCGCCGACCTTGTGTCCAACTCGCCGACGGGTGGCTTGCCCGGTCCTGCCGTCGTGTCCGCCGTGGCGGTCCGGCACGGGACGTGGCGGTGTCCGGGGCGCAAAGGACCTCGGGAGCGCGAGGTCGACGGGCAGCGGCGCCGGCCGCCCGCGGCGTCCGGTCCCTGTTGCCGCCGCAGGTCCAAGCCATCGGCCGGATGGCGCCATTCCGCTGGCTGGCGCCTGGTTCGTCGCCGCCGTCTCGAAACGAGCCGTCGCGGGGCGCGCACCCGCTGCCGACGACGAGGATTCCCTTTACCTTGTGGCGGTGGGTCGCTACCGTCTCGCGCCCGATCGCTACGGGGTCGTAGCTCAGTTGGTAGAGCGACGCGTTCGCAATGCGTAGGTCAGGGGTTCGACTCCCCTCGACTCCACCAGATCGAAGAGCCCCCGGTCCACAAGGCCGGGGGCTCGTTCATTTTTCGGGCGTTGGTGCCGTAGCGAAGCGCGGTGCCGTAACGAAGCGCGGTGCCGTAGCGAAGCGCGGTGCCGTAGCGCAGCGCGGTGCCGCAGCGCGGCGGCGCGCCTGGGCGGCGCGCTGCCGCGACGGCCGTTCAGAGGTTGCCGACCGTGCCGCGGATGCCGTTGCTGGTGATCGCGCCCAGCGCGTTGACCTGAGGCACCTGGAACACGGCCGACGTCGTGTGCAGGTTGAGGTTCAGCAAGGCGGGGTTGCTCGGGATCGGCAGGCTGTACGGGTGCGTCGCGCCCGTGACGACCCAGCCGAGCGTGACGTCGAGGCTGGCGCGCAGCCCGCAGGTCGGCGCGCCGAGGAACGACAGGTCGTTGATGCCCGGATCCGCCAGGCCGATCACGTCGACGCCGATGAGGCCGGTGGCCGGAATGTTGCTGACCGAGAGGCCCCAGGTCGTGCCGGTGACCGGACGCGAGGTGGCGGCGAGGGACAGCGGCGGCACTTCCGGGCTGGCGTTGTTGGCGAGCAACTGGGCGGCCGACGCGGTCGGGTAGTCGATCGACCCCGGATCCAGCGAGGCGCCCGGCGCGGTGACGCCGACCAAGTGACCGGATCCGAACGTGCTGGTCGTGTTGTTGTCGATCGTGACGAACACGATCTTGACGAGGCCGCTAGCCAGATCGAACTGGAACTGCAACGTGCTCGGGTTGGCGACGCCGGTCGGGTAGTTCTCGACGCCGTTGAACGTGATGTACAGCACGCCGGAGACCTCTTCGGCGAGGATCTGGCCGCTGCCGAGCTCGGTGACGTTGTAGTCGTGCCACGCATAGATGCCGCCGAGCGCGCTGTTGAGCATGCCGTTCGCGGTCGGCGTGAAGGAGTTGGTGCCCGGGTAGTCCAGCCCGGCGCCGCCCCACGCGACGATCGCGTTGCCGCTGACCAACAAGCTGGTCTGCGGGCCCTGCGGCGTGGCGAGCGGTCCCGACGTGAGCGTGTAGGTCACGACGCCGTCGTCCGCCGTCGCCAGCGGCGTTCCGGCGACCGGCGGCACGAAGAAGGTGCTCGCCGTGCCAGCGAGCCAGACACCCTGGTAGCCCGTGCCCGTCGGGTTCAGCAGGAGGGTGCTGCCGGCCAGGGTAGTAGCCGCTGGCGCTGACGTCGTGAAGCGCTGGGAAAAGGAGTTGGCCGAGAGCACGCACCCGGCGCCGAGTGGCGTGTTGTTGGCGGTCACCGAACCGGTCGGGCCGCCGGGGCCGCTGACGTTCAGTGAGAAGGCGCCGGTGGCCCCGTTGTAGCCGCCGACGCGGATGTAGAAGGAACCGCCCGCGGGCAACGTCGCGGTCAGCGACGACTGCAGGCCGCACGAGTCGTCATTGCAGCCCAGCGAGGTCAGCGACCCGCAGGCACCGTCGAAGATCTGGATGCAGGTGTCGAAGCTCGCCACGCCGCAGGTGGTGACGGTCAAGGAGCCGGCCGCGCCCGAGACGTACACGAACCAGGCGTCGTTGCCACCTAGGGCGCACGGCCAAGTCGATGTCGTCGTTGCGCCGACGTTGGTGTAGGGGCCATTGACGCCGTCGACAACGGCGATCGCGCCGGCACAGTCGTCGTTGGGCACCTGGGCGAGCAAGGCCGCGGAACTGGCGGCCGTGGCCGCGAGAACGTGCAGGAGATTGACGGGGGAGCGCATGGGGCGGGGAGACGTCGGGGAGTGGGTTGGAGTGGGGTTCGGCGTCGAAGGACGCGGAGCGCCCGGCGCTGGACGACCGCCTCGGCGGGCAGGTTCCGTTGCCGGACCGCGCCGCGCCGGCCGCGTCCCGCCAGCGATCGACCGGGCGGGCGCTGGCGTCCCGGCGGCGAACTCCCGGACGCGAAGACGGGGGCCGGGCGGCGTGGCCTTCCACGACGCAGACTCCTAGGATCTCCGCCCCTAGAACGCGGCGCTCGTGTCATTCGCGCGGCCCGCCGGCGTTGCACTCCTTCGACCACCTTCCCCATGGGCCGACCTGTACTCGTTGCCGCCTGCCGCACCGCCATCGGCAAGTTCCAAGGCGCCTTGGCCTCGTTCTCCGCGCCGCAGCTCGGTGGCCTCGCCGTCGCCGAGGCGCTGCGCCGGGCGAAGGTCGCGCCCGACGCGGTCGAGGAGGTGCTGATGGGCAACGTGCTGCAGGCTGGCCTCGGGCAAAACCCCGCCCGGCAGTCGCTGCGCGCCGCCGGCATCCCGGACGCGGCGGCGGCGGTGACGATCAACAAGGTCTGCGGCTCCGGCCTCAAGACCGTGATGCTGGCGGCCCAGGCGATCAAGGCGGGCGACCTCAAGGTCGCCGTCGCCGGCGGCATGGAGTCGATGTCCAACACGCCGTACTACCTGCCGACGGCGCGCACCGGCGCGCGGCTCGGCCACACCCAGGCGCTCGACGGCATCGTCTGGGACGGCCTGTGGGACCACTACAACAACTTCCACATGGGCAACACCGCCGAGCTGGTCGCCAAGAAGTACGGCGTCAGCCGGGCCGACCAGGACGCCTATGCCGCCGAGAGCCACCGGCGGGCGGTCGCGGCGCAGAAGGCGGGCGCGTTCGACGCCGAGATCTGCAAGGTCGAGATCAAGCAGAAGAAGGGCGACCCGATCGCCTTCCAGGTCGACGAAGGCCCGCGCGCCGACTCGACCGCCGAGGCCCTCGCCAAGCTGCGGCCGGTGTTCCAGCCCGACGGCGGCACGGTCACGGCCGGCAACGCCAGCACGATCAACGACGGCGCCGCCGCGGTGGTGGTCTGCGACGAGGACTGGGCCAAGGCCCACGGCATCCAGCCGCTGGCGCGCATCACCGGCTACGCCACCGGCGGGCTCGCGCCCGAGTGGGTGATGATGGCCCCCGAGGTCGCGACCAGGAAGCTCTGCGCCATGCTGAAGGTCGCGCCCGGCGACTTCGACCTGTGCGAGATGAACGAGGCGTTCGCCGTGCAGATGGTGGCGCTGCAGCGCGAACTCGGCGTCGACGCCGCCAGGTGGAACGTGCACGGCGGCGCGGTCGCGCTCGGCCACCCGATCGGCTGCTCCGGCACGCGCGTGCTGGTCACGCTGCTGCACGCGCTCGTGCGCCACGGCAAGGCCCGCGGCATCGCCGGGCTTTGCCTCGGCGGCGGCAACGCCGTCGTCCTGTCCGTCGAGCGTTGCTGAGTCCCCGCGTCCCCGAACCGCACCCAACCCGGATCCCCATGACGAGCAACAACCTTCCCCGCGCGGTGGCCGTGATCGGCGCCGGCACGATGGGCAACGGCATCGCCCAGGTGTTCGCGACCTGCGGCGTCGACACGCACCTGATCGACGTCAAGCCCGAGTTCCTCGAACGCGGCGTCGCCACGATCCACAAGAGCCTCGCCAAGTTCCAGGATAAGGGCACGCTGACGGCCGACCAGGTCGCGGCGACCAAGGTCCGGCTGCAGGCGTCGTCCGACATGGGCGCGCTCGCCGGCGTCGACCTCTGCGTCGAGGCCGTCACCGAGAACCTCGAGGTCAAGACCAAGGTCTTCCAGGCCGCCGACGCCGCCATGCGCCCCGAGGCGATCCTGGCCAGCAACACGTCGTCGATCTCGATCACGGTGCTGGCGGCCAGGACCAAGCGCGCCGACCGAGTCATCGGCATGCACTTCATGAACCCGGTGCCGCTGATGAAGCTGGTCGAAGTCATCCGTGGCAACGACACCAGCGACGCCACCTGCGCCGCGGTCGAGGGCTGGTCGAAGGCGCTCGGCAAGATCCCGGTCCTGGCCAACGACTACCCGGGCTTCGTCGCCAACCGCATCCTGATGCCGATGATCAACGAAGCCGCCTTCGCCCTGATGGAGGGCGTCGCCACGCGCGAGGCGATCGACGAGATCATGAAGCTCGGCATGAACCATCCGATGGGACCGCTGACGCTCGCCGACTTCATCGGCCTCGACGTCTGCGTGTCGATCCTCGACGTGCTGAAGGACGGGCTCGGCGACGACAAGTACCGCGCCTGTCCGCTGATGCGCCGCCTCGTGGCCGCCGGCCACCTCGGCCGCAAGACCGGGAAGGGCTTCTACACCTACAAGTGAGCCGGCCGCCGCTCCGGACGATCCCGCCGCCGAACCGATTCCCGCCGCCGAACCGATTGCCGCCGCCGAACCAGGAAGATGCCATGACTGCCACCGCCGCCGCGCTGTCGCCGCAGATCACCGACTTCCAGCTGTCGCCCGAGCTCGCGTCCTTCCGCGACTTCGTGCGCGACTACTGCCGGAAGCACCTCGGCGACGCCGCGCGCTACGACGCGAAGGTCGAGTTCCCGCGCGATCCGGTGGCCGCCGCCGCCAAGCTCGGCCTGTTGCGCACGACGGTGGCGAAGGAGCACGGCGGCACGGCGATGGGCAACCTCGCCAGCTGCGTGATGCTGGAGGAGATCAACGCCGTCTGCGCCTCGACCGGCGTCACCATCAGCGTGCACAACTCGCTGGTCAACTCGCTGCTGGGCAAGTGGTGCAGTGAGGAGCAGAAGCGCCGCTGGTTCCCGAAGCTGGTCACCGGCGAGTGGCTCGGCGCGTACTGCCTGTCGGAGGCCTTCTCCGGCTCCGACGCCGCGGCACTGCGCTGCGAGGCCCGCAAGGAGGGCGACCACTTCGTGATGAACGGCGCCAAGCTGTGGATCACCACCGGCAGCGAGGCCAAGCTGTTCGTCGTCTTCGCGCGCACGGGCCCCGACCGCGTCAAGGGCATCTCGGCGTTCGTCGTCGAGCGCGACTGGCCCGGCGTCGGCGTCGGCAAGAAGGAACGCAAGCTCGGCCTGCGCGGCTCGCCGACCACCGAGATCGTGCTGGAGAACGTCAAGGTCCCGGCCGACTGCCTGATCGACAAGGAGGGCAACGGCTTCCCGATCGCGCTCGACACGCTGGACGGCGGGCGCCTCGGCATCGCCTCGCAGGCGCTCGGCATCGCGCGCGCGGCGGTCGACCTGATCCGGACCTGCCTCGCCGCGCAGGTCGACGCCAAGGGCCGGCCGACGGCGACGCAGCCCGACCAGTGGACGTTGGCCGACCTCGCCGCCGACCTCGACGCCTACCGCTTCCTGACGTGGCGCGCCGCGATCCTGCGCGACCAGGGCGTGCGCTGCGGCACCGAGTCGGCGATGGCGAAGCTGTCGGCCTCGCGCCTCGCCAACCGCGCGGCGCGCGCCGCCGTCTCGATCCTCGGGCAGGCCGGCGTCGACGGCACGACCGCCGCGGAGCGCATCCTGCGCGACGCCCGCATCACCGAGATCTACGAGGGCGCGACCGACATCCAGCGCCTCGTCGTCGCCCGCGGTCTGGTGGCCCCGGCATGAGCGCGCTGCCGCCGGACGCCGGCGCACCGCCGCCGGGAGTGCCGCCGCAGTCGCCGCAGTGGCCCGGGCAGGCGCCGCCGCCGCGCGAGGCCCGCGGCGTGTCGTTCTTCGTCGCCATCTTCCTCGGCATCCTGCTGGTGGCCTCGGGCGGCCTCAACGTGCTGCTGCTGCTGGTCAGCGTCGGCAGCCTCGCCGGCGCGGGCCTCGGCGCCGACGCCGACGGCGTCGCCTACGACGAGGTCCACATCGCCGGCGAACGTGGCGCCAAGCACAAGGTGCTGCAGATCGGCGTGCGCGGTGCGATCGCCGAGGGCAGCTCGCCGCTGATGGGCGCGCCGGGTGGCACGGTCAGCCACATGAAGCGCGCCCTGCGTCGGGCCGCCGACGACGACGTGCTCGGCGTGTTGCTCTACGTCGACTCGCCCGGCGGCGGCGTCACCGACTCCGACGTGATCTACCGCATGCTGCGCGACTTCCGCGGCAAGCACCCGGACAAGCCGGTGCTGGCGCTGTTCGGCGACCTCGCCGCGTCGGGCGGCTACTACGTCGCCGTCGCCGCCGAGCGCATCGTCGCCCGCCGCACCACGATCACCGGCAGCATCGGCGTCATCATGAGCAGCTGGAACTTCGCCGAGCTCGCCAAGCGCCACGGCGTCGACCAGATCGCGATCAAGTCGGACCGCACGCCGTACAAGGACATGCTGTCGCCGACGCGCGCGATGACCGGCGAGGAGAAGGCGATGCTCACCGGCATCGTCGACGAGCTGTTCGACCAGTTCGTGTCGGTCGTCGACGAAGGCCGCGACAACCTCGACCGCCAGGGCGTGCTGAAGGCCGCCAACGGCGGCGTCTACACCGCTACGCAGGCGCAGGCGCTCGGGCTGATCGACGAGATCGGCGACCACGACACCGCGCTGGCGTGGTTCCAGCAGAAGCTCGGCAAGCCGGTCGCGGTCGTCGAGCCGCGCCGCCGTGCCAGCCTCGGCGACCTGCTGTTCGGCGCCGTCGCCGCCCGCCAGGGCGCCGACCCGGTCGCCGCATTGCTCCGACAATCCACCGGACCCCGCTTCCTCTACTACTGGGAGGGCGGCCGCTAGCCGCACGCACCGCATGCACAACCTCCAGCTGACCGAAGACCAGGACATGATCGTCGACACCGTCCGCAAGTTCGTCGCGGACGAGGTCGCGCCGAAGGCGCAGGAACTCGACGAGCACCGCACGTTCGCGCGCGAGCACTTCGACGGCCTCGCCGGCCTCGGCGTGTTCGGCCTCTGCGTCGGCGAAGCCGCCGGCGGCGTCGGCATGGGCCTGCTGCCCTTCGTCGCCGCGCTCGAAGCGGTTGGCGCGCAATCCGGCTCGCTGGCGCGATTGTGGATCGGCCAGGCCCAGGCCGCCGCGGCGCTCGAAGCCGCGGGTGGCGACGCCGGCAGCGCCGCGCTCGGCGACGTGGTGGGCGGCGCGCTCGCCGCCTTCGTCGGGCCCGAGCACGGCGTGACCGTCGCAGGCGGCCGGCTGAAGGGCATGGCCCGCCTCGTCCCCGGCGGCGAGGCTGGCCGCTTCGTCGTCGCCGCGAGCGACGCCGGCGCGCCCGTGCTGCTGCTCGTCGACGCCGCCGCGTGCAAGCGCACGGCGCTGCGGGCGCTCGGCCTGCAGAGCGCGGCCTGCGTCGCGGTCGACTTCACCGGCGCCACGGCGACGGTGCTCGCCACCGGCGCAGCCGCGGCTTCAGCCGTCGCCAAGGCGCAGCTGGTCGGCTGGGTCGGCGTCGCGGCGGCGGCCATCGGCGGCGGCTTCGGCGCGATCGCCGCGGCCAAGAAGCACGCCGGCGAGCGCATCGCCTTCAACAAGCCGCTGCTGGCCCAGGAAGCCGTGCAGCGCAAGCTGGTCGAGTGCCGGCGCGCCGTCGACGGCGCCCGTCAGCTCGCGTGGCACGCTGCGCGGCTCTGCGACCTCGGCCAGGACGCGACCGAGGCCGCCATCTCGGCGCGCGTCGCCGCCGTCGACGCGATGGTCGCCGCGGCCGACGAGGCGATCCAGATCCACGGCGGCTTCGGCTACACCGTCGAGTACCACGTCGAGCGCCACGACCGCGACGGCAAGGTGTTCGAGGTCCTCGACGGCGGCGGCGAAGCGCTGCGCAACCGGCTCGCGGCGCTGCAGCTCGCCTGAGGCGATGGCGGCGGCCGCTACGGCCCGCCGCCCGCCGCCGTCGCGTCGACGCCGCGCGCTGCGCGGTGGTCGGCGAGCGCGCGGTGCCAATCGAGCCAAGCCTCGACCGCGAGCGCCTCGGCGTCGGCGAACTGCAGTTCGCGCAGCTGCACGCGGAACATGTCGCTGCGACCGAGCTCGAAGGCGCGCTTCTCGGCGTCGACGACCTGCCTCGCGAGGTCGGCGTTGCGGCGGCCGGCGACGTACTGCGCGTGCGCGGCGCGCAGGGCGGAGCGCGCGTCGGCCACGTCGTTGACGATGCGATCGCGCGTGAAGCGGTTGTCGATCTGCAGCCGCCGGATCGCGGCCTCGGCCTGCGCCAAACGGCCGTAGGCGTCGCGCTGGCGCAGCGGCAGGCGCAACTCGCCGCCGACGAACAGCTCTTCCTGCGACGGATCGAGGTAGGGGTCGGAGCTCAGCGACCGGCTGGCCTCGACGACGACGTCGAGCTGCGGTTGGGTCTGGTTGCTGGCGAGCTGGCGATCGGTCTCGGCCCGATCGAGTTGCAACTGCAGCCGGCGCAGCTCCGGCCGCCGCTGCAGCGCCTCCTCGGTGTCCGCCATCAGCGTGGCCTCGTCGAGCGGCTGCGGCGCGGGCACGTCCGCCGGCAGGCGCTTGCCGTCGGGCACGATCGGCGCGTCCCCGGCGTCGCGCAGGAACAGCGACAATTCCAGCGCCGCCTGTTGCAGCTGCCGCTCGGCGCGCGCGACGAAGGTCTGGCGCTGCGCGATCAGCCGTTCGTTGTCGGTGACGTCGATGGCGGCCAGGAACTGCCGCTCGACGCCGCGCTGCAGGTCGGCGACGCGCTCGGTCGCCAGCCGCAGCAGGTCGTTGGCGATGCGCAGGCGCTGGCCGGCGGCGACCCAGGCGTAGTACACGCGCGCAGCCGAGCGTACGTAGTCGATGCGCGCGCGCGCGATCGTCGGGTCGGCGAGTTCGGCGTCGATCTCCGCCTGCCGCACGACGGCGCGGCGGCGGTCGAAGCCGCGGTCGCGGAACAGCGGGATGCGACCGCCGAAGACCAGTTCGCCGGCGTCCTGCGTGCGGTCCTTGCTGTAGTCGGGCAGGCCGCCGTCGCTGATGCGGTAGCCACCGTAGACCGTGTCGCCGGTGGCGAGCGGCTGCTCCAACTGCGCGCCGAACGTGGTGGCTTCGTAGTAGCCGGCTACCTGTCGGCCGATCCGGCTGGTCAGGTTGGTGTCGAAGTTGCCCATCGCCTGCAGCAGCCGGCCGGACGCGAGGTCGCGTTCGAGCAGCGTGCTCAGCCAGGGCGGGTAGCGGCTGGTGACCGACGCGATCACCTCGTCGAGTCCGAGGGGCGCGTCGGGCTGCGGCAACGAGGACGTCGCAGGCACCACCGGCGTCGCGGCGCTCGACGACGCGGCCTGCGGCGGCTGCTACACGTCGGCCGGCGGCAGCGCCGGCGGCCGGTAGCGCGTCGGCGCGCAACCGGCGAGCACGGCGGCTACCGCTGCGGCGAGGCCTGCCGCGCGGCGGGTCGTCACTTGCCGTCCTCCGGCGGGTTGTCGCCGGCGTCGCGCTTCGGCGGGTCGATCGACGGCGGGAAGCCGTTCAGCTGGCGCCAGATCTCGAAGCCGATCGAGACGCGGTCGAGCACGATCCATCCCTTGGCGCGCGTGCCTTGGCGCAGCCACCGCTCGTCCGGCCAAGCGTGCGGATTGGCGGCGGCGCTGACCTTCTCGAAGGTGACCAGCTCGCGCAGCCAGTTGACGAACGGACCCTCGGGGCCGGCGAACGGTCGTTCGTCCGGCAGCACCAGCACGCGGAAGCGGCCCTTGCCGTCGTCGAAGCGGTCGATGAACTCGACCTTGCCGCCGAACGTGCCGACGGCGACCGACGGCCAGCCGACCCACTGCACCGCCGGCCAGCCCTCGAACAGCAGGCGCACGTGCCGGCCGACGTCGAGGAAGTTGACGTCGTTGCCGTCGACGAACAGTTCGACCGCCAGCTGCTTGGTGCGCGGCACGAGCAGCGCGAGCGTCGCGCCCGACTTGACGAAGCCGCCGCCCTGGCCGTTGGCGAACAGCCGCTGCACGAAGCCGTCGGCGGGGGCCAGCACGCTCTGCTGGCGCTGGCGTTCGAGGTCGCGCTCCAGCCGCAGCACCGCGCCGTCGGCGTCGGCGACGTCGCCGCTGGCGGCGTCGCGGTCGGCGAGCGCCGACTGCACCTTGGCCTGCTCGTCGTTCTCGACGCGCTCGCGGTTGCTCTTTGCCGCCTGCAGCTGCGCCTCGGCCGCCGCGATGCCGGCCGTGCGCGCGCGCAGCTCCGCGCGCGCGACGCCGGACTGCTGCTTGGCGCGCTGCAGCTCGAAGCCCGGCGCGATGCGTTCCTGCACCAGCCCTTCGAACATCGACTCCAAGAACGTGTTGAGTTTGACACTCTCCTCGGCGGCCGCGAGGCCCTGCTTGGCGACCTCGACGGCCTGCTCGGCGGCGCGGATCTGGTCGTCGGCGACGCGCATCGCGGCCGCGCGCGCCTGCGTGGCCTGGTCGACGCGGCCGGCGTACTGGTCGCGCTTGCGCACCGACGCCTCGCGCTTCTCCCGCGCGGCCGTCAGCTGGTCGCGCAAGCGTTCGAGGATGCTCGGGTCGTTGTCGGCGAGGTCGACGATCGGATCGCCGGCCTTGACGTTCTGGCCTTCGCGCACGTGCCACTTCAGCAGCACGCCGTCGGTGCGCGCCTGGATCGGCTGCGGCCGGTCGACCGGGTCGTACTCGATGACGCGGCCCTCGCCGGGCAGGTTCTGCTGCCAGGGCGCGAACACCAGCACGAGCGGGGCGACCACGAGCAGCAGCGTCATGGCGCGCGCGACGCGTCGACCGATGTGCCTGCCACCCGCCATGCCGACTGCGTCGGTGTAGCGCGCCGGGTAGCAAGGGACGTCGTGGCTCATCGGCCTGCCTCCGACGGCACCGCAGTGTCGCAGTCGATGGCGCGATCGCACGCGGCGACGACGTCGTCCTCCTGTGTGACGACGAGGATCGTCCACGGGCGCCTGCGGTCGAACAGGTTGCGCAGCACGAGCGCGCGCATCGGCTTGGTCAGCACGTCGATGGCCCCGTCGAGCATCAGCAGCCTCGGCGAACGCACGATCGCGCGCGCGAGCATCAGGCGGCTCGCCTGCGAACTCGACAGCGGGCCTCCGCGCGTCGTCAGGCGCGTGTCGAGGCCATGCGGCAACGACAGCACCTCCTCCCAGAGCCCTGCCGCCGAGAGCGCGTCGCGGACCGCCTGCGGCGACAGCTCGCCGCGCCCGAAGCACAGGTTCTCCAGCACGGTGCCCTCGACGATCTCGGTGCCGTGCACGAGCGCGAAGTCGTCGCGCGTGGCGTCGAGTCGCAGCTGCCGAAGGTCGAGGCCGTCGACGACCGTCGTGCCGCCGAGCGGTTCGCGCAGGCCGAACAGCGCGTCGAGCACGTTGCTGGCGGCGCCGCCGGTAGAGCCGACCAGGGCGATGCGCTCGCCGGGCCGGACCGAGAGTTCGAAGACGCGCCTGCCGTTGCGTTCGCCCGGCGCCGCGCAGACGAGGCCGCGCAGCTCGATCGCGACGCCCTTGTCGGTCGACGGCAGGGCGTCGCCGTCCTGGCGTTCGAGCGGCAGGTCGACGAGGTGGCCGAGCTTGTCGGCCGAGGCGCAGGCGTCGTACCAGTCCTTGAGCACGTCGGCGACCTTGACGAGGTTGCTGGCGACTGCGCTGACGATCAGTTCGCTGGCGACCAGCTGGCCCGGAGTGAGCTGCTGCTCGATGACGAGCCAGCCGCCGACGCCGAGAACCGCCGTCGCCGCTGCGACCTGCACGACGACGCTGCCGACGAACTGGCGGAACCAGATGCGGAAGTGGCGGCGGCGGGCCTCGATGTACCGGCGGCACAGCTCGTCGGTGCGCTCTGCCGCGAAGTTGGCGCCGCCCTTGGTGCAGAACGCCGTCGTGTGGCGGGCGAGCTCCTGCAGCCACGCGGCGATGTCGTACTTGGCGATCGACTCGGCGATGGCGGTGCGGGTGCCGCGCCAGCCGAACCCGAACACGATCACCGCCACGGCGCCGACCAGCGCCAGCACCAGGATCAACAGGAACGGGTGGTAGAAGGCCAGGACCGTCATGCCGACCGCGGTCTGCAGCACGACGTTGGTGACGGCGAGGACCAGCTTCGTGCTGCTCTTCTGCAGCGTGATGGTGTCGAAGAAGCGGTTGACCTGCTCCGGGCCGTGGCGTTCGTCGAACGCGCTGATCTGCACGCGGGGCAGCCGCCACGACAGGTCGGCGGCGACGCGCACCAGCATGCGGCGCTCGATGACCTCTGCGGCCCAGACCTGCAGTCCCCGCAGCGCGCCGTTCAGCAGCAGGCAGCCGAGCAGCACCAGCGTCAGCACCACGAGAGGCGTCAGCATCGCGCCGAACAGGATGCTGCTGACCAGCGCGTCCACCGTGAGCGGCGCGGCGAGGCTGAGCACGGCGCTGGCGATGCCGAAGACCACGATGCTCCACAGGTCCGCTGCTTCCGGCTGCAGGAAGCTGAAGTAGCGTCGCCAGGCGGGAGGGTGGTCGTGCGGCTCGGCGGCGCTGGCTTCGGTCATGGGCGTCGGCGGAATGGGTCGTCGTCCGCGCGGCGCGGGGGTTAGTCCGTGCCACCGCCCGGTGCAACCCGGGAAACCCTACCGGAAGACGTTTGCCGTTACGACGGCGCGTTCGCGGCGGCGTGCGCCGACCGCCACTCGCCGGCGCGCGCCTCCGCCCGGCGCAGCAACCGCCGCAGCGGCGTGTCCTGCAGCAGCGCGCGGTGGGCGCGCGTATAGCCGCGCAGGAACGCGCGCACGGTCGCAGCGCCGCCCGGGCGTCCGGCGGCGTCGTAGGCGGCGAGCAGGCGGCCGAGGTCGGCGCCGCGGCCGCGGGTCTCGGTGGCGGCGCGGCGGCGCACCCCATCGAGGTCGACCATGGCAAGCGCGCCGCTCGCCGGGTCGCGCACGAGGTTGCTGAACTTGAGGTCGCGGTTGCCGAGGCCGTGGGCGTGCAGGCGGCCGACGCTGCGCCCAAGGCGCGCGGCGTCGGCGACCGCCGCGGCGGGGGACGGCGGCGCCGCCGCCAGCTCGTCGGCGAGCGAGCCCGCGCCGACCCGGCGCACGAACACCAACCCGCGGCCGGCGTGCAACCGCAGCGCCACCGGCGGCGGCGCATCGACCCCGGCGTAGGCGAGCCAGTAGCTGGCGCGCCACAGCTTCCGCGCCGCGCCAGCGTCGCGGTCCTTGACCGCGAGGTCGCCGTGCAGCCAGACCGCGCCGCGCCGCCCCGACTTCGTCGGGGTGCCCGGCGCCTCGGCGAACGCGGCGCAGGCCGCACGCGCCGGCGCGTCGGCGGTCGGCAGGTGCCAGACCCAGCGCGGCGTCGCCCGCCGACGCGGCGTGGTCTCGGTGTGCGCGCAGTCGCGGAAGGCGCGGCGGCCGAAGGCGTGCAGCGACGATGCCCGCAGGCGCCGCGCCGCCGCCGCCACCTCGCCCGGGAAGGTCGCCGGCAGCGCGCCGGCCGCGAGGTAGCCGGCGAACAAGGCCGCCGCCGCCGGGTCGAGGGCCCCGCCGTCGAGCACGTTGCAGAAACGGGCCAGGCCGCGCGCGCGGTCCAGCGCCGACGCCGGTTCGCCGCGGCGCACGCTCGTCAGGTCGAGCAACCGCGGCGCGCTGGCCTCGTCGATCAGGACGTTGCCGGGGTGCAGGTCGGCGACCAGGACGCCGAGGTCGTGCAGGCGGCGCAGCAGGGTCCCGGTGGCGTGCTGTGCTGCCGCGGTCGCATGGAAGTCGAACGGCGCGCCGGGGGCGGCGCGGGTGACGAGGAAGCTGCGCAGGTGGTCGCCTTCGACCGCGAAGCCGTGCGCCAGCGGTTCGACCACCGGCAGGCCCAGGCCGGCCGCCGCGGCGAGGTGGCGGCACTCGGCGCGACCGCGGTCGGCGCGGACGAGGTCGCGCACGCGGTCGACCAGCGTGTCGGCGCGGAACACCTTGACGAACACGGGCACGCCGCCGAGTTCGCCGCGGAACACGCTGCGCACCGTGCGCTGCTTCGCGCAGCGCAGGTCGTGATCCGGCCAGCGCGCGACGTCGTGCGCCAGCAGTTCGCGCAGCGGGCCGGCGAGCGCGGGCACGGCGGCCGCCGACGCCCGGCCGGCGGCGACCGGCAGAGAATGCGGCAGCGGGACGTTGCCCGGCGACGGGATGTGCGGAACCATGGGGCGGACGATGTGGAAGCTGCAGCGATACTACCTGAAGGAGGTGCTGGTCTCCGCCTGCATCACCCTGCTGGTGTTGTTCGCGGTCATCCTCGTCAGCCTCGTCTACCGCGGCATCCAGCGCTCGCAGGGCGGCGACGCCATCGACGCGCTCAAGATCACCCTGTTCTGGGCGCTCGACTCGTTCCCGCACCTGCTGCCGATCGCCTTCCTGCTCGCCACGGTGATGACGTTCACGCGGGCGGCGCAGGACCGCGAACTGACCGCCATCCGCGCCGCCGGCGTGTCGCCGCTGGTGCCGATGTCGGCCGCCCTGCTGGTCGGCGTCGGCCTCGCCGCGGTCGGCTCGGTGGCGATGCACTACGTGTTGCCAGAGGTGCACTTCCGCAAGTACCGCGTCATCGCCGGCGTGATGCGCAACGTGTTCATGAGCATGCAGCTCGGCACCGACCGCATCGTGCTGCCGGGCGGCTACGTGATGACCTATCGCGAGCACGACGAGGGCGGCTTCCGCGACTGCACGATCTACTGCAAGAAGCCCATCGCCGGCTTCACGTCGCCGATCCTGTTCGTCGACACGGTGCAGGATCCGACGTTCGACGAGGACGACGCCGAGGTCGTCATCGCCCTCGAGGGCATCCGCGATCCGATCGGCACCAGCGGCACGCGTGGCCGCATGGCCATCGCCATCCCGTATCCGGCCATCGCCGGCCGCGAGTCCCGCGACGAACGCGACGACGACCTGCGCAGCGACCAATTGCTGTCGGAGGTGCTGCGCGGCGTGCACCCGCAGCCGAACGGCGCGCGCTACACGCTGTTCCGCCGTTCGTGCTTCGCGCTGCTGCCGCTGCTCCTGGCGCCGATCGGTTACTGCATCGCCGAGTTCGCGCGCGACCGCGGCCGCGTCTTCGCCCTGGTCCTCGCCCTCGTGCCGCTGTCGCTGTTCTTCCTCGGCGACGTGCTCGGCGCCCGCCTGCTGTTGTCGACGCACTCGCCGTGGTGCGGCTGGCTGCCCGCCGCGCTGCTCGCGTTCGTCGGCACGCCCTTCTGCTGGCGTCAGCTCCGCCGATGACGCGCCTCGACCTCTACGTGGGACGCATCGCCGCCGGCGCCTTCGCCGCAGCGCTGGCGTTCTTCCTGTTCCTGGCGGTGCTCGTCGATCTGCTCGGCAACGTCGGCCGTTACGCCGACCGGGCCTTCAAGGCCGGCTTCGGCGGCTTCGACCTCGCGCTCTACCTCGCCGGCTACTACCTCAAGCTGCTGCCGGTCCTGGCGACGACGGTCGCGCCGTTCGCGGTGGTCATCGCCGGCATGTTCGCGGTGGCGCGCCTGCAGCAGGCCAACGAGATCGTGCCGATGCTGTTCGTCGGCCGCAGCATCCGCCGCGTGCTGCAACCGATCGTGCTGCTGGCGGCGTTCGCGGGACTCGGCATGGCCGGGTGCTGGCAGTGGATCGTGCCGCACGTCGGCGCCGACCTCGCGAATTCGGAGACGTTCCTGCGCGAGAGCCGGACCGTCTACCGCAACCTCGTGCACGAACTGCGCGCCGAGGGCCGCCGCCTGCAGATCATGGAGTTCGATCCGGTCGCCCGGACGCTCGCCGACGTGCGCATGATCGAGGAGGACGCCCTCGGCGCCGACGTCACGCTGACCAGGGCCCGGGCCGCCAACTGGGACCCGGCGCGCGGCGACTGGCGTCTCGTCGACGGCCGCGTCGATCGCACGCGCCGCAGCGAGCCGGTCGAGTGGCTCGGCCGGCCCGACCTGACGCCCGAGGTGCTGATCGCGCAGAGCCGCGACACGATCGACCCGGAGATGCTCTCCTACGGCGACCTGCGGGCGTTGATGGTGGCGCGCCCCAACCGCGCCGACGTGCGGCTCGCGTTCCACCGGCACCTGACGTGGCCGCTGGCGAACGTGTTGCTGCTGCTGCTCGTGCTGCCGCTGGCCGTGCACTACGAGCGCGGCAGCCGGCTCTGGCGCGTGCTCGCCGCCATCGGCCTGTGCGCGGCCTACATGGTGTTCGACCTCGCCTGCCAGAGCCTCGGCAAGCGCGGCCTCGTCGATCCCGTCTTCCTGGCGTGGGCGCCGCCGATCGTGTTCGGCTCGCTCGGCGTCGTCCTCTACGGGGGCACCCGCTCGTGAGTCCTTCTCCCGCCGTTCCGCCGCGCCGCGTCTCCGGGCGCGTGATCCTGATCGTGCTCGTGGCGCTCGTCGTCGCCATCGGCCTCGCCATCCGGCTCAACGTGCGCTGACGCGCCCGCCGGCCGCGCGGTCACACGAGGTCGGAGTCGCCGAGCGTGTGGTACCAGTGTTCCTTGTAGAACGCCGTCTCGTGCACGTCGAACGGGATGACGACCTGGAAGTAGATGGTGCCGTAGACGAAGAAGCCCAGCCGCTGGAAGCCGAGGAAGCGCGGGTCGCGGTGCTGGAACAGCGTCACCAGCGCGCCGGCGCGCAGCGCGTTGGCGCGGCGCTCGGCGGCGGCGACGAGCGCGACCGTCGCGTCGGTGTCGTCGGCCGGCGCGAGCCAGTCGACGACGAAGCAGGTGTTCGGCATGACGAAGTCGCGCAGCGCCACGACCATCACGCCGCGCAGCCGGCCGGTGGCGCGCTCCCGGCACTCGTGCAGTTCGTAGCGGGCGTCGTGCGCGTCGGCGTAGCGCCAGTTCATGTAGCGCGCGTCGCGGACGGCCGAGAGCTGCGTCGACTTGGCGAACTCCGCCCACAGCGCGTCGAGGTCCGGCCCGAAGCGCGCGACCGCGCGCACCTCCAGGTCGCCGGGCGTCGCGCGCGGCGGCAGCCCGCCGGGCGGCAGCTCGCGGAACAGGAAGTCCCAGTCGCGCACCATCTCGTAGCGCAGGTACTTCTGGCCGATGCGCCATGTCGCGATCGGCCAGCCGTGGTGGAACGAGTTCTGCGTCGCGCCCTTGCCGCCCCATTGCTCGTAGTGCGCGAGCGCGAGGTTGACGAACAGGCCCGGCCGCGGGCCGGCGCGCCGGTGCTCGGGCAGCACCCACAGGTCGACGCACTGGCCGACGATGCGCGGCTTGCCCTCGATCAGGAACGGCGCCGGCAGCGTCACGTACGCGCCGACGATGCCGTCGGTCGCGTGCTCGGCCAGCATCACGTGCACCTGACCGGTGGGGTTGTCGCGGAACTTCCACAGCCAGTGCGCCATGCTGCGCGCCGGGAAGATCCGGTTGTGCCCGGCTAGCACGCCGGCCTCGTCGCCGGGGCGGTAGGGCCGGATCGTGATGCCGTCGCTCATGCGGGCGAGGCTATCGGCAGGGGGCGGGGGGCGACCAGCAGCCGACCGCGCCGCGCGCGCCTGGGCCGGCTTCGGCCAAGCACCGCCGGCCCGGCGGCGCACGGCGTCACTTCACCTCGCGACCGCCGCCGGCGCGCTGCTGCAGGCCGCGCAGCAGGTCGAGCGCCTGCCGCGGCGAGACGTCGTCGAGGTCGAGCCGGCGCAGGTCCTCGACCACCGGATCGGGCGGCGGCGCGAACAGTTCCTTCTGCTTGAGGCCGGGCCGCTGGCGGTCGCGCGCCGCGACCAGCGCCTCGCGCATCGCGCCGCCTTCCTCCTCCAGCTTGCCGAGCACCTGCCGCGCGCGCTCGATCACGCCCTTCGGGACGCCGGCGAGGCGGGCTACGTGCAGGCCGTAGCTGCGGTCGGTGCCGCCCTCCTCGATGCGGTGCAGGAAGGCGACCTCGTCGCCCCATTCGCGCACCGCGACGCGGCAGTTGACGATGCCGCGGCCGGGGCCGGCGAGGTCGGTCAGCTGGTGGTAGTGCGTCGCGAACAGCGCCCGGCAGCGCACGCGGTCGTGCAGGTCCTCGGCGATCGCCCACGCCAGCGACATGCCGTCGTACGTGCTGGTGCCGCGGCCGACCTCGTCGAGCACGACGAGGCTGCGCGCGGTCGCGTTGTTGAGGATATTGGCGGTCTCGGTCATCTCGACCATGAACGTCGAGGCGCCGCGGCTGATGTCGTCGGCGCCGCCGACGCGGGTGAAGATGCGGTCGACGACGCCGATGTGGGCGGCGCGCGCCGGCACGAAGCCGCCGATCTGCGCGAGCACGACGATCAGCGCGTTCTGCCGGATCCAGGTCGACTTGCCCGCCATGTTGGGGCCCGTCAGCAGCACCAGCCGCCGGCCCGGCGGGTCGAGGTCGGTGTCGTTGGCGACGAAGGAGCCGGCGGCGTGCGTCGCCTCCAGCACCGGATGCCGGCCGTCCTCGATGCGCAGCGTCAGCGAGTCGTCGACCTCGGGCCGGCAGTAGTCGCGTTCGCGCGCGACCGTCGCCAGCGACATGCAGGCGTCGAGCTCCGCCACCGCCTGCGCGGTCGCCTGCAGCGGCGCGATCGCCGCGGCGACCTTCTCGCGCAGCGCCTGGAACAGCTCGTACTCCAGCGCCTTGCCGTTCTCCTCGGCCTTCAGCACCTTGCTCTCGAACGTGCGCAGGTCGTCGGTGACGTAGCGCTCGGCGTTGCGCGTCGTCTGCTTGCGCTGGAAGTCCGGCGGCAGGGCGACGTCGCGGTGCGTGTGGGTGACCTCGATGTAGTAGCCGAAGACGCGGTTGAATCCGACCTTCAGGCTCGGCACGCCGGTGCGCTCGACCAGCTGCTGCTGGTAGCGCGCCAGCCACTCGTTGCTGTCGCGCGCCAGCGTGCGCAGCTCGTCGAGCGCGGCGTCGTAGCCGGCGCGGATCAGGCCGCCGTCCTTGATCGCCAACGGCGGCTCGTCGACCAGCGCCGCGCCGATGGCGAACGCCAGCTCGGGCAGCGGATCGAGGCGCTGGCCGAGCGCGCGCAGCAGCTCGCTGCGGCCCTCGCGCAGCAGCTCGCGCACGGCGGGCAGGCGGTCGAGGCTGGCGCGCAGGCCGACGAGGTCGCGCGCATTGGCGCGGCCGAAGGCGGCGCGCGCGCCGAGGCGTTCGAGGTCGAGCACGGCGGCGAGCTGCTGCGTCAGCGCGGCCAGCAGCGCGCTGTCGCCGTGCAGCTCGGCGACGGCGTCCTGACGGCGGCGGATCGCGGCGACGTCGGCGAGCGGCGCCAGCAGCCAGGTGCGCAGCAGCCGCGCGCCCATCGGCGTCGCCGTGCGGTCGACGACCGCGAGCAGCGTCTTGCCCTCGGCGTCGCGCATCGTCTGCACCAGCTCCAGGCTCTGCCGCGTGGTGCGGTCGAGGCGCATGAAGGCGCCGTCGTGCCAGACCTCGGGGCCGCGGAGGTGCGGAAGCGCGCACAGCTGCGTCTCCTGCAGGTAGGCGACGAGCGCGCCGGCGGCGCCGACGGCCAGCGGCATGTCCTGCACGCCGAAGCCGGCGAGCGTCGACACGCGGAAGAACTGCTGCAGCAGCCGCGTCGCCGTCTCCGCGCCGAAGTCGTAGGCGGCGCGGAACGTCGTCGGCGTGCCGTCGGCCGGCTGCCATGGCCGCGCCGCGCCGCGCTGTTCCTCGGCCAGCAGCAGCTCGCCCGGCTCGATGCGCGCCAGTTCGTCGCCGAGCCGCTCGGGCGCGCACTCGTGCACGTGGAACGCGCCGGTCGACAGCTCGACCCAGGCGACGCCGACGCGGTCGCGGCCGAAGGCGATCGCGGCGAGGTGGTTGTCGCGCTTGCCGTCGAGCAGGTTGTCCTCGGTCAGCGTGCCGGGCGTGACCACGCGCACGACCGCGCGTTCGACGACGCCCTTCGCCTCCTTCGGGTCCTGCAGCTGTTCGCAGATCGCCACCTTGTGGCCGGCGCGCACGAGCCGCTGCAGGTAGCCGTCGACGGCGCGCGCCGGCACGCCGGCCATCGGGATCGCCGACTCGCCCTTGCTGCGGCTGGTCAGCGTCAGGCCGAGCGTCTTCGCCGCGAGCTTCGCGTCGTCGAAGAAGAGCTCGTAGAAGTCGCCCATGCGGAAGAACAGCAGCGCGTCCGGATGGCGCTGCTTCTGCGCGTGGTACTGCGCCATCGCCGGCGTCGCGGCCGCGTCGCTCATCGCCCCGCCGCTCCCGCCGCCCCGCGCGGGCGCGCGCCGAGCAGCCGCCGCGACTCGTCGGCGATCGCCTCGGCGGCGAACGCGACCTCGTCGTCGGTCGTGGCGCCGCTGAACGACACGCGCACGACCTCCCGCGCGGCGGCGCGATCGAGGCCGATGGCCGCCAGCACGTGGTTGTCGGCCTGCTTGCCGCCGCCGTCGTCGCCGTGCGCGCCGTGGCAGGCGGAGCCGGTCGAGAACGCCACGCCACGCGCGTCGCAGCGCATGGCCAGCGTCTGGCCGACGATGCCCGGCAGGCGCAGCGACAGGATGTGCGGCAGGCGGCGGTCGGCGTGGCCGAGGCGCTGCGCGTCGGGCACGGCCCCTCGCACCGCCGCGAAGACGCGTTCCGCCATCGCCGTCGTGCGGGCCGCGATCGTCGTCTGGTGGGTGAGCACGTGCTCGGCGGCGACGGCGAGGCCGACCGCGCCGGGCACGTTCTCGGTGCCGCCGCGCAGGCCGCCTTCCTGGCCGCCCGCGGGCAGCAGCGGCGCCACCTCGGCCGTGCCCGCGAGCGCCAGGAAGCCGGCGCCGCGGGGGCCGTGGAACTTGTGGCCGCTGACGGCGACGGAGTCGACGTCGTGCGCGTCCATGTCGAAGGGCAGCTTGCCGTAGGTCTGCACGAGGTCGACGTGCACGTGCGCGCCCGGCGCGGCGCGGCGCACCAGTTCGACGAGGTCGTCGAGGCGCGACAGCGTGCCGAGTTCGTTGTGGCCGTGCATCAGCGCCACCGTGCGCACGTCCGGGCCCAGGTGTTCGAACAGCGCTTCGGGATCGAGGTCGCCGTCGCGCGTCGTCGGCAGCACGGTGACGTGGTGCCGTAGCCGGCCGAGCAGCCCCTGGCAGTTCAGCAGCGCCGGATGGTCGCTCGCCGCCATCAACACGCGGCCCGGCGCGCGCGCCATGGCGCTGCCGACGATGCCCAGCTGGTCGGCCTCGCTGCCGCCGGACGTGAACACGACGCGGCCGGCGCCGACCGTGCCGCGCAGGAATTCGCGGGCGTCGTCGAGCAGCCGGCGCGCCGGCGGGCCGAAGGCGTGGCCGCTGCTCGGATTGCCGAAGCAGTCGCGGGCCGCCGACGCCATCGCTGCGACGACCGCGGGCAGCGGGGGCGTGGTGGCGGCGTTGTCGAGGAAGATGCGGCGGACGCCGGGCATGCGCCGATCATGGCCCGCCGCCGTGCCCGTGGCCACACCTGGGCGATCGCAGCCGGAGCCACGCTTGCGCGGCGACGGGGCCCGGCCTTCAGGCGGCGCGACGGCCGGCCGATACCAACCGCATGTGGACGTGGATCGCGACGGCTTGGCTCGCCGCGGCCGGCGTGGCGCTCTATGCCCACGCCCGCCTGCGTCGCGGCCTCGTCGCCGTGCCACCCCACGACGCTGCGTTCCTGCTGCGGTTCGAGAACGAACTCGCCCGCTGCCACCGCGAAGTCGGCTTCCTCGGCCTGCTGCCGGACCGGCTCGCGTGCCTGCTGTGCGTCGACGGGCAGGAGACGGTCGTGTCGTTGCACGGCCTGCGGCAGTTCGCCGACGCGCCTGGCGACGAGTTCACGCGCCGTGTCGCCACGTTGCTCGGCGAGGTGCGCGACGTCGGGCTGCATCGCGTCGACGGCCTCGGTGGCGACTTCGCCGACGCCTGCCGCAACCTGCTGCCGCAGGTGCGGACCCGCGCCTGGCTCGAAGAACACGGCGCGTTCGGCGATTCCGGCCTCGTGCACCGCCCGCTCGCCGATGGGCTCGTCGTCGTCTACGTGATCGAGGACGGGGCGGACCTCGTGTTCGTCTGCCGGCGGCACCTGCAGCGCTGGCGCCGCAGCGAGTCCGACCTGTACTCGCTCGCGTGCGCCAACCTGGCGGCGACCGGGGAACCGATGCCAGCGGCGCTGCCGGACGAGGGCCTGCTGCTGCGTTCGGGGGACGGCTTCGACGCTGCGCGCGTGCTCCTGCTGCTCGACGCGGCGATCGAACTGGTCGTCGCCCTGCCCGACCGCGACACGCTGTTCGTCGGCGACCCGCAGCGCATCGACGTCGGCCGCGTCGGGTCGGCGGTCGCCGCCGTCGCCGCCAACGCGCCGCACCCCGTGAGCGACTCGCTGTACCGGCTCAGCGACGGCCGTCTGGAACCGGTCGCGTCGGCGCGCTGACGACGACGTCCGTCGTCTCGGGAACGCGGAACGCGATGTCGTCGCCGGCGCCGCTGACGTCGACCAGCCGGTAGCTGCCGGCGCCGAGCCACAGGCGCACGGGAGCCGCCGCCTGCACGCCTGCGGGCGCTTCCGCCGGCAGCCACGCGTCGTCACCTTCGCGCTGCAGCCGGAACGGGCCGCGGCGCGCGCCATCGGCTGCGCCCCGGATCGCCACTTCGGCGCTGCGCGCGTCCAGCCGCACCGTGGTCGCCGCCCCGACCGCCGCCGTGGTGCGCGCGAGGTAGCTGCGCAGCGCGTTCGTGCGCGTCGGCGCCAGCGCGACGACGACTTCGTCGCCGAGGACGCAGGCGCGCCGGAACCGCAGCGTGCCGGCGTCGCCGCTGCCGCTGGTCAGCGGTAGCCAGGCGATGCCGTCGCCGCCGCGGCGGGAGACCACGGCGACGCCGGCTGCGGGCGGCTGCCACGCCGGCGGCACGTCGACCACCTCGATCGTCAGGTCGACCAGGGCCGGGTCGCCGCGTTCGGGCGCTGGCGCCAGCTTGCGCGCGAAGTCCGGGCTGTCGGCGAGGCGCTCGGGCGTCGGCAGCGTCGGCGCCGGTCGGATCGGTGCCGACGGCAATTGGGGGTGCGGCGCGCGGCGCAGCGACCACGACGCGGCGTAGGCGCCGATCGCGAGCGCAGCGGCGAGCAGCAGGGCGAACAACACGGACGCGAGGTGGCGCACGCGGACGATGCTAGCCGCCGCGGCCGCCGACGCGCGCAACCCGCGCCAGCGCGGTCAGCGCGGGCGACCACCAAGGGCGATCCCAGACGCTGCAGAAGGACGCCTTCTCGGGCGATCAGGGCTCGGCTGCGAGCGACAGCCGCAGCGTGTGCGCAGCGCCCGCCGGCAGCGACACGGTCGCCTCCCGGACGTTCGCCGACTCGACGCAGCAGAACCGTTGCCAGTCGTCGGGGCCGAGCCCGGACAGGCGCGCGGCCTTGGTCGGCCACGGCGTCCACACGATCGTCGAGCGCGCGCCGAGCGTCGCCAGGCGCACGCACCGCGCCAGCGCCGGCGCGCGCAGATCCAGGCGCTCGGGCACGCCCTGGAACACGCGATCGGTCTCGGCGCGGAAGGCGAGCGGCGCTCGCGGGTCCCACGCCGGCTCCGGCGCTTGCGCGTGTTCGCGGCACGGCACGCCTTCGAGCCCGTGCACCGTCGCCGTGCGCACGTCGCCGACGGCGAAGTACGTGTGCAGCGCCTCCTCGAACGGCCAGTCGACGCCGTCGGTGTTGCGGACCGTCAGCGTGACGTGCAGCCGGTCGGCCAGCGCGACGTCGAGCGCGAGCAGGAAACGGCGCGGCCACATGGCCCGCGTCCGCTCGTCGTCCGCCAACGTCAGCCGCAGGCGCGCGCCGGGGCCGAGCGACGCGAGCTGCCATTCGGCGGTGCGCGCGAAGCCGTGGGCCGGCAGGCCGCGGTCGGTGGGGTGCTCGTTGAACCAGGGGAACACGATCGGAATGCCGCCCCGCACGGCCTTGCCGGCGGCGTATGGCTCGGTCGAGCCGGTCCACAGCACGTCGCCGTCGGCGCGCCGCCACGACAGCACCTGCGCCCCCGTGCGCGCGACCAGGGCTTCGCCGTCGCGCGAGCGCAGCCGGTACGCCGGCCGGCCTCCCGGGTCGGTGGCGGGCTCGGCCGAGCCCTCGGTGTCCGCCGCGGCCGGTGCTGGCATGGTCGCACAGACGCGACAAAGGCAGGCCCGGCCGCGCGCGGCGTTCGGCGTCTGCGCGACGTTGGCCTCGGCGATGGTCACGCCGCCGCACCAACAGTCTTCGCAGCGCGTGGCGCCGGCCGCCACGGCGCACGCATTGGCCAGGCCGCACAGCGGGCAGAGGGACGGGTCGACGCGGTCCACCGCGGCAGACTACGGGCCGCCGCGCGCTGCGTCAGCCCTTCATCTGCTTCAGCCGCGCGATCGCGCCGAGCACGTTGCGCCCCGAACTGCTGCGCGCGCCGGTCTGGTAGCCGCCGCCGCCGCCGTTGCCGCTGTTGCCGCCACCCTCGGTCGGCGGCGTCGCCGGGGCCGGCGCCGGGCTGGCGGCCGGGGCCGCAGCCGCCGGCGTCGGCGCCGGCTCGGCGCGCGGACCGTTCTTCACCGCGGCGTTGATCTGCGCCACCTGCGTCGCGACGCCGTTGACTTCGCGCTGGATGTCCCGCACGACGGTGGCGAGTTCGCCGATGTTGCTCTCGCCGAGCCGTTGCAGGCCGTCGGCGAGGGTCGCGGCGGCGCGATCGACGCGCGCCTGCAGTTCCATGCCGACGTGCCGCAGTTCGTCGCCCTTCTGCAGGTGCGCCAGCGTCGCGAGCCCCTTCTGCGTCGACTCCTCCAGCCGGAAGAGCGACGTCCGGGTCTCGGCGTCGTCGAGGCGCTGCGCGATCGCGGCGATGCTGACTTCGATGCGGCCCAGCGCCTGGGCCAGCGGTTCGACGCCGGACGTCGCCGGCCTGGCCGCGAGTTCCTCGACGCGCCGCAGCAGTTGCTGCATCGACGCGACGAGGTCCGTCGTCTGGCCGGAGATCTCGACCAGCGGCTGGCCGTACATCTTCACGGCGCGCGACAGGTTGGACGTCTTGTCGTCCTGCTTCTGCAGGGCCAACAGGACCTGGTCGAGTTCCGCGCCGCCCTGCCCGGCGGCCCCGTTCGTCGCGACCTGCGCGTGCAGGGCCGCGGTCGCGGACTGTTGCGCATGCGCGGTGTCCGCCATGCGCGCGAACTCGCGAGCGACGCGGGCCTGCGTGGCGGCGGCGGCCGCGAAGGCTGCGGCGCACGCCAGCAGCGCGCCGGGGGCGATGCCGAACGCCGTCGCCTGCGCCTGCCAGACGATGGCGAGTGCGGCGCCCACCAAGCAGGCGGCTGCGAGGCCCCACGCGGCCCGGTTCGTCGTCGCCGGAGCAGGCGCGGCGTCGCTGCGCGCGGCCGCGGCTTCCGCGGCGTGGGGGTGTTCCCCGGCGTGGCCTCCGCCGGCCGTCGACGCCGCTGCCTCGTCCGCTCCATCGAGGAAGTCGGGCAACTTGTTGGCGGTGCGCGCGGCGGTAGTCTTGGTCATGTTCCTGGCCTCCGACGAGACCATGGATCGGCATCCGTGCCCGGCCCGGTGAAGCGCGTGTTGCAAACTGCCTTGCCGTCGCTGAAAACGCGACGCCACCGATGGCTCGGAAACTGAAAGGGATCGCGGCAGCGCGCGGCATCGCCATCGCGCCGGTCGTGCACTTCCATCCGACCCTGGATCACATCCCGACCTGGAAGGTGCCGGAGGATGCCGTCGACGCCGAGCGGTCCCGCTTCAGCAACGCCGTGGCGACGGTGGCCGCCGGCCTGATGGCCCTGCAGCAGGAACTGGCCGGCGCGATCGGCAAGAACGAGGCGCGCATCTACGACGCGCAGATGGCGTTGCTGCAGGACCCGCAGTTCCGGCGCGACGTCGAGGCCGAGGTGCGCGCGCACCGCGTCAACCTCGAGGTGGCGCTGCAGCGCGTCGTCGCCCGCTACGAAGGCGTGTTCGCGGCGATGGAGAACCCGGCCATGCGGGAGCGCGCCGCCGACCTGCGCGACATCGGCCGCCAGTTGCTGGGGGCGCTGATGGCGCAGGCGCGCCACAAGTACACCGCCAACGGCGCCGACTACCTGTTCGCGGCCGAGGAGTTCCTGCCGAGCGACGCGGGCATCCTCGATCGTGCGCACATCCGCGGCATCGTCACCGCGCACGGCGGCAAGTACTCGCACGGCGCGATCCTGGCGCGCTCGCTCGGCATCCCCGCCGTCGTCGGCGTCGACCAGGTCATGCTGGAGTCCAACACCGGCACCCTGGCGGTCATCGACGGCGACGCCGGCGTGGTGTTGCTCGATCCGACCGCCGACGAACTGCGCGAGTACGAAGCGCGGGCGCGCGAGCAACGGGCGGTCGATCGACGCATCGCGGAGGTGCGGTTCCAGCCGTCGGTCACCACCGACGGCGTCGCCGTCCAGCTCTTCGCCAACGTCGAGGGCGTGCGCGACCTGGAGAGCCTGGAGATCGAGGCGACCGCGGGCATCGGACTGTTCCGCACCGAGTTCGCCTTCATGGAACGCCGGCAGTTCCCCACCGAGGACGAGCAGGTCGGGATGTACCGGCGGGCCGTCGACGGGTCCAAGGGCAAGCCGGTCACCTTCCGCACGCTCGACGTCGGCGGCGACAAGCCGCTCGGTTACTTCAGGATGCCGGAAGAGCGCAATCCGGTGCTCGGCTGGCGGGGCATCCGGCTGTGCCTCGACTGGCCGGACATCCTCTATTCGCAGCTGCGGGCGATCCTGCGCGCGAGCGCTCTCGGTCACGTGCGCATCCTGCTGCCGATGGTCAGCTCGCGCTCGGAGCTGGCGCGCTGCCGCGATGTGCTCGACCAGATCGTCGCCGACCTGCGCGCCACCGGCGTGCCGTACGACAGCCGTGTCGAGCTCGGCGTGATGGTCGAGGTGCCGGTGCTCGTCCACGTGCTGCCAGAGGTGCTGCCGCTGGCGGACTTCGTCTCGGTGGGCACCAACGACCTGGTGCAGTACCTGCTCGCCGTCGATCGGGACAACCAGCGTGTCGCCAAGATGTACGACCCGTTCCACCCCGGCGTGCTGCGGGTGCTGGAGCAGATCGCCGTGGCCGCCCGCGCCGCCGGCAAGCCGGCGTCGGTCTGCGGCGAGATCGCCGGCGACCAGTGGTTCACCCCGCTGCTGGTCGGGCTCGGTTACCGCGAGCTCTCGATGGCGCCCGTGTTCCTGCCGCGGGTCAAGCTGATGCTGCGCAGCATGAGCGTGGCGGAGTGCGAGGACCTCGCGCAGCGCGCCCTGGCCATGCATTCGACGACGGCAGTGCGCAAGCTGGTCCACGACGAGCTGGACTCGCGCTGGCGCAGGCAACTCGGCGGCGAGGAGCCGCAGCGATGAGCCAGCGGCCGCTCCGCCGCGGCAACTGGTCGGTGCAGGAGCTGGCGCGCCTGCGCCAGTTGCTCCCGTGGCGGGGCGTGGCGGCGACGGCGCTGCTGCTGCGGCGATCGCCGGAGAGCGTCGAGCGCAAGGCGGTCGAACTGCTGCGGGCGCCCGCCCGCCGCGGCGCATTCCAAGCGGCGGAGGACCAGTTGCTGCGCGATGCGTGGGGCGCCGTCGACCATCGCCTGCTCGGCGTCATGCTGGGGCGCACGCCGGCAGAGGTGCGGGCGCGCGGGTTCGAGTTGCGCGCGCACCCGGTGGCGGGCCCGTGGTCGTCGAAGGAGCGCCTGCGGCTCAAGCGTTTGTTCGGCACCCGCAGCGATCTCGACCTGGAGGTCTGCATGCAGCGCCGCGTCGCCGACGTCCAGGCGATGGCCAGGTCGCTGTGCCTCGCCAAGGACAAGCGCCATGCGGCGGCAGCGCGCCGCCCCGGACCCGCCGCGCTGCCCGGCGAGGCGCGGACGCGGATGCCGCGCTGGTCCGCGGCCGAGGTGGCGCGGCTGCGCGAGGTCTACCCGACCCACGACAACCTGGCGGTGGCGCAGGCGCTGGGCCGCACCGTGACCGGCGTCGCCAACAAGGCGAACCAGCTCGGCCTGCACAAGAACGCGGACGTGCTGGCGGCGATCGGTCGGGCCAACGTGGCGCGGCGCGGCCGCCGTTCGAGGCGCGGCGTCGTGCTCGGCGTGACGCCGGCGGCAACGACTGCTCCGCGCCAGGCTGAAGCCGCCGCCGCCGCCGACGGCGGCTGAACGCGGGCGGCTGCGGCCGCCCTTGCCGGCGATTCCGCGGGCTCGACTCAACTCGCAGGCGACCGGCGGACGATGCTCGTCCCACAAGCCCGCGCGGAACCGGCGCGGGCACGCTTACCGAGGCAAACCATGGAAATCGTGGGCAAGAAGAGCCAGGGCCTTTCGGTCACGGCGCTCAAGGACGACAAGACCGTCATCATCACGTTCAACGACCGCAGCTTGAACTTCTACGTGACGGACTCGCTGAAGGAGTCCTTGAAGGAGACGATCAACGGCAAGATCGAGGAGGGCTATCAGCACTTCGTGCTCAACCTCGACAACGTCAAGATCATCGACTCGTGCGGCGTCGGGCTCGTGATCGTCGCCAACAACGTCACGTCGTCGCGCAACTGCAAGCTCTACCTGAGCAACATCAAGCCGTTCATCGTCAAGATCTTCGAGATCATGCGGATCTCGAAGCACCTGTCGATCTTCGAGCGCGAGGACGACGCGCTGCAGGCCATCAAGGCCGCGAAGTGACCCGCAGGCGGGGCCGATGCCCGACCTCGCCATGATTCACGACGCCCCGCTGGCGGCGCCGCGACGCGATCGGCGCGCAGCCGCGCGTCGGCCAGCGCACGCAGGCGCGACGGTTCCACGCGCCCGCCTGACCGCCGACTCGCCGGTCGGCGCGCCCCCGGGGGCGGTCCGATGACCGCGATCGCAGGGCTGCTGGACGGGGTCGTGTTCACGGACTCCGGCGGCAACGTGTCGCTGATGAACTCCGTCGCGGAGGATCTCGTCGGCGCGCGCTCGCTGGTCGCCCTCGGCAAGCCGCTGCGCGACGTGGCCGGCAGGCCGGAGCTGGTGCGGGCGCTGGCCGGCGACCTGCTGCAGTTGGCGACGGAGCGCGAAGCGGTCCGCACGGTCGAGGTGCACCACGACCTGCGGGACCTCATCTACGTGCGCTGCACGACGAGCCGCGTCAACGACCACCGCGGCGAGGCCGCCGGCGCACTGACGGTGCTCCGCGACGTCACCGACGAGTTCAAGGCCGACCAGCTGCGCAACCAGTACCTCTCGATCGTCGCGCACGAGCTGCGCACGCCGCTGACCGGCATCAAGACCTTCGCGACGATGATGGCGAAGGGCGCCCTGGGCGCGCTCGGCGACCGCCAGCAGCGCGCCTGCGACTCGATCCGCGAGCAGGCGCTGCGTCTGGAGCAGCAGATCGACAAGCTGATCAACCTCGGCACGCTCGACGTCGCCGCCTACGGCCAGCAGAAGGAGGACTTCCCCGCGGCGCAGCTCGCCGCCGGGCTGCTGGCGCCATTCGAGCAGCCGGCGCGGGAGCGGGGCATCGCCATGTCGCTCGCCGTCGACGGCGGCGACGCGATGCTGCACGCCGACCGCGAGGACCTCCGCCGGGCCTGCCAGGCGTTGATCGAGAACGCCATCAAGTTCGGGCGCGACGGCGGCTCGGTCGCCGTCCGCATCGAGCGTTGCGATGGCGGCCTGCGATTCCGGGTCGACGACGACGGCATCGGGATCGACCCCAGGTACCACCGCCGCATCTTCGAGAAGTTCTTCCAGGTCGAGGATCCGCTGACGCGCCACCACGGCGGCGCCGGACTGGGTCTGTTCGTCGCCAAGGGCATCGTCGAGGCCCACGGCAGCCGCATCGAAGTGGCCAGCAGGCTGGGGGAGGGTGCAAGTTTCGTCTTCCAACTGCCGATGCAGGCCACGAAGCCGCCGGAGTCGGACGACCTCGCCGTGCTGCCTACCGGAGACAAGCCATGACGCGTACCGTCCTGATCATCGAAGACGAGAAGCTGATCGTCGTGTCCACGCAGATGGTGCTCGAAGCCGCGGGGTTCCGCGTCGAGTCGGCCAACAACGGCGAAGACGGGCTGAACAAGGCCCGTGACGTGACTCCCGACCTCATCCTGCTCGACATCATGATGCCGGGCATCGACGGCTGGGAGACGCTGACCCGCCTGAAGAGGGATCCGGCCACTTCGCGCATCCCGGTGATCGTGTTCACCGCGCGCGAGCACTCGCGGGGTCACCAGCGCAGCGCCGAGCTCGGCGCGGTCGACTACTTCCGCAAGCCGTTCGAGCCCGACGAACTGATCGAGCTGGTCGGCAAGTACGCCGGCGAGCCGTCGTCCTGAGCCGCGCCGGCGGCGCAGCCGCCGCGGCGCCGACGCCGCTTCACTCGTGGCGCAGCGCCTCGACGGGGTCCATGTTGGCCGCGCGCCACGCCGGGTAGAGCCCGAACACGACGCCGACCAGCGCCGAGATGCCGAAGGCCATCAGCACGTGCTGGGTCTTCACCTCCGTCGGCTGCTCGAAGTACTTCTCGATGCCGAGCGGCACCAGCAGGCCGAGGCCCACGCCGACGAGGCCGCCGAGCGTCGCCATGACGCCTGCCTCGACGAGGAACTGCTGCACGATGTGCTTCTTCTTGGCGCCGAGCGCGCGCCGGATGCCGATCTCGCGCGTGCGCTCGGTCACCGTCGCCAGCATGACGTTCATGATGCCGATGCCGCCGACCAGCAGGCTGATGGAGGCGATGACGGCGAGCACGAGGCTGAACATGCGCTCGGCGCGCTCCTCCTTGCGGAGCAGCTCCAGCGGCACCGTGATCTCGTAGTCCTTCTTGCTGCCGTGCGCCGGCTTCAGCATCAGGTCGACGACCCCGGCCGCCGACTCGACCCACTCGGGGCCGGGCATCTTCACCTTGATCTCGTGCAGTTCGATGTTCTCCCAGCGGTTGGTCGACGGGTTGCGGATCGTGTCGCCGAAGCGCCGGCGGCTGCTCGTCAGCGGGATGAAGGCGCACTCGTCGAGCGTCGTGCCGTTGGGGGAGGCGGCGCGGCCCTGGTACGCCAGCACGCCGACGACCTCGAAGCGGTCCTCGACGCCGATCAGTACCGTCTGGCCGATCGGATCCTCCAGCGGGAACAGCTGGCGCGCGAGGCTCTCGCCGAGCACGACGCAGTTGGTCTGCCTCTGCATGTCGAGGTCGGTGATCCACCGGCCCTCGCGCACCTGCATGTTGGTGACCTCGAGGAACGGCGGCTCGGTGCCGACGATCATCGTGCTCGCCCAGTGTTCGCCGTGCACGACGCCGCGCTGGAACTCGCGCGAACGCACGACGACGCCCTGCGGCAACAGGTTCTGCACCCGGTCGGCCTCCTGGTACAGCAGGCCGTAGCCGAGCACGCTCCACATGCTCGACGCGTTGGTCGACTGCTGCGTCTCCTCGGGCTTCTTGCTACGGACCAGGACGTTGGTGACGCCCATGTCGCGGTACTGCTGCAGCGTCTCCTTCGACGCGCCCTCGCCGACGGCGAGCATCGCGATGACCGAGGCGACGCCGAACAGGATGCCGGCGGTGGTCAGCGAGCTGCGGAGCTTGTGCAGCAGCAGGCTCTTCAGGCCGAGCCGAACGATGCGCATCGTGTCGCCGATCACGGCTGGCCTCCGGTCGCCGCGGCGGCGCGGTTGTCGACCATCTTCTCGACCTGCCCGTCCTTCAGCCACAACGTGAAGTCGGCGCGTTCGGCGACCTTCGGGTTGTGCGTGACGATCACGATGGTGACGCCGTCCTTGCGCAGGTCGTCGAACAGGTCGAGGATCTCGCGCTCGGTGTTGCTGTCGAGGTTGCCCGTCGCCTCGTCGGCGAGCAGGAACAGCGGGTCGTTCATCAGGGCGCGCGCGATGGCGACGCGCTGCTGCTGGCCGCCGGACAGCTCCATCGGCTTGTGCTCGAGGCGCTTGCCCAGGCCGACGCGGTCGGCGAGGTACTGGGCCTTCTTGCGCGACTCGGGGCCGACACGGCCCTGGTAGAACAGCGGCACCTCCAGGTTCTCCAGCACCGTCAGCTGCGGGATCAGGTTGAACGACTGGAAGATGAAGCCGATCTCGCGGCCGCGCACGTCGGACAGCGCGTCGTCGTCGAGCTTGCTGACGTCGCGGCCGCCGACGCGGTACTCGCCGGTGGTGGGGCGGTCGAGGCCGCCGAGGATGTTGAGCATCGTGCTCTTGCCCGAGCCCGAGCGGCCCATGATGGCGAGGTAGTCGCCCTTGCGGACCTGCATCGAGACGCCGTTGAGTGCGCGCACGACGTTCTGCTTGCCCATCACGTAGTGGCGATGGACGTCGACGAACTCGGCGATGATCGGACGCTCGTTCGGGTCGGTCACGCGTTGGCCCTCAGTTGCCGCCGTCCGGCCTGCCGCCGCCGGGGCCGCCGCCCGCGCCGCCGCGCCCGCCGCCCATGATCCTGCCCATCGCCGCGGTGATCTTGTCCTGCTGTGCTTGCGCCGCGGCGAGGTCGTTGGCGTCGAGCGCCTTGCGCAGTGCCGCGATCGCGGACTCCAGCTCCTTGACCTTGGCCTCCTCCATGCGGTCGCGGAAGCGGTCGATCATCGCCGGCATGGTGTCGAGCCGGTCCTTGGCCTGCTGCAACTCCTCGGGGGTCATGTCGGCGAACTTCTTGCGCGCGCCCATGCCGCCGCCGCGGTTGCCGCGCTGGCGCTCGCCGCCGGCGGCGGCGTTCGCCGGGTCGCCGGCTCCGGCGGTTACGGCGGCGCCGGCCGGCTTGACGCCTTCCTTCTCCTTCAGCGGCGCTGCCTGCGGCGCCACCGGCTGCTCGAACTTCGGCGTCGGCACGCCCGTCGGCGGCTTCAGCCGCAGCACGTCGCCGGGGGCGACTCCCGCGAGGATCTCGACGCGTTCGCTGTTCTGGCGGCCGCACTGCACCGGCGTCGCCGTGGCCCCGTCCGGGCCCGTCTTCCAGACGTAGTTGACGGCGCGGTCGCGGTAGACGGCCTGCAGCGGCACGGGCAGCGTGTCCTTCACCACCTCGACCATGATGGTCACGTTCGCGGCCATGCGCGAACGCAGGCGGCCGTCGGGGTTGTCCGAGTCGAGGTCGACGATCGTGGTGTAGACCTTGCGGTCGCTGGTCATCCAGCCGCTGTTGCTGTCGGCGACCGGCGCGACGGTGGTGACGCGGCCGGCGAACTGTTCGCCCTGAAAGGCCTCGACGGTGACCACCGCCGACTGGCCGCGCACCACCTTGTCGACCTGCGCCTCCTGCACCTTGATGAGGCAGCGCATCTTGGTCGTGTCCGGCAGGATGATCAGCTCCTGGCGCTCGCGCACCTGCACGCCCTCGCGCACGGCCTCGCCGCCGCCGCGGTTGCGGTCGATGCGCGCGTACACCACCGTTCCCGGCGTCGGCGCGTAGACGACCGCGCTCTTGATCTGGCGGTCGAGCACGTCGAGGCGTTCCTTCGCCAGCTCGAACTCCAGCCGCTTGGACTCCAGGTCGCTGGTCGACTTGATCTCGGCGGCGGCGTTGGAGCCCTTGACGCGCTCGAGCTCCAGTGCTGCGTTGTCGCGGTCCTGGGTCAGCTTGATGCGGTCCTTGGCGAGCGTGTAGTTGACCAGCAGGTCGAGGTCGTTCCACGCCAGCGACACCTTGCTCATCTGCGACTGGTACGACAGCTGGTCGGAGTCGAGCTGCGTGCGGGTGATGAACTGCCGGGCGGCGAGGCGGCGGCTGTAGCCGTAGGTGTCCTCCTTGACCTTCAGTTCGGACATCGCGACGCGGATCGCGTCGGTCTGGGCCAGGATCTTGTTGCCGATCTCGCCCATGTCGCGCGTGGCCGCGGCCGCGCGGTCGCCGTCGACGGCCAGCAGGTCGTAGACCTTGTCGACGAGGCCGACGTACTTGCGCGGATCGACCTGCGTCGCCGCGATCTGCGGCGGGATCGGCGGGATGTCGGCGCCGTTCGCGGTCGTCGTCGACGCCGCGTCGGCGGGCTCGGCCGGCGGCGGGTTCACCAGCGACAGCAGGCGGGCGATCATGTCGCCGTTCTTGCCCTCGCCGCCGTCCGACCTGCGGCCGAGCAGCTTCTCCAGGTCCAGCTCGGCGATGCGCAGGTTGGAAGCCGCCGTGTTGAGGTTGGTCGTCAGCTGCTTCTGCAGGATCTCCTGCTCCTTGCGCGCCTGCACCAGGGCCGCTTCCGCCTTGCCCACGGCGATGCCCTGGTTGGCGCGCTTCTCCACCAGCTCGCTGACGTCGAGTTCGACCAGCTTGTCGCCCTGCTTCACCTGCGTGCCCTCGGGCACGATGAAGATGATGGTGGACTGGCCTTCGACCTCCGAGCGGACGATCGTCTCGCGCAGCGCCTGCAGCTCGGCGTTCTCGCGCACGGTGATCGGCAGGTCGTCCTTCTTCACCGTGAACAGGTCGGGGTCCTGCGTCGGGGCGCCCGCGGCGTTGCCGCCGCACGCGGCGAGCAGGGCGGCGAGGGCGAGCAGGCGGAGTCGGGCTTGGGCGGCGTTCATCGAAGTCATTCGGCGGTCTTCGCCTGCGGCATCGGCAGGCTGGTGTCGAAGCGGAAACCCTGCGGCTCGAGGCGGATCGCCTCGAGGTCGTTCATCAGCTGCAGACGGGCGATCGAGAAGTCGACGATCGCGGCGTTGCGGGCGAGCTGGGCGTTGAGCAGCGAGCGCTGCGCGTCGAGCTTCTCCAGCACCTGGATGCGCCCGGCGTCGTAGAGGTCGGTCGTCGCCTGCACGCGGCTGTCGGCCACGTCGACGGCGGTCGTCTGGATGCGGAAGGTCTGCAGCGCCGCCTGGATGTTGCGCAGCGAGTTGCGGACGTTGAAGGTCAGCTGGTCCTCGCTCTGCTCACGGGCGCGGATCGCCTGGTCGAAGGTGATCAACGCCGCGCGGTAGACGTTGCGCGAGGGCACGCGGTTGAGCGCGAGGTCGAGGTCGAAGCCGGCGCGCCAGTTGATCCTCGACCAGTCGAGGTCGAGGCCCTTGCCCGACTCGGACGGCACCTGCACGTTGGTCGTCAGGTCGAGCTGCAGGTTGAGCGCGTCCTCGGCGACGAACACCCGGCGGCCGGCGTCGGCGACCTCGTCGATCGTCGTCAGGTGGTCGTAGCGGCGCGTCAGCGACAGATCGATGGCGCGCTCCTCGGGCAGGTCGATCGGGCTGACGCCCTGCTCGACCAGCGCGTCGAGCTCGCCGACGTCGAGCTGCAGTTGCGCCGCGGTGGGCAGGCCGAGCGACAGCTTGAAGCGGTCGAGCGCGGCCTGCAGGCGGATGCCGGCGTTGACACGCTGCGCGTCGGCGGTCAGCACGTCCTGCTGCGAGCGGCCGAGGTCGGTCACCGTGCGGCGGCCGGCGTCGAACAGCGCCTGTACCTGCGTGCGCAGGTCGCGCAGGCGCACGTAGTTGGCCTCGACGTTGACGAGGTCGCGCATCTGGCGCGTGATGTTCCAGTAGTCGCTGGCCAGCTGGACGACGAACTGCGCGCGGAAGCGCTCGTAGTCGCGCAGCGCGTAGATCACGTTGCGCTCGGCCTGCGTCAGCGGCTCGCGCGCGACGCGGCGGCCGGCGGTGCGCAGCAGCGGCTGCGTGATCGTCAGGTCGAGGATCGAGCCGCCGTCGAAGCTGCCGCCGGAGAGCACCGAGCGCAGGAACGTCTGCACGAAGCTGCCGACGACGCGCGTGCCGTAGACGCTGTTGGCGCTGCCGCCGAGGTCGTCGGACAGGCGCGCGGTGTCGGCGAGCTCCGCTTCGCCGTCGAGCGTCGCCGAGCCGCCGCCGGCCCACCGCCACGCGAAGTCGTTCTGCGTGCGCGTCAGGTTGAGCGCCGCGAGGTACAGCCGCTCCTTCTGGGTCTGGTAGTCGCGGTTGTTCTCGGCCGCGACGTCGAGGGCCTGCGCCAACGTCAACGTGACCGGGTAGGTGTTGGCCTGCAACTGCTTGCGCAGCGTGTCGACCGGGCGTTCGACCGCGAAGGGGCGTTCCGCCCCGGTCACCTTCTTGGTGGTGCCGTCGAGGATCTCGTACACGTCCTCGTCGGCCGCCTGCTTGTTCGGCTCGGGTTGGTAGAGGCAGCCGCCCAGCAGCAGGCCGACGATCGGCAAGAAGGGGCGGTTCACGGGATGTGGCTCGCGGGGCACGGGTCCAAGGTCACCAATCTGCCCGCACTTATGGATGCGGGGATCTTTTTTCTCCACTGTGGAAAGACTGTTACTACGATGCGGCGGCTGGCGGTTCCGGTCGGTCTGGACCGGGATGCACCGGGGGCATGGTTGCGATCCTCATCACCGCGGGCCCGACCCGTGAGTACCTCGACGACGTGCGCTTCCTGAGCAATGGCAGCTCGGGCCGCATGGGCTTCGCCCTGGCCACGGCGGCGCTCGCCGTCGGCCACCAGCCGACCCTGGTGCTCGGTCCCACCGAACTTTCGCCGCCGGCGGGCGTCGCGGTGGTCCGCGTCGTTTCGGCCCTGGAGATGCAGGCTGCCGCCGAGCGCGCCTTCGCCGCGGCCGACGTGTTGATCGCCGCCGCCGCGGTCAGCGACTGGCGCCCGGCGCACCGCGCGCCCGGCAAGCCGCCCAAGCGGGCCGGCGGCGGCCAGACCCTCGAACTGGTCGCCAACCCCGACATCGTCGCCGGCCTCGCCGCCGGCAAGGGCCGCCGCGTCGTCGCGGGCTTCGGCCTCGAATCGGCGGCCGCCGGCATGCCGGCGGCGATCGCGCGCGGCCGGCGCAAGCTCGTCGCCAAGGGCCTCGACCTGGTCGTGGTCAACCTGCACGACGCGATCGCCAGCGAGCAAGCGGACTTCGTGTTGTGTCATGCGGACGGCCGCGACGAGGCGTTGCCTCGCGGCGGCAAGGATGCGGCGGCGGCGCGGATCGTCGCCGTTGCCGTGCAACTGTGGCGGGAGAGGGCAACGACGTGAGCAAGAACGACAACGTGGGGGCGGATCCGGCGCGGAAGAAGCGGGCGTCGGGGGGCGGCGGCCGCGGGCCGTTGTCGCAGCGGACGCGCGAGGTGCTGGCCCTGGCGCTCGCCGGCTTCGCGTTGTTCGCCATGCTGAGCCTCGCGACCTTCCGCCTCGCCGACCTCGACGGACCGATCCCCACCGGCGGCATGTCGAACCTCGGTGGCGCCGTCGGCTACCACCTCGCGCACGGCTTCACCCGATCGCTCGGCCTCGCCGGCTGGGTGCCGTTCGCGATGCTGCTCGCGGCCGCGGCCGGCGTCTTCGTCGGCAAGCCGATGGCGCGCCCGACCATCAAGGCGCTCGGCGCCGTCGTGTTCGCCGCGATGCTGGCGATCCTGTTCGCCGGTGGCGACGGCCATGCCGGCCGCACGGCGACCACGCCGTACGGCGCGGGCGGCGTGTTCGGTGGCGTGGTCTCCCCGCGCCTCGAGGGCGGCTTCGGCGGCACGGGCCGCGTGCTGATCGTGCTGTTCGGCGCGATCATGGGACTGATGATCGCGACCGAGTGGCTGTTCTCGCAGCTGGTCGCCCGCGCCGTCGTCGCGCTCGAAGCGCTGTCGCGTCGCCTGTGGAAGCGTCCGGCCGCCGCGATCGCGGGCCACGGCAGCCTGCGCGACGACGATGGCGACGAGCCGCCGACGCGGTCGCGCCGCAAGGCGACCGCGGCCGCGGCGGTCGCTGCGGCCGACGACGACGAGGACGACGTGGTGGGCCGCGACGACGACGGCGACGACGACGAGCGCGGCATCGTGCTCCCGCCCGCGCGCGGGCGCGGCAGCCGGACCGCGGCGGCAGTGGCGACGGCGGCTGGCCGCGCGGGCGCGGCGGACGACGACGTGGCCGGCGAGGCGGCGTCCGACCGCGAGCGCGCCGCGGTCGCCGGCCGTGGCGCCGAAGCGGCCGACGGCGACGCGGACGACGTCGAGGCTGCCA
>JBKDXM010000052.1:0-16465 GCA_046306335.1 Planctomycetota bacterium
GTCCGGGCGCGGCGGCGGGAACGCCGGCTCGGCGAGAAGGCCGAACACGCGCGCGCAGCTGGCGAACGCCGCCTGCAGCACGTGGTACTTCTCGCCGAGCTCCTTCACCGGCCCCGACAGCAGGCCGTAGTAGAGCCAGAACTGCACGAACTGGCCGGGCTGCAGCGTGCCCTCCAGCACCGCCGTGCCGCCGAACCACAGCAGGCCGACCGTCGTCGCGCGCAGCGCGAGGTCGACGAGCGAGAAGAACACCGAGAAGTGGAACACCGTCGCCAGCCACGCGGCGTTGGTGGCGCCGTTGCGTTCGCCGTAGCGCTGCGCCACCGCGTCCTCGCGGCCGTAGGCGCGCGTCGTGCGCACGCCGCCGATCAGCTCGCCGGTGTATGCGTTCTGCAGCGCCAGCTTGCCGCGCACGGCGCGGTAGGCGCGCTGCGCGTTGCGGCGGAACAGCAGGCTGAGCGCGATCACGACCGGCGTCGTCGCCACCGTGAACAGCGCGAGCCCGACGTCGAGCCAGAACAGCACGACGAGCACGCCGCCGATCTTCAGCAGGTCGAACACCGACTGCAGCACGCCGGTGGCGATCAGTTCGTTGAGGTTCTCGACGTCGCTGGTGACGCGCGTCGTCAGCTTGCCGGCGGTCTGCTTCTCGTGGAACGACAGCCCCGCGCGCAGCAGCCGGTCGAACAGCGCGCGGCGCACGTCGCGGATGACGCGCTGGCCGTTCCACGCGGTCAGCAGGCCGTAGACGTAGCCCAGCCCGGCGCCGGCGAGCGTGACGCCGAGGAAGGCGAGCCCGTGCCAACCGAGCGCGCGCAGCCGCTCGTCGGTCGGGCCGGCCCCGCGCATCGGCCCGTCGATGGCGTGGCGCAGCACCCACGGGCCGACCAGTTCCAGCGCGAACGAGACGAACAGGATGCCGAGGCACGCGGCGAAGCCGCGCCGGTACGGGCGCGCGAACGGCCACAGCTGCCGCAGGAAGCCCAGCTGGATGCGCCCCTCGGGCGCGTCGTCGGCGTACGGATCGCTCACGCCGCGCCCTCCGTGCCGCCGCCGAGCGCCTCGGCCTCGGTCTGCAACCGCCACGCGGCGGCGTAGCGGCCGCCGTGCGCCAGCAGTTCGCGGTGCGTGCCGCGCTCGACGACGCGGCCGCGGTCGAGCACGAGGATCAGGTCGGCGTCGGCGACGACCGACAGGCGGTGGGTGGCGACGACCATCGTGCGGCCGCCGCGGCGCGCCGCGAGGCCGCGCAGGATGCGCGCCTCGGTCGTCGGATCGACCGCCGACAGGGTGTCGTCGAGCAGCAGCGCCGGGCGGTCGCTGAGCAGCGCGCGGGCGAGCGCGACGCGCTGCTTCTGGCCGCCGGACAGCGTCACGCCGCGTTCGCCGACGACGGTGGCGAGGCCGTCTTTCAGCGCCGGCAGGTCCTGGTCGAGCGCCGCGGCGGCGACGGCGGCGTCGACCTCGTCGGCGCTGGCGCCGTCGCGGGCGAAGGCGACGTTCGCGGCGACGGTGTCGCTGAACAGGAACGGCTCCTGCGGCGCGTAGGCGAACAGCCGCCGCAGGGCCGAGGGCCGCAGTTCGAGCACGTCGCGGCCGTCGACGCGCAGCGCGCCGACCGGCGCGTCGTAGTAGCGCAGCAACAGCGCCAGCAGCGTCGACTTGCCGCTGCCGACGCCGCCGACGAGTCCGAGCTTGCCGCCGGCCGGCAGCTCGAACGACACGTCGGTGAGCGCGGGCTGCGCGCTGCCGGGGTACGTGAACGTCAGGCGGTCGGCGCGCAGTCCGCCGCGCAGCGGCGCGTCGTCGCCGGCGTCGGGCTCCGGTTGCTCCTCGAACAGTTCGGCGATGCGGATCCCGGCGGCGTAGGCGCGCGGCAGCGTCGCGACGGTCCAGCCGAGGATCTCCAGCGGGAACGTCATCATCCCGAGGTAGCCGGTGAACTGGAACAGCTGGCCGACGGTGATCGCGCCGTCGATCACCTGCCAGCCGCCGACGGCGAGCACGCCGAGCATGACGAGACCGCTGGTGGAGTGCGTCAGCGCGTGCATCAGCGCGCGCAGCCGCGTCTGCCGCAGGTTGGCGAGCAGGTAGCGGCGGTTGCGCGTCGCCATCGCCGCGCGTTCGCGGTCGACGAGCCCGAACTGCTGCACCACGCGGATGCCGGCGAAGTCCTCCTGTGCGCGCTGCGAGACCTCGGCGATCGCCTCCTGCGACTTCTTGCTCCAGCCGTGCAGCTTCGGCACCAGCAGCCGCATGGTCAGGAACAGCACGGCGAAGCCGCCGAGGCTGGCGAGCGTGACCGGCACGTCCATGCCGAGCATCAGCCACAAGCCGGCCGGCAGCAGGCACAGCGCGCTGCCGCCGTGCAGCAGAAGCGGCCCCATGACGAAGCGCACCAGCTCGACGTCCTGCGTCATGCGGCTGGTGACGTCGCCGGTGCGGGCGCGGTCGTACCAGCGCATCGGCAGGCGCTGCAGGTGCGCGACCAGGGCGTCCTTGAGGTCGCGCTCGACGTAGCGCGAGGCGTCCACGAGCGTCTGCCGCGAGACGTAGCGCGTCACCGCCTCGGCCAGCGCCAGCCACAGCAGCAGCCGGCACGTCGCCAGCAAGGCGCTGCGGTCGCCGCCGGCGGCCATGGCGTCGAGCGCGTCGCCGAACAGCCGCGGCATCCAAAGCATCGCCGCCGCGTGCGCCGGCACGAGCGCGGCGCCGATCGCGACCCGGCGCCAGTGCCGCCGCAGCAGGTTGGTCGGCCGCCCGAAGGCCCGGCGGAGCATGCGGAGGCGTTGCAAGGAGCGCAGCATCGGTCGCCCCGGGGGGCGTTGCAATCCGGTGGGGCGGGTCGGGGATTGCCGGCGGGAGGGTCGCTGCCTAGGATGTTCCGCCCCTTCGGCCCCTACCCGCAGCAGCAGCCCACACCCCATGGACCAGAGCCTCCCGCAGGAGCTCGTGAAGCAGGTCGGCGGTTCGTTCCGCCTCACCGCCTTGTTGCAGAAGCGCGTGCGCGAACTCGTCCGCGGCCAGCGTCCGCTGTTCGAGACCCGCGAGCGCAACTACATCAAGATCGCCAGCGAGGAGCTCAAGCGCGGCTTGATCGAACTCGTCGCCGACGAGGAACAGACGGGCCCGACGAAGCTGGAAGTGTGACCGATCGCGCCGCGTGACCGCCGCTGGTTGCGCGCCGCGGCCTTGCTGGCACGATCACTGCCGCGGCCTCACTGCCGCGGCCTCACAGCCGCGGCCTCGCTGCCGCGGCAATCGTCGCGACCGCCCTTCTTGGTCGCGGTTGCAGCCTGGCAGCGCACACCCTGCGCCGTCCCTTGGCTGCCGACGGCTCGCGCCGGCGGCATGAGTGTGCGCCATCCGGTGGCGAGCTGCCCTTCGAGCGCCGCCCTCAAGCCAGCTTGGCGCGGCGCTCGGCCTCGATCGCTTCGATCGCGGCGAGCAGCTCGGCCGGCGTGCGCGCTGCGCCGTGCGGCGTGTCGCCGACCGCGAGGTGCACGACCGGTCCGGCTTCGACGGCGAGGCCGCTGCGCGCCAGCAGGATCGGATCGTGGCGCGGGTCGAGCGTCTGCACGATGCGCGACGGCACGTAGGTCGCCAGCGCCGTGCGCCGCAGCTCTTGCAGCGCCGCGCCGTCGCGGTCGCCGACGATGGTCAGGAACAGCGGCTCGTAGAACACGAGGTCGACTGCGCGGCCGTAGCCGGCGACGTAGTAACCGTACTCGCGGTAGTCGTCGGCGAACGACTCCAGCGCGGCGATCGCCTCGCGGCGGAACTCCGGCCGGCGCGACAGGAACGACAGCCGCATCAGCGATTCGGCCATCGTCGCGTTGTCGAGGATCGAGCGGTTGCGCCGCCGCGCCGGCCACGCGCCCTGGCGGTCGTCGAGCGCGTCGTGGAACCCGCCCGTCGGCGCCTTGTTGCGCGCCAGCACGCGCGCGGCGATCGCCTCCGCCGGCAGCAGCAGGTCGGCGTCGCCGGTGTTCTGCGACGCATCGATCAGCGCGCGGATCAGCAGCGCCTGGTCGCTGACGAGGCCGGGCAGGTGGTAGGTGCCGTCCCAGTAGTGGTGGACGTCCTGGCCGTCGAACAGGTTGCCGAGCACGAAGCGCAGCGTCGCCATCGCCTGCGCGCGCCAGCCCGGCTGCTCCAGCACGGCCGCCGCCTTCAGCAGCGCCGAGACGGCGAGCGCGTTGGCGTGGCAGAAGACCGTGCGATCGATCGTCGCCGGCGGCCGCGCCGCGCGTTCGGCCGCCGTGTCGGCGAACTGGTCGCTGCCGCCGTGCTCGCTGCCGGCGAACGCGCCGGTCGCCGGATCGAGCATCGTGGTCGACATCCAGCGCACGATGCCTGCCGCGGCGTCGCGGTACGACTCGTTGCCGAAGACCTGGTGGGCCTCCAGCAGGGCGCGCAACACCAGCGCGTTCTGGTCGAGCAGCTTCTCGAAGTTGGGCGACTGCCAGTCGGGCGTGCGCGAGAAGCGGAAGAAGCCGCCGCCGACGCGGTCGTGCATCGGGCTCGCCAGCAGCCGGTCGAGCGTGCGGGTCACCACGTCGGCCATGCGCGGATCGCCGCGCTTGCTCGCCTGGATCAGCGCGAAGTCGATCGCCTCGGGGTGCGGGAAGCGCGTGCCGTCGCCGAAGCCGCCGTGCACCGCGTCGTACTTGCCGAGGATCGACTCGGCGATGTCGTCGACCATCTCGCGCCGCAACCGGCCCTGGCGCGGCGTCGGGCCGTCGCCGCGGCGGGCGTGCGTGTCGCGCAAGCTGCGGCGGATGTCGCGCTCGCCGCGTTGCCACGCGCCGCGCAGCCATTCGAGCCGGTCGCGCAGGCCGGCGACGTCGAGCCAGCCGTCCTTGGCGATCGTCTCGCCGTCGGGCGTCAGCCACGCGATCGTCGGCCACTTGCCGGCGCCGTAGCGCTGGTCGACGTCCGGCCGCCGCTGCGCGTCGACGTGCACCGGCACGACCGTCTCGCCGACGAGGCGAACGATCTGCGGATCGCGGAACGACGCCAGCAGGTCGCGGCTGTGCTGGCACCACGGCATCGTCAGCAGCAGCAGGATCGGACGGTTCGCCGCGACGGCCGCCTTGCGCGTCGCCGGTTCGAAGTGCTGCCAGCGGATGGGGTGGTCCATTGGGTCCCGGAGCGTGCCGCCGTGGTCTACATCGACCGACCGGAGGTAGAACTCGCGGTTCGCCGATTCCAGGCGCGCGGCGCCGGGGCGCCGAAATCGCCAGACGCGGCCCGACGGCGGGTGTTGCCGCCGGTGCCACGGGCGCGAGGCGCGCGTCCTGCGCGCGCGGGGCTGGCAGGCCGGCGCGGCGCTTCAGTCGTCCTGCGCGTCGTCGTCGCCGTCGGCCTTCGCGCCCGGCTGGAACGCGCCGAAGCCATCGATCGTCGGCTGCCGGATCTCGGTCGGCGCCGCCGCGGGCTTGGGCGCGGGCGTGAACGGCAGACGCGGGGCGTCGGCCCACATCGTCTCCAGGTCGTAGTACGAGCGCGCCTCGGGCAGGAACAGGTGCACGACGATGTCGTCGAAGTCGAGCAGGACCCAATTGCTCTCCTCGCTCTCCATGCCGCCCTGGTTGATGCGGCGGCGGCCGCGCAGCGCCTTGTGCTCCTGGTCGAGTTCCTTGGCGAGTGCCTGCCCCTGGCGCGTGCTGGTGACGGTCGCGATGACGAAGTAGTCGGCGATCACGAACGGGCCGGACACGTCGAGGATCGCGATGTCGCGCGCCTGCCGTTCGTCGAGCCGCTGGGCGATGCGCAGCGCGAGTTCCCGGGTCTCGGCGTCGGGGACGCGGTGGGGGCGCGGGCTGGCCGCGCGGGCTTGGGTCGACAAGGGGTCGGTCTTGGGGGTCGGTTTGGAGGGCACGTGCTGGCGGTGAGGATAGCGGTCGGCGCGGGTGGCGTAAGTCCCCGCGCGCTCCGGGCCGGAAATGCGCGAACCCCGCCGCCGCGGCGGGCGCGGGGGCGGGGTCCGGGGGTTGGGTGCCGAAGCGGGCCGGCAGCGCCCGCTCGGAGCCGGCGAAGCGACCGGGGCGTCGGGCGCTCAGACGTCCTTGAACAGCGGCAGCGCGATGAGCGCGGCGATCGTCATCAACTTCATCAGGATGTTGATCGACGGGCCGGCCGTGTCCTTGAACGGGTCGCCGACCGTGTCACCGGTGACCGCTGCCTTGTGCGTGTCGCTGCCCTTGCCGCCGAGGTGCCCGGCCTCGATGTACTTCTTGGCGTTGTCCCAGGCGCCGCCCGCGTTGGCCATGAACAGCGCCATCATGACGCCGCCCGCGGTCGAGCCGGCGAGCAGGCCGCCCACCGCCGACTTGCCGAAGATCATGCCCATCGCGACCGGCGCGACGATGGCGAGCAGGCCGGGGACGACCATCTCGCGCAGCGCGCCCTCGGTCGAGATCGCGACGCAGCGGGCGTAGTCGGCCTCGCCGCCGGTGCCTTCCTTGAGGCCCGGGATGGTGCGGAACTGGCGGCGCACCTCCTCGACCATCGCGTTCGCGGCCTTGCCGACGGCCTTCATCGCCATCGAGCTGAACACGAACGGCAACATGCCGCCGACCAGCAGGCCCATGACGACGTTGGCGTTGTCGAGCGAGAGGTTGATCGTCGAGCCCGCGGCGACCTTGTACGCCGAGAACAGGGCGAGCGCGGTGAGCGCCGCCGAGCCGATCGCGAAGCCCTTGCCGATCGCCGCCGTGGTGTTGCCCGTGGCGTCGAGCGAGTCGGTGCGCTTGCGCACTTCCGGGGGCTGGTGCGACATCTCGGCGAGGCCGCCGGCGTTGTCGGCGACCGGGCCGTAGGCGTCGACACCGAGCGAGATGCCGAGCGTGCTCAGCATGCCGACCGCCGCGACGCAGATGCCGTACATGCCGGCGAGGTCGTTGCAGAGGTAGATCGCCAGCGCCAGCAGCACCGTCGGGATCCACGTCGAGGCCATGCCGGTGGCGAGGCCGTAGATGATGTTGGTCGCCGCACCGGTCTGCGACTGCTGCGCGATCGTCTGCGCCGGGGCCATCTTCTCCGAGGTGTAGTACTCGGTGACCTTGCCGATGATCACGCCGACGACGAGGCCGACGACCATCGCGAAGTAGACGTTCCAGTGCGGCACGACCTCGGGCTTGCCCTCGACGAACAGCGGGGCCGGCTTCATCACCATGGTGACGACGGCGCCGCCGAGGACGAGGAACACCGACGCGGCGATCAGGCCGCCGAACAGCGCCGCCGACAGCTTGCTCTCGTCGTCGGCCTTGACGCGGAACGTGCCGAGGAAGCTGGCGACGACGCCGACGGCCGACAGCACGATCGGATACATCAGCAGCGTCGTCATGTCGCCGGCCTTGTCGGCGGACGCCGGGTTGACCAGCGCCCAGCCGATGATCGCCGTCGAGAGGATCGCGCCGACGTAGCTCTCGAACAGGTCGGCGCCCATGCCGGCGACGTCGCCGACGTTGTCGCCGACGTTGTCGGCGATGACCGCCGGGTTGCGCGGGTCGTCCTCGGGGATGCCGGCCTCGACCTTGCCGACGAGGTCGCCGCCGACGTCGGCCGCCTTGGTGTAGATGCCGCCGCCGACGCGCGCGAACAGCGCGATCGACGACGCGCCGAAGCTGAAGCCCAGCACGTAGTTGACGAAGTTCACGCCCTCCTGCTGGTAGGCGAGCATCAGCACCGAGATGCCGAGCAGGCCGACGCCGACGACGGTCATGCCCATGACCGTGCCCGACTTGAAGGCGACGTCGAGCGCGCCGCCGAGGCTGGTCTTCGCCGCCTGCGTCGTGCGCACGGCTGCGCGCGTGGCACAGTGCATGCCGAAGTAGCCCGCGCCCGCCGAGGCGACCGAGCCCATCAGGAACGCGACGGCCGTCTTCCAGCCGAGGAACTTGGTCTTGCCGTCGTCAGGCCCCATGCAGAGGGCCACAAAGACGACGACGACGAAGACCGCGAGCCACTTGTACTCCGCGTGCAGGAAGGCGCGGCCGCCCTCTTGGACGGCGCGGGCGATCTTTTGCATCGTCTCGTCGCCAGCGTCCTTCCGCATGATCTGCTGGAAGAGGCTGTAGGCGTAGAGCATGCCGGCCGCGGCAATGACGAGGGAGAGGATGTTCCAGAGGGCGTACATGGAGAACGTTCCGCCGGCCGGGTGGGCCTGGCGCCAGAATGTCGGGCGAGCAGGCTAGCCGGGCGGCCACGGCCTGGGCAAGCGCGACGTCCGCTCGGCGGCGCGCCGTCGAGCGGACGTCGCGGCCGCGGCGGCCGCGCGCCGCAGTGCCCGGCGAGCCCAGTCGGCCCGGCCGGTCCCTTCGCACGGGCACTACGGTGCGATCGGGGGTTCCTGGCCTGCACCCTGGACCGGGCGCTGCGGATGCACGATCGCCTCGTCCGGGCGGGTGAGCCGCAGTTGGCGCTGCTGCCGGCGGCGGCGCAGCCAGACCAGCGCGGCGACGCACACCGCCGCCCCGAGCGCGCCCCACAGGATGCCGCGCTCGACGCGCTGCACCGTGGCGATCATCTGCTCGATCATCGCCGCGCTGTGGTAGCCGAGCCACGTCAGCGTCGGCACGGTGATGACGATGCCCAGGCCGTCGAGCAGCAGGAAACGCTGCCACGGCATGTTCATGGTGCCGCCGGTGAAGAAGGCGACGACGCGGATGCCGGGGATGAAGCGGGCGATGAACACCACCCAGTCGCCGCGGCGGCGGAACCAGCGGTCGAAGCGGGCGAGGCGCTGGCGGGTGACGACGAGGCGCAGCCAGCGCAGCCGCAGCAGACGCACGCCGAACACGCGGCCGAGCACGTACGGCAGGACGTCGCCGGTCAGGATCGCGGCGGCGCTCCAGGCAATCATCACCGGCAGTTCCGCGTGGGTCGGGAACTTGGCGCAGACGTAGCCCGCTGCCAGCAGGATCACTTCCTCGGGCAGCGGCAGGCCGAGGCCGCACAGCACGCACAGGGTGGCGACGGCGAGGTAGGGGTGCCGCGCAATCACTTCGACGATCTGGTCGAACATCGGCGTCGGCGGTTCAGCGCAGGTACGGGTGCAGCGCCGCGAAGCGCGGGTCGGCCAGGGCCGCGCGCAGGTCGGCTGGTTCGCCGGCGAGCGCGCGGCGGATGGCGGTCAGGCGGTCGCGCCACGTCGCCGCCAGTTCCTGGTCGCGCACCTCGCGGCTGCGCGCGATCGCCGTGTCGAGCACGGCCAGCGCGCCGTCGCGGTCGCCGGCCGCCAGCAGGTTGGCGGCCAGCGGTGCGGCGTAGAACGTGCGCTGTTCGCGCGCCGCGTCGCTCGGGAACTGCTGCTCGGCGACCGCGAGCCAGCGGTCGGTCAGGGCGGCAGCGCCGCCGTCGGCGCGCAGGCGGTCGGCGAGGCCGGGCGTGGTGCGCACGGCGACCTCGGGCAAGAAGGCGAGCGCCTGCAGCAGCCCCGGTGCGTGGCGGCCGGCGTCGGCGCGGGCGTCGTCCATCCAGGCCATCGCCAGCAGCAGGCGGCTGCGGGCGCGCTCGGCGCGCAGCGCCGGGTCGTCGCCGGTGGCGGCGTCGGCGGCGAGCGCGAAGCGGTAGGCGAAGGCGGCAAAGCCGTCGGCCCACTGCGGCAGCAGGCGCATCAGGTGGCGGGCGCGGGCGAAGGCTTCGCCCGGATCGCCGGCGCGCTCGGCCGCGCGCACGCCGCGCCACGCGAACGGCAGCACCAGCGGCCGCGCCGCCCACTGGGTCGCCGCGGCGAGGTCGGCAGCCGCCGGTTGCAGCAGCCCGAACGCCCCGGCCGCGCCGACGACCGCGACGCCGAACGCCACCGCGGTGGCGGTCATCGACGATCCTGGGCGCGCACGGCCATGGCCGCGATCATGGCCGCGGCCCCCACGGCGAGGGAAGCCGCTGCGGCGCGGAAAACCGCGGCCGTGGCGAGCCATTCGCCGCGCAGCACGGCGACGACGGCGGGCTGGAACGGGCCGACGCCGCCGACCGTCAGCAGGAACACGGCGCTCGCCGCGGTCGCGAGCGTCGTCGCCAGCGGTGCTGCGCTGCCGACCAGCGCTGCGAGACCCAGCGCCACGAACGCGGGCAGCAGCGCGAGCAGGCCGAGCGCGAGCGCGTTGGCCAGGGCCGGATGCGGCGTGGCGGCGGCGACCGCGGCGGCGTCGGCGTCGAACGAGAGCGGCATGCCGCCGCCAGCGTGGACGAGTGCGAACTCGCGCACCGGTTGCGGCGGGAACACGAGCCGCACTGCCTGCCGCGAATCCGCGAACGCGCCGGGCAGCGGCGGCAGTTCGACGCCGGCGGCGTACACGCGCACCGCCGTCGCCTGCCACGACTCGGTCGGCATGCCGACGCGCGGCTGCAGCCGCAGTTCGCGGACCGGCGCGCGGGTCGGGCAGCGCAGCGCGAGCCGCGGTCGGCTCGCGTCGAGCAGGCCGTCGCCGACCGGCGTCAGTGCGTGCACGGCGAACGCCGTCGCCGGCGCGCCGAGCACCGGCGCCAGCATCGCGGCGAGCGGCAGCGTCAGCGCGGCGGTGGCGGCGAGCGCGCCGGCCGCGGCGGCGCCGGCGCCCGCGAGCGGGCCGCGTTGCAGCCGTTCGACCACGGCGCGGCCAGGCCGCTTCTGTGCGAAGGTCGGCCAGAACACCACGGCGGTGAGCGTCGTGGCCAGCGCTGCGATGGCGAGCGGCAGCCCGAGCCATGGCGACGCGGCGCCCGGCGCGGCCGCGGCATCGGTGGACCACGCGCGGTGCCAGCCGACGGCGGCGATGGCCGTGGCCAGCGTCGGCGCGACCGCGCGCAGCGCGCAGCGGCGCGCCGTCAGGCCGAAGGCGCGGCGGCGCGCGTTCATCGTCCGGACCCGCCGCGCGCCTGCCGCAGCCGGCGGAACAGCGCGAACAAGTGGTCGCGCGGCCGTTCGACGCGCAGCACCTCGCCGCCCTGCGCGCGCGCCGCGCCGGCGACGGCGTCGAGGCCGCCGGCGTCGAGGCCGCGCACGACGATGGCGTGGGCGGCGCCGCCGAGCAGGTCGTCGAGGCGGCCGCGCGCCTGGATCTCGCCGTCCTGCAGCACCAGCACCTCGTCGCAGGCTTCCTCGACTTCGAGCAGGTGGTGCGAGGCCATCAGCACGGTGGCGCCGGCGGCGGCGCGTTCGCGCAGGATCGCCATCACCGCTTCGCTGCCGAACGGGTCGAGGCCCGCGGTCGGTTCGTCGAGCAGCAGCACCTCGGGATCGGCGAGCAGCGCGGCGGCCAGCGCGAGGCGTTTGTGCATGCCGGTGCTGAACGTGCGGATCCAGCGCCGGCCGGCGTGCAGCAGGTCGAGTCGCGCGAGCCAGCGCTCGGCGCGCGCGTCGGCGTCGGCGTTGGCGAGGCCGACCTCGGCCCCGACCCACTGCAGGAACTCGCGCGCCGACAGCACGTCGAGCGGCAGCGGCCCCTCCGGTTGCCACGCCACGCGCCGCCGCAGCGCGGGGGCCTCGGGCGGCAGGTCGAGCAAGCGCACTTCGCCGCTGCTCGGGCGCTGGCGGCCGGCGAGCACGCGCAACAGCGTCGACTTGCCCGAGCCGTTGGGGCCGAGCACGCCGACGATGCGCCCCTGCGCCACCTCGAAGTCGATCGGCCGCAGCGCCGCGACGGCCGGCTGACGGCCGCGCGCGGGGAACGTCACCGCCAGTTGCCGCACCGAGATGGCAGTCGCCATGCCGGCGCGATGGTATATCTGCGCCGATGCGGTTTCCTGCCAAGCGCTGCGGCGACGCCGCGGCTGGACGATGAGCGGCTACCTCACCACGCTGGCCGGCAAGCACGTGCCGCTGCGCAACGGCTTCGTCATCGGCCGCGTCGCCGGCTGCGACCTCGTGATCGACGACAGCAAGGCCTCGCGCCGGCACGCGCGCATCGTCGTCGAAGCCGGCGTCGCCGAGGTCGAGGACCTCGACAGCAGCAACGGCACGCGGCTCAACGACAAGCCGGTCACGCGCCGCGTGCTGCGCGATGGCGATCGCATCCAGATCGGCGCGACCGTGCTCGTGTACCGCGAGGGCGAGGCCCCAGGCGCGGCAGCGGCGACGGGCGCGCCGACGCCAGCGCGCGCTGCATTCGAGGACGACGACTTGCTGGGGGATGCGGCGCCGACGACCGCGCCGCCGCCGCCCCCGAAGCCGGCCGCTGCGCCGCCGCCGGCGACGGCAGCGCCGGCCTCACCGTTTGCGGACGACGACGACGACCTGCTCGGTGGTGCGCCACGAGCGGCCGCCGCGCCGCCGCCGTCGCGCCCGACGCCGCCTGTGCCGCCAGCACCGCCCGCCGCGAAGCCCCCGGCCGCCAAGCCGCCGGCGAGCGTCGTCGTGTTCGCCGACGAAGTGGTCGAGGTACGCAAGCCGGCTGCCGCGCCGGCGGCGAAGCCCGCAGCGGCCGCGCAACCGGGCGCGGCACCGTCGACGAGCGGCCGCATCCTGCAGTTCCACAAGCAGGCTGGCGGCGGCGGCGTGCTCGGCGACGACCTCGGGCAGGTTGGCGGCGGCATGCGCGCACTCTTCGTGCTCGGCGCGCTGGCGCTCGGCGCGGGGATCGTCTGGTTGACGATCCGGTTGGTCGCCTAGGAGTCTGCGTCACGGGACGCGCGCCGGGCGGCGCGGCCTTTCGTGACGCAGGACACTAAGCGTCGGCAGCGATGCGCCGCCACGTCGCCAGCAGCGCGGCCGCGCTGGCGTCCCAGGCCACGGTCGTTGCGTGCGCACGCCGCGCCGCGCGCGCCGCCGCGTCGTCGGCCGGCAGGTTGGCGAGCGCGCGCCGCCAACTCCCGACGTCGTCGGCGGGCAGCAGCACGCCGGCGGCGCCGACGACTTCGGGCAGCGCGCCGCAGGCGCTGGCGAGCACCGGCGTGCCGTGGGCGAGCGCTTCGAGCGCGGGCAGGCCGAAGCCTTCGTGGCGCGAGGGCAGCACGACGGCGCGCGCGCCGCGGTAGAGCGCGGTGAGACGGGCGTCGTCGACGACGCCGAGCGCGCGCAGCGCCACCGTCCCGGCCGCGGCGCGCTGCAGGGAAGCGAGCGCGCCGGCGTCGCGGCCGGCCAACCAGAACTCGGGCCGCTGCGTCGGCGGCAGGCCGGCGAGCGCGGCGACGACGACGCCGAGGATCTTGCGCGCTTCGACGTGGCCGACGTGCAGCACGAAGCCGGTTGGCGGTTGGTCGGTGGCCGCGGCGGCCGCTGCATCCCCGTCGTGCCCGTCGTCCGGCGCATCGACCGCGTTGGCGACGACGACCGGGGCCGCTGCGCTGGGCGCCAGCGCGCGCAGGCGCGCGGCGGTCCAGCCGCTCGGCGCGACGACGGCCGCCGCGCCGGCGAGCGCGGACCGCAGCGTCGCGCGCGCGAGCCAGCGCGGCCAGCGCGTCAGGCCATCGACTGCGCGCAGGTCGTGCACGAGCAGGCAGACCGGGATCGGTGACGGTGGCAGCGGCAGGAAGCCGTGGTCGAGCACGTCGGCGCCGAGTTGCCGCAGCGCGCGCGGCAGCAGGCGCCGTTCCGCGCGCACGCGGCGCAGCGTCGGGCCGGCGGGGATCGCGATCGGCTGCCAGGCGATGCGCGGCAGCGTTGGCGGGGCGAAGTCAGGACCGTGCAGCACGGTGACGCGTTCGTCCGCCGCGAGCTGCGGACCGAGCGCGCGCAGCAGCGCGAGCAGCCGACGGTTGGCGCCCGACCTTGGTCCGAGCACCCAGCCGGCGACGGCGACGTGCCGGCTCCCGCTGCGACCTCGCGCGTGGCGCCGCCCGCGCGCGCCGGGTTGCGCGTTGCCGTCGCATCGCTTCGCCGCGTGGTGCTGGCGCTCATCGCGCCACCTCGCGATGCGTCTGCGCCCACGCGGCGGCTGTGCGCTCCGGCGCGAAGTCGGCAGCGCGCGCATGGCCGGAGGTGGCGAGCCGCGTGCGCAGCGCCGCGTCGCGGTGCACGGCGAGCAGCGCGTCGGCGAACGCTGCGACGTCACCGGCCGGCGCGTAGACCGCGCTGTCGCCAGCGATCTCGCGGTGCGGCGGCAGGTCGCTGCAGACGACCGGCGCACCGTGCGCGAGGCCTTCGAGCACCGGCAGGCCAAAGCCCTCGAAGCGCGACGGGTGCACGAGCGCGCGGCAGTCGCGCAGCAGTTCCCGTTTGGTCGCTTCGTCGACGTAGTCGTCGGGCGGGCCGACGAAGCGCAGCGGTGGCAGGTCCGGCGCCTGCGCCAGCGCGCGCGCGTGGGCGGCGCGCAACACGTCGCGCTGCTTGCGCGGCCGGTCGTCGCCGAGCTCCAGGAAGGGGCCGCGGCGGGCGGCGATCGCTGCCGGCGTCGGCGGGACGCTGCGCGCGCAGCCGTGCGGCACGACGCGCACCTTGGCGGCGGCGTGCGCGCCGAGCAGTGCGCGCGCGTCCGCGGCGGTCATCGCCGACGGCGCCAGCACGGCGGCGGCAGCGCGCAGCGCGCGCGCGGTGGCGAAGCGTCGCCATGGCGTCGTCGCTTCGCCGGCCTCGGCGTGGCGCCACGGCAGGTCGTGCACGGTGGCGATCGCCGGCACCGGCGCGCGCAGCGGCACGGCGGCGACCGAACTGTGCAGCACGTCGGCGCGCAGCGCGCGCAGCAACCGCGGCAGCGCCAATTGCCGCTGCAGGCGGCCGCGCGGCGCGGCGACGACGCGCACGCCGGGCAACGCCGGATCGGGCGCGCCGGCGGGCAGCAGCAGCATCGCCGCGTGCTCGCCGCGCGCCGCGTACGCCTGCAGTCCGGTCAGGAACGCGCGCGCCACGCCGGTCGGCGGCCCGTCGCCGAGCCCGGCGCCGTCGAAGGCGATCAGCATGCGGCGACCTCGCGGTAGAGCGCGGCGTGGGCCTGCGCGCAGGCCGCCCAGCGCAACTGCATCGCCCGCGCCGGCCCGGCCGTCGCCGCGCGCGCGCGCGCGCCGTCGTCCGTCAGCGCGCGCTGCAGCGCGGCGGCGAGCTGATCCGGTGCGCGCGCGTCGGCGAACGTGAACACGCCGTCGCCGAGTTCGCGCATCGGCGCACAGTCGTGCGCGACGACGGGCACGCCGAGCGCCATCGCTTCGAGCGGCGGGAAGCCGAAGCCTTCCCACAGCGACGGGAAGGCCAGCGCGCGGGCGCTGCGCAGCAAGCGCCACACCGTGGCGTCGTCGGCGGTTGGCAGCCAATCGAGCCAACCGGCCGCCGCAGCGGCGCGCAGTTCGCGCACGACGTCGGCGCATTCCCAGCCGATGCGGCCGACCACGACGAGGCGCGGCCGCGGCGCCGGCAGCAGCGACCACGCCTGCAGCAGCGCGCGGTGGTTCTTGCGCGGTTCGATGGTTCCCAGGCACAGCACTTGGTCGGCGGTCGGCAGCGGCGCGATCGGCGCGTGGTCGGCGCCGAACGGGATCACGCGCACGTCGGCGCGCGGCGCGAAGGCGCGTACGTCGCTGGCGGTCGCCTGCGAGGGCGCGACCACGACGGCCGCCGCGGCGACGGCGGCGGCGGTGCGCGCCCGCAAGCCGGCGGCCGCCGTGCCGTGCCACGCCGGTTCGCGCACGAACGCGAGGTCGTGCACGGTCAGCACGACGCGCGCCGTCGACACCGGCGGGTGCACGTAGTCGGTCCAGTGGACGACGCGCGCACCGCCGGTGAGCCGGTCGGCGCCGAGGCCGAGGCGGGCCAGCAGCGGCAGCGCGCGGCCGGGCAGCGGCCAGCGGCACAGGCGGGCGCCCGGCGGCGTCGTCGTGGCGACCCGCGCCGGCGCGAGGCTGGGCGCGAACAGCCGCACGTCGACGTCGTCGCGCGCCGCCAGCGCGCGCGCCAGCTCGCGCACGGCGCGGCCGATGCCCGACCCCGAGAGCACGGCGGGGCGGTAGTCGAGGGCGATCGGCAGGCGCATGCGGCGATGGGACGGCGGGCAGGCTATCGTGCTTCCCGTCGCCACGCGCATGCAACGCCGCCACGCCTTGTTCCTGCTGCTGGCCGCCGCGGGCGCAACACTCGCGCTGTGGTTGCTCGCGTCCGGCGAGCCACCCGCCCCGGCGGCCCCGCCGGACGAACCGCTCGACGCACCGGAGCCGGTCGCTCCGGGCGTGCCCGTGCCGCCGCCCGCCGACGGCAGCGCGACGCTGGCCGTGGACGCCTCCCACGTCGCGGTCGCCGTGGCGCTGCGCGAGCCCTTCGTGCCGCCCACGCCGCCGCGCGTGCAGGCCGTCGCGGTCGCGGCGCCCGCAGCGCCGTTGCCGCTGCGCGTCGTCGCTGGCGTCGGCGCGGCGGGCGAGCCCGACGACGGCGCTGCGGGTGGCTGCCTCGTCGCCATCGCCGCCGACGACGGCGAACTGCTGCGCCACGCCAGCGTGCCGGCGCGCGGCGCGACGCGGGTGCGGATCGGCGGGCGGCGAGCGGGCGGTGCTCGCCGCCGACGAAGCTTGGCGCGGCAGCGTGCCGCCGGCCGGGCGCTACGACGTCACCATGGCG
>JBKDXM010000053.1:0-6453 GCA_046306335.1 Planctomycetota bacterium
AGGGTGGGGTGAAATCCAACGCCGTGGCCTCCGCTGCGGCGCGGAAGAGGCCGCAGCAGTGCCATAGGGGCACGCAGCAGCGGTTTGGTTGCACGGCGGCGCGAAAAACTTCGCGCAACAACAATCGAGCGATCAGGTCAGGGACGCAGCGACTCGATCCATGACCAGCTCTCGGTGACGCTGGCCTTCAGCCTCGCCGGATCGATGCCGAGCGAATCGCACACCCGGTACACCGCGGCGACGTCGTCGGATTCGACGGCGGCCACGAGTTGGAGCAAGCGGCCGAGGACGCCCTTGGCCTCGCCCAGCGCCGCGGCGATCTCGGGACCGAGGTCGTACTCGGCGAGGATCTCGCCGAGGCCCATGCCGCACAGCGCTTCCATGCGGCTCAGCACGCCGACGAGGAACGCCTGCTCCCTGACCCTGCCCTCCGCGTCGAGGGTGTGCGCGAGGTTCTCCATGGTGCGCGCCCGCATCGCGGCGTTCTCGAAGAGCGCGGTCGCGCCGCCGCCGGTGCCGCCGGCGAAGACCATCAACAGCAGCCACTGCTGCAGTTTGCGCATGCCGATGATCGTCAGCGCCTGGCGGATCGACTCGATCTGGACCTTGAGCCCGATCGCCGCGGAGTTGATGTACTTGAGCAGGTTCAGGGTCACCGCCGGCTCGCGCTTGAACGCGTCTTCCAGCGCATCGATCTCCGGCTGACTGCGCAGCAGTTGCAGCAGCCGCAGGACTGCCGCGACGGCCGGGTCGATCTTGCGCCCTTCGACGAGTTCCGGCCGGGCGAAGAAGTAGCCCTGGAACAGCTGGTAACCCCAGTCGCGGCAGTCGCGATGCTGGGGGCCTGTTTCCACCTTCTCGGCCAGCAGCAGCGCGCGCGGGTTGCAGGCGCGCAGGTACGGAACGGCGGCGCGCATCTGCGCCGGCGTGTTGCCAGCGAGGTCGACCTTGACGTAGCTGACGTGCGGCAGCAGCAGACGCGCCCGCGCCAGGTGCTCTTCGTTCATCACGAAGTCGTCGAGCGCGATCTCGTAGCCCTGCGCCGCGAGTTCGGCGACGCAGGCGACGACTTCCGCGTCGCCGACGACGGTTTCGACGATCTCGATGACGAAGGTCTCCGGATTCAGCGGTTCGAACACCCGCTCGGTGAGCATGTGGCGGTCGCAGTTGACGAACGCCTTCTTGCCGCCGACGGTGAACGCCGTGCCCATGGCGTTGATCGTGTTGACGATCACGCGCGCCGTCGCCCGCGTCGGGTCGTCGATGAGGCCCGCATCGGCCGTCGGACCGTTGCGGAACAGCAACTCGTAGGCGACGCAGCGCCCCCCGACGTCGAGGATCGGCTGCCTCGCGATGTAGACCTTGTCGTCGAGGATGGCTTGCATGGGCCCCGGCAGGCCATTGATCGGCAGACCGGGGCCCGGCCCCAAGGGCGACGAACGCGGCGCGGGCGTCGGCGCAGGGTTCCTGCGCGCGCGCAGTCGGCGGCGCGTCCGGCGGCATCGGCGGTTGCCGGCTGACCGGGCGCCGGCGGCGCGGGACGTAATTCCCGACGTCGCACTTGCGCGGCGTGACGCTGCGACCGATCCAGGCGACCGCCCGATCGAGAACCACCGCTCCATGCCCCCGCGCCGCGCCTCCCACGCCGCCGTTCCCGCCGGTCTCGGCCCCGCCGTAGCCGTCGCCCTCGCCGTCGTCGCCGCCGGCTTGGCCGGCGATCTGCGGGCGCAGTTCGTCAATCGCGCCGTCTGGCTCGGCGCCGCGGACGAAGGCGTGCGTCGCGACTTCGCGCAGGGCACCGAGTACTTCCTCGACCGGTTCTCCTACGTGGTCGTGGCGCCGTGGTGGGAACGCGACCTGCCGACCTTCGGCAATCGCGTGGACTACCGGCTCGGCTCGACCAGCGGCACGCAGTTCACCGTCGAAGGCGCCATCGACCACGCCATCGCGCTCGGCGACGAGTTCACCTTCCGCTACCACGTGCTGCAGGGCGAGAATCGCGACGTCCGGTTCCTGCGCAACGCCGTCGAACTCGAACGGTCGCTCGGCGACTCGTCCGCGGTGTTCGTGCAAGGCGAGGTGTTCGCCGAGAAGAGCGTGATCGACGTCTCCGCGGGCGCCTGGCTGTTCCGGCGCGACGACGACGCCTTGCGCGTGATGCTGACCGCCGTCGATTGGACGGCCGAGAAGAGCCGCGAGTTCGAGTACGAACGGGCGCCGTACGCCACGATGATCTCCGGGGCGTTCGGCGACCCGGCGACGCACCGCCTCCGCTTCGAGTTGGGCGGTCAGCTGCCGCTCGAGCAGCGGGATCTCGCCAGCGACGACCGCTTCGCGTTGCGTCGGTGGATCGGATCGGCGACCAGCCACCTGCGCCTCGCCCAGCGCGACGTGCTGGTGACCGCGTTGGAGCACGAGTCGACGGCCAAGCGCTTCCGTCCCGGCGATCCGTCGAGCCTGTCGACCGAGGACTTCGACCGCGAGTTCGTGCAGGCCCGCGTCGAATGGTGGCGCGACGGCAGCATCCCGTGGTCGCTCGGCGCGCTGCACACCCGGCACGACGAAGCGGGCGTGCGGCCGGACGACCCGGCGTCGGATCTGCGCACCCGACGCCGCGAGTGGTTCGGCGTCCTGCGCGTCCGGCTGCGCGCCGGCGAGCGGCTGTCCTTCGAGCCGCAGGCCTTCGCCGGCGTCGTGGACGACGAGTTCCGCGACGGCGTCGGCGCCCGCGACGAGAACCGATTCGAAGGCAAGCTGGCGTGGAACACGCGCTGGGACTTCTCGCCGACGGTGGCCTTGGCGGCGATCGTCTCCTTCCAGCTCGACGAACCGGCCTTCGGCGGCGGCGGCGCGCAGTTCCAGGCGCGCTTCTGACCCGCGCGGCGCCGCGCCCCAGGCTCGCACGTGGCCGCCAGCGGCGATCCGCGCGCCCTCGCCAGGATGCGTGCCCGGGCCCTCAGTCGCTGCGCAGGCGCCCGAGCAACGACTTGGCCATGCGCGCATCGTCGCACGCGCTGCCGCCCAGGGTCGCGACCGCGGCGAGCCGGTACGCCAGGAAGGGCCTGGCCTCGGCGTCGCGCCCGGTCATCTGCAGCATCAGGCCAAGGTGCTCGGACAACATGGACGCATCTTCCATGCTCCGCATGTCGGACGGATCCGCCTTCACGTCCTGCAGCGCCTGCCGAAGGATGCACTCGGCGACGAACTCGTCGCCGCGGTAGAACTGGGCCCACGCGAGGCTGTTGCGCGAGGTCACCGTCAGCGCGTGCGCGGGCCCGAGACGCTGCGTGCGTATCGCCACCACCGGCTCGAGCAGCTCGACCGCATCGTCGAAGCGCTTCTGGCGCACGCGCAAGGAACCCAGGTTGTGCATGACCTGGATGGTCTCGTGGTGATCCGGCCCGAACGCGCGCTGCCGTGCCGCGAGCACCTGCGAGTACAGCTCGTCGGCGCGATCGAGCTGGTTGGCGCGCGCGCACGCCAACGCCAGTTCGCTGGTCAGGAAGCCGAGCGCCGGGTGCGCCTGCCCATGCGCCGCGATCCCGAGCGCGCGCGTCTCCTCGAGCACGGCCACTGCCGCGGCGGCGTCGCCGCGCATGAAGTGTTCGTCGGCGACCAGCCGGCTCAGCATCAGGCGATCCATGTCGGACGCGGGCTGATCGGCGACGAGGGCGCGGCCTTCGTCGAGGAGCCTTCGCAGCGTCGTCTCGTTGCGCAAGTCGTGCGCGACGCGCGCCGCCGCGACGATGCAACGGAAGCGCAAGCGCAGCGGCGGCGCGGACAACTCGGCCACGTCGTCGCGCAAGCGCATCAGCACGCGCTCCGCCTCGATCAACTCGCCCGCCTCGGTGAGGACCAGGCCCAACTCGAGGCGCAACTCGACCAGCGCGCTCGGCGCGGTGCCGGCCACCGCGTGGGCCTGCAGCGCCTTCTCGTACTGCCGGGCGGCGAGCGCGAACTGACCGAGGCGCCGCAAGGTCTGCCCCAGCGCCGAGAAGATGGCCGGCTCGAGCCCGGCGGCCACCGCCGCTTCGACGGTCAGGTCCCGGGCGGCAGCGAGGTAGACGGCTTCGAGGTGCGGCGTGCGGGCATCCTGGCTCTCGAACGGCGCTCGCAGCAGGTTCGTGAGGGTCGCGTTCGCGCGCACGGCCTTCTCGCGGGCGGCGGTCACCTCGACGAGGCTGGCCTCGGCCTGTCGCCGCTGCGCCTGCTCGGCCGTCTGGGCGAGACGAGCCTCGGCCAATGCCGCCGCCGTGCCGACGATGCCGAGGAACAGCGCGGCGAACGTGGTGCCGAGGCCGATCGCAGCGCCGCGGTTCTGGCGCGCCCAGCCGGCGAGCCGCTGCCAGACGCGCGGCCGCGGCGAGCGGACCGGCTGACCGGCGAGGAAACGCCGCAGATCGGCGGCGAAGAAGGCCGCGCTCGGGCATCGGCGGCGTGGATCGGTCGCGAGCGCATGGTGCACGACCGTCGTCAGGTCGCCGCGCAGTTCCGGCCGCAGCGAGCCGAGCGGCCAGGCCTCGACCCGCTCGCCCGGCGCGGTCGGACGCCCGCGCAGCCAGGCGAGCGGCAGCCGGTCGGTCAGCAATTCGTAGGCGATCGCGCCCAGCGCCCAGACGTCCGCCGCCGTGCCGCCGCCGACGTTGTGCCCGAAGCGCTCCGGACTGGCGTATCCGAGCGTGCCACCCGCCGGCTCCTCTTCACCGACGAAGGCGGCGAGGCCGAAGTCGATGACCTTGACCTCGCCGGCGTCGGTGATCAGGACGTTCTCGGGCTTGAGGTCGTTGTGGACGACGCCGAGTCCGTGCGCGTGCTGGACCGCTTCGGCGAGCGCGGCGACGAGTTCGAGCCGGCCGCGCACGTCGACGCCGGCCTGTCGCACGTAGCGGTCGAGCGGCTGACCGGCGATGAGCTCCATCGCGAGCCACGGCACTTCCTCGCCGAACATGGTCGTCGTGCCCGTGGCGAGCACGCGCGCGATGCAGGGGTGATCGAGTTGCCGCAGGGCCGAGCCCTCGCGCAGGAACCGGCCGATCAGCGTCGGGGTCGCGCGGCCGGGCCGCAGCACCTTCAGCGCGACGTCGGGGCCGTCGTCCCGGCTCGCACGATAGACGATGCCGAACGTCCCCGCGCCGAGCATGGCCCGCGTCCGGTACGGCCCGACCGCCAGTCCATCCGCTCCATCCACGCGCACCATCGCTTCCGCCACCGAGAACTCGGCGCCCAACGCCGGTTCGGCGAGGAAGCCGCTCTCGCCGGCGGCGTGCATCAGGCTCCGCACTTCCACCGCGAGTTCGTCGTCGCCACGGCACTCGCTCACCAGCGCCCGATCGCGCTGGTCGGCTTCGAGCGCCATCAGGTTGAGGAACACCTCCTTCACGCGCTGGAACCGCGCCGCGTTCATGGCCGCTCCTCGCGGGCCAGGCGACGGCGCAGCCAGGCGCGCGAGAGCCGCCATTCGCCTTCCACGCTGCGCAGCGAAATGCCGAGGATGCGCGCGATCGCATCGTTGTCGAGACCGCCGAAGAAGCGCAGCTCGACGATCCGCGCCTGGCGCGCGTCGAGGCGCTCCAGTTCGTCGAGGGCCTCGGTCAACTCGATCACGTCGATCGAGGCGAACCCGGCATCGCCCTTGGCTTCGATCGCCGGCAGCAGGTCCGCGGACTTGCCACCGCCGCGTCGTTGCGCACGCCGCGACCGCGCATGGTTGACGAGGACGCGCCGGATGGCGCGCGAAGCCAGCGCGAGCAGATGCCCCGAGTCCTGCCACGCCGGCGCGTCGGCGGCGGCGAGCCGCAGGAAGGCTTCGTGCACCAGCGCCGTGGCCTGCAGCGTGTGGTCGCGGCGCTCGCCGCGCAGGCAGTGGCGCGCGACGGCGTGCAATTCCTGGTAGACCCGGCCGAAGAGTTCGCGCGTCAGGTCGCTGTCCGGCGGATCCACCTCGGCCATGGTCGGGGCCGAGGTTGTACCTGGGATCGGCGCGGCGGCAATCCGCCGCCGCGCCGGCCGGCTGACGCGCCGGGCCATCGCCCCATGCGGTGGGCCGCGCACGGCGCGCCGCGCGCGGCGGCACGGCCCGGACGACGCCCGCTGGCGCCAATCCGGGAGCACGCCGGGGGCCGGACCGTTGCGCGCCGGCGCAGCACGGTGGCCTTCCCGCCACCCGCCGCCACCCGCCGCCACCCGCCGCACCCCCGCCACCGACCCACGCCGCCGACCCGCCAATGCACCGCCTCCTCCGCCGTGCCGCCCTCGTGGCGGCGATCACCGCAGCGCCGTTGTTCGCCCAGGACCTGCAGGACCAGCTCAAGACGCTGCGCCGCGACGTCGGCCGGCTGACCGACGAGCTGACGGACGAGCGCGTCAAGCTGCTGGCCGACCTCAAGGTCAACGGCAAGCCGCTGGATCCGCGCGCGGTGATGCGCGAGGCGGTCTACCTGACCGGCGGCAAGC
>JBKDXM010000054.1:0-28717 GCA_046306335.1 Planctomycetota bacterium
TCGCCTCCGGTCGTCGGCTTCGCCCCGGCCGCGAATCCGCGCACCGGATCGGCGCGCGTTCCGTGACGCAGACTCCTAGACGGGCCACCGCCGCGGCCCAGGAGAGTGCCGTAGATCCCCATCGGCCGGTGCTCTCGTCCCGTAGCGCCCGCCGCGCCGAGGGAGGTGGTACGCCCGGCGGGAGTCGAACCCACGACCTCCGGTTTAGGAAACCAGTGCTCTATCCAGCTGAGCTACGGGCGCGCGGTCGCGGACTCTAGCGGCAGCCGCGGCGGCGCGGCAAGGCAGCGGGACAGCAGCGGGACCGCAGCCGGACGGTCGGTCGATGCCGCGGCGTGCCGGCGCAGCGACAGGCCGCCAACCTGCTCGGCTACGCTGGCCGCCGCCCGCGTCCACCGCGGCGCGCCGACCAACCGCCAACCCTCCGCATGACGATCCGACTCCCCGTGCTCCTCGCCGCGTGGCTCTGCGCCGCGCCGGCCTTCCTGCCCGCACAGAACGACAAGCCCGCCCCGAACGACAAGGCCGCCAAGGCCGAGGCGCCGGCGGCCGCCGACGCGAAGGACGCGGACGACGACGACGACGGCAAGGCGAAGAAGCCGCGCGTGCCGTTCCTCAAGCCGAAGGGCGCCTACGCCGACCTCGCCGAGATGGGCTTCGACCCGACGGCGCTGCTGCTCGGCGGCGGCGGCGGCGCGCCGAAGGCGTTCTTCCCGTTCGTCGAGGCGGTGCGCGGGCTCGCCAAGGTGCCCGAGGCCGAGGTCGTGCTCGACCTCAGCGGCGGCGCGCAGTTCAACCTGCCGCAGCTGCGCGAGCTCGAGCGCGCGCTGCAGGCGGTGCGCGCGGCCGGCAAGAAGGTCACCTGCTACGTCGAGAGCGCCGACCTCGCGACCTACCAGCTCGCCGCGCAGTGCGACCAGATCCTGCTCGCCGACATGGGCGCGCTCGACCTGCGCTCGCCGGCGATGAACGTGATGCACCTCAAGGACGCGCTCGACCTGCTCGGCGTGCAGGTCGAGGTGACGCGCGTCGGCGCCTTCAAGGGCGCGGTCGAGCCGTACATGCTGCCGACGATGAGCGACCACCTGCGGTCGCACTACGAGGCCATGCTGCGGACGATGAACGACGACGTCGTGCGCGGCATCGCCACCGGCCGCAAGCTGACGCCCGACGCCGTGCGCGCGCTGCAGGCGCAGCGCCTGTGGTCGGCCAAGGACGCGCTGCAGCAGGGCCTCGTCGACGCGCTGGTGCCGTGGAGCGGCGCCGAGCGCGCGCTCGCGGTCGTGCGCGGCAACGACGACTTCGAGCTGAAGGACGCCACCGCCAAGAAGAAGGCGCAGAACCGCGACCTGATGGCGATGTTCTCCAACATGCTGCGCGCCAAGAAGGAGGAGGCGATCGAGGACCCGATGGTCGTCGTGCTGCACCTCGCCGGGCAGATCGTCGACGGCGACGCCACCTCCGGCATGGCCAGCGGCCCGTCGGTCAAGAAGATCGACGAGCTCGCCGCCAACGAGCACGTGAAGGGCGTCGTCGTGCGCGTCAACTCGCCCGGCGGCTCGGCGACCGCGAGCGAGGCGATCCGGCAGGCGCTGATCCGGCTGGCGGCGAAGAAGCCGGTGGTGTTCTCGATGGGCGAGTTGGCGGCGTCGGGCGGTTACTGGATCACGGCGATCGGCCGGCCGATCCTCGCCGAGGCCGGCACGATCACCGGCTCGATCGGCGTGTTCGGCATGCGCTTCCAGCTCGGCGCGCTGATGCGCCGCATCGGCGTGCACAGCGAGATCGTGCGCCTCGACGACGGCCCGCTGATGGACGCGATGGACCGGCCGTGGAGCGACGCCGCGCGCGGCCGCATGCAGGCGTTCGTCGACGACATCTACGCGCGCTTCCTCGCCGTCGTCGCGACGTCGCGCAAGAAGACGGTCGAGCAGGTCGACGCCATCGCCGGCGGCCGCGTCTGGTCGGGCCAGCAGGCGGTCGACAACGGCCTCGTCGACGCGCTGGGCGGCGTCGACGACGCGGTGGCGATGGTCCGCAAGGAAGCGTCGCTCGGCGACGACGTCGAGGTGACGCACCAGCCCGAGCCGAAGAACTTCGCCGACTCGCTGTTCGGCTCGATGTTCGACGCCGCGGTCGCGTCCGGCGTCGACGCGGTGGCGCTGCGCGCCGTGCTGGCGCGCCACGGCCACCTCGCCGAGCTGTGGGGGGCGCTGCACGAAGCGCTCGCCGGCAACGGTGCGGCCAAGGTCTACGCGCTGATGCCGCCCGGCCTGCGCGTGCGCTGAGCGCCCGCCCTCAGGTTGCTTCCGCGGCGGCTTCGGCGACTGCTTCGCCGGCCGCCAGCGCCGCCGCCGCCGGCCGCGCGGCGGCGCTGGCGGTCATGCCGCGCAGCGTCGCCAGCACCGTCGCGGCCCACTGCACCGGCTCGTGCCGCCAGTCGAGCACGAGGTCGGCGGTGGCGCGCGCCGGCTCGACGAAGCGCTCGTGCATCGGGCGCACCGTCTGCATGTACTGGTGCACCACCGAGTCGACGGTGCGGCCGCGCTCGGCGATGTCGCGCTGCAGGCGGCGCAGCACGCGCACGTCCGCCGGCGCGTCGACGAACACGCGCAGGTCGAAGCTGTCGCGCAGTTCGGGCACCGCGAGCAGCAGGATGCCTTCGCAGACGACCAGCGGCCGCGGCTCGACCCGGCGCGTCGCGGCGGTGCGGCTGTGGGTGGCGAAGTCGTAGCACGGTCGCTCGACCGCGCGGCCGTGGCGCAGCTCGTGCACGTGGCGGGCGAGCAGCGCGTTGTCGAGGCTGTCGGGGTGGTCGAAGTTGGTCTCGGCCCGGACCTCCGGCGGCAGGTGGGCGAGGTCGCGGTAGTACGAGTCGTGGTCGAGCCACGCGCACTCGCGCGGGCCGATCATGCCGACCAGGGCGCGGGCCAGGGACGTCTTGCCGCTGCCGGAGCCCCCGGCGATGCCGATCGTGAACGCGCGCGGCTTGCCCATCGGGCGAACACGCTAGCCCGGCCGCGCCGCCAAAGCTCCTGCGGCGTCGGGCCCGGGCGGTTGCGCTGCGTCGCAACGGCGGGCGCCCGCCCGCTGCCGGACGGCCGTCGGCCCGCTGCCACGGGCGCTGCGCGGCACAAGTCGCCCGCAGGCTTGCCATCGCCCGGCGGTGGCCTACGTTCGGCGGCCGGCGGTCCGCAGCGCCGGCTCGCTCCCTACTGCCTTGGCCTACGATCCGTCCAACGTGTTCGCGCGCATCCTGCGGCGCGAGATCCCGGCGCAGCTGCTGCACGAGGACGAACACTGCGTCGCCTTCCGCGACGTCGCGCCGCAGGCGCCGCTGCACGTGCTGGTGATCCCGCGCAAGGCGCTGGCCGGGCTCGGCGACGCCGGGCCCGACGACGCGGCGTTGCTCGGCCACCTGCTGCTGGTCGGTCGCGCCGTCGCCGAACGGCTCGGGTACCCGTCCGCGCGCTACGTGGTCAATCACGGCGCGGCCGCCGGCCAGAGCGTCTTCCATCTCCACGTGCACGTGCTCGCTGGCCGACCGCTGGCGTGGCCGCCGGGCTGAGCGCATGGACACGCCGCGCGAACCTGGCGACGACTTCGACTTCGGCCCGCCGGAGGTCATGTTCTTGCCGCTGGCCGTCCGCGCCGGCGAGTGGGGCGATCGCGACGCGCGCCTGCACGCGCGCCGGATCCCCGACTTCGTGCACGTCGTGCTCAACGAAGGCGGGGCCGGCCCGACGGCGATGCTGGAGATGCAGTCGATGCCCGAGGACGGCGTCGCCGGCTGGGTCGAGCTCGACGAACCGCCCGGCCGCGAAGAGGCGTTCGCGATGGTGCCCGCCGAACTCGGCGTGCGCGCCATCGTCACCGGCGAGATCGCCCCGACCGATGGCGGCGGCTTGCGCGTGGAGTTCGTCGTGCACCGGGACGACGACGAGGACGACGCGGCGGCGGTCACCACGACGTTCCGCGGCGTGCTGCCGGCCGAGGATCCGGTGCCAGCGCTGCTGCGGCTGGCGCGCCACCTCGCGCGCTTCCTCGAACTCGGCTGGCGCGAGCCACCCAGCGGCTTGTTGACCCGCAACGCCGCCGCCTTCGCCGCCGTGCTGCGCGGGCTCGACGGCGAGAAACTGCTGAGCGGCGCGCTGGAGATCGCCGCCCCGGACGACCGCGCCTCGCTGGTGCAGCCGTTCGCCGAGGCGCTGGCGCTCGATCCGGGGTTCGGTCTCGCGCTCCGCCTGCTCAATGCGGCGACGGCGCAGGCGCTGCAGGCTTCCCGCCTGACCGACGAAGCGGCGCGCCGCGTGTTCGACCAGTGCTTCGCCTCGGGACCGGGCGACAGCGACGGTTGCGTAGCTGTCGCCGAGCAGTTGGCGGATCTCGGCGACGACGCCCGGGCGCTGGCTTGGTTGGAGCACGCCGCCCGACTCGATCCGCCGTCGCCGCGGGGCCTCGAGCACCTCGGGCTGTTGCTGGCGCGGCGCGGCGAGCGCGACGCGGCGCGCGACCTGTGGCAGAAGGGCCTCGCCATCGACGGCCATCCCGACTTCTTCTCGCACCTCGCGCAGCTCGCCTTCGCCGAGGGGCGCACGGCCGACGCCTGGGAGTTCACGCTGCACGGCGTGCGCCGGCTGCGCGAGCGGACCGTGCGCGCCGCCGAGTGGGACGATCCGTGGCGCGGTGGTGGCGTGCTGCTGGAATGCCTGCACGCCAAGCTCGGCCGCGCCGATGCGCCACCGGAGCTGGCGGCCGCGCTGACCAACCTGCGCGGGCTGCTCCTGTCCGAGGACCGCGTCACCCTCGGCCTCTGCCTGCTCGCCTGCGGGGATGCTGCGGCGGCCCGTGCCGAGATCGTCGCCGCCATCGACCACGTCGACGACCTCGACGTCCGCGACCAGGGCGTGCGCGCGCTGCTGCAGATCGACGTGCCCGACTTCGAGTTGCGCTTCGCGCGCGCCAGCGAACGCGCCAGCCATGGCCGTCGCCCGGCCGCCGCGCTCGCCGAGCTGCGGGCGTGGGCGCAGGCGCAACCGGAGTTCTGGCCGGCGTTCTACTACGCCGCCCGCGCGCTCGCCCGGCTGCGCCGCGCCGACGAGTCGCTCGAGTCGCTGCGCCGCGCGCTCGACGTCGCGCCGGGGCAGCCTGACGTGCTCGCAGCGATGGCCGAGGCGTTCGACCGCCGTCGCAACCCCAAGCGCGCGCTCGAGCTCGTCGACGAAGCCCTGAAGCAGCGGCCGCGCGACGCGCAGCTGCACGGCGCCCGCATCCACTACCTGCAGCGCCTCGCCCGCAAGTCCGAAGCGCGCGCGAGCCTCCGGAAGGCCCGCGAACTCGGCGTGGACAGCGCCGAGTTGCGGCGGCTGGCAAGGCGGCTCGGCGGCGAGTGAAGGCCCGGGGGGCGGGGACCGTGCGCCCGGACGCGGCGGCGACTCACTTCGCCGGCGTCGCTGTCGGCGCCGGCGCGCCGGCCAGCAGGTGCTCGCACTGTTCCGCGGTCAGCCAGTCGTAGACCGCGGCGATCGGCGTGCACAGGCCCATGTGCGGCACCACGACCGGCGCGTTGCGGCCGTGGGTGTAGATCTTGCTGAACACGCCGATCAGTTCGCGCGTGTCGGCGCGGTAGACGCCGCCGCCGCTGTTGCCGAAGTACGCGGGCGCGTTGATCATCCAGTAGTTCGCGCCGTTGAGTTCGTTGTGCAGCGAACTGACTTCGCCGTGGCTCGGCACCGGGTCGTTGCCGAGCGGGCAGCCCACCGCGCACACCGGCTCCCAGACCTTGACGCCACCGGCCTGCGCGCGCGGCAGCACCGATGCGACGAACGGCATCGTCCGCTGGCTGTCGAGCTGCACCAGCGCGGCGTCGATCTTCGGTTGGTGGGCCACCATGCGCCCCTTCACGACGAGCTTCTCGCCGGGCAGGTAGATGGTGACGTCGAAGCCCTCGGTCTGGGCCTTGGGCGTGTCGGCCAGGATGTTGCGCACGACGTGGTACGAGGTCAGCACGTAGTTCTCGGCCTTGTCGTCCTTGCGCGGATTCGGGCCCGAGTAGATCAGCGTGCCGGACCCGACCGTGTCGTCGCCGGTGAGCTGCACCGTCGGCAGCAGCATGCGCCGCGTGCGCTCGGCGGCGTCGGGCTGCAGGCGCGCCTCCAGTCGTTGGACGCTCGCCTGCGTCTCCGACAACCGCATCGCCGCGTCCTGGCCCTTGGCGCGCAGTTCGGCGACGTACGCGTCGACCATCTGGCGCGTGCGCTCGAAGTCGCTCGACAGCTCGGTGCGGATCGCCGCCGCGTCGCTGCGCGTGCGCGCCAGTTCGGCGGCGACCGCGCCCGCCTTCAGGGCGTCGTCCTGCGCCGACTTCAGCTGCGATTCCAGTTGGCGCACCCGCTCCTCGTGCGCGGCCGCCAGCTGCCGCAGCGCGGCGAGTTCGTCGCGCGGGTCGCGCGTCGCCATCGACGCCGTCGCCTCGGCGACGAGGTCGACCTTGTGCTCCAGTTCGGCGACGTCGCGTTGCTGGTTCTCCAGCCGCGACACCTGCCAGTGCAGCGAGGCCAGCAGGCCGCATGCAGCGGCGCCGCAGATCACTTCCAGCAGTGTGCGCTTCATCCCGGTTGCTCGCGTGACGGGCGTCTTCGCTACGCCGTCGCCGGATCCTCGTTCGGCGCGCGACCGCCGTCTGCTGGAGGCGTTCCGGTGGCCGGCGGCGGTCAGGCGCCGGGCCGCCCATGGCGCCGGTGGTTGCGAGCCATGGCGGTCGCGGCTGCGTCGCGGGCCGTCGATCGGCGGCAGCGGCGGGATCGCTGCCGCCGGGGCGAAGTGCGGGTCGGCTTCCGTTAGGATGCGCCGCCCCGCGCCCCGGCCGGGTGGTGACCCGCCATGACGTTCGCACCCATCTCCGAATTGCTCGAGGAACTCAAGGCCGGTCGGCCGATCGTCCTCGTCGACGACCCCAACCGCGAGAACGAGGGCGACCTGTGCTTCGCCGCCCAGTTCGCGTCGCAGGAACTCATCGCCTTGCTGTCGCGCGAGGCGTGCGGGCTGATCTGCCTTGCGCTCGACGCCGGCATCTGCGACCGCCTGCAGTTGCCGCCGATGGTCACCGACAACACGTCGCGCTACGGCACCGCCTTCACCGTCTCGGTCGGCGCCAAGTCCGGCGTCTCCACCGGCATCTCGGCCAAGGACCGGGCGCGCACCGTGCAGGTCGCCGTCGACCCGCAGTCCAAGCCCGAGGACCTGACCCGCCCGGGCCACGTCTTCCCGTTGCGCGCCCGCGAGGGCGGCGTGCTGGTGCGCGCCGGCCACACCGAGGCGATCGTCGATCTGTGCCGGCTGGCCGGCCTGCAGCCCGCCGGCGTCATCTGCGAGGTCATCAAGCCCGACGGCGAGATGGCGCGCGTGCCGGAGCTGGTCGCGTTCTGCCAGCAGCGCGGCTTCAAGCTCGGCTGCATCGCCGATCTCGTCGAGTACCGCCGCCGGCGCGAGCGCCTGATCGAACGCGTCGCCGTCGCGCGCATGCCGACGGTGCACGGCGACTTCGACTGCCACACCTACCGCAGCGTCGTCGACGGCCGCACGCACATGGCGCTGACGGTCGGCATCCCGCGCGTCGGCGACAACGGTCGCTTCCCGCCGATCGAGGAGCCGGTGCTGGTGCGCGTGCACAGCCAGTGCCTCACCGGCGACGCCTTCGGCTCGCTGCGCTGCGACTGCGGTCCGCAGCTGCAGTCGGCGATGCGGCAGGTGCAGGCGGCTGGCCGCGGCATCGTGCTGTACATCAGCCAGGAGGGGCGCGGCATCGGCCTCGCCAACAAGCTCAAGGCCTACGCCCTGCAGGACGGCGGCATGGACACGGTCGAGGCCAACGTGCACCTGGGGTTCCGCCCCGACGAGCGCGAGTTCGGCACCGGCGCCCAGATCCTGCACGACCTCGGCGTGCGCCAGCTGCAGTTGCTGACCAACAACCCCAAGAAGCTCGCCGGCCTGCAGGGGTACGGCCTCGAAGTGGTTGCGCAAGTGCCGCTGGTCGTCAGTCCCAACCCACACAACGAGAAGTACTTGGAGACGAAGCGCGACAAGATGGGGCACCTGCTGGGCGGGCCCCACTAGCTTCGCCGGGCGGGCGGGAAGAAACCGCCGGGCGGCCCCTCCAAGAGCCCCGTGTTCGCCTTGACCAAACGCCAAGAACGCACCGACCCCGAGCTGATCGAGGCCGTCCTCGCCGGTAGCGAGGAGGCCTTCGCGGCGTTGGTCGAGCGCTACCAGGACCGCGTGGTCCGCTTGCTGTCCCGCTACTGCCGGGACGCGATCGAGTGCGAGGACCTCGCCCAGGAGGTCTTCCTGAAGGTGTTCCGCAAGCTGCACACCTTCCAGGGCGAGTCGCAGTTCTTCACCTGGCTCTACCGCATCGCCGTCAACGCCGCGACCGACCACATCTCGCGCGCCAGCACGCGCCGCCTCAAGCTGGTCGAGGACGACAGCGCCCTCGACGAGCGCAACGAGCGCGACGACAGCCCGCTGGCGCCGCTGCTGTCGGCCGAGCTGGCCGTCGCCGTGCGCGCGATCGTCGACGCCCTGCCGGAGAAGTTCCGCACCGTGCTGGTGCTGCGCGAGTACGAGGACCTCTCGTACACCGAGATCGCCGAAGTGCTCGGCGTGCAGATGGGGACGGTCGAGTCGCGGCTGTTCCGCGCGCGCCAGCGCGTCAAGGAGGCGCTCGAGCGCCTGCATCCCGAATTGCTGCCGGGCGGCGGCGACGCCGCGCCCAGCGGAGGCCCCCGATGACCCTCGAACCGGACGACACCGTGCTCGTGCAGCGCCACCTCGACGGCGAACTCGCCGCCGCGGCCGCTGCCGCCTTTGCGGCGCGCTTGCGCACCGAACCCGAACTGGCGCGCGCCGTCGCCGCGGCGCAGGCGCAGCGCGACCTGCTGCGCGCCGCCGCCGGACCGGGACGGCGCGCCTCGGCGCGCTTCGCCGCCGGCGTGCTGGCGGCGGCCCGCGCCCTGCCGACGCGCCTGCAACTGCAGCAGGCGGACGCCGTCGCTGCCGCCGTGCGCACGTGCCGCGGCGTGCTGTTGGCCGCGGCGCTGATCGCCGCCGTCGGCGCGCTGTGGCACGCCGGCCTGTTCGGCGCCCGCGCCCCGGCGACGCTGCAGGCGTCGGCGGGGGAGATGGACCAGGCCATCCGGTCGCTGGACGCGCGCATCCAGGCGGGCGCGGTGCCGCCGCCGGCGGCCGAGCGGGGCCGCTGAGCGCTCGCCACCGTGGACGCGCTGCGGGCATGGATCGTGGGCGTCGCTGCCGCCAGCTTCGCCGCCGGGCTCGCCACCGGCGTCGCCGTCGCGCCGGCAGGCGCTGCGGCGACCGCCGCGTCGGCGGCCGAGCAGGGCTACGTCGACGAACTGACGGCGCGCTACGGCCTGCGGTCCGAGCAGCAGCGGCAACTTCGCCTCGTGCTGCAGTTCGAGCGCGAGCGCGAGATCGCGATCCTGCTCGGCGCCCAAGGCAGCCAGTTGCCGCCGCCGCAGATGGGCGAGATGCTGGCGCTGCGCACGGCGACGGATCAACGGATTCGAGCCTTGCTCGACGACGAACAGCGGGCACGCTACGACCGCGACAGCCGGCCGGCCGCGGGGCAGCCCGGAGCGGTCGAACGGCGCTGAGCGCGTCCGCCGCGCGCGGCCCGGAGCCACGAACCGACAGGTGAAACCAACATGAGGACCATTGGCATCGATCCCGGCGACCAGTCGGTGAAGGTCGTCGAACTCGACGGCGGGTACCGCCGCGCCCGGCTGTTGGCCGTGCACCACGCGCCCGCCGGCGTGCCGACCGCCGGCGGCGGCACGCGCAGCGAGGTCGTCGCCGCCGCCGCCGCCGCCGCCATCGCCGACGGCATGCGCGGCGAGGTCGCGCTCGGCCATCCCTGCCGGGAGGCCATCTTGCGCACGCTGGAACTGCCGTTCACCGGCCGCGAGGCGATCCGCAAGGTCGTCAAGGCCGAGATCGAGGGCGAGATCCAGGGCCAGTCGGTCGACGACATGATCGTCGACTTCCTGGAACTCGGCCGCGGCGCCGAGGGCGGCACCCGCATCCTGGTGGCATCGGTGCCCAAGGCCGGTCTGCGGACGCAGCTCGCGGCCCTCGACGCCAAGGGCGTCGAGCCGCAGAGCGTCGACCTCGACACCATGGCGCTCTGGCGCGCCGCGCACTACGCCGGCGCCTTCCTGGCGATCGCCGACGGGCCGGCCGACGCGCTGCCGCCGGTGACCGCCGTCGTCGACGTCGGGTCGCGCAGCGTCAAGGTGCTGATCGTCGAGGGCGAGAAGCTCGTCGAGATGCGCGCCCTGCGCCTGGGCGAGGGCGCGATCGCCGACGAGATCGCGCGCAAGCACGGCGGCGACGTCGCGGCGGTGCGCGACGCCGTGCACCGCAGCCTCGTCGACGGCGGCGACGTCGAGTTCCAGGTCGGCGCCGATCTGCCGGCGCTGGCCGGCGGCGAGGCGTCAGCGGCCGAGCCGGCCGCCGAGCCGGCCGCCGCGCCGGCGCCGCGCACGGTCAGGGTGGCCCACGCCGAAGTGGCCGCCGCGCATCGCGCCTGGCTGCAGCGTCTGTCGCGCGAGCTGACCCGGTTCCTGACCGCGTCGGGCCGCGCGACGCGCCTCGCCGCCTTGTTCGTCACCGGCGGCGCGTCCGAACTGCCGGGCACCGGCGAAATGCTCGCCGACGTCTTCGGCGTGACGCCGCAGCCGCTCGACGTGCTCGCCAAGCTGCAGCACGACCTGACGCCGGAGCAGGCCAAGGAGTACGGCCCGCGCATCGCCACCGCCGTCGGCCTCGCGCTCGGCGCGCTCGGCGGCCCGGACGGCTTCCAGCTGCGCCAGGAAGACCTCGTGCTGACGCGCGGCTTCGAGCGCGTGAAGTTCCCGCTCGCCATCGCCTGCATGGTGGCGATGCTGGCGTTGTTCGTGCAGTGGAACCGGCAGCAGCAGGAGCTGTCCAATCTCGGCCTGCGCATCGGCAGCACCTACCGCGACGCCAAGGATCCGAAGAAGGTCGCCTTCTTCGGCATGCTGGGCGCGGTCATGCGCAGCGGCTGGTTCGACAAGGCGGACCACTTCCGCGTCGAGCAGCAGAAGGGCAAGGACAGCAGCGGCAAGGACTACACGGCCAAGGACCTGGTCGCCGACCTCGACGCGATGCCGGTGCAGGACCGGTTGCGCTTCGTGCGCGAGAAGCTGCGCACCGTCGCCAAGAACAAGCAGGCGCAGTCGGGCGTGTCCGAGGACGTCAGCGTCGAGTCGGGTCTCGCGGTGCTGTCGCGGTGGTCGGCGCTGATGAAGGAGCTGGAGCCGACGCTCGGCCGGTTCCTGGTCACCCGCGTCAACCTGACGATGAAGGCGCCCAACCGCCAGCTGCAGTTCGTCATCGCCTTCCGCGGCGACGACTTCCGCAGCCGCCACACGGCGCTGAAGGCGGCGCTCGACGCCGAGATGGCGAAGCCCGACTCGCCGTTCGAGCCGCCGGATCCGAAGAAGCCGCCGCCCGGCAAGGACGTCGAGCAGTTCCGCGACACCGCCAACTCCGGCGTCGCCGGCGCGTACTACACGGTGACGCTGCCCATCAAGGACGTGTTCCAATCGTTCGGCCCGGCGCGCGGCGCCGCGGTCGGTGCCGTCCCGGCGCGCGACGGGCTCGACGGCCGCGAGGTCGCGGCGACGGGAGGTGGCCGATGAGCCGCTTCGCCGACATCGATCTCTACAAGGGCATCGTGCTCGCTTCCCTGCTGCTGCTGCCGATCGGCGGCTGGGCGGTGTACGACCGCGCGCAGCAGATCGAGGCATGCAATGCGGCGATCGCCGACGCCACGCGCGCCGGCGGCGTCCTCGAGGAGATCGGCAGCCTGCAGCGCAAGGTCGAGATCGTCGTGCAGAACAAGCGCGGCATCTCCGACGCGGTCGAGAAGCCGACGACGTACTTCGAAGGCCAGATCACGGCCGCCGGCGGCGGCAACCTCAAGGTCAGCGACTTCACCCTCGTCGGCCCCAAGGTCGAGGGCGGCACGATGCCGGGCACCAAGCAGTCGATCAGCGACTACGTGCTCGACGTCAACTGGCCGCGCAACGACTTCGCGGTGCCGATGGACTTCGTCTACGCGGTCCTCTTCAACTGCGAGTCGGGCGCTGGACTCGATCCGAACAAGTCGCAGTCGGTCTGGAAGCTGCGCAACATCGAGCTGGCCAACGCCACCGACGAGCGACTGCTGACGACCTATGCGACGCCGCCCGCCGAGCTGCAGGACAAGTGGAAGATCCGCAGCATGGCGTTCGTGCGCCGCGAGCCGGCAGCGAAGGGCAAGTGAGCCCATGCGCGCGCGGGCCGGCGCATTGACGATCCTGGCGGCGGCGGCGATGACGACGGCCGGCTGCACGTCGGTCGTGCGCTACGGCGACGGCCTCGTCGACGCCGGCACGGGCCGCTCGCTGTTCACCCGCCTGCCGGCGACCGTCGGCGGGACCGCCGGCTTCGTCGTCGGTCTGCCGGTCGACGTCCTCGTGTTCGTGCCGGCGTGGGTCTACTACCAGTCGCTGCCGCGCGAGACCCGCGATCCCGTGTCGGTCTTCCTGTTCTCGTCGTTCGTGCTGTGGAAGGTCGGCGTGCTCTTCGGCGCGCCGTTCGACGCCATCGAGTGGTCGCTCTGGCGCAGCCGCAGCCCCGCCACGGGCATGTCCGATGCGCAGCGCGAGGCCATCGAACGCGAATGGGACGCGCGCGGCGCCTTCCCGGTCTATCCCGTGACACCGATCGTGCCGGGGCCGGGCGGTCCGGACGGTCCGGGTGGAGCGACGCGGCCATGAGCGACCGCGCGCTGGCGCGCAAGCGGCTGGTCGAGCGGGTGCTGGCCGACGGCGGCGATCTGCCGTTGGCCCTGTTGCTGGAGCACGCCGTCCCGGTCGCCGCCCTGCGCGAACTCGCGCGCGAGCTGGGCCTCACGCCCAAGGGCGGGTTCCGCCTCGCCAAGGCGCCGGCCAAGGTCGTGGCGGCGCTGTTCGCCGAGCAGCGCGACGCCGAGGTGCTCGACAAGGTGCTGCAACTGCTGCTGCCGGCCGCCGCCGCGCCTGCCGCCGCCGACGCCGCCGTCGATGGCGGCGGCGAGGGCGAGACGGCCGCCGCGCCGACACCGAAGCCCGACCCGTTGCTGGCCCTGCGCGACGCCGAGATCGCGCGACTGCGCGCCGAGCTGGACCGCGCCCGCGAGGCGCAGAACCGCGCGCACGAGCGCGAGACCGAACTGCAGCGGCAGCTCGCCGCCGCCGCCGACGGCCTTGCCCGCGTGCGCGCCGAGGCGGCGCAGGCCAAGGTGCCGGCGCCGGCGCCGGTTTCGCGCGACGCCAAGGAGCTGCAGCGCGCGTGCAAGGAACTCGCGAGCGAGAACGAGGGCCTGCGCGAGGCCGATCGCGCGCTGCGCCGGCAACTCGCCTTCGACCAGACGCGCATCCGCGAACTGGAGGCGGAAGTCGCCGAACTCGACGCCCTGCTGCCCAAGGGCAAGCGCCGGCGCAAGCCGCAGCCCGAGCCGGCCGCCGCGGACGAGCGCCGCTTCCGGCTGCCGCGCTTCCTGCCGTCGTTCTACAAGTCCCTGGAAGGCAAGGAGCGCAAGGCGGTCGAGCGCGCCGTCCAGGCCGTGCTGCTGTTCTGCACCGAGGGCCACGGCTACCCGGGTCTGGAGGTCAAGCAGATGGGCGGCCAGGACACCTGGAGCCTGCGCGCGTCGCTCGGCCTGCGCGTCTACTTCCGCCACCGCGACGACGGTGACGTCGAAGTGCTCGAACTCGCCGACCGCGAGGACCAGCACACGACGCTGCGGCGGCTGAAGGAACGCGGATGAAGAAGCGCGCCGTCCAGCCGCTGCTGCTGCCGGCGCGCCCGCCCGGCCGCTTCCCCGACCCGAACGACTACGACGCCGAGGGCCTGGTCGCCGTCGGCGGCGACCTGGAGCCCGAGCGCCTGCTGCTGGCGTACCGGAGCGGCATCTTCCCGTGGTACTCCGAGGACACGGTGCCCCTGTGGTGGAGCCCCGACCCGCGCGCGCTGCTGGCGCCGGAGCGGCTGCACGTGTCCCGCAGCCTGCAGAAGACCATCCGCCGCGGCGGCTTCGCGCTGACGTGGAACCGCTGCTTCGAGCGCGTGATGGGCGAGTGCGGCCGCGGCCGCGAGCAGGGCACGTGGATCCTGCCCGAGATGCTGGCGGCGTACGTGCGCCTGCACGAACTCGGTCACGCCCACAGCCTGGAGGTCTGGCAGGGGGAACGGCTGGTCGGCGGTGTCTACGGCGTGCAGGTCGGCGGGCTGTTCGCCGCCGAGTCGATGTTCCACCGCGCCACCGACATGTCGAAGGTCGCGCTCGTCGCGCTGGTCCGGTCGCTGTTCGCCGGCGGCATCGAGCTGCTCGACGTGCAGTTCGTCACCGACCACCTCGCCACGCTCGGCGCCTTCGCCATCCCGCGGCGGGAATACTGCCGGCGCGCCGCCGTCGCAGCCGCGCGGGCCGTCGACCTGACCGCGCTCGCGCCCGGGCTCGACGCCGCCGACGCCGGTTGACGCACCCGGGACGAAGCAGCCCTGCTGCGCCCGCGTCGCCGTGTTACGTTCGCCGCCTTCGAGGACCCCTCCTGCCATGCCGAACGCCTCGCGCTTGCCCCTTCCGGCCGCCGTCGCCGCTGCCGTCGCCGCGCTCCTGTCGTCAACGTCCTCCGCGGCGGCACAGCAGCCGACGCCGACCCGTCCGGCCAGCGTCATCAAGGCCGTGCCGGCGACGCGCGCCACGTCGACGACGGTCGCGACCGGCCGGTTGATGCCGTCGACGCCGCTGCCGGCGACGGGCGAGCCGGCCGACCTCGCCGCCGCCGCCATCGCCGTCGCGCCGCTGGATCCCGCGGCGGCGGCAGCAGCGGCGCAGGCGAACCTGCGCGTGCAGAAGTGGAAGCAGCTGCAGTGGGACCGCCGCCCGTCGAGCATCCTGCAGGCGTGGTCGCTGGCCGAGCTCAAGCCGTACGACCCGGCGGAGGAGAAGGACAAGCCGAAGGACGGCGCCGCGACGCCGGCGGCGGGCGCGCCCGTGCCTGCGCCTGCGCCAGCAGCGCCGGCGGGCGGCGGGGAAGCCGTCGAGGGCGAACTGTCGGCGGAGGAACTCGCGGCGATGCTCGCCGAGCTCGGCGGCGAGGCGCCGCCGGAGATGCGCGCCGTACTCGAACAGGCGCTCGCCGCCGCCCGCGCCACGCCGGCGGCCGGCGCCGCCTCGGTGCCGGCCGCGGCCACGGGCGAGCAGCAGCTCGCCGAGAAGACGCTGCAGCGCGAGTGCGAGATGGTCCAGCGCGCCGTCACGCTCGGCCGGTGGGAGCAGGTCGGCGCGTTCCTCGCGACGCTGCCCGAGAAGGAGCGCGCCGGCTGCTACGAGCACTTCCTCAAGGCGCTGCTGAACCCGCCGCCGCGCCAGGAGGACCAGCGCGTGCCGCCGAACCTGCAGGAGAAGAACCGCTTCGCCTTCGAGGACGCGCTGGCGCTCGCCGGCCTCGCGCCCGGCGGCTTCGACAAGAAGCTGGTGCCGGCGCTGGCGCCGATCGTGCAGCGCGCGCTCGAAGGCGGCAGCGTGCTGGAGGTGCTGCTGGCGCAGCTCGCTGCCGAGGCGCAGAAGCCGGCCGAGCAGCAGCGGCTCGATCGCCGCGAGGCGGCCCTGCTGCTGTCCGCGATCGGCCACGAGGTCGAGATGGGGCCGTTCCTGCCGTCGCTCGCCGAGGCCGAGGCGCAGAACGACCGCGAGGCGCTCAACCTGATGGCGCGGCACGCGCTGGCGCGATTCGCCAAGGAGCAGCGCAACGAGCACCTGGAGACCGCGTGGCAGGTGACGCAGGCAGCGCTCGCCAAGGGCGACATCGGCGAGGCCGAGAAGGCCGAGGCGCTGCGGCGCGCGGTCGAACTGGCGCCGAAGGTGCGCGCCGACCTCGGGCCGGCGTGGCTGGCCGAGAGCTTCACGGCGCGACCCGAGCGCGGCATGGAGATCGTCGCCACGATCGGCGGCCAGGTCGCCAAGGGCTTCAGCGAGCGGCCGGGCGACGTCGCCTACCGCGCCAACGGCCTCAAGCTGCAGAAGACCGCCGTCGAGGCGGTGCTGGCCAAGGCCCCGCAACTGGCCGAGCAGTGGCGGCCGACGCTCGGCCTGCTGGCGTCGGGCTGGATCGTCGAGGCCTCGCACAGCTACGCCAACTCGCAGTCCGACAGCCTCGGCATGGTGCTGGAGCGCGACGACTTCGGCAACGTGTTCTACACGCAGCGCCGGCGCGGCGGCGGCGGCCAGGTGCAGCCGATCGAGCCAGCCGACCTCGTCGCGTCGCAGCCCGGCGCCGCCTGGGTGGCGCTGCTGCCCGAGGCGCTGCAGCCGCACTTCGCCACCGTCTCGGCGCAGCTGTACCTCAAGGTCAACGAACCGGAGAAGGCCTTCCCGTTCATCGAGCAGCTCGGGGCCAGCAACCCGCGCCTGTGCAAGGAGCTCGCCAACGAGTTCCTGCGCGTGTGGACGCGCACGCACGACCCGAACGCCGACACCAGCGGGCGCACCAACCGCTACATGTTCATGTTCGGCTTCGACCAGCGCGCCAACGGCATTCCGCTGACGCGCAGCAAGCAGCAGCGCAACCTCGCCGAGCTCGGGCAGTGGGTCGAGCGGCTGCGCCGGCTGCCGATCGGCGGCGTCGACGAGCGTTTGCTGACGCAGGCCTTCGTCGGCGCGCACAGCGTCGCCGAGGTCTATCGCCTGGACACCATCCAGAAGGTCTTCGGCGACGTCGGCGCGATGGACCCGGTGCTGCTCGGCGAACTGCTCGGCACGATGCGGAGCAACCTCGCCACCATCTGGCGCGTGCCGGCGGTGCAGGAGGAGCAGAAGACCAAGCGTTCGCAGAAGGAGATGCTCGCCGAGGTGCAGAAGGGCTACGCCACGGCGCTGACCATCGCGCAGCAGGCGCTGCAGGCGCGCGGCCGCCACTGGGCGCTGCTCGCCGTCGTCGCCTCGCTGATGCACGACGGCAACAACTTCGCCAAGGAGCAGAAGCGCGACAGCGGCTTCGCCGAGGCGCGGCGCACCGCCTTCGACCTGTTCGCCGAGGGTGCTCGGCACTACGCCGAGGTCGTCGGGTCGCTGCGCCTCGACCAGGAGTCGACCCGCCCGTTCGACACCTGGTTCTACGCCGCGCTCGGCGCGTCCGACCTCGGCGCCGTCGACGAGGACACCGTGCTGGCGCGCTCGCAGCTGCCGCTGATCCGCGCCGCGATCGACGCGTTGCCGGCGGGCGCGCGCGAACGCCACCTCGGCATGTTCGCCAACCAGCTGTTCACCCGCATGTCGGCGGTGAAGCCGCAGGTCAAGTTCCGCTACCTGGAGGCCGGCTTCGCGGTCTGCGGCGACCACCCGCAGGCGACCGAGGCCAAGAAGGTCTGGGACTACTACCAGGACCTGCTCGGCGAACTGAAGCTCGTCGCCAGCGTCGACGGCTCGACGCAGGTCGGCACGCAGCCGTTCGGCCTGCTCGTCGACATCGTGCACTCGCCGGAGATCGAGCGCGAGAGCGGCGGCTTCCAGAAGTACGCGACGAACCAGAACAACCAGCCGAACGCCTACAACTACGGCCGGCCGCTGGAGAACTATCGCGACAAGTTCCAGGAGGCGGCGAGCGCTGCGCTCGACGAGCACTTCGAGGTGCTGTCGGTGACCTTCAACGGCGAGGGCATGGACAGCTCGCCGACCGACGACCCGGCGTGGCGCCGCAGCCCGTACGCCTACCTGCTGCTGAAGGCCCGCGGTCCGCAGGTCGATCGCGTGCCCGAGATCAAGCTCGACTTCGACTTCCTCGACACGTCGGGCTTCACGATCCTGCCGGTCGCGTCCTCGCCGGTCGTGCTCGACGCGGCGGCGGCCGCCGAACCCAGGCCGTTCGCGGACCTGGAGGTCACGCAGCTGCTCGACCAGCGCAAGGCCGACGAAGGCAAGATCACGCTGGAGATCAAGGCCAAGGCCAATGGCCTCGTGCCCGCGCTCGACGCCATCCTGCAGCTCGACCTGCCCGGCTTCCGCGTCAAGAAGTCCGACGACCAGGGCGCGTCGGTGTCGCGCTTCGCCGAGGACCGCGACGGCGTCGTCACCGAGCGCGTGTGGCTGCTGTCGCTGGAGCCGGCCGACGGCGGCGCGCCGCCGCGGACGTTCACCTTCGGCAAGCCGAAGGTCGCCGACTGCAAGGCGGTCTACCAGCGTTACGACGACGCCGACCTCGCGACCGTCAGCGCCGCGGTCGCGCTCGTCCAGGTGGCGCCGCGCGACCCGGCGTGGGCCTACGTCGTGCTGGCGCTGGCGTTCGTCGCGTACTTCGCGTGGTTCTTCCTCAGCAAGGCGAAGGCCGGCGCCGCCGCCGGGCCGGCGCTGGCGATGCCCGCCGACGTCACGCCGTTCTCGACCCTCGCCGTGCTGATGGCCGTCGCCGCGCGCGCGCGGCTCGACGACGCCGCCAAGCGCGAGCTGGCGGCCGACCAGGCCCGCATCGAGGCGGCCTGCTTCGGCCGCGCCGACGATCCCGCGCTCGACCTGCGTGCCATCGCCGAGAAGTGGATCCGCCGCGTCGGCTGATCCGTTCCCCGCACCAGAGACCTTCCCCCGCCGTCCGCCCGCCCCGCCATGACCTCCCCGCAAGCCGTCGCCGCCCCGCGCTTCCCCGAGACCCGGCAGTTCCTCGACCAGATCCGCACGCGCGTCGGCAAGGTCGTCGTCGGCCAGGACGTCGTCGTCGAGCGCGTGCTGATCGCGCTGCTGACCTCGGGCCACCTGCTGCTGCAGGGCGTGCCCGGCCTCGCCAAGACGCTGCTGGTCGCCGCCGTCAGCAAGACGGTCGACCTCGCGTTCGCGCGCATCCAGTTCACCATCGACCTGCTGCCGTCGGACATCGTCGGCAGCGAGATCCTCGACCAGAAGACGCACGAGTTCCGCACCCACAAGGGGCCGATCTTCACCAACCTGCTGCTCGCCGACGAGATCAACCGCGCCGCGCCGAAGGTGCAGAGCGCGCTGCTGGAGGCGATGCAGGAGCGCCGCGTGACGATCGGCAACACGACGTACCCGCTGCCGGCGCCGTTCCTCGTCATCGCGACGCAGAACCCGGTCGAGCAGGCCGGTACGTTCGAGCTGCCGGAGGCGCAGCTCGACCGCTTCATGCTGCTGCACCGGCTGGAGTACCTGACCGCCGAGCAGGAGAAGGAGGTGCTGCGCCGCAACACCCAGCTCGGCGTCCGCCGCGACGGCAAGGGCGCGGTGGCGCGCACCGAGTTCGACGTGCTCGGCGAGCAGACGACCGGCAGCAGCGAACAGCTGGTGCGCGCGATGGAGGACGTCACCCAGGTGCACGTCAGCGACGCGTTCCTGGAGCACTGCGTCGCCATCGTCAACCGCACGCGCAAGCACCCCAAGCTCGCGCTCGGCTGCAGCCCGCGCGCCGGCATCTCGCTGGTCAAGGCCTCGCGCGCCCGCGCGCTGATCCACGGCCGCGACTACGTGCTGCCCGAGGACCTCTACGCGCTGGCGGAGGACGTGATCCTGCACCGCATCCGGCTGACCTACGAGGCGGTGGCCGACGGCTTCACCGGCCCGCAGGTGCTGCAGGAGATCCTGGGCGAGTCGGCGAAGTGAGCGCGCGCGTGGCCAAACCCGGAACGACCGCAGGACGCGTGCCCGCCCGGGACCTGCCCGGGCGGCTGCCGGCCGTCGAGCCGATGCAGGCGCGCAAGTTCGTGATCGCCGTGCGCCGGCTCGCCGACGACCTGACCTACGGCCTCGACGGTTCGCGCTTCCTCGGCTCGGGCATCGACTACGTGCAGTCGCGGCTCTACCAGCCGGGCGACCCGGTGAAGTCGATCGACTGGCGCGTCACCGCGCGCTCGGCCAAGGTGCACGTCAAGGAGTACGAGGCCCAGCGCCGCATCCCGGCGTGGATCCTGCTCGACACGTCGGCGTCGATGGTGGCGTCGTCGCTGGCGCGCAGCAAGTACGAGACGGCGCTGCACGTCGCCGGCGGCCTCGCGCTCGCCTGCCTCGACCGCACGAGCCCCGTCGGCGTCATGGGACTGGGTTCGCGCGAGGTGCGCGTCGAGCCCAGCCTCGCCAAGGACCAGGTCATGCAGTGGCTGCTGGAGCTGCGCCGCCACGCGTACGACGAGTCGACGCGCATCGTGCGCCGGCTGCAGCAGCTGCGGCCGACGCTCGGCAGCCGCGCGATCGTGATCGTGCTCAGCGACCTGCACGAGCCGGGCGCGGCGCAGGCGCTGGCGCTGCTGGCGCAGCAGCACGAGGTCGCCGTCGTGCAGTTCGTCGATCCGGCCGAAGTGATGCTGCGCGGCGCCGGCTTCCTGCGCGCGCAGGAGGCCGAGAGCGGCCGCGGCTTCGTCGTGCGCGGGGCGTCGTCCGGCGTCGACCACCAGCGCATCGCCGACGACCTGCGGCGCGGCGGCGTCGACCACATGGTGGTGCGCACCGACCAGCCGTTCGCGCACCGCCTGCGCCAGTTCTTCCGCAACCGCGGCCTCGCCGGCAGGGGGGCGCGATGAAGCCGCGCGCCGGCCTCCCGCGTGGCGCGACCGCCGCGCTGGCCGCTGCCGTCGCCGCCGCGCTGCTCGCCGCGCCGCTCGCGGCGCAAGCGCGCGACGAACGCACGGCCACCGTCGGCATGCGCGCGGTCGTCGAGGGCGTCGTGCTGCCGGGGACCGAGCTCGTGCCCGCGCCGACGACGCTCAAGGCGCCGCTGGCGCTGCGCGTGCTGCGCACGTGGCCGCACGGGGAGATGCTGCGCTACGACGTCGAGTGGACGGCGCTCGAGCCGGGCCGCTACGACCTCGCGAAGGCGCTGGTGCGCAAGGACGGCAGTCCGCTCGCCGGCCTGCCCGAGGTCTGGGTCGAGGCGACCAGCGTGCTGGCGAAGGACGTGCGCGAGGTCAGCGAACCGCCGCCGGTCGCGCCGCAGCGGCTCGACGGCTACGCGCGCCTGCAGTGGACGCTCGGCGCGCTTTGGGGCATCGGCCTGCTGGCGATCCTGTTCGTCGGGCGCAAGCGCAAGGCCGCGCCGACGGCTGCCGCGGCGGCGCCGACGCTCGCCGACCGCCTGCGGCCGCTGTGCGAGGCCGTCGCCCGCGGCGACGCCAGCAGCGGCGCCAAGGCCGAGCTCGAACGCCTGCTCGTCGCGTTCTGGCGGCAGCGACTCGGCCTCGGCGAACAGAAGGCGGACGCCGCGATCGCCGCGATCAAGGCGCACGCCGAGGCCGGCGCCCTGCTGCGCGCGGTCGAACTGTGGCTGCACGCGCCGGCGGCGCAGGCGCCGGCCGACCTGCCGGGGCTGTTGGCGCCGTACCGTGTCGCCCCGGAGCGCGTGGCATCGGACCGCGCCGTCGCCGCGCCGGGCCCGGCGGGGGAGGCGCGCTGATGTTCGGCCGGCCCTGGCTGCTGTTGCTGCTGGCGCTGCCGCTGCTGCAGCTGTGGTGGACGTGGACCCGCCAAGGCGGCCGCGTCGTGCTGCCGTACGACGGCGGCCCGCGCGGCAGCGGCCGGCTCGTGCGCGCGCTGCTCGGTTGCTGCGAGTCGCTGCCGGCGCTGCTGCTGGCGGTCGCCGTGCTGCTGCTGGCGCAGCCGCAGGAGCTCGCCGCGCCCAAGGAGAAGCGCTCGCTGAGCAACATCCAGTTCGTCGTCGACACCTCCGGCTCGATGACGGCGAAGTTCGGCGCCGGCACGCGCTACGACGCGGCGATGGCGGCGATCAACCAGTTCCTCGACTACCGCAAGGGCGACGCCTTCGGCCTGACGTTCTTCGGCAACAACTACCTGCACTACGTGCCGCTGACGTCCGACCCCAGCGCGTTCCGCTGCGCCATCCCGTTCATGCGGCCGGAGAACGACATCCCCGGCTTCGGCGGCACGGAGATCGGCAAGGCCGTGCTCGGCTGCCGCGAGGTGCTGACCTCGCGCGCCGAGGGCGACCGCATGATGGTGCTCATCACCGACGGTTGGAGTTCCGACCTGTCGGACGGCGCCGACGTCGAGATCGCCAAGCGCCTCAAGCGCGACGGCATCACGCTGTTCGCCGTGAACATCCAGGACAGCGACGCGCGCGGCGAGATCGTCAACATGGCGCGCCTGACCGGCGGCGAGGTGTTCAACCCCGACGACACCAAGGCGCTCGCCGACGTGTTCGTGCGCATCGACGAGATGACCAAGGCCAAGGTCGAGCAGGGCACGGCCGAGCTGTGCGACTGGTTCCTGCCGTTTTGCGTCGCCGGCCTCGCGCTGCTGCTGTTGCACGTGCTGGCCCAGCTCGGCCTGCGGTGGACGCCATGGTGACCTTCGCCGCCGTCGCGGTCGCCGTCGCGCTGACGCTGGTCGGCGAGCTGCTGCACGCCCGCCGCGTCGCGCGCGTCGCCGCGCTGGTCTTCGGGCCCGGCGGTCGGCCGGCGCCGGTGGCGTTCGCCGCGCCGTTGCTGCGCCCGCTCGCCGTCGGCTTGCTGGCCTGGGGCTTCGTCACGCTGGCGCAGCTGCCGCCCAAGATCCACCGCGGCGAGGAAGTGCCGCCGGAGGAGTGGCGCCACCTCGTGCTCGTGTTCGACGTGTCGCCGAGCATGCTGCTGAAGGACGCCGGCGTCGGCGGCGACCAGACGCGCGTCGCGCGCGCGCGCGAGCTGATCGACTCGCTGTTCGAGCGCGTGCCGCTCGGCAAGTTCAAGGTCACCGTCATCGCCACGTACAACGGCGCCAAGCCGGTGGTCGAGGACACCACCGACTTCGAGGTCGTCCGCCACGTGCTGAGCGAGGTCGACCTGCGCTACGCCTTCAAGGCCGGATCGACCAAGCTGTTCGACGGCATCGCCGAGGCCGCGCGCATCGCCAAGCCGTGGCGCATCGGCAGCACGCTGCTGGTCATCGTCAGCGACGGCGACACGGTGCCGGCGAGCGGCATGCCGGAGCTGCCGCCGTCGATCGGCGGTTCGCTGGTGATCGGCGTCGGCGACCACCTCGCCGGCAAGTTCATCGCCGGCCACCAGTCGCGGCAGGACGAGAGCACGCTGCGGCAGGTGGCGAACCGCCTCGGCGGCGAGTTCCACAACGGCAACAAGCGGCACGTGCCGAGCGACGTGCTCAGCGTCGCCGCCGCCGACTCGCGCAAGCCGCTGCTGCAGCGGCTGACGCTGCGCGAGTACGCGCTGATCGCCAACTGCGCGGCGACGGTCCTGCTGGCGGCGCTGCCGCTGCTGCTCGCGGCCTTCGGCAGCCGGCTGCGCGTCGGCGTCCGGCTGCAGCCCACGGCGGCGGCGTGAACGTTGCCGCGCCATCGCTGCTGCCGCCCGCGCCGCGCCCGGGGCGCCGGCGCCCGTTCGTGGCGGTGGCCCTGGCCACGACGATTGCGCTCGGCCTGCTGTCGCGGCGTTTCCCGCTGCCCGGCGTGCTCGCCGAGCACGCCGGCGACGCGCTGTGGACCGTCGCGGCGTTCTGGCTCGGCGCGTTCGCCGTCCCGGCGGCGGCCGGCGGGCGGCTCGCGGCCGCGGCCTGGCTGCTGTCGGCCGCGGTCGAGGCGTCGCAGCTGCTGGACTGGCCGTGGCTTCGGTCGGTCCGGGGCACGGCGGTCGGCGCCCTGCTGCTCGGCCACGGCGCCAAGGTGGCGGACCTCGTCGCGTACGCCGCCGGCGCCGTGCTCGCGTGTGCCGTCGATGCAACTTTCCGCCGCGCCGTCGCCCGGCGGCCCGCGGTGGCCGATAGACTCCGCGCCTCGTAGCCACCGCGCGCAACGCGCGGCCGGCGACGGCGTCCGTTCCCCCGGAGCAACATGCGAAACCTCTTCTTGGTCACGTGGCTCGCGCTGCCGATCGGCGCGTGGGCCTACCACGAAGGCCCCGGCCAGGACCGGACGGCCCTCGAAGCGGCCGACGCGGTGCTCGTCGCCGCGCACGCCGCGGCCGACGGCGCGGACTGGAAGGGCGCGGTCAAGCGCTACGAGGAGGCGCTGAAGGCGCTGCCGAAGGATCCCGACGCGTTCGACCCGCGCACCGCGCAGCGCATCCAGATCGAGCTCAACAAGGCCCGCATGCTGGCGAGCGACCTGCCGACGGCGCGCGAGGAGCTGGAGACGCTGGTCGAGCAGATGACCGGCGAGCCGGCGACCGACCCGAAGCTGCTGGGCGAGGCGCGGCAAGCGCTCGCCCGCGCCCAGTTCTACAGCACGTGGTTGATGCGCCTCGAAGGCCTCGACCGCGCCGAGTGGGAGCCCGAGATCGAAGCCGCGCGGCAGAACTACCGCCTGCTCGCCGAGCAGGCCGGCGACGCGGAGGCGAAGGCCAAGCACCAGGGCGACGTCGAAGCCGCCATCCGGCTCGCGCGCATGGAGATCGAGGACCTGCAGGGCCTGCCGCTGCCGAGTGAATGACAAGGCTGCGGCACCAAGGCCGGTCGGCCTCGCATCAGCAAGAACAAGAAGAAGGGTCCGCCGAGCAACGGAGCGAGCAGCGGCCCGCCGCTCGACACCGGCGGCTCGTGACCGGCGTCGGCGCGCCGCTGCGGCGGCCGCCCGCGCGCCTCACTTCGCCGGCGGCGCGATGTCGCGGATGACCGCGCCGCGCTGCTCGTCGAGCACCAGCACCGCGTAGCGCGTCGCGCCGGCGTTCGGGTCGTCGGACAGCGAGGCGTAGTCGAAGCGGCCGCGCAGGTCGGTGTAGCCGTCCTTGTGGAAGCGCACGCTGCCGTCGGGGAGGCGCGCGAACACCTTGACGTAGGCCTTCGGCAGCGGCGTCTTGGCGTCGCGCGCGTTCACCACGACCTGGCCCATCGACTCGAGGAAGCGCACGTCGAGCGCGTTGGCGAAGACGTGCTGGCTGCGCACGAGGCCGCCGGCGCGCGCCTCGACCAGCACGTTGCGCTGGCGGAAACGCTCCGGCACGTCGATGGCGAGCTGGTCCTGGCCCGCCGGCACGTCGCGCGCCTCGCTCAGCGTCGGTCGCACGAACGCCGCGGAAGCGCCCTCGGCCACCGCGAACGGCTGCGCCGAGAAGGCGAACTCGACGTCGAGCTCGTACCAGCGCAGTTCGACGCGCGCGACGTTGCGGGCCGCGACGCGCACGGCACGGTCGGCGACGGTCAGTTCCAGCGCCGGGGCCTTGGCCGCCGGATCGACGGTGGCGCCGGTGTCGGGGCCGGCGACCACGCCCTCGGCCTCGTCGAGCATCGCCAGCACGGCGCGGAAGCCATCCCGCCAGTGCGCGACCGGGTGGTCCTGGTGGCGCACCGCCAGCGCGCGGGCGCGGGCCGCTTCGCCCGTGCTGCACGACAGCCACGCCGTCAGGTAGTCGTACTGCAGCAGGCTCGTCAGTTGGCTCGCGTCGATGCGGCGGTGCGCGGCGACGGCCTCCTCGATGCGATCCTGCAGGGCGAGGAACTGGCAGACGCGCAGCCAGTGCCCGGCGTCGAGCTTCGGCTGGTAGCCGAGCCAACGCATCAGCTCGTGGTGGCGGGCCATCATCGCGCGGTTGCCGATGACGCGCCGGTCGCCGAGCCGGTGGGCGCGGGCGTGCACCAGCGGCGCGAACTCCGTCTGTTCGGCGGTCTCTTCGGCGATCGGATCGATCGTCAGCAGCGGCGCTTCGATCGCCATGCCGACCTCCAGGCGACTCCGGCCGGCGCGCTGCAGCAGCTCCCGGGCCGCCGTCTCGTCGCCGTGCAACAGCGCGAACGACCACAGCGTCTCGTCGAAGGCGTGTCGGGCGCGCAGCGCGGCGAGCGCCTGGCCGAAGAACGCCTTGTCCGCCATGCGCCACGCCATGCGCGCGAGCGGCAGGCCGTGCACGTTCTCGCGTTCGAGGAAGGCGAGCGTCTCGGCGGCCGTGCCGCGCTGCGAGACGTGCTCCCACGACGTGGTGTCGACCTTCGTCGGCGTCGCCACCGCCGTCAGCGTGCGCGCCGCGGCGGCGGCGGCGTGGCGGTCGACGCCGTCCTTGCCCTTCTGGGCGGCGTGCGCCGGGAAGTGCGCGAAGCTGCCCGCGGCCGGGAAGTAGAACGCGAAGTCGACGGTCCTCGTCGCGTACGCCGCCAGCTGCACCGGCACGCCGCGCGTCCAGAAGCCCCGCTGCACCGGCAGCGCTCCCTGCGGCACCTGCAGCAGCAGGTCGATGGTGCGCGGCGTCGACGTCGGGTTGGTGACGACGACCTGGCAGCCGTATGGCACGTCGACGAGGAACTCGTCGGTGACGAAGGCGTCGCGCTGCTCGCCATCGACGATGCGGTAGCGCTCGTCGAGCCGGTAGTAGTTCTGGCCGATCAGCAGCGGCTCGGCGGTCGCCGCCGCCGGCGCGTCCGCCACTTCCTTGCGCACCAGCAGCAGCGGGCTGCCGGCCGTGAAGCGGCCGGGCGCGTACTCGTGCGTGCCCGCCGTGAACGGCAGGTCGATGGCGCCGAGCGCCATCAGCATCTCCATGCAGCTGCCGCTCGCCTCGGCGAGCGCGGTCGAGACGAAGGCCTCGCCGGGCTTCGTCTCGGTGAACTCGGCCCAGAAGCGGCTCGGCGCGACGGCGTCGGCGCCGACCCCGTCGGCCGGCTTGCGCCACCAGTTGCTCTCGACGAGCTGCTGGGTCTGCGCGACGGGGCGGAACAGCGCCGGCGCGTCGCCGCGGCTGCGGCGCAGGCGTTCGGCCGCGAGTTCGCCGCTGCCGCCGCCACCGAGGCCGACGGCGCTGTTCCACTGGTTGCTGTCGAAGGCCGATTCGTCCTTGGCCTTCTCGTCGGGCGCGCCGGGCTGGCCGGCGTCGTCCTTCTGTTCGCCGCGCTTGTCGCCTCCCGGCTTGGCCTTGGCGAGTTCGGCGGGCTCGCCTTCGGTTCCACCCGGCGGCCTGCCGGGGCCGCCGGTCGTCGGTCCCCTCCCGTCCGGCTCCTGTGCTGGCAGGCCGCCGCCGACGGGCGGCGCCGCGTCCGCCGACTTCTCGGCGAAGCGGCGGACGACGCTGCGCGCGTCCTGCTGGCCGAGTTGCTTGTCCATGCCCTCGAGCAGCTTGCCAGCCTCCTTGCCTGCGTCGCCGTCCATCGCGTCGAGCGCCAGCGCCTGCGCGAACAGCTCGCCGAGCCGCGTGACGTCGGCCGGTTGCAGCTGCAGCGCGTCGCGCACGGTGCGGGCGATGCGCGCACGGCCGGTCGCGTCGAGCCGCTGCGCCAGCAGCACGCGTTCGATCAGGTGCAGGCGCGCGAACGCCCACGGCTGCAGGTAGCCGGTCAGGTCGTTGTCGAGCAGCCAGCGGTCGAGGAAGTCCTTCTCCAGCTTCTGTGCCAGGAACGGCCTGATCGCGGCGTCGAAGAACGCGCGGTCCTTGCGGAACAGGAAGAAGTGCAGCTCGTGGCAGGCGTGCTCGCGGTACAGCGCCGCCTTCTCGTCGGCGGTCTTCGCCGGCCATTCGGCGAGGAACGCGAACTTGGCGAACTCGTCGTCGCGCGCGATCGACTGCAGCAGGCGGTAGCCGTCGCCGAGCGTGTCGTGGACCGCCACCTCCGCGCCGCGCGGATCGGCGAGCTCCACGGCCTTGCCCGCGGGCACGAACTCGATGCGCTTCTGCTCGACCTTGGGCGTCGCCGCGTCGAGCGCCTTGGCGAGCGCGCGCGGCCGCAGCGCCGGCGTCGCTTCGGCGCGGACGAGGTGGCGCTGCGCCCGCTGCGGGCCGTCGATCGCCAGCGCCGTGACGAAGCCGCCGCGACCGAGCGCGGCGAGCTTGACGCGCACGACGCCGTCGCGGTCGGGCGCGAGGTTCGCCTGCAGCGCACCGTCGGCGGCGAGCCAGTCGAGGTTGGCCTGGGCCGCCGGCGACGCGCCCTCGCCCGCGGCGGCCGATTCCGGCGCGGCGGCGCCCGCTGCTCCCCCTCTGCGCGCAGCGCCGCGGCCGCCGTAGCGACCGCCCGTGCCGCCGCCCACGCCGACGGCCGAATTCCACGTGGGCTGCGTCGCCCATGGATTCAGCAGCAGGCCGGGGCGCGCGAGCAGGTTGCCGGGGTACTTCGTCTGGAAGCGTCGTTCCATGACGTAGCGCAACTCGTCGCCGAGCTGGCGGCCCGACTCGAATTGGCAGTCCGGCGTCCGGCCGAACTCGACGGCGGCGGGGTGCGGTGCCGGCGCGGCGAGCGCCGCGAACGGTTCGCCGTCGTGCACGTAGCGCGCGGCGGCGACGTGGACGCGCGTGTCGGGCGTGGCGTTGGCGACGCGCACGACGAGTTCGTCGCCTTCGATCGCGAGCGGCTGCAACTGCAGCGGCGAAGGGTCGCTCGCCGCCAGGATGCGCTCGTCGTTGGCGAGCCAGCCGTTGCTGGCCGCGCCGTCGGTGACGCGCACGACGACCTGTTCGCCGGCGACGTGGTCGACCAGCGTGAAGTCGCCTGGCGGCAGGTCGCGCAGCTCCAGGAAGCCGCCGGCGACGGCGAGGTTGCCGAAGCGGTCGAGGCGGTCGTCCGCCAGCGACAGTTCGACGCGCGACGGCGCGGCGTCGTCGCTGCGCCACGGCAGGCGCAGCGTCGCGCGGGCGCCGCCCTGCCGCGTGGCCGGCCACGTCCCCCGGAACCGGGGCCCCGCGCAGCCGCCCCGCAAGCCGGCGGCCAGGGCCGGCACCGATGGAACAC
>JBKDXM010000055.1:0-17146 GCA_046306335.1 Planctomycetota bacterium
CTACCTGGAAGTCGTCAGCCCGGGCACCAACGCCGCGACGCAGTCGGGCAACTACGTGCTGGAGATCTCCGTCACCGACGCGCCGACGTACTCCGTCGGCCAGTTTGCCGCCGTGATCGCCAACGGGGCGGGCTGCGGCACGGCCGGCGTGCCGACGATCGGCCGCGTCATCGCGACCGAACTGCCGATCCTCGGCCAGACCTTCGCTTCGCGCACGTCGAACCTCAACGGTCCGGCCAACCTCGGCCTGCTGTTGATCGGTACGTCGGGCGCGCTCGGCCCGAGCGGCGCGCCGGCCGGCTCGCCGCAGTCGATCTACAACCCGCAGCCGCTCGACCTGACGCTGTTCGGCGCGCCCGGTTGCACGCTGAACGTCAACCCGCTGCTGACCGAGCTGCTGGTCGCCGACCCGGTGACGTTCACCGCCGACTACGCGCTGCCGCTGCCGGCCGCGCAGGCCTTCGCCGGCGTGACGCTGTTCCTGCAGCCGGTCAAGCTCGACTTCCTCACCCCGGCGAACGCGCTGGGCGTGCAGCCGGGCAACTGGCTGCGCCTCATCCTCGGCACGCGCGCGTTCTGACCGCGCGGCTGCAGTGGTGGCGAGGCGCCCGCGGCAAGCGGGCGCACTCGCGGATGCCGGCGCCCGCGAGGGCGCCGGGTTTGTTTCGGCGCCGCGCGCTGCAGCCTGTGCCGCGCTGACTCGGTGGCGCGCTGCGGCCGCGCCGCAGCCCGCCGCAGCCATGGCGGGTTCGACGGTGCGCCGCAATCCTGCGACACGCAGAGCCTGCTCATGGGCGATCCGCCGCCGATGCCATTGCACGGGGGGGCTTGGCGAAGGCAGGAACGCTCGCTTCAGTGCTTCGGCCCACTCGCGTGCCAACGCCGTCGATTGCTTCGGCGGGCACGTGGCGAGGGGCCTTGATCCTTCCGACCTACGATGCGCAACCTCACTGTTTCGTTGCTGTTTGCCGCGCCGCTGCTGGCGCAGCAGTTCCCCGAAGTCGAGCCGAACGACACCGTCGCCCAGGCGCAGGTGGTCGCCCTGGGCTCACAGATCAACGGCAACCTCGTTGCCGGCGAAGTCGAGTGGTTCTCGTTCACCACGCCCGGTGGCTACCACTCGCTGCAGTTCCTCAGCGACACGGCGACGGGCCTCGACTTCGTGATGGACATCTTCGACGCGACCGGCACGACGCTGCTGGCGTGGTGCGACGACTCGGGCCAGCTCAACTACACCAGCTACCCGTCGTACTCCGGCGTCATCCCCGCCGGCACCTACACCGTGCGCTGCAGGGCGTTCTCGGCGACGGCGACCGGCACGTGGCAGTTCAACGTGAGCCAGCCGGCGTCGAAGCCGTACACCGGCGTCGAGCTCGAGCCGAACGGCACGCTCGCCACGGCACAGCTCGTCGGCGACGGCTCGCAGATCGACGCGAGCCTGGCGCCGCCGGTGGTCGTCAGCGCCAACGCCGCCGCCCCCGGCGCGGTGGTCGCGACGGACGCGGTCGCGTCGAGCACCGCGACGGTCATCACCACGGTGGGACCGCAGGTCGCCGGTGCGTACAACGGCCTGTACTTCGTGCGCTTCACGTCGGGTGCCAACGCCGGCCAGTCGCGCCGCATCACCGCCAACACGGCGACGACGATCACGACCGAGTCGTGGGGCACGTCGATCCCGGCGGCCGCGGACACGTTCGAGATCGTCACCAACGCGGCGACGATCCTGGCCGACACCGTCGCGTCGGCGACGACGACGGTCATCACGTCGACGGCTGCGCTGACGTCGGGCTTGTTCACGACGCCGAGCAACACGCACGCGGTCCGCTTCCTGACCGGCGCCAACGCCGGCCAGTCGCGCGTGATCACGGGCAACACGGCGACGACGATCACCACCACCGTCGCGTGGACCGCCGCGCCGGCCGCGGGCGACCAGTACGTCGTCGTCTCGGGCGGCAGCAGCAACAGCATCGCGCTCGCGACGCCGGTCACGCCGAACCAGTTCGGCATGGCACCGGGCACGGGCTCGGTGTTCTGGGTCCGCTGCACCAGCGGCCTCAACGTCGGCCAGAGCCGCCGCGTCCAGATCAACACCGCGAACACGATCCTGCTCGCCAGCGGCTTCGGCAACGCGCCGGCGCCGGGGGACACGTTCGAGGTCGACCAGTACGACTCGGACCTGTACCGCGTCGACGTCACGGCGCCGAAGGCGATGGTCGTGTTCGCCGTCACCGACGGCACCCTGCCTTGGGTCAGCGGCTGGTCGTACGAGGTCCTCGACTCGGCCGGTGCGCTGGTCAGCAGCGCGACGCTCGGCACCAACCTCGCCGACTCGTCGGCCTTCGTGGGCCGCGTCACCAGCTTCCGCGTCTTCCCGACGGGCACGTACTACGTGCGCATCTTCCAGCGCCGGTCGGTGCCGTCGACCACGAACGCGACGATCGCGGCGGGCAACTACCGCTTCGAGCTGAAGCAGCGCGACTTCAACACCGGTGGCACCGCCACCGAGACCGAGCCGGTCGGCGGCCCGCAGGCCAACAACACGGTGGCGACGGCGACGCCGATCACCCCCGGCCAGATCGGCGTCGGCAATGTCACCGCCAGCACCGGCGCGGACCCTGCCGACCTGTGGGGCCCGATCAACGTGCCGACGGCAGCGCTGGTCAGCTTCCAGGTCAGCGCGGCGGCCACGGGCACGCCGCTGACCGACGCGACCCTCGAGTTGGTGCAGCTCCTCGACCCGGTCGCGGGCACGCTCAGCGCGCCGTCGGCGGTGACGAATGGCAACGCGTTGGAGGCGGGCGGCCTGAATCCCCGCGCCTTCTTCAACTTCTCGCTCGGCGGCACGGTGTACTACGTGCGCGTCCTGAGCCCCGGCGCTGGCGCGGGCCAGTCGGGTGACTACAACCTGGAGATCACGGTTCCCGACCTGCCGGTCTACCTGGCCCCGGCCTACGCGACGGTGTCGGCCAACGGCACGGGCTGCGGCTCGACGGGCGTGCCGACGATCGGCCGCCTCGGCAACTGGGAGCAGGCGGTCATCGGCCAGACCTTCGTGCAGCGCGTCACCAACCTGAACGGCACCGGCAACTTCGGCCTGCTGGTCATCGGCACGTCGGGCATCCAGGGCCCGAGCGGTGCGCCGGCCGGCTCGCCGCAGTCGATCTACAACCCGACGGCGCTCGACCTGACGCTGCTCGGCGCGCCGGGCTGCTCGCTGACGGTCAACCCGGTGCTGGTCGAGCTGCTGCTCGGCAGCGCCACCGGCACGGCGGACTACGTCCTGCCGACGCCGGGCAACCTCGCGCTCGTCGGCGTGCCGCTGTTCATGCAGCCGTGCAAGTGGGACCTCGTGACGCCGATGAACGCGCTGGGCATCCAGCCGGGCAACTGGTCGCGCACGATCCTCGGCACCCGCACGTTCTGAGCCGGTTCGCCCGCACTGCGCCGGCGGCACCCAGGGTCGCCCTGGGCCGCTGGCGCCGCCGGGGTCTTCGAAACCCCTGACCAGCGCCCGCGAGGGCGCTGGTTGCGTTGGTGGGGGCCGGCGCCCGCACCGGTGCGGCCGCTCGCGCCGCCGCGCCTGCGCTGGAACCCGCCGCGCCGGTGCCGTATCGATCGCGCCATGCCGCTGCGCGCGCTCGTCGCCATCCTGCTCCTGCTCGCCGCCGCCGCCTGCGCGGCGGGCGCTGGGCTGCCGCAGCGGGCGCCGACCGATCTGCCGTGGGGGGATCGTCCGGCCGATCGCCTCGCCCTCGCCGCGCGCACGGCCGCCGACCGCGGCGACGTGCCGGCGGCGCTCGCGGCGATCGACGAGGCACTGGCCCTGGCGCCGCGCCACGTCGACGCGCTGCGGCTGCGCCAGGACCTGCTGCGCGACCGCGGCCGCCGCGGGCTGCTGACGGTCGAGGCCGAGCGGGCGGTCGCCGCCCGGCCCGACGACGCCGAAGCGCACTACCTGCTGGGGCGCATCGTCGAGGATCCCCGGCGCAAGCGCGCCTGCTTCGAACGCGCGGCCGCGCTGGCGCCGGACTCGGTCTGGCCGTGGCTCGGCCTCGCGCACGTGCTGCGCACCGACGACCGCGCCCGCGCGCTGGCCATCTACGAACGCCTGTTCGCGCTGAGCGACGGCCATCCGATCGTCGCCACCAGCTATGCGTCGCTGCTGGTCGACGCCGGCCGGCTCGACGCGGCGGTCGCGGTGTACGAACGCGGCCGCGACGATGCGCGCGTCCGCGGCCTCGCCGACCTCGCGCGCGCGCAGATCGAACTGCTGCGCGACGCCGACGGCGCCGCGTTCGGGCACCTGCTGGCGGGCGTGCGGCAGCGACCCTACGCGCCGAGCGCTGCGTCGCTGATCGCCCGCTGGTTGCCGCTCGGCATGACCGACGAGCAGGCGACGGCGCTGCTCGACCTGTGGCGCAGCGATCCGACGGTCGCGGCGACGATGGCGCGCGGCGACGGTGCGCCCGCCGTCGTCGCGCTGCTGCTGCGCGGCGGGCGGCCGCAGGCGGCGCGGGCCCTGCTCGACGAGCTCGGCACGGGCGCGCGCGACGTCGAACTGCGGCGGCGCCAGCGGCGGCTGCTGCTGGCGCTCGGCGACGTCGGCGCGTTCCTCGCGTTGGTGGCGGCCGACGTGCCGCGCGCGGTCGTGGCGCCGGAGCCCAACCTGATGCGCGGCCGCTGGCTGCGCATGCTCGATGGGCCGTGGCACGGCCGCGACGTGCTGGCGGAGCCGGCGCTGTGCGTCGGCCTGCTGACCGCCCTGCGCGACGTCGGCTGGCTCGCCGAGGCCGAACTGCTGGCCGACGCCGCGCTGCGCGCGGCCGCGGCTGGCGCGGGCCTGTCGCCCGGCGACCGCGCGGCGATCGCAGCGCTGCGCGACGAGTGCGGCAAGCAGCTCGCGTTCGAGGGCGAGCTGTGGCGCCTCGTCGAAGCCGGCTATCGCGAGCGCGACACCGCCGACCTGGCGGCGTTCTTGGCGCAGGTGCGCGCCGCGTCGCGCCGCGTCTTCGGCCGCGACGTCGTCGGCGAACCGCGGCGCTTCCAGGCGCCGCTCGTCGGCGAGATGCTCGACCCGTTCGAGGGGCCGTTGGCGGCGCACCTCGACCGCTACAACCGCCACCTCGTGCTCGGCCGCCGCAGAGGCGGCACGGTCGAGGCGATGCTGCAGACGCGGCTGTCGCTGCAGGACCTGCCGGACGTCCCTGACCTGGCGCTCGCCGCGCGCTGCCGGGAAGTGGTGGTCTGCGATCGGGACATCAAGCCGCTGCACGGCGTCTGGGGCGGCGACATCGCCGGCGTCGCGCTGCTGAACCACTTCCTCGTCGACTTCGACAGCCTGCGCGGTTGGGCCCGCGGACTGGCCGGCAAGCGCGCGATCGCGGCGGCCGACGGCCGGGCGCTGCTCGCCGATCCGATCCCCGCCGAGCCGGGCGCGGACGCCTTCGATGCGCCGTGGCGGCTGCTGCTCGCCGCGCCGGTCGCCGACGCCGACCTCGAAGTCGCCTTGCTCGACACCGTGCGCCACCATGAACGGCAGCATCTCGTCGACTGGCTGTACTACCTGCCGATCGAGCACAACGTCTGGCGCGCGCTCGGCTTGCTGTTCGACTTTGCGTGGTCGCCGGCGGCGATCGAGGCCGAGATGGAGCGGCGGGCGGAGCTGGCCGCGCTCGCCGTGTCGCCGCACACGGAACTCGTGCTGGCCCACATCCTGGAGTTCGCGTCGGCGGGGGACGCGCCGTCGCCGCACGTCCGCGGCTTTGGCGCGCTGGCGCGCGAACTGACCGCGGCGCTGGTCGCCGAGGGCGTGGCCGCTGCCGATGCGGTGCCCGCGCGCTGGCACGCCGCCCCGATGGCGGCGTTCCGCCGGGCGGCCCGCCGTTTGCTGGGGGAGTTGCCGTCGGCGGCGCGCTGAAGCAGGGTCGCGCGGATCCGCCGTTGCGATCGGGCGAAACCGCGGTCGCTGCGGTATGCGTGGTGCAGGTGGCCGGCGGCCGGTTGGGTCCGGACGGGGTCGCCTCCGATACCACGGAGCAAGACGGAGCAAGACGATGAACTCCACGATGACACTGCGCCGATTCCTCCTCGCGTGCCTGTGCTCGGCGGTGGCGACCGCGCAGGATCCGGCCGCCGGCAAGGGCGCCGAGAAGGGCCCCGACAAGGAAGTCGCCGAGCAACTGGCGATCCTCAAGGAGGCCCACGCCGACAAGAAGTTCAGCCACGATGCGCGCGGCGTCGAGGCGATCGACAAGCTGCTGATCAAGGCCAAGGCGGGCATCGACCCGAAGGACCAGCAGCAGGTCGTCAAGGCGCTGGAGTCGGTGCTGGCGACGGGCAAGCTGCGCCCGCCCGACCAGACGCAGCTGTACGGCGGCGCGGCCTACGCGCTCGGCGCCATGGGCGCGGACGGCGCCAAGGTGCTCAAGGAGGCCTACGCCGGCAAGCGCTACCCGGACAAGCCGGAGTGGGTGCCGCTGCGCGAGCAGTTGCTGAAGAACCTCGGCCGCACCAAGGACGAGTCGATGGTCAAGTACCTCGTCGATCAGGCGACGCGCAGCCCCGAGCCGGCGTTGATGGCGGCCGCGGGCGAGGCGCTCGGCAACTTCGAGGAGTCGAAGGAGGCGCTGCGCAAGGAGGTCGTGCGCGACCTGCTGGTCAAGTACGGCTCACTGTCGGAGATGGCGAGCAACCTCGGCACCAACATCGAGGCGCAGAACGCGCAGGAACGCCTCGCCGCGATCAAGGGCAAGTGGAACGCGACGCTCGGCAAGCTGACCAAGCAGAACTTCGACACCTTCCGCGACTGGCAGACGTGGCACAACAAGAACAAGGACAAGCCCTGGTGAGCCGTCGGTGCGCGCCTGCCGACGACGGCGGCGGCGCGCGAAGGTGCGGGCGGGAAGGCGCGGCGCGCGCTACCGTCGGAGGGCCATGCGCGCGTGGAATCTGGTCGGTGGGCTCGCCCTCGTCGCCGTCGCCGGCCTGACCTGGCACACGTTCCGCCTGGCCGAAGTCGCCGGCCGGCACGAGATCGCCGCCCGCGAGGCCCGCGCCGAACTGGCGCGCCGCGCGGGGCCGGCCGCCGCTGCGCCGCCGGCTGCGGCTGCGCCGCCGGCTGCGCCGGGCGGCGCGCCGGTGGGCCAGACGCTGCCGGCGGGCGCGACGGAGTTGTCGGACTTCACCCGCCTGACGCAGGAGCTGGCCGCGACCAAGGCGCAACTCGCCGTCGCCAACGCGATGCTCACCGCGCGCAAGCAGCAGGACGAGGAGCGCGCGGCGGCGACCGCGGCGGCGACCGCGGCGGCCAACCGGCCGATGCCGCCCGGCGTACGCGAGTGCCTCGTCGCGCTGCACGAGTGCCTGCGCGCCGAGGGCTACCACGGGCCGCGCTTCCTGCGCGCCGACGCGGTCGGGCCCGCCGGTCTGACCAACGTCGAACTGCTCGACGCCGAGGCCGCCGGCATCGACGTCGCCTTCGTCCGCGCCGGGCGCGTGACCGGCGTCGTCGAGCGCGCCACCGCCACGTTCGTGTTGACGTGCTTCGACGGCGAGCGCTCGCTGCGCGGCGAGCGCTCGCCGTTGCCGGCGGACGGTCTGCCGCTGCGCTTTCCGGCGATCGACGGCCGGCTGTTCGAGGCGCGGCTGCCGTACTTCGTCCGCGGCGAGGGGGACTACCCGGCGCCGCCGCCGACGCCGGAGCGGCCGCCCGGCGAACTCGATCCGCTGCGGCGCCGCCAGTGGCTCGAACGGCTCGGGCGCGTGCTGGCCGATGGCGGGCCGACGCCGCAGTGGCGCATCAGCCGCCTGCGGGGGCTCGACGACGGCTGGTTCCAGGGCGGCGATCTCGTCGCCGCCGACGACAAACGCCGCGTCGTCGCCAGCGCTGCCTGCGAGCGCTTCGCCATCGAAGTCGACGAGGCGGCCGGCATCGTCTCGCTGCGCCTGTGCAACGGATCCTTGCGTCGCGATGGCGTCGACTCCAGCATCACCGGCGAAGGCCTCCGCGTGTTGCTCCCCAACCTGACCTGCAAGCAGGCTTCCGACGCCATGCTCGGCATGGTGGTCCGCCGATGACCACCGCGCCGTCGTTCGCCGCGTTCCACGCGCGCTGGGCCGCGCCGGTCGAACAGGCGCTGCGCGAACTGCTGCCGCCCGCGGCCACGGCGCCCGCGCGGCTGCACGAGGCGATGCACTACGCGCTGTTCCCCGGCGGCAAGCGCCTGCGGCCGATGCTGGCGCTGCTCGGCTGCGAAGCGGTCGGCGGCGACCCGCGGGCGGCGCTGCACGCCGCGGCGGCGATCGAGTGCCTGCACACGTACAGCCTCGTGCACGACGACCTGCCGTGCATGGACGACGACGACCTGCGCCGCGGTCGTCCGACGTGCCACAAGGTGTTCGGCGAGGCGCTCGCGTTGCTCGCCGGCGACGCGCTGCTGACCGTCGCGTTCGAGGGCGCGGCGAGTGCGGGCGGGGCGGCGGTCGCGGCGCTGGCGCGCGGCGCTGGCAGCCTCGGCATGGTCGGCGGGCAGGTCGAGGACCTCGCCGCCGAAGGCGACCCGGCCGGGCACACGCTGGCGCGGCTGCAGTGGATCCACGACCACAAGACCGGCGCGTTGATCACGGCCTCGCTGCTGGTCGGCGCCCACGCCGCCGCCGGTCCCGCCGGCGCGCCCGCCGCGGTCACCGAGCCGCTCGCGCGCTACGGCGATCTGCTCGGCCGCGCCTTCCAGATCGCCGACGACTGCCTCGACCTGACGGGCACCGCGGCCGAGCTCGGCAAGAATCCCCTCGCCGACGTGGCGCTGGGCAAGCTGACGTGGCCGGCGCTGGTGGGGCTGGAACCGAGCCTTGCGGCGGCGCGTGCAACGGCGGCAACCGCCCGTGCCATCGCGGTCGAGGTCGGTCGCGCGGCCGCCGCGTGGCGGGGGAGCGGCGCTGCTGCGCTGGACGCGGCCGTCGGCCTGCTGCAAGATGTGGCGGACTACGCGGTCGAGCGCCGGCGCTGAGCCGGGCCCGGCCGTGCGTCGTCACGCACGAACCCCTTCGCGGAGCAGGACTTGGACGCCCATTCCCCGACGCCCCTGTTTGACCAGGTCGACAGCCCTGCCGACCTGAAGAAGCTGCCGCGCGAGGTCTTGCCGACGCTCTGCGCCGAACTGCGCAAGGTCATCCTCGACACGGTGACGATCACCGGCGGCCACCTCGGCTCCGGCATGGGCGTCGTCGAACTGACGGTCGGCCTGCACTACGTCTTCGACTTCAAGAACGACCGCCTCGTCTGGGACGTCGGCCACCAGTGCTACCCGCACAAGCTGCTGACCGAGCGCAAGGCGCGCTTCCACACGCTGCGGCAGAAGGGCGGCCTGTCGGGCTTCTCCAACAAGTGGGAGTCGCCGTACGACGCCTACCTGATGGGCCACGCCGGCACCGCCGCGTCGGCCGCGCTCGGTATCGCCATGGGCGACCGCATGCTCGGCAACCACCGCTACTCGGTCGCCGTCGTCGGCGACGCGGCGATGGGCTGCGGTGTGGCGTTCGAGGCGCTGAACCACGGCGGCTCGCTGGAGAAGGAGCGCCTGCTCGTCATCCTCAACGACAACCGCTGGTCGATCGCCAAGACCGTCGGCGCGCTGTCGCGGCACCTCAACAAGATCCGCTCCGGCCCGCTGTACAACAAGGCCAAGGAAGCGGTGCACCACCTGATCCAGTCGATCCCGGTGGTCGGCAACTCGCTCGACGAGAAGCTCGGCGACGCCGTCGACATGCTGAAGAACATGGTGGCGCCGGGCCACATCTTCGAGGCGCTCGGCTTCCGCTACTTCGGCCCGGTCGACGGCCACGACGTCGGCGAGGTGGTGGCGGCGCTGGAACAGGTCAAGGACCTCGAAGGCGTCGTGCTGCTGCACGTCAAGACCGAGAAGGGCAAGGGCGTGCCGGGCAGCGAGGACCGCTACGACCGCGCGCACGCGGCCAAGCCCCAGCCGAAGAAGAAGGCCGAGAAGGTGCCGGTCGAGCCGTGCGTGCTGCAGCCGGTGGTGCCGATCACCAAGCCCGGCCGCTCGTGGACCGAGTGGTTCGGCGAGGGCATGGCAGCGCTGACCGAGAAGGACCCGCGCGTGCTCGCCATCACCGCGGCGATGCCCGACGGCACCGGCCTGATGGAGTACCGCGACCGCTTCCCGGATCGCTTCGTCGACGCCGGCATCGCCGAGCAGCACGCGGTCGCGCTGGCCTCGGGCCTCGCCACCGCCGGCATGCGCCCGGTGTGCGCGATCTACTCGACCTTCCTGCAGCGCGGCTACGACCAGGTGTTCCAGGAGGTGATCCTGCAGCGCCTGCCGGTCGTGTTCGCCATGGACCGCGCCGGCCTCGTCGGCGAGGACGGCGCCACGCACAACGGCCTCTACGACATCGCCTACCTGCGCTGCATGCCGGGCATGGTGCTGATGGCGCCGAAGGACGGCCCCGAGCTGCACGAGATGATGCAGTTCGCGCTGACGCTGCCGGGCCCGTCGGGCATCCGCTACGCCCGCGGCAACGCGCCCGGCGCGCACGAACTGCTCGGTTGGCACGGCAAGCGCCAGCCGCTGCAGCTCGGCAAGATGGAGATCCTGCGCGAGGGCGGCGATGGCGCCGTGCTGGCCTACGGCCACATGGTGCAGACCGCGCTCGAGGCCGCCGCGCTGCTGGAGAAGCAGGGCGTGCGCATCGAGGTGGTCAACGCGCGCTTCGTCAAGCCGCTCGACGAGCAGGGCGTGGTCGCCCTGTGCGACCGCCACGACCGCGTCGTCACGCTGGAGGACCACAGCCGCGTCGGCGGCTTCGGCAGCGCCGTGCTGGAGTGCCTCGCGGCGCACGGGCCGGTCCGCGCCCAGGTGCAGGTCATGGCCGTGCCCGACGACATCCTGGAGCACATGAGCCGCAACCAGGTCATGGAGCACTGCGGCCTCACCGCGCAGGACGTGGCCGCGCGCTTCCTCGCCGGCAAACCTTCGCGCGCGGCGCGCTGAAGCGCATGGCGGCGATGCGGCACAAGCGGCTGCTCCTCGTCGGCGACGAGCGCAAGGGCGGCAGCAAGGCGTTGATCCAGCATCACGCGACGTGGCTGACCGGGCGCGGGTGCCACTGCGAGATCGTGATGGACCGCGAGTCGTCGCTGGCGGAACGCGACGCCGACTGCGTCGTGGTGTGGGGCGGCGACGGGTCGCTGCTCGGCGCGGCCCGCCGCATGGGCCAGAACCAGCGCCCGACGCTCGGCATCAACCGCGGCCGGCTCGGCTTCCTGACCTCGTTCGAGTACGAGCAGACCCAGCAGGCGCTCGACATGCTGCTCGCCGGCGACCTGCAGGAGGAGACGCGGCTGATGTACTGGTGCTCGATGCAGGGCCTCGACGGTTCGTCGACGGAGCCGGTGCTCGGGCTCAACGACGTCGTCGTCAGCCGCGCGGCGGTCGGCGGCATGATCACGCTGCGCGCGTTCCGCGGCGCGACCGAACTGGCGACCTATCGCGGCGACGGCCTCATCACGGCGACCGCGCTCGGTTCGACCGCGTACTCGATGGCGGCCGGCGGGCCGGTGCTCGCGCCGGACCTCGAGGCGCTGGTGCTGACGCCGCTGGCTTCGCACACGCTGAGCAGCCGGCCGCTGGTGCTGCCGGTCGACGGCGGCATCGAGGTCGAGGTCGTCGAGACGGGCGCGAAGAAGTACGCCTACGCCCAGATCGACGGGCAGGTGCAGATGCAGGTGCCGGTCGGTGCGCGCGTGGTGCTGCGGCCGGCGGCGGTGCGCTTCCGCCACCTCGGCCTCGGGCCGCAGCACTTCTTCCAGGTGCTGCGCGGCAAGTTCGGCTTCGCCGGCCTCGCCAAGCTGCCCTGACGGCGTCGCCGCGCCGATCGGCGCGGGCCGCCGCCGGCGCAGCGCCGACGGTCAGCCGAGCTCGAACTGGCGCTTGGCGTCGACGACGTCGCGGTTGACGGCGACGACGGCTTCCTCGAGCCGCGCGGCGAGCTGGCCCTTGCCGACGCTCTGCCGGACCTGCCGCATCATCTGGATCGCCATGCGCAGCGTGCGCACGACGTCGCCGGCGTCGGAGCGCGACAGCCGTTCGAGGTCGTCGATCGAGCCGCCGCGGCTCCAGCTGTCGATGGCGGCGGCGATGCCCCAGTCCGGCTCCTTGATCGGGGTGGCGATGCCGTGCAGCGTCTCGATCGCGACGAATCGCCGCACCGCCTCGGTCACCGCCTGCATGCCCGGCCCCGGCGACTGCCGGTGACCCTGCGGGTCGGCGCGACGGCGATCCTCGTGGATCAGCGCCGTGAACGTCTCCGCCAGCTGGTGCATGTCCATGTCCTCCAGCACGCCGGAGAACAGCAGCTCGGCGACCTGGATCTCGTAGCCGTTGATGCGCTGCGCCAGCTTGCCGCGCGGCAGCAGGCCCTGGTCGTCGAGGAAGCCGGCGTCGCGCAGCACCTGCACGCGCAGCGCCAGCGCCGCGTGGGCCGCGGCGCGCTTCTTCGCCCGCGTCGCCGGCGTGCCGGTCTGCGACTGGAACGCCGCGAAGCTGCGGTCGTAGGCGGCGAGCAGTCCCTTGCTGCCGAGCCGGTCGTACAGGTTGAGGATCGTCGAGTACGAGAGGTTGAAGCGCGACGTGATCGGCTCGACCTTGCCCGAGTGGAAGCGCGACAGCGGCGCCGCCATCAGGTCCTCGTCCTCCAGGATCGCGATCACGAGGCCCGACTTGTCGAGCCCCTGGCGGCCGGCGCGACCCGCCATCTGCAGGTAGTCGCGCGCCTTCATGTAGTCCATCTGCACGCCGTCGAACTTGCGCAGCAGGTCGAACACCACCGTGCGCGCCGGCATGTTGATGCCGAGCGCGAACGTCTCGGTGGTGAACAGCATGCGCAGCAGGCCGGACGTGAACAGGCGCTCGACGACCTCCTTGTGGATCGGCAGCATGCCGGCGTGGTGGTAGCCGACGCCGGCGATGGCGCGGCCGAGGATGCCGCGCAGGCCGGGATCGTCCGCCGGATCGAGCTCGAAACGCGCGCAGATGTCGGCGAACAGCGCCTCGACGCGCAGCCGTTCGGCGCGATCGAGCAGCCGCCGGCCCATGCTGCGCTCGGCCTTGATCTCGCACTCCTTGCGCGAGAAGCAGAAGTACAGCAGCGGCAGCAACTGGCGGTGCTGCACCTCGTCGAGCAGCTGGACGTAGGGGCGCGGGCCGAAGGCGACGCGGCGGCCCTGCGCGCGCTCGCGCTTGTCGCCCCAGCGGCTGCGCTCGCGTTCGCGGCGGCCGGCGCGGACGCCGTGGCGGCCGTTGCGGGCGACGGCGCGCTCGTGGAAGGCGATCGCGCGGGCGCGCTGCTCCAACTGGAACACGCCGGCGTCGGGATGGAACAAGCGGTGCGAGAGCGGCACCGGCCGCTGCTGGTGCTCGATGACCGCGAGGTCCTGCCGGCGCACGCTGCGGATCCAATCGCCGAATTCGTGCAGGTTGGCGATGGTCGCCGACAGCCCGACGAAGCGGACGTGCTCGGGCGCGAAGATCAGGCTCTCCTCCCACACGGTGCCGCGCTCGGGGTCGTCGACGAAGTGCACCTCGTCGAAGATCGCGAAGTCGGTGTCGCGGAAGCGCTCGGGATCCTCGAACACCGCGTTGCGGAAGATCTCGGTCGTCATGATGACGAGCGGCGCGTCGGGATCGAGCGTCAGGTCGCCGGTCATCAGGCCGACGCGCAGGCCGTCGTTCTTGAAGTCGCGGAACTTCTGGTTGCTGAGCGCCTTGATCGGGCTCGTGTAGATCGCGCGCTTGCCCTGCTTGACCGCGTGCTCGATGGCGTACTCGGCGACCAGCGTCTTGCCGGAGCCGGTGGGGGCGGCGAGGAGCACGTTCTTGCCGGCTTCGATCGCTCGCGCCGCCTCGACCTGGAAGGGGTTGAGGGTGTACCCCTTGAAGGTCAGCGGTTGCGGCTCCGGTCCAGCACTCGGCACGTGGCGCATCCTCGCACATGGCGGCCGCCAGGGGAACGCTGCAACTGCGATGTGGGCCATTGTCCACAGCGTGCCGCCGTGCCGGCGGGCGGTGCTCGGCGGCGCGCCGCGACGCTGGCTTCGTCGTTGCCCATGGCTATGCTCCGGCGCGCACCGCCGTCCGGCGGGGCGTTTCGCAAACGGTCAGCGCGCACCGGCTTCGGTCGCGCCTTCGGCGGTTCCGGCGGTCAACCGGTCCGCCCATTCCCAGGAGCCAGCCATGGAAACGAAGGAAGTCAACGTCCAGAAGTTCGTCGGTCGCCACCTGTCGCAGTTGAAGGTCCTGTCGCGCCTGCTCGAGCACGAGCTCGAGACCGCGAAGGGCGCGCGCGAGGTGACGATGGACCGCCACCTGATCGAGAACATCCTCGACACGCTCGAGATCTTCACCGACGACGTCGAGTCGGTGAGCGGCGGCCTGCGCGAGCGCAACCGCGCCGAGCAGAAGCCGGTCGTCGCGCGCCTGAACTGATCCTCGCGGCGGCGGCGCGCCCGGCGCGACCGGGACGGCGCTGCCGCTCCCGTTGCCCCTGCTGCGCGGCGGTGGCGATCGGAGCGCCCGCGACGGCGGCTCGCCGTCGTCGGGCCGGCATGCCGCGCTTCAGCGTCTGCCTCGTGACGGAACGCAATCAGCCGGATGCATCGCCTGCGACGACCCGACGCTGGGTCGTCCGCGTCGTCGTCGTCGCCGCGTTCGTGGCGACGGTCGTGCTGCAGGGACCGCGCGCGCTCGAGATCCTCGGTCGACGCGTCGATCAGGCGGCGCTCGGCAGTCCGCGCGTCGCGCTGGACGAGGTCGGCTTCGCGTCGCAACCGGCGTGGCTCGACCGGCCGTTGCTGCTCGCCGTCTCGCTCGGCATGTCGCCATGGCTCGGCAGCAGCGTGCCGATCCTGGACGACGACGGCCTGCGGCGCCTGCGCGAAGGCCTGCTGTCGGTGCCGTGGGTCGCCGGCGTCGGCTTCGAGCGCGTGTTCCCCGACAAGCTCAAGCTGTCGCTCGCCCTCCGGCGGCCGGTGCTGGCGGTGCGCGACGGCGAGGGCAAGCCGCTCTGCCTCGTCGATCGCGACGCGCGCATGCTGCCGTTCGTCGACACGCGGCTGCCCGTGGTGCACCTGTATCGCGAAGGTGGCCGGCCGACGATGGCGGTCGCGCTCGGCGCGGTGTGCGAGGAGCCGCGCGTGCGGGCGGCCGTCGGCATCGCCCTGGAGTGGCGCGACGAGTTCGCGCCGTTGGTCAAGGACTGCCCGGAGCTCGTCGAGGTCGACACCACGAACCTCGGCGAACGGTGGCTGCCGCCGATCCATCCGGAGGTCCGCGTCAAGGTCGCGCGCGGCGACGGCCAGTCCGTGCTGTTCGGCTACGACCGTCCGGTCGACAGCCCGCGCATGCGCGTGCCGACGGCGACCAAGGCGCAGGTGCTGACGCAGGTCCTGCAGCGCCATCCGAAGCTCGCCGGCCTCGTCGCCGGCGACTTGCGCATGTCGCGTCGCTGGGCCGACTACCTGCAGCCGCGGACCGCCGGCCAACGCGACCCGTTCGGGCCGTGGAACGGCGAACCGCCGCCGCCGAAGTGACCGCGGACCGCCGGCGAGCGCGCGCCGTCCGGGCCGTGGACCCGCGGCCCGCCGCTGCCTTCGTCACCGCCGCAGGTCGCGCCGGTGGCGAACCGGTGGCGCCCGGACGAAGCCGCAGTGCGCGCCGACCGGCATGCTGCGGGGCGGCCCTCGCGGCGGGGTTGGCCGTGGCCGCGGCATGCGCGGCGCGCCCCGATGCGGGTGCTACGGCGCCTGCCGCCGCCGCGCCCGGGTGCGCCGAGCCGTTCGCCGGGGCCGGACTGGCGTGGACGGCGGCCGCCCCGGGCGCGACCGCGCCGGCCGCCGTCGTCGTCGCCAGCGCCGCGGCCTGGCGGCACGCTTGCCAGCGCCTGGGCTTGCAGCCCGAACACGCTCCCGGTGGATGGTCGGCGTTTGCCGGCGGCGCTGGCCTCGTCATCGTCACCCCGCCCGGCCACTGCCTCGACCGACCACCCGTGCTCGGCGACGAGGAAGGTGTCGAGGTGTGGACCGTTACGGCGGCGGCGGACGGCGGTCGCGTCGCCGTCGCCTACGCTTGGTCGCTGCCGGCAGGGGCGCGCCGGCGCGCGATCGTCTACCGCGACGACGCCGTCGCCATGGCCGGCGAGCGCGTGCTCTGGATCGATCCGCCCTGAGGCGGTTTCCACAAACATTGTGGACAAAAAAACCGCCTGCTAGCTGGGTAGATCGCCGGGCGAAGCCGCCTGCCTGGACAGCTATCCACAATGTGGCAAGCCCTCGGCGCGCGCGCTAGCATTTGTGCGCCGCAGCCGGCTGCCGCGCGCGAGCCCGCCGCGGTCAGCAGTTGGACTGCGGCCCGCGACCTACCCTCATGCACCATCCCGAGCTAGCCGTCGTCGGCCTGACCTGCAACGTCGTGGGGGTCTTCTTCCTGGCCAACTCGATCCGGTTCCGGGAGCCGCGCAAGGCGATCGAGGATGCGCTCGGCGTCGCCAGCCGCAGCCTGCTGCGGGTGCGCGACACGGCGCTCAACAACATGCAGGTCATGCTCGGATTCCTGTTCCTGACGACGGGCTTCCTGCTGCAGGTCGTCGCGCAGTGGAACATGGAACTGACCACGTTGCTCCTGCTGGCGGGCATCATCGTCGGCGCGGCGGCGATCTACGCGGTCGGCGCCAACAACTCGCGCCGCACGTTCCGCAAGCTGCTGATGGAGTACTTCCAGTCGCAGCCGTGGTCGTTCCAGGACGACATGGCCCTGACCAAGGAGATCGGGGAGGCGCTCGGTGTGCCGCTGGACCCGGAGATGACGGTCGAGGCCTACGTGCATCGCGTGCGGCAGGCGCTGGGGGTGAAGGACGCGCCGAAGCCGGGAAGCGCGGCGGACCGCGCGCGCCGCATCGCCCTGCCGGGGCGCTAGGAGCCTGCGTCACGAAAGGCCGCGCCGCCCGGCACGCGTCTTCGCGTCCGGGGGCGCGCCGCCGCTCCACGGCGGATCCGCCGAGTGGCCTGCCGGCGGCGGCGTAGCCCCCGCCCCGCCTACGCGCCCCCGAACGGCGCGCGGTCCGGGAGGCACAC
>JBKDXM010000056.1:0-12275 GCA_046306335.1 Planctomycetota bacterium
CGTCGGCGAGGCGCACGAAGTTGCCGGTGTGCAGGTCGCCGTGGACGACGCCCGCGGCGAGCAAGCGCAGCACGAGGGCGGCTTCGTCGGCGATGCGCACCGCGGGCGCTGCCGACTCGGCGACGACCGGCAGCGCACGCAGCACCAGCAGCGACCGCGCCGGCAACAGGCCGGCGCGGCGCGTGCGCACGGCGACGACCGCGGGCGCGGGCACGCCGGCGGCGGCGAGGCGCTGCAGCATCGCCGCCTCGTGCGCGCCGGGCAGCGCGCGGAAGGCGTAGCGCAGGCGGTCCTTGGCGCGCGGGAACGCCATCGCCTTGACGAAGACCGGCCCCGACGGCAACGCACCGCGGTAGACGCCGCGCACCAGCCGCGTCTGCACCGGCGCGAGGTCCGCAGGCAGGTCGCCCGCGGCGACGAAGGCCTGCCACCAGCGCGCGACGACGGCTGCATCGGCCGCGTCGGCCGCGTCGGCCGCGGTCCGGTCGTCGCGGCTCACCGCCGCGCCTCGCCGCGCGTCGACAGCGCCTGCTGGTAGAGCGCTTCCGTTCGACGCGCGGCGGCGACCGGGTCCATGTCCTCGCGCGCGCGCCGCAGCGCCGCAGCGCCGTCGCGCGCCCGCAGCGGGTCGTCGCGCAGGTAGCGCACGAGTGCTGCCGACAGCGCCGCCGGCGTGTCCTCGCACGCGTGCCCAGGCGTCTCGCCGGGGCGCGGCGACGCCACCAGTTCGGGCAGGATGCCGGCGCGCGTGCACACCACCGGCCGGCCGAACGCCATCGCGTCGCAGACGGCGCGGCAGGTGCCGTCGCTGCCCGGCACCAGGAACAGGAACGCATCGAGCGTGCGCAGCGCCGCATCGTAGGCCGCGCCCTTCTGGTACCCCGGCAGCACGACGTGGCCCTGCAGGCCGAGCCGCGCGATCGGTTCGGTGACGTGCTCGCGCACGTCGCGTTCGTTGCCGCGGCCGAGCAGCACGAAGCGCGCGTGCGGCACGGCGTCGACGACCGCGCGCGCCGTCGCCCACAGCAGGTCGAAGCGGCGGTGCGGCTGGATGCGCGCGGTGATGCCGACGACGCGGTGGCGGCCGTCGAGCCCCCACGCCGCGCGCAGGTCCGGCCCGTCGAGCCGCCGCGGCTCGGTGACCGGCGGCTGCAGCAGCACGCGCCCGGGCGGCAGGCCAAAGCCCGCGACCACGCCGTCGGCGGCAGCGCGCGTCGGCGCGCTCGCGCCGACGGTGGCGCGGAAGGCCGCCCGGCTGCGCAGGCCGCGCGGCGGCGGCTCCGGGTCGTAGAGGCTGCGCACGATCGCCGGCGGCTGCGGCAGGCCGCGCACCGCCAGGGCGGCGATCAGGTGGTCGGCCGGCAGGTGGCAGTGCAGCAGGTCGCAGCGATCGCGCGCGATCAACCGGCGCAGCGCGCGGACGTCGCGCAGCAGCGCGCCGAGGTGGAAGTGCTTGCGCAGCTCGAGGCCGACGACCACCGGCACGCCGGCGCGTGCCAGTTCCTCGGCCATGCGGTGCTCGCCGCCGCGGTGCGTGACGATTCCCTGCGCGAACGTCACGTCGAGGCCGAGCGCGCGCAGCCGCGCGGCGGCCCGGATCGCCGGGTCCGCCGGACCTGTCCACTTGTAGTTGGCGAACAGGTGCAGGATGCGCGCGTCGGCGACGTTCATGCGCGACGGCGCGGCGCGGGCGCCGCGCGCGACGGACTCAGGCCTTCGCCAGGTTGGCGTTGGCGAAGTCCCAGTTCACCAGGTGCTCCAGGAACGTCTTGATGTAGTCCGGGCGACGGTTCTGGAAGTCGAGGTAGTAGGCGTGCTCCCAGACGTCCATCGTCAGCAGCGGCGTCACGCCGGCCTGCGTCAGCGGGGTCTCGGCGTTGCCGGTCTTGGTGACCTCGAGCTTGCCGTTCTTCAGCACCAGCCACGCCCAGCCGCTGCCGAACTGGGTCGCGCCCGCCTGGCTGAACAGCTCGACGAACTTCTCGTAGCTGCCGAAGTCGGCGGTGATCTTCGCGGCGATCGCGCCGGTCGGCTTGCCGCCGCCCTTCGGCTTCATCGAGTGCCAGTAGAAGGTGTGGTTCCAGACCTGGGCGGCGTTGTTGAAGATACCGGCCTTGTCGGCCTTGCCCGCCGTCGCCTTGACGATGTCGACGAGCGACATGCTGGCGAACTCGGTGCCCTCGATCAGCTTGTTGCCGTTCGTCACGTAAGCCTGGTGGTGCTTGCCGTGATGGATCGTCAGCGTCTGGCTGTTGATGTGGGGAGCGAGCGCGTCGAGCGCGTAGGGAAGCGGCGGGAGTTCGATGGCCATGGGGTATTGCGCGGCGTCCCGGGGCGGACGCGGGGCGGCAACGATACGGCGGGCGCATGCCGCCGCACGGGGAAACCGCCGCGCGCGCCGGGCGGCGCGGGCCGGGCGGCGTGGCCTTCCGTGCAGCAGACTCCTAGCCTGCCGCCATGGCCGCGGAACCGAACGCCCCCACCGCCTCCCTGCCCGGCGTGCAGCGCCTGCTCGCGACCATTGCGCGGCTGCGCGCGCCCGACGGCTGCCCGTGGGACCGCAAGCAGACGGCGGCGAGCATGGCGCCGTGCCTCGTCGAGGAGGCCTTCGAGGCCGCCGACGCGCTGCGGCGGGGCGCGGCGCACGCGAGCGAGGAGGAACTCGGCGACGTGCTCGTCAACGTCGCGATGATCCGCCACATCGCCGGCGAGGCCGGCGGCGCCAGCTTCGACGCCGTCGCCGGCCAGGCCGCCGACAAGCTGGTCCGTCGACATCCTCACGTCTTCGGCGACCGCAAGGCCGAGAGCGCCGAGATCGCCTTCGCCAACTGGGAACGCGAGAAGCAGAAGGAGAAGGCCGCGACGGCCGACGGCGACGCCGCCCGCAGCGTGCTCGCCGGCGTGCCGGTGGCGCTGCCGGCCCTGCTGCGCGCGTTCCGCGTCGGCCAGAAGGCAGCGAAGGCGGGCTTCGACTGGCCCGACGCAGCCGGTCCGCGCGCGAAGGTCGACGAGGAACTGGCCGAGTTCGACGGCGCGGTCGCCGCAGGCGACGCGGCGGCGGTCGAGGCCGAACTCGGCGACGTGTTGTTCAGCCTGTGCAACGTCGCCCGCCACGCCGGGGTGAACCCCGAGGTCGCGCTCGCCGGCACGATCGACAAGTTCCAGCGGCGTTTCCAAGCGGTCGAGCAGGCGTTCGCCTTCGACCTGAGCGGGCGCTCCCTCGCCGAGATGGACGCCGCCTGGAACGCCGCCAAGCAGGCGGAGCGGCGGACGGGCGACGGCAAGCCGTCGGGAAGCTGACGGTCCGCCGACGGCAGGCCGTCGGCAGGGCGACGAATCGTCGGATGTGGGAGCACGCGTCGGCGGCAGCTCCATTTTCTTTTTCAACGCAATGCATTTCTGAACATGCACTTGCGTCGCATGCCGAAAAATCCGACGGAGAATTCCGCCGACGGCACGGCTTCTGCACTGAGGCGGGCGGTGGAAAGAACGCATGGGCGCAAGCCCAGTGGCAGGGATGGGCTCCGGTGTGGGGTGGTGCCTCGCCGGAGCCCGCTTTTTTCCCGCCCGCAGCGTGCGCGCCAAGCCGGCTGCGCCCCCACCCGACACGGCGTCAGTCGCGGCAACGGGCGAGTTCTGCTTCGGCGGCGATCACCCCGAACGCCGACCAGCCCGGCGACCCCGCCAGCGCCGCCAACTCGGCCCGCGCCCTGGCCCGATCGCCGGTGACGAGCGCGTGGTGCGCGAGGCCGAAGGCCAGCGCACTGCCGGAACTGCCCGCGCGCGGCGACAGTTCGGCGCGCGTGCGGTCGCCGCGGTAGAGCAGGCAGAGGTTGAGGTAGGCGACGTTCTCGACCACGTCCATGCCGGCACGGATCGGCGCGACCACGGCCGCTGCGCCGGCGGGGTCACCGTTGCGCATGCGCGCGCACCACAGCCAGTGCGTCACCGCGACGCGCGACTCGTCGTCGTCGACGACGGCGAGGCAGCAGAGCCACGCGCGCTCGGCCATCGCCCAGTCGCCGAGCAGGAAGCAGGCGAGCCCGAGGTGGTAGTGCACGTTGTAGTGCAGCGAGCTGTGGGGCGGCCGGCCAGGCGTCGGCTGGCCGTCGGGCTCCGTCGCGTCCGGCGTCGTGCGGCACGCGACGGCGGCGGCGAGCAGGTCGGCGCGGGCGCGGGCGAACTCGCGGAGCGTCAGCCAGCGGTGGCCGCGGTGGCGCAGCAGGAACGGATCGCCGGGATGGCGCGCCAAGGCCTCGGTCAGCACGGCGACGGCGTCGCGGTAGCGGCCGAGGTAACCCAGCCGCCGCGCGTGCCAGATCGCCGCGTCGCAGTCGTCGGGGCGCTCGGCGTGGGTGCGGGCGGCGCCGCGCAGGTCGTCCTCGAGCCGCGCCGCGGCGTCGGCGGCCGGCGGCGGCGACACGAGCGCGCGGCCGTCGAGCGACCAGCACTCGGCGCCGGGCGGCAGCGACCGGCAGGCGCCGAGCGCGAACAGGAACCCGGCGACGAAGGTCGCGCGGACAGGCGCCGTGCGGTTCATGCGTCCTCCTTGGGCCATGCGATCTCGAACTGCTTGAGCGCGCCGCCGGGGCCGGGCGACAGCAGCAGCGCGCCGCGCACGCCGAAGGCGTCGAGCCGCGGCCAGATCGCCTGCGCGCCGTCCGCGCCGAGCACCAGGAACGCCGTGCCGAGCGCGTCGGCGATCGCCGCGCTGTCCGCGAGCACCGACGCGCTGACGACGTCGGTCGTCGGGTTGCGGCCGGTCCGCGGGTCGAACACGTGGTGGAATCGGCCGCCGTCGACGACGAGCGCGTTGCGGTAGTCGCCGCTCGTGCACAGCGCACGGTCGCGCAGCGATAGCGTCCGGATCGGCGTCTCGTCCCCCATCTGGTCGGCGGACGGATCGACGACGCCGATCCGCCACGGCTCGCCGTCGGGCTTGCGGCCTGAGCACAGCACTTCGCCGGTGACCTGCAGGTAGAAGGCCTCGACGCCGAGCGCTCGGAGCCGCGCGGCGATCGCGTCGCACGCCGCGCCGGCGACGATGCCGTCGAGGTCCAACTGCACGTCCGGCCGCGCCTTGACGAGCGCGCCGTCGCGCAGCGTGACGCGGCGCCAGTCGACGCGCTCCTTCGCCGCGGCGAGCGCCTCGGCGTCGAGGCGATGCTGCGGGTCGGCCTTCGCCGCGCGGTAGAGGTCGCTGAGCGGCTTGACCGTCGGGTCGAACGCGCCGTCGGTCGCCTGCGCCATCGCCAAGGCCAGCCGCAGCACGCCGGCGAAGCGCGGCGAGAGCGGCAGCGGATCGACGCCCGCGTGCGCATTGACGCGGCGGATCTCCGAGTCCGCGCGCCAGTCGCTGAAGGCTGCGTCGGTCGCAGCGAGTTCCTCGGCGACGGCTGCCGACACGGCCGGCAGCGGCGCTGCAGCGACGTACTTCACCCAGTAGGTGGAGCCCATCGTCGGGCCGCCGAACTCGTGGACGACCGGCGGGCCGCCGCACGCGGCGAACACGAGCGCCAGCGCGAGGCGACTGAAGACGGGGACGGTGCGCGGGGTCATGGCAGGATGCCTCCTCAAACGACGACGGGCGCTTGCGCGCCCGTCCGTCTTGCCTTCGCGGCTCCGATCAGCTGCCGAAGTCGTCGAAGCGGATCATGTCCTTCTCGACGCCCAGGTCGCCGAGCATCTTCTGCACGGCGCTGTTCATCATGGGCGGACCGCAGAGGTAGAACTCGATCTCGTCGACGTTCGGGTGGTTCTTCAGGTAGTTCTCGAACACCACCTGGTGGATGAAGCCCTTGAAGCCGGTCCAGTTGTCCTCCGGCTGCGGCTCCGACAGCGCCACGTGGTACTTGAAGTTCGGGAACTGCTTCTCGATCGCCTCGAAGTCGTCGGTGTAGAACATCTCGCGCTTGCTGCGCGCGCCGTACCAGTAGGAGACCTTGCGCGTCGTCTTCTCCGTGTGGAACAGGTGGAAGATGTGGCTTCGCAGGGGAGCCATGCCGGCGCCACCGCCGATGTAGATCATCTCGCGGTTGGTCTTGTTGATGTGGAACTCGCCGTACGGGCCCGAGATCGTGATCTTGTCGCCCTTCTTGAGCGAGAAGACGTACGAGCTGCAGATGCCCGGGTTGAGGCCCATCTGCTTCGGCGGCGGCGTGGCGATGCGGATGTTGAGCATCACCATGTTGCCCTCGGCCGGGTGGTTCGCCATCGAGTACGCGCGGAAGATCGGCGTCGGGTTGTTGGCGACGAGGTCCCAGAGCTTGAACTTGTCCCAGTCGCCGCGGAAGCGCTCGGCGACGTCGAAGTCCTTGAACTTCAGGTCCTTGTAGGCCGGCACGTCGATCTGGATGTAGCCGCCCGACTCGAAGTGGATGACCTCGCCCGGCGGCAGGTCGACGACGAGCTCCTTGATGAAGGTCGCGACGTTGTCGTTGCTGCGGACGGTGCACTCCCACTTGCGGATGCCGAACACGGCGTCCGGCACCTTCACCTTCATGGGGCCGCGCACCTTCACCTGGCACGACAGGCGCCAGCCGTCCTTGGCCTCGGCGCGCTTGATGTGCGTCAGCTCGCTCGGAAGGATGTCGCCGCCGCCTTCGAAGACCTGGCACTTGCACATCGCGCAGGAGCCCTTTCCGCCGCACGCGGACGGCAGGAAGATCTTCTGCGCCGACAGCGCCATCAGCAGGTTGCTGCCGATGTCGACTTCGGGCGACTTCGACGGGTCGTCGTTGATGAGCAGCTTGACCTTGCCCTTCTTGACGAGCTTCTTCTCGCAGAACATCAGCACCGCCACCAGCAGCACGATGACCGCGGTGAGGGCGAGGACGCCGGTGAGGATCGTGGTGAGCATCGCTTGGTCTCCGCCGGTCAGATGCCGCTGAAGGTCATGAAGGCCATCGCCACGAGCCCCGTGGTGATGAACGTGATGCCCAGGCCCTTCAGCGGGGCCGGGACGTGCGCCGTGCGCATGCGCCAGCGGATGGTCGCCATGCTGACGATCGCGAGCGCCCAGCCGGCGCCCGAACCGATGCCGTAGACGACCGACTGCGTGAAGTCGTACTTGCGCTCGACCATGAACAGCGAGCCGCCGAGGATCGCGCAGTTCACGGCGATCAGCGGCAGGAAGATGCCCAGCGCCGAGTAGAGCTTGGGGCTGAACTTGTCGACCGCCATCTCGACCACCTGCACGACGGCGGCGATCGAGGCGATGAAGGTCAGGAACTGCAGGTAGCTCAGGTCGCTGTCCGGGACGCCGGCCCACGCCAGCGCGCCCGGCCCGAGCACGTATTCCTGCAGCGCCCAGTTCATCGGCACGGTCAGGACCTGCACGAAGATCACGGCGATGCCGAGACCGATCGCCGAGTCGACGCGCTTGCTGACGGCGAGGTAGCTGCACATCCCCAGGAAGAAGGACAGCAGGATGTTCTCGACGAAGATCGACTTCAGCAGGACGCTGAGGAGGCCTTCGTCACTGAATGCGAGCATGGCGGTCATGGGTCACTTCTCCGAGTAGCCCGAGATGGAGCGCTGCACCCAGACGATGATGCCGAGCAGGATGAAGGCGCCGGGGGCGAGCACCATCAGCCCGTTGTTGACGTAGCCCGCCTCGTACAGCGACTGCGGGATCACCTGCGCGCCGAGCAGCTTGCCGCTGCCGAGGATCTCGCGGACCGTGCCGACGACCGCCAGGATCCACATGTACCCGAGGCCGTTGCCGATGCCGTCGAGGAAGCTGCGCCACGGCGGGTTGCCCATCGCGTAGGCCTCGAGACGGCCCATGACGATGCAGTTCGTGATGATCAGGCCCACGAAGACCGACAGCTGCTTGCTGAGGTCGAACATGTAGGCCTTGAGGAACTGGTCGAACACGATCACCACGCCCGACACGACGACGAGTTGGACGATGATGCGGATCTTGTTCGGGATGAAGTTGCGGATCGTCGAGATGATCAGGTTGGCGAGCGCCGTCACCAGCGTGACGCCGATGCCCATCACGAGCGCCTTGTCCAGGCGCGTCGTCACGGCCAGCGCGCTGCAGATGCCGAGGATCTGGAACGCGATGGGGTTGTTGTCCCACAGAGGGTCCTTGACGACCTTGATCTCGGCCGGGCCGAACAGGCCGCCCTTCTTGGCGGGCGGGGTGGCGGTAGCGGTCATAGGGTCTGGTTCTCTGGTTGGATCGCTGGGTAGATGACGCGGGCTACTGACGCACGCTGGCGAGATAGGACTCGAAGGCCGTCAAGTCGTTCTTGACGAACTTCGTGATGCCGTTGCACGTGATCGTCGCGCCGGAAAGGCCGTCGACCTTGTGCCGCTTGTCCTCGGGGATCGCCGGGTCGATGGCGCCCTTCTTGACGATGACGCCGACGAGCTTCTTCGAGTCGTCGAGGATCGACTTGCCGACCCACTTGGCCATCCACTCGGGGTTCTCGCACTCGCCGCCGAGGCCAGGCGTCTCGCCGTGCTTGTAGAAGGTGACGCCCTTGACGGTCGAGGCGTCCTCACCGAGCGCGAGGTAGCCGTAGATCGTCGACCATAGGCCCTTGCCCGAGATCGGCAGCACGTAGGTCGCCTTGCCGTCCGTGCCCTTGGCCTGCGCGACGACGCGGTAGCGGGCCTCCGCCTTCTTCTTGGCCGCCGGATCCCTCGCAGCCGAAGCACCTTCCTTGTTCAGCTTGTCGGCGTCGCCCGCCGCCTTGCCGTCGAGGACCTTGCCGGACTCCGTGTCGACGACGACTTCCTTGATGCGCTCGTCGTAGAGCTTGCGCAATTCAGCCTGCGGCTTGGTCTCACCGGCCTGCAGCAGGCCGGCGGCCATCATGACGTTCTTCTGCCGGTCGAGTTCGGCGGCCTCCTGCTGCATCGGCCCGAGCGACGTCGCCGTCGCCGCGAGCATGGCGCTGATGGTCACGCAGACCGTGACCGCGAAGCCGAGCACGTATCCGTTGCTGCTGGTGTTCATGCGCGAGCGAGCCTCCGCTTGATGTTGGCGGCGACGACGAAGTGGTCGATGCCCGGCGCGAAGGCGTTGAGCAGCAGGATCGCGAGCATCGTGCCCTCCGGGTAGGCCGGGTTGATCGTGCGGACGAGGATCGTGACGAAGCCGACCAGCGCCCCGTAGATCCACTTGCCGGTGTTCGTCTCCGGCGAGCTCACCGGGTCGGTCGCCATGAAGACGATGCCGAACAGGAAGCCGCCGCAGAGCAGGTGCTCCCAGCAGGCCAGGGACAACGGGCCGGTTGTCGCGCCCGACAGCGTGGTCAGGAGGAACGCGCTCGCCAGCAGGCCGAGCACGCCACCGACCATCGTGCGCCAGCTGCCGACGCCGGTGATCACCAGCCACGCGGCGCCGAGCAGCACCGCGAGCTTGCTCATCTCGCCGGCGCTGCCGGGGATGTTGCCGAGGAACAGGTTGGCGTGGCTGTAGGTGCCGTTGCCGTAGGCCGCCAGCGCCTCGCTGGCGTTGCCGGTCGCCGACTTCACCACCGCCAGCGCCGTCGGCGCGCTGTAGCCGTCGACGACGTAGCTCGGGGCGCTGCCTGACATCTGGTTGCCGGCGACCCAGATCAGGTCGCCCGACATCTGCGCGGCGAACGCGAAGAACAGGAACGCGCGCACCATCATCGCCGGGTTGAAGATGTTCATGCCCGTGCCGCCGAAGACCTCCTTGCCGAGGACCACGGCGAACGCGATGCCGATGGCGAGCTGCCACAGCGGGACCGACGCCGGCACGATCAGCGCGATCAGCATGCCGGAGACGAGGTAGCCCTCGCTGACCTCCTCCTTGCGGATCACCGAAAACGTCATCTCGATGCCGAGGCCGACGCCGTAGCTGACGACCAGGATCGGCAGCATGCGCTGCAGGCCGAAGACGACGTTGTCGAACGCCGTCAGTGCGGCGAGGTCGGGCGCGCCGAGCAGCGACTGCAGCCAGCCGAGCGACGCGGCGTACGCCTCCTGCGACATCTTCATCGCCTGCACGGCGGCGAAGTGCTGCACGCCGGCGTTCCAGATCGCCCACAGCAGGCACGGCACCATCGCGAGGATGACGTTGTTCATCACCCGCTTCAGGTCGACGTAGTCGCGCACGTGCACGCGGCTGGTGCCGCTGCGGTGGTCGGGCGCGAACAGGAAGGTCTCGAACGCGTCGAAGAGCGGCCAGACCTTGTGGAACCTGCTGTCCTTGGCGTGGTACAGCGTCTTTTGCTTCTCGACCAGATTGCGTAGGAACTGCACGGGCCTAGCCCTCCTTCTCGTACATGTCGAGGCCCTGACGGATCACCTGCCCGACGTCGATCTTGCAGGGATCGACGAACGTGCACAGCGCGACGTCCTCCTCGGTGACCTCGAGCAAACCGAGCTTGACCGCTTCCTCGACGTCGTTGGCCTGGATGGCGCGCACGAGGTAGCTCGGAACGATGTCCAGCGGCATGACGCCTTCCCAGGCGCCGATGTTGACGATCGGGCGGTGGCCGCCGTGCAGGCGCGCGTCGACGACGTACTCCTTCTTCGGCGCGAGCCAGTTGAACACGCTGCGGTGCCAACTAGGGCGCGCGAACTGCGGCAGCGCCCACCCGAACAGGTCGCGCTGGCCGGTGCCCTCGGGGATCACCGTCAGCGTCTTGTTGTAGAAGCCGAGGCAGGCGTCCTGGCCGACGACGTCGCCGTGCAGCACCGTGCCGTTGATGACGCGCACGTCGCCCTCGAAGGCCTTGCCGCCGTTGAGCGCGCCGACGTGGCCGCTCTGGCGCACCTTGAAGTGCTTGCGGTTGCCCGCCGCGCTGCCGCCGACGGCGACGACGACCTTGGCCGGGTAGCGGCCGGTCTTTGCCCACTCGCCCAGGCGCGCGACGTCCTGCGCGGCCAGCGCCCAGCAGACCTCGCCGGGCTTCAGCGGCTGGATGCGGCTGATGTGCGTGCCGACGAGGCCGGCCGGGTGCGGGCCGGCGAACTCGTGCGTCGTCACGCCCGCGAGGCCGCGCAGGTCGCCCGCGTCGGCGCCGGCGCGCAGCGTCAGGTAGACGGTCGGGCACAGCTTCTTCAGCAGGTCGATGCCGGCCTGCAGCGCGTCCTTCTGGCCCTTGCAGGCGACCACCGGGTCGGCGGCGTTGGGCGCCGTGTCCATGCCGTTGACGTAGATCGCGACCGGCGTCTTCTGGCTATTGGCCATCTTGCCGACCGGACGCTGGCGGAAGAGCGGCCACAGACCAGCGCCCTTGATCGCCTTGATCAGCGCCTCGCGGTCGCCCGCAGGCTTCGGCAGCGCCGCGAACTCCTCCTTGCCGCCGGTCGCCGCCGCGTTGTCGATCACGAGGCGCAGCAGGAAGCGCCGCTCGCCGAAGTCGATGCGCGCGACCTTGCCGGTCACCGGCGAGCACCACACGAGGTCGCGGTCCGTCTTGTCGAGGAACAGCGGCTGGCCGGTGACGACCTGATCGCCTTCCTTGACCAGGACCTTCGGCTTGATGCCGGGGAACTCCGCGGTCTGCAGGCAGACGCGCGCCGGCTCCGCGGCGTCGACGAGGACCGGCTCCGGCCTGCCGGCGAGCCGGAGGTCGTAGCCCTTCTTGATGGTGTAGGTGGTCATGCGTTCGCTGGCCTGGATGCGCCCCGGGCGCCCGGCGGGGTCACCGCGAGCAGGCGCCCTCCGGCTCCGGCTCGCCCGACTGTTTGCCGCATCGCTGGCAGCTGCCGTCTGGATTCATGCCACCGCACGAACCTGACAGCTTCCGACCGCCGACCGCGAGCAGGACGATCGCCAGCACGGGGACGGTGATGACCAGGATGGGGAGGAGGACGTTCGTCACCGGAAGCCGAAAAATGGCGCGAGCAAGATAGCGAGCACCGTGCTCGCTTGCGAGTCGCGCCGCCTGCAAAAAACCGCAGCTTGACGGCACCTTGCGCCGTCGAGTTCGTCTTCGGGCTCAGCGGCGCTGCAGCACGAGTTCGGCGAGAGCGGCCAAGGTGTTGCAGTTGGCGAGCGAAAGGTCGGCGTCCTCGCAGCGGGCGCCAAACCGCCGCTCGATGAACTCGACCACCTCCACCACGCCGGCCGAGTCGACGATGCCCGACGTGACCAGCGGCGTGTCGGGCCCGAGGCCGTCCTCGCGGCCGTCGCGGAACCAGTTGGCCACGAACGTGCGCAGCTCGGCGAGCACGGCAGCGCGGTCGGGCGGCGGGGCAGACGGCATCGGCGGGGGCGGGATCATGCCGACCGAACCCGGGCGAGGGAACGACGGAGGGCGGGTCGGTGCCGCGACGCTGCC